>NZ_JBNCLF010000030.1:0-68400 GCF_049844535.1 Streptosporangium sp. DT93
CGGGCGCGGGGGCCCGCGGGTCCCGGGCCCGCGGCCGACCCGGGGGGGCGCCGCCCCCCCGGGGGGCCCGCCCCCCCCCACCCCGTCCGGACGGGAATCAGGGTCAGGACATCGTCCACTTCTGGTTCGCGGCGCCGGTGCAGTCCCACAGTTGCAGGCGGGTGCCGTCGGCGGAGCTGTTGCCGGTGGCGTCGGCGCACCTGTTCGCGACGGGGTTGACCAGGTCCCTGGTCGTCGCGTTGTAGGTCCACTGCTGGTTGGCCCCGCCGGAGCACGACCACAGTTGCAGGCGGCTGCCGTTGGCGGTGCCCCGGTCGGCCACGTCCAGGCACTTGCCGAGCGCGCGGAGAGTGCCGTCGCCGGGGCGGGTCCACTGCTGGGCGGCGGTGCCGTTGCAGGTGTGGAGCTGAACGGCGGCGCCGTCGGCGCTGCTGGCACCCGCGACGTCCATGCACGTGCCGCCCAGGCCGGTGACGGTGCCTCCGGGGTTGCCCGGGTTGCCGGGGTTGCCGCTCTGCGTGCCGGACCAGGTGAAGGTGGCGGTGGTACGGCCCGGCAGGGAGTACACGAAGGACTGGCCGCCCCAGTTGACCCGTACGGACTGCGCCGAGGTGCCCCGGTTGTGCGCGATCAGCGCCTTGGAGCCGTCGGTGTTGCGCCAGGCGACGTTCTGGATCGTGCCGTTGGCGGTGGAGTCGATCCGCTGCGCCCCGGGCCTGACGAACTTCGTGAGGTGGCCGGTCGTGTAGTACTCGACGGTGTAGTCGACCTGGCCGGCCCGGGAGCCGCCCTCCTGCACGGTGATCAGGCCGGTGCAGATGTCGCAGCCGCCGTTGTGCGGGCCCATGTTCTGGTTGAGCGCGAGGCTCCACTTGACCAGGCTGCCGCTCCAGTTGCGGGCGTAGGTGACGATGTCGTAGAGGTCCTCGTCGTGCTGGTTGCCGATCCAGGTGCCGCCCGAGTGCTCGGTGCTGAACTGCGGCACCGACGGGTACTGGTTGTGCACCTGCGTGCCGATCGCGGGGTCGCCGCCGTAGCCGTGCCAGGCGATGCCGCCGAACAGGGGGTCGTTGCGCACGCCCGCGTCGTTCAGCACCCCGGCGCCCATCCCGGCGTAGTCACCGTAGTTCCAGTCGTGGACGAGGACCTTGGTGGTGATGCCGGCGGCACGGAAGGCCGGGTAGACGTGGTTCTTGGTGAACTCGGCCAGGCCGGAGGAGTTCCAGCTCATCCCGGGGTAGTTCATCGCGGGCGGGTTGTTCGCCTGGCAGCAGTTGGGCTCGTTCTGCACGGAGATGTAGTTCACCGGGATCCCGGCGTTCTGGTAGCTCTGGACGTATTTGACGAGGTACTGGGCGTAGGTGGGGTAGTGCTCCCACGTGAGCCAGCCCATCTGGTCCATCCGGCCGTTGTCCTTCATCCAGCCGGGGGCGCTCCACGGCACGCCCTTGACGCGCAGGGCGGGGTTGAGCGTCCTCGCCTGCTGGGTGAGCAGGCGCACGTTGGTGTCGTACCCGTTGGCGCCGAAGTCGCCGAGGTCGCAGCAGGTGTCGTCGAGGGAGACGTGGCCGGGCCGGGAGAGGTCGGAGGCGCCGATCGGGTTGCGCACGAACGACAGGCCGATGCCGTCGACGGGGTGGAACAGCTTGCGCATCACCGCGTCGCGGGTGGCCGCGCTGACGGCGCCGCCGCGCAGCAGGTGGGCGGTGGTGTCGGTGATCGAGGCTCCGCCGCCCTCGAACCGCTGGTAGGTGGTGTTCTCGTTGACGGTGACGGTGTGGGCGGCGCTGCCGCCGGCCGGGCCGAACGCGATCGGGGACTGCTGCTGCAGGCCGCGCGTGACGTTGCGGCCGCCCGCGTCGGAGGTGGTGGTGAGCCAGATGTTCACCGGCTCACCGGCGGCGAGGGCGGGCGTGGCGGCCAGGGGGCCGCTCGCCCACAGGGCGGCGGCGCAGGCCAGGGCCAGGGCGAGGGCCCGGCGGGGGGATCGGGACACGGCGGGGTCCTTTCGGGGGGGTGACGATCGGGCCCGCGACATCCGGGCCGCCCGTGCCGGGGCACGCGCGCTCCCGGGTAACCGTCGCTGTAACAAATGTAACAAGCAAGAAAGTTGCCTGTTACGAAACAGGACAACACACGCCGAAATCACTTGTCAAGGCTCGAATGTACGGATTCATGGGCCCGCCGTAAGAGCGATCTTTGATGAAACAAATGAAACAAAACTAAGTCGGAGGTCGGACCCGTTCAGTCGCGGACGAAGCCGGGAACCGGTCCCGTGGAGTCGCGGACGATCACGTCGGTCCCCAGGGAGACGTGCAGCGCCTCCAGCGTGTGCCGGTTGAGGAGCCGCATCAGCAGCGTGACCGCCATCCGGCCCATCTCCTCCAGGGGCTGGCGCACCGTGGTCAGCATCGGCACGGTCGCCCGGCTGAGGTCGATGTCGTCGAAACCGGCGACCGACAGGTCCCCGGGCACGCGCAGCCCGCGCTCGGCCGCCGCCCGCAGCGCCCCGACCGCCATCTTGTCGTTGAACGCGACCAGCGCCGTGGGCCGCTCGGGCAGGTCCAGCAGCTCGCGGGCCGCGCGGTGACCGTGCTCGGTGGTGGGCTCGGGCACGTTGCGCTGGAGCTCGGCCGAGGGCAGGACGCCGACATCGGCCAGCGACGCCGTGTAGCCGGCCATCCTGGCCTCGCTGGGCAGCCACCGCACCGGCCCGCCGATGACGCCGACCCGGCGGTGCCCCAGCCCGACCACGTGCGCCATCAGCTTGCGGGCCCCCGCGAAGTGCGCGGCCGACACCGCCACGATGTCCCTGGGCAGCGGCGTCCTGGGGTCGATCACCACGAAGGGGAACCCCCGGTCGCGCAGCCGTACGAGCTCCTCGCCCGGCTCGGGGGGGAGGATCAGGATCGCCCCGGCGATGTCCGGGCGGTCGGGCAGCGTGGCGAGCACGGGGGCGCGCTGGGCCGCCTCGCCGGTGCCCAGGATCACCTGCCCGCCGTGCAGGTCGACGGTCTCGCCGATGGAGGAGACGATGAGCCCGAAGTAGTCGGTCAGCAGGTAGGGGCAGCGCACGTAGATCGTCGCACCGGCCGTCGCCTCCCGGCCCGCGCGCGGCCGTGGCCCCTCGCCCCCCAGCCGGTCGACGGCCCGCAGCACCAGGTCCCGGGTGTGCGGGGCGACGTTGGAGTGCCCGTTCAGCACCCGCGAGACCGTGGCGATCGACAGGCCCGTCTCCGCCGCGACGTCGCGCACGGTCGCGCGCGCCCGGGGCCTGACCATGCGCTCTCCCCGGGTAGCCGTGTCCCTGCCGCCAGCATAGTCACCGGCGGCCACCGACGACTTGTGGGAAGGCCGGACCGGCTGGTCTGATGTCTGAAGTGCGAGGTGAGAGCGGTACGGGGGAGGATCGGCGTTCTTTGGAGGCATCTGTCGAGCAACTGGTGTACGTCCGCGAGGACGAGTACACGATCGCGCGGATGAGCGCCGAGGGGCTCCCCGGCTTCGTCGCCTCCGGCCGCGCCCTGGGCGGGGTCCAGCCGGGGGAGACGCTCAGGCTCGTGGGCGAGTGGGGCGAGCACCCGCGTCACGGCAGGCGCTTCGAGGTCGTCGCGTGCGAGCGGCTGGTCCCGGCCACGGTCCGGGCCATCCGCATCTACCTGGGGTCCGGGCTGATCCGGGGCATCGGGCCGCGCCTCGCGCACGCCATCGTCAGCCACTTCGGCGACACGACGCTGACGGTCATCGACACCGAACCGGCCCGGCTCACCGAGGTCGTCAACATCGGCCCCGCCCGGCAGGCCCAGATCACCGACGCCTGGGAGGAGCAGAAGGCGATCGCCGCGCTGATGGTCGTCCTGCAGGGCTTCGGGATCAGCCCGCTGCTGGCCGCGAAGATCTACCAGGTCCTCGGCGCCGAGTCCGAGGAGGTCCTCCAGCGGGACCCGTACCGGCTCATCGGCAAGGTCAGGGGCATCGCGTTCGCGACGGCCGACAGGATCGCGCTGCGGTCGGGGCTCGCCGAGGAGAGCCCCGAACGGATCAAGGCGGCGATCCTGGACCGGCTGGAGACGGCCGCCGTCCGCGACGGGCACTGCTACACGAGGCTGGTCGCGCTGGTCGCCCAGACCGTGGAGATGATCGGCCAGGACCACGACCTCGTCCGGCGGACGGTGGACGCCCTGGTCGCCGACCGCAGGGTCGTCGTCGAGGCGTCCCCCGACGGCCGGGGACCCGACGTGGTGTACCCGAAGGAGCTGCACGGCCGCGAGCTGCGGCTGACGGCCAACCTGACCCGGCTCTGCCAGGCGCCCTCGACGCTGCCCATGCGCGCCTTCCAGGAGGACCCCGGCCTGGACGAGGACCAGCGCGTGGCCGTGAACATGGCGCTGACCAGCACCGTGTCCATCCTCACCGGCGGCCCGGGGTGCGGCAAGAGCCACACGGTCAGGGTCATCGCGGCGACGGTGCGGGCGATGGGCGGCACGGTGACGCTCACGGCGCCGACCGGCAAGGCGGCCAAGCGCCTGTCGGAGCTCACCGGCATGCCCGCGATGACCGTGCACCGGATGCTCGCCCACCAGCCCGACCCCGACAGCGGCACGCTCTTCGAACAGACGCCCGTACGGGCCGACCTGATCGTGGTCGACGAGGCGTCCATGCTGGACCTGCACCTGGCCACCCGGCTCACCTCGGCGGTCCCCTCGGGCAGCCACCTGCTGATCGTGGGCGACAGCGACCAGCTCCCGAGCATCGGCCCCGGCAGCGTGCTGGCCGACCTGCTGCGCGTCGAGGCGATCGCGCGGATCCGGCTGACGCGCGTCTTCCGCCAGGCCGAGGAGAGCGGCATCATCCGGGCCGCCCACCGGATCCTGGCCGGCGAGGTGCCCGGCGTCCCCGGAGGGGGAGGCTTCTGGTTCGAGGAGATCGACGACCCCGAGAAGGTCGCCGACCGTGTGATGCACCTGGCGACCGAGGCGATCCCGCGCAAGCAGGGGGTGGACCCCGGCCAGGTCCAGGTGCTCTGCCCGATGCGCAGGGGCCCCACCGGGACGGTCGAGCTCGGCCGGCTCATCCAGGAGCGGCTCAACCCGGCGCGCGAGGGGGTGGCCGAGCACTGGTCGGGCGCCTCGGTCTTCCGGGTGGGCGACCGCGTCATGCCGATCCGCAACAACTACGACAAGGGCGTCTTCAACGGCGACACCGCCACGGTCACCTCGGTCGTGGCCGAGGAACGGGCCGTCGAGGTGCGCACCGACGACGGCCGGACCGTGCGCTACGGCTTCGGCGAGCTCGACGAGCTGACCCACGCCTACGCCGTCAGCGTGCACCGCTCCCAGGGCAGCGAGTACCCCTTCGTGGTCGCGCCGCTCGTCGGCGAGGCCGGGGGCGTCATGCTGCGCCGCAAGCTGCTCTACACGCTGGTGACCAGGGCGCGGTCGTGGGTGGTCGTCGTCGGGCAGCGCGAGGCCCTGGAGACGGCCGTGCGCAGGCTCGACCACCGCCGCAACACCGGGCTGGCCCGGCGGCTCGCGCTGAGCCTCGGGGTGGAGCTGCGCTACGAGACCGTCCCGCCCGCGGGACCGTACGACGGGCCGCCGGACCCGGAGGAGTTCCCGTGAACGCCGGGGGCACGGCGAGGACCCGGGCCGGTGTGCCGGCCCGGGTCCCGCCTGAGAGGTCACGCGCTCAGGAGGTCACGCGATCGTGAGGTCGTGAGGTCACGCGGTGGCGTGCCGTCACGGGCTCCGGGTCAGGAGGCGTACACCTCGAACTCGGAGAGCTGCGCGGCCGGCCAGCCGGTGTTGGCGGTGACGTCGACCCGCAGGTAGCGCTGGGTCGTGGCCGGGAAGGTGATCGTCACCGTGTTGCCGGTGGCGGGGTCGAAGACGCGGGGAGCGGACGCGGCCAGCGTGGTGAAGGCCGAGCCGTTGACGCTCCCCTGGATGGAGAGGGTCTGGGTGCGGGTGGCCCAGGCCGCCGACGGCGGCAGCTTCAGGGTCACCCTGCGGACACCGGTGGCGCTGCCGAGGTCGACGGTGGCCCACTGCGGGAAGGCGTTGTTCGCGCTCTCCCAGTAGGTCCCGGCGTTGCCGTCGACGACGTTGCCCGAGCCGTAGACGTCGGCGTGGCCGCTCTCGGTGGTGTCCCTGCCCCGCGCCAGGTTGCCGGCCGGGGGCGTGACGGTCGGGGTCGGCGTCGGGGTGACGGTCGGCGTCGGGGTGGGGGTCGGGGTGGGGCCGGGGGTGCCGTACACCTCGACGGAGGACAGCTGCGCGGCCGGCCAGCCGGTGTTGGCGGTGACGGTCAGCCGCAGGTAGCGGGCGTTCGCGGCGGTGAACGGGATGCTCACCGCGTTGCCGGTGGCCGGGTTGAACGTGCGGGGCGCCGCGGCCGACAGGGTGGTGAAGTCGGTGCCGTTGACGGAGCCCTGCACGGCGACGGTCTGGCTCCGGGTGGCCCAGGCCGCCGACGGGGGCAGTCTCAGGTCGACGCGCTGGGCCGAGACGACGCCGCACAGGTCGACGGTGATCGACTGCGGGAAGGCGTTGTTGGAGCTCTCCCAGTAGCTGTCGGCGTTGCCGTCGACCGCGTTCCCGGCGGCGAAGCCCTGGTTCTGGCTGGTCGCGGTGACCTGCCTGCCCCGGGCGAGGTCACCGGTGCCGGGGTTGCACGGCGGGGTGACGGTCGGCGTGGGGGTGGGGGTGACGGTCGGCGTCACGGTCGGGGTGGGAGTGGGCGTGGGGTTGCCGCCGCCACCGGGGTAGATGTAGTTCGGCGCGGGCCAGGTGCCGGTGCAGACCTTGTCGGACGGGCTCCAGCCGGTGTTCCCGGTTCCCGTGGCGATCGCGAAGCCGGTGCCGACGCAGTTGTGGATCGCGACGCCCGCGCCGAGGTGGGCGGCGCTGACGCCTGTGAACGTCGTGTTCGCCGGCGACTGCGCCTGGATCATGTACGTGCCGGTGCCGTCGACCTTCACGTTCCTGAAGTTGACGGTGCTCGTGCTGCCCTCGATGAAGTGGATGGCGGCGTAGGAGCTGTCCAGGATGTCGGTGTCGGTGACGTTGACGGTGGCGTTGACCGGCTCGTTGAGCCCGCTGAACCACAGGGCGCCGACACCGAAGTTCCAGTTGTAGTCGGAGTTGCCGGTACGGATCAGGGTGTTGCGGGCGACGGTGTGGGTGCCGGAGACCGCGGTGCCCTGGCCGGAGTTGACGCCCGGGTAGCGGTTGGCGATGTGGATGCCGCCGCCGTTGCTGACGCTGTCGGCCACCACGTTGTCGGTGATCTGGATGTCCTTGCCGCCGTAGGTGACCAGGTGGTTGGCCAGCAGCGTGACGCCGATGGTGTTGAAGGTGAATTTGTTGTTCACGTTCGGCACCCGCTCGGCCCACATGGCCAGCGCGTCGTCACCGGTGTTGCGGACGAAGGTGTTCGTCACCGTGGAGTTGGTGACGCCGATGTGGAAGTTCACGCCGTCGGCGGTCTGGTCGAGGATGCGGCTGTTCTTGATGGTGAAGTTGTTCATCGGGCCGTCCATCCAGGCACCGACCTTGGTGTGCTGCATCCACACGTTGTCGACGACGGAGTCGCTCATCGCGCCGCCGATCGCGTTGACCTGGTCGTCGTCGACACGCTCCATGATCTCGCCGATGACGGCGAAGTCCTTGAGGGTGACGTTGCGGCTCGGGCCGCCCTCGCCGACGAACTTGCCGTAGACGCCTGCGGCCTTGTTGCGCTGCGTGGGGTGGCGTCCGCCCAGCACGCTGTACCAGGGGCCTGCCCCGCGCAGGGTCACGCCGTCGACGATCACGTGGTCGTAGAGGTTGTACGTGCCCTGGGGGACGTACACCTCCTTGCCCTGTGCCCTGCCGGCGTCGACCGCGGCCTGGAAGGCGGCCGTGTTGTCGACGCTCGTGGTGTTCTTGACCGCGCCGAAGTCGTCGACCGACAGCGACCCCGAGGGGCGGCCGATCGGGGCGCCGACGAGCTCGAAGTCGGCCAGGTCGACCGTGATCGAGTTGGTGACGGCGGTCGTGGAGACCTGGATGCGGACCTTGGTCCCGGCGGCGAGGGTGGAGCCGAACATGGTCCGGGTCTCGTCGTAGAAGTGGTGCGGGTTGCTGCCGCCGGGGGTGTTGTTGAAGGGGTAGCCGCCGTAGTACCAGCCGTACTTGGAGGTGAAGGTCAGGTCCTTGAGGTGGGTGCCGTTGACGCGGAGGCTGACGGGGGTGCTGAGGCCGGTTCCCGCGGCGTTGTCCGGCACGCTGTAGCGGACGGTGACGGCGTTCGCGGGCTTGGTCAGCGTGAACTCGACGTACTCGCCGACGGCGTCCAGGGTCACGGCCCTGCGGCCCGAGGCCTCGGCGGGGAGACGGCCGTAGATGCGGTCCGGCCCGATGACCTGGCCGTTCGTGGTGGCGTGCGCCGGGTCCTCGGCCTCGAACTCGGTGAACGGGACGGTCGCTCCGCGCCCCGGGACGTCGAAGATCGAGTCGACCGCCGCAGCGGCCGAGGCACCCGATGACATGGCGGTGGGGATCGCCAGCGCTCCCGCCATGAGCGCCAGGGCGGTGGCTGTCGTCCAGCCGCGTAGTCTGCCGGTTTTCCGCATCGGATGACCCTTCATGGGGGGAGAGCCGGACGCCGTCGCGGTCGGGGGGCGCGCCGACCGCTGATGTCCGGCGGAACTGCCCACACCATAAGATGACGGACAAGTAACCGCAATGTTTCAACAAAAACATGCAAGGTAACGACTGGATTGCCGAGAGCTCTTGGGGGTCCCGGAAATCACCCGTGACCGGCGGGACACCGGGACGCCGCGTCGCCCATGACCGGCCGGAGCGCCGCCGGGGCGGCGGGCCGGACGCGACCGGAGGAGCGCCGGGGTGTCGCGGGGCCGAGCGTGATCGGCGGGCCGGGTCTCAGGACCGGCTGAACCGGGCGCCCCAGTCGTGGATCCGCTCGCGGAGTTCGGGCGGGCCGAGGACGCGGAAGCCGGCGCCGAGCACGCCCAGCGCCATGGTCGGCCAGTCCAGGGAGTCGGAGGTCATGCGCACCCGGCAGTGCCCGGCGTCGATCTCCTCGACCGTGCACCACCTGCCGATCCGTTCGCGGACGACCTCCGCCGGGGCGTCGGCCAGGACCTCCACCCGGTACGAGCGGGGCACCTTGTCCAGGCCCGCGCGGACGAACGCGGCCGCGTCGGCGGCGGGCAGGTCGCGGGGCCGGAACCGGGAGCCGTCGCTCCCCGGTGCGGCGAGCCGGTCGACCCGGAAACTGCGCCAGTCGTGCCGGGTGAGGTCGTAGGCGACCAGGTACCAGCGGCGGCCGAGGCAGACCAGCCGATGCGGTTCCGTGTGCCGGTCGGTCCGGCGGCCGTCGGCGGCGGTGTAGGAGAAGCGGAGCCGCTCGCCGTCCCGGCAGGCCAGCGCGACCACGGTGAGCACGCCCGGGTCGACGCCCGCCCCGGCGGGGCCGTCCCAGCCGGCGGGCACGGTCATCGCGCCGAGCGCCTCGACCTGGCGCCGTAGCCGGGCCGGCATCACCTGCGCCACCTTCGCCAGCGCCCGCACCGAGGACTCGGCGATGCCCTCCACCGCGCTCCGCGCGGCGGCCTGCAGCCCCACGGCCAGGGCGACCGCCTCCTCGTCGTCGATCACCAGCGGCGGCAGCGACGCGCCCGGGGCGAGCTCGTAACCGCCGTCCACACCGCGCCGCGCCTCGACCGGGTAGCCCAGCTCGCGCAGCCGGTCGATGTCCCGGCGCAGGGTGCGGGCCGAGACCCCCAGGCGTTCGGACAGCTCGGTGCCCGGCCAGTACCGGTGGGTCTGCAGCAGGGACAGCAGTCGCAGCGTGCGGGTACTGGTGTTGGCCATGCTTCGATTCTTCCGCAATTCAGGTCAGAAAGTGACCGCTGTACGGCCTAGCGTGGAACCTGACCGAAGGAACGGAACCACGGAAGGCCGAGATCATGAGCGAGACCACGACCGTCGTCGAACCGGCCACCCACGACATCACCGCCGCTCCCGCCCCCGCCCCCGCTCCCGCCCCCGACGCGGCCGCCACCGGCACGCCCGCTCTCACGGGTGAGCGCGCCGACCTGCTGGCGATGCTGGCCAAGCACCGGCACTTCCTGTGTCTCACCACGCGCGACCTCACCGACGAGCAGGCCGCGCAGCGCAGCACCGCCAGCGAGCTGTGCCTGGGCGGGCTGATCAAGCACGTCGCGGCGACCGAGCGGAACTGGGCGGACTTCATCGTGAACGGCCCGGCGCCGCGGAGCGACTTCGCCGCCATGACCGAGGCCGACTGGGCCCGGCGGGACGACGAGTTCCGGCTGCTCCCCGGCGAGACGCTGGCGGGCGTGCTGGCCGACTACGCCGAGGTCGCCCGCCGGACCGACGAACTGGTCGCCACCCTGCCCGATCTGGACGCCACCTGGCCGCTGCCGGAGGCCCCCTGGTTCGAGGCCGGCGCACGGTGGTCGGCCCGCAGGACGCTGATGCACATCATCACCGAGACCGCCCAGCACGCCGGCCACGCCGACATCATCCGCGAGTCCATCGACAGCGCCAAGAGCATGGGCTGACGCCTCCGACCCGCGACAGGGGTTCCGTGTGCTCTCACCTGCCAGGGGGGAGCACCGGGTCGCGACGCGGATGCGGCGCGGCCGGGGCGGGGGAACCGGCAGGTGCGAAGGTAGGCTGCCCTTTCGTGACGACGTTTCGGATCGGCGAGGCCGCCGTGCTGCTGGGGGTCAGCCCCGACACCGTCCGCCGCTGGGTGGACGCCGACCGGCTCCCCGCCCGGCGGGACGAGCACGGCCACCGGACGGTGGCCGGTGAGGATCTCGCGGCGTTCGCGCGGGCCCAGATCGAGGCCGAGCGCGGATCGGGCCGTTCGTCGGCGCGGAACCGCTTCCGGGGGATCGTGACCGAGGTGGTCAGGGACGCGGTCATGGCCCAGGTGGAGATCGCCGCGGGGCCGTACCGGGTGGTGTCGCTGATGAGCCGCCAGGCCGCCGACGAGCTGGGGCTGGAGGCGGGGGTGGTCGCGGTCGCCGTGATCAAGTCCACCAACGTCGTCGTGGAGATCCCCGAGGATCCCCGTACGGGCCGATGAGGAGTGAGCCCGGGGGGTCCTCCGGTGGCGTGACGGGACGTCTGCCCTGGGTGCTGGTACTGCCGGCCCTGGCGGGGATCGCCTTCCTGACGCTGCCGCTGGCCGGGCTGCTGGTGCGCGCCCCCTGGTCCACGCTGGCCGAGAGGCTCGGCGAGCCGCAGGTGCTGGAGGCGTTGCGCCTGTCGCTGGTGACCGCGACCGTGGCCACGCTCGTGTGCCTGCTGCTCGGCGTGCCGCTGGCGTGGCTGCTGGCCCGCGTCGCCTTTCCCGGGCGCCGCCTGGTGCGGGCGCTGGTCACCGTCCCCCTCGTGCTGCCCCCGGTGGTCGGCGGGGTCGCCCTGCTGCTCGTCCTGGGACGGCGCGGCCTGGTCGGCGAGTGGCTGGAGGCCACCTTCGGCGTCACCCTGCCGTTCACCACGGCCGGGGTCGTCGTCGCCGAGGCGTTCGTGGCCATGCCGTTCCTGGTCATCAGCGTCGAGGGCGCGCTGCGCGCCGCGGACCTGCGCCTGGAGGAGGCCGCCGCGACCCTGGGCGCCTCCCGCTGGATCGTCTTCCGCCGCGTCACCCTGCCGCTGATCGCCCCCGGCGTCGTCGCCGGGGCCGTGCTGTGCTGGGCCCGGGCGCTGGGCGAGTTCGGGGCGACCATCACCTTCGCCGGGAACTTCCCGGGACGCACCCAGACCATGCCGCTGGCCGTCTACCTCGCGCTGGAGACCGAACCCGAGGCCGCGATCGTGCTCAGCCTCGTCCTGCTGACCGTCTCGGTGGTCATCCTGGCCTGCCTGCGCGATCGGTGGGTGAGCGCCCCGTGATCCTGGACGCCCACCTCGTCGTCACCCGCCCCCGCTTCCGCCTGGACATCGAGATCGAGGTGGCCGCGGGCCAGGTCGTCGCCCTGCTCGGTCCCAACGGCGCGGGCAAGACCACCGCGCTGCGCGCGCTGGCGGGACTCACCGGCCTGTCGGGCGGGCGGATCGTCCTGGACGGCGAGCCGCTGCACCCCCTGGCGGCCGAACGACGCCCGATCGGCATGGTCTTCCAGGACTACCTGCTCTTCCCGCACCTGTCGGCCCTGGACAACGTCGCCTTCGGGCCCCGCTGCCACGGCCTGTCCAGGGCGGAGGCGCGGCGCGTCGCCGCGGACTGGCTGGAGCGCGTCGGCCTGGCCGCGTACGCGGGGACGAGGCCCCGGCGGCTGTCGGGCGGGCAGGCCCAGCGCGTCGCCCTGGCCCGCGCCCTCGCCGTGGGGCCCCGCCTGCTGCTGATGGACGAGCCGCTGGCCGCCCTGGACGCCCACACCCGGCTGGAGATCCGCTCCCGGCTCCGTCACCACCTGGCCGACTTCGACGGCGCCACCGTCCTGGTCACCCACGACCCGCTGGACGCCATGGTGCTCGCCGACCACCTGGTCGTCATCGAGAGCGGCACCGTCGTGCAGCAGGGCCCCCCCGTCGAGGTCGCCCGCCGCCCGCGTACCGACTACGTCGCCCGCCTGGTCGGCCTCAACCTCTACCGGGGTACGGCCACCGGGCGGCGGGTCGTCGTCGGCGACGTGGGCCTCAGCGTCGCCGAGCACGTGGAGGGACCGGCGTTCGTCGCCTTCGCGCCCAGCGCGGTCGCGCTCTACAGGACCCGTCCCGACGGCAGCCCGCGCAATCTCTGGGAGGCGACGATCGAGGGCGTCGAGCGGCACGGCGACAACGTCCGCATCCATCTGGAGGGGCCGATCGACGCCTCGGCCGACGTCACCCCGGCCGCGGTCGCCGACCTCGACCTCGCCCCGGGGCGGCGGGTCTGGGCCTCGGTGAAGGCGACCGAGACCCACGCCTACCCGTCCTGACCTGCATTGACGGTTTCCCGGCCCGGGACGGCGCGGGGTATCGCGGGGTATCGCGGGGGCGTGGGACACCGTGAAGGGGGCGCGGGGCCGAGAGGAGGGGACGCGGGGCGCCAGGGGGCACGGCGGGGCACGGCGGGTCGTGACGGCACCGCGTGGCGCCGGGGCGTGGTGGTCGCCTCCGGGCACAATGACGGGAAGGGGGATGATCTTATGCGTGTCGCCGTTCTCGGCATGGGCGTGATGGGACGGGCGATGGCCCGGCGGTTGCTGACGCTCGGATTCCCGGTCACGGTGTGGAACCGCACACCGGGCCGGGCGGAGGAGCCGGTCGGCCTCGGTGCCGTGGAGGCGGGCTCGCCCGCCGAGGCCGCGCGGGACGCCGAGGCGGTGCTGCTGTCGCTCGCCGACGACAGGGCCGTCCGCGACGTGATGGGCCGGCTGGCCGCCACCGGCTCCGAGGGGCCGGTCGTGGCGGACCTGAGCACCGTCGCCCCCGCCACGACCCGTGAGCTGCGGGACCTGGCTCCCGGGCGCAGGTTCGTGGCCGCGCCCGTCCTCGGCGGGCCGCAGGCCGTCGCCGAGGGGCAGGCGGCGGTCCTGGTGGGTGGCGAACGCGACCTCGTCGACACGCTGAAGCCGGTGTGGACGCGGGCGTTCGCCTCCTACTCCTACTGCGGCGCCGACCCCGGTGCCGCGCTCGCGTTCAAGCTGCTGAACAACTACCTGCTCATGTCCGGGCTCGCCGTGCTGGCCGAGGCGACGGTCGCGGGCCGGGCGGCCGGTCTCGACGAGACGTTGCTGCACGACTTCCTCCTCCGCTGGCCCACCGTCGCGCCCGCCCTGCACAACCGGGTCGACGACGTGCTGGGAGGTGACCACCGGGGGTGGTTCACGACGAGCCTGGCCGCCAAGGACCTGCGGCTCGCCGCCGAGCTGGCGGAGCCGGACGGTGTGGACCTTCCGATCGTCCGCCTGGTCGGGCGGCGCTACGAGGAGGCGGCCGCGGGAGGCTGGGGCGACGCCGACATCGGCGCGATCGTCGAGCCGCTGCGCGCGCGGCGGCCACGCTGACCGCGCCGGGACGCCGACGGCCCGTGGGGTCGAGGTTCGGGTCACCGGAGGTGTGACGGCCTCCGCGCCGGGCCCGGCGGGTCAGCGGGTCCTCGCCACCTCCGCGGCCACGGCGCGGAACGCCGTCAGTGCCTCGCGCCGGTCGTCGGCCGGCGGGGCGGAGACGGCCGATATGACGACGACCACGCCGTGCTCGGGCGACACGTAGATGTACTGGCCGCCGAGCCCCGCGGCCATGAAGTCACCCTCGCCGTCGCCGCCCAGCCACCAGTGCAGCCCGTAGCCGGGGTTGAAGGAGGCGGACGGCCTGGTCGAGGCCTCGACCCAGGAACGCGGCACCACCTGGCGTCCCTTCGCCTTCCCGCCGTTGAGATAGAGCAGGCCGAACCGGGCGAGGTCGCGGTCGGTCGCGTGGAAGCAGCAGTAACCGAGGTTGTCGCCGTTGCCGTCGTTGCCGACGCCCAGCGTGGACTCCATGCCCGCGGGCTGCCAGATCTTCTTCTCCACGTACCGGTGGAACGGGGTGCGGGTGGCGCGGCCGACGAGTTTGGCGAGCACGAAGGAGTTCATGCTCGTGTACGCGAATCTGCTGCCCGGCTTCCAGCCGCGCACCTGCCGCGCCGCGATGCTCGCCACCGGCCTGCCCCGGTTGGCGGCCACGTGCACGCGCGGCACGTCGGAGCGCTCGTCCCAGTCGATCCCGGACGACATCCGCAGCAGGTCGCGGACGGACACCCCGTCGTACCCCGAGCCGCGCAGTTCGGGCAGGTAGGCGGTCACCGGGTCGTCGATCGAGCGGATGTGGCGCTCACTCAGGGCGATGCCGACCGCGGCCGAGGTGAAGGACTTCGCCACCGACCAGGTCTGGAACCGGGTGTCGCGGTTCGCCGCGACATAGCGCTCGTACACGACGCTACGACCGTCCAGGACGACGAAGCCGTTGGCCTTGGCGCGCTTGAGGAAGCTCGCGAGGGTGGTCTTTCTCCCGGCGTGGGTGTAGCTCACCGACAGCTTCCGGGGGGCGTTCCTCAGCATGACCGGGGTGGCCGAGGGACGCACCAGGTCGAGCGAACCGGCCGCGACGGTCCCGGTCCCGGTCCCGGTCGCGGCCTCGGCCGGGGCCGCACCCGCACCCGCACGCCCGGCCGTCCCGGGTACGGCGGGCGCGTGGAGGATCGGCACGAGAGGCGCGGAGGCCGGGGAGATCGGGACGAGAGGCGCGGAGGCCGGGGAGGAGGGGGCGAGGGGCGCCGTCTGCGAGAGGGCGGCGGCGGGGACCGTCCAGGCGGCCACGGCCAGTGCGGTGGCCGTGACGACGGCGGATCTCCGCGGGTGACGGCTGACACGGGGGGCTCTCATGGTCTCTCCACGGGTCCGTGCGGCGACCGGCCGCTCTGGTACGGCAGGGATCACGACCTGTCAGGCCGTGGCGGCGCCCCCCCCCCCCGCCCCGCCCGGGGGGCCGCGCCACGGATCGACAGACCGGCATCCTGACAGAAGGCGTACCCGGGGCGCAGCCCGGCGGCCCCGGACGCGCCCCCGGGCCCTCCGGGACCGCTGGGCCGCGCCCCGGCCCGACCGTCTTCCCGTCGCCCACCGAACCGCCTTGCCGCCGTCCGCCCGGCGGCCTTCCCGCCGTCCGCCCGGCATCCCGACCTGGGGGGCGGCGCGCCCCCGCGTTCACCCGGTGGGGGTACGACACCCCCGCGCTCACCCGGCCGGCGGCACGATGCGCCCGTGCAGCACCAGGGCCCAGGCCAGGCACGAGAAGGCGGCGACGCACGCCACCGTTCGCGCGATGTTCCAGCGGACCCACATCCCCTCGAACCGCTCGCGCACCGCCGCGAGATCCGCGATGCCGCCGGGGTCCCCGGCGGCGTTCAGCGCGTTGTTGAGCGGCACGTTGACCGCGAACGTGATGACGAGCACCGCCACGTACAGGACGAGCGCGGCCACGATCCAGGGCAGTACGGGCCTGCCGTCCCGCTGGAGGTGGAGACCGGCGGCCACCGCGATCAGCGGCAGGGCGCCGGCGAAGCAGACGGCGAACCAGCCGTTGAGGATCGCCACGTTGATCCGCTGCATCGCGCCGACGAAGGTCAGGTCGTCGGTCCGTGCCAGGCCGGGCATGACGGAACAGGCGTAGGAGTACAGGAGACCCGCCGTGAGTCCCACGGTGACGGTCGCCGCGACCAGCGCGACGCCTCGGAACAGTGCCATCTTCGCGACCTCCACGGTCGTCGTCGTACATCGGGTGATGTCGGGTGATGAGGAACAGGGGACGCGCCGCACCGCTCGTCCCGCCGGTGCGGCCGATCCCCTCGGTGCTGTCGTCCAGGTCGTTCACGTGCCCGCCTCCCTCGCCCGAAGGAGCGGCGAGGGGGCGAGCCGGTGTGTCAGCCGTCCCAGACCCCGGTGGCGGCGGTCTCGCGCGCGTACCGCGTGAAGTCCCGGGGTTCCCGGCCGAGGGCCCGGCGGACCCCGTCCGCCAGGTGGGCGTTGCGGCCGTCCAGCACGGTGCCGAACAGCACGGTGAGCTGCTTGGCGTACTCGGCCGGCACACCGTGGCCGACCATCGCCTCCTCGTACTCCTCCGGGGAGACCGGCACGTAGCGGATCCGCCGGCCGGTCGCCTCGGAGATCTCCGCGGCGGCGTCGGCGAAGGTCAGCAGCCGGGGGCCGGTGAGCTCGTAGAGCTCGCCCACGTGCCGGTCCTCCGTCAGCGCCGCGACCGCGACGTCCGCGATGTCGTCGGCGTCGACGAACGGCTCCAGCACGTCGCCCGCCGGGAACGCGACCTCCCCGGCCAGCACCGGGTCCAGCAGGTAGTCCTCGCTGAAGTTCTGGAAGAACCAGGACGCCCGCAGGATCGTCCACTCCAGGCCGGAGCCGCGGACCGTCTCCTCGCTGAGCCCGGCCTCCTCCTCGCCCCGGCCGGACAGGAGCACCAGCCGCCGTACGCCCTCGCCGGCCGCCCGCGCGACGAACGCGCGGACCGTCTCGGTGGCGCCGGGGAACGCCAGGTCGGGGGAGTACACCACGTACACCGCGCTCGCGCCCCGCAGTGCCGGTTCCCATGTCGCCGGGTCCTCCCAGTCGAACGGGGGCTCGCCCGAGCGGGAACCGACCCGCACCGGCAGGCCGCGCGCGACGAGCCGCTCCACCACCCTGCGGCCGGTCTTGCCCGTCCCCCCGAGGACCAGCGTCATGCCCCGGCCGTTCCCGCCGCCACTCCCCTTGTCGCCACTTTCGCTGTTCTCGTCGCTCTTGTCGCTGAAGTTCTCCGTCATGTGTCCAGTGAACCGGGAGAGCGCGAGACGGGCCATGGTCGAAGAGCGCGCTTCCATGTTCCAGCGTCTAGGGTGAGGGGGTGGACGCACTCACCGACTTCCTGGACGGGCCGAGAGCGCGGGGAGCGTTCCTGCTCCGTTCGATCCTGAGCCCGCCCTGGTCCCTGCGGATCCAGGACCGGGCGCCGCTGGCGCTGGCGGCCGTCGTGCGGGGTGAGGCGTGGATGGTCCCCGACGACGGCGACCCGGTGCGGCTGGGGCCGGGGGACGTCGCCGTCATCCGCGGCCCCGCCCCCTACACGGTCGCCGACGACCCGGTCACGCCCCCGCAGGTGGTGATCCATCCCGGGCAGCACTGCACCACCCTGGACGGGCAGGACCTCGCGGGGGCGATGAGCCTGGGCGTGCGTACCTGGGGCAACGATCCGGACGGATCGGCGGTCATCCTCACCGGCGCCTACCAGATGCGCGGGGAGATCAGCCGGCGCCTGCTGGAGGCGCTGCCCCCGATGCTGGTCCTGCCCGAGGACGCCTGGGACTGCCCGATCATCCCGCTGCTCACCGACGAGATCGTCAAGGACGAGCCGGGCCAGGAGGCGGTCCTCGACCGGTTGCTCGACCTGCTGCTCATCGCCGTCCTGCGGGCCTGGTTCTCCCGCCCGGAGGCCGGTGCCCCGGCCTGGTACCGCGCCCACGGGGATCCGGTGGTCGGCAAGGCCCTGCGCCTGCTGCACAACAACCCGGCCCATCCCTGGACGGTGGCCGACCTGGCCGCCGAGACCGGCGTCTCCCGGGCGGCCCTGGCCCGCCGCTTCACCGAGCTGGTCGGCGAGTCGCCCATGGCGTTCCTGACCGGCTGGCGGCTGGCGATGGCCGCCGACCTGCTGCGCGAGACGAACGCCACCGTCGGCGCGGTGGCCCGGCAGGTCGGGTACGGCAGCTCGTTCGCGCTCAGCGCCGCCTTCAAGCGGGTGCGCGGGGTCAGCCCGCAGGAGTACCGCGCCGGGGCGCGCGCCTCCGGGGCCGGACACGCCGACGTCTCGCTCCCGCACCGCGCGCGGGCGGTCTGAAACGGGCAGGCCGAGGCGGGCGGTCTGATGCGGGCGGGCAGAAAGCGCGTCCCCTGTAGCATCGCCATCACCGAGGCAAGAGGGAAGAGGAGCCGGCCGGTGGCGAGAAGAGCAGCCGGGACGGTCGCGCGCGCGGTGCTGACCCGGGAGCGCGTGGTGCGCGCCGCGGTCGGGCTGATCGAGCGCGAGGGCGTGGACGGGCTGGCCATGCGGGCGGTTGCGGCCGAGCTGGGCGTCGCCGTCATGTCCCTGTACAACCACGTGCCGAACAAGGCGGCCCTGCTGGAAGGGGTGGCCGAGTACGTGGTGGCCGGGATGGACCTGCCCGACGACCCCGGCGAGGACTGGAAGCTCAGGGCGCGGACGCTCATCCGGGCCTTCCGCAAGACCGCCCGCGAGCACCCGCGGTCGATGACGGTGGTGCTGACCCACAAGATCGACACCTCGGTCGGCCTGCGTCCCGCCGAGCGGGCCCTGGCGATCGCCGGGAGCGCGGGGTTCGACGGCGAGACGTCCGTCCGGATCATGCGGGCGATGCTGGCGTACGCCCTGGGCGCGCAGATGCGCGAGGTCGGCACCGCGAAGATGCTCGGCTACCTGCACCGGAACCCGGCCGAGACCTTCGCCGAGCTCGACCCCGGGCAGTTCCCCCGGGTCATCGCGCTCGCACCCGAGCTGGCCAGGCACGACCCGGAGACCGACTTCGAGTTCGGCCTCGACCTCCTCATCGCCGCCCTGGACGCGCTTCCGCGCACCTCGGCCTGAGCGTCCCGCGCACCTCGGCCCGAGCGTCCCGCGCACCTCGGCCCGAGCGCTGCGCGCGTCCCGGCCCGAGCGCTCGGCGCGGGGTCCGGCGGCCCGTTCCGGACCTCTCGTGTGACGGACGTGCTCAAAGGCGAAGTCGGGGTAGGAAGGGCGCATGACAACGGCTCCACCGGCGGGCGAGCTCCCCGGCTCCTCCCCGTTTCCGCCCATCGCGGACTACGCGTTCCTGTCCGACTGCGAGGTCACGGCCCTGGTCGCGCCGAGCGGGAACGTCGAATGGCTCTGCCTGCCCCGGATGGACTCGCCCAGCGTCTTCGCCGCGGTCATGGACCGCGGGGCGGGAGGCTTCCGGCTCGGCCCCGCCGACCTGCGGGTCCCGGCCGCGCGCCGCTACCTCCCGGGCACCATGATCCTGGAGACGAGCTGGGGCACGCCCACCGGCTGGATCGTCGTGCGGGACCTGCTCCTCATGGGGCCCTGGCACCACGAGGACGAGCTCTCGCACACCCACCGCAGGGCGCCGACCGACTACGACGCCTCCCACGTGCTGCTCCGCACGGTCCGCTGCGTCAGCGGGGAGGTGCAGATCACCCTCGACTGCGAGCCGATCTTCGACTACGGCCGCAGCCCCGCCGTCTGGTCGTACGGCGAGCGGGGCTACCACCAGGGCGTCGCGACCGCGGAGGGGGAGAGCCTTGAGCTGCGGCTCACCACCGACATGCGGCTCGGGTTCGAGGGCGGGCGCGCCACGGCGCGCACCCTGCTCAAGGAGGGCGACACCCGCTTCTGCGCGCTGTCGTGGACCGCGCACGAGCCCCCGTACACCTTCCAGGAGGCCTACGACGGGCTGGTGTGGACCGCCCACCACTGGCAGCACTGGCTGGCCAGGGGCGACTTCCCCGACCACCCCTGGCGCAGCTACCTGGAGCGCAGCGCCCTCACCCTCAAGGGGCTGACCTTCGCCCCCACGGGCGCGCTCATCGCGGCGGCGACGACCTCCCTGCCCGAGACCCCGCACGGCGACCGCAACTGGGACTACCGCTACACCTGGATCAGGGACTCCACCTTCGCCCTGTGGGGGCTGTACACGCTGGGCTTCGACTGGGAGGCCGACGACTTCTTCTGGTTCATCGCCGACGTCGCGGAGCGCGACGAGGAGCTCCAGGTGATGTACGGGATCGACGGCGAGTCCAAGCTGGACGAGCAGATCCTCGACCACCTCTACGGGTACGAGGGCGCCAGGCCCGTCCGCGTCGGCAACGCGGCCTACCTGCACCGCCAGAACGACGTCTGGGGCGCCGTCCTGGACTCCTTCTACATCCACACCCGCTCGCGGGACCGCCTGGACGAGCGCATCTGGCCCATCCTGAAGCGGCAGGTCGAGTCCGCCATCCGGCACTGGCGCGAGGCCGACCGGGGCATCTGGGAGGTACGCGGCGAGCCCCGGCACTTCACCTCGTCGAAGGTCATGTGCTGGGTGGCGGTGGACCGGGGAGCGCGGCTCGCCCGCCTGCGGGAGGACCCAGAGCTGGCCGCGCGCTGGCAGGTGGTCGCCGACGAGATCCACGCCGACGTGTGCGAGAACGGCGTCAGCGAGCGCGGCGTGTTCCGGCAGCACTACGACACCGACGCCCTGGACGCCTCACTCCTGCTCATCCCGCTGGTGCGGTTCCTGCCGCCCGACGACCTCCGGGTCCGCGCCACCGTCCTGGCCATCGCCGACGAGCTGACCTGCGACGAGCTGGTCCTGCGCTACGAGACCAAGGAGACCGACGACGGCCTGACCGGGGAGGAGGGCACGTTCACCATCTGCTCGTTCTGGCTCGTCTCCGCGCTGACCGAGATCGGGGAGCACGCCCGCGCCCGCAGGCTCTGCGAAAGGGTGCTCTCCTTCGCGAGCGCCCTCGGCCTCTACGCCGAGGAGATCGACCCGGTGACCGGCCGTCACCTGGGCAACTTCCCCCAGGCGTTCACCCACCTGGCGCTCATCAACGCCGTCATCCACATCATCCGCGCCGAGAGCGGGCGGCAGGCCCCGGTCGCGTGGCCGGAGTCGGAGCCGTCATGACCCGTTCATGATCTCTTCACGGCCCTTTCACGACCCGCCGGGGTCTCGTCATGCCGTGGCCGACGCGGCCCGCCATGGCGAGGCCGTGGTCGTCAGGCCCGTCGTGCGACCGTCACGCCCCGAGCACCCGGGCCCTCTGGCTAGGCTGCGGGTATGAATCGTCGGTTGATCGCCATCGTGGTGCTCGTCGGCCTGCTGGCCACCAGCGGCCTGTCGGTGGTCCTGGCCTGGAGCCTGAGCGGCTGACGGCGCACGGTCCGCGAAACGGGCCCGCCCTGCCGGACGGCACGGGTCCGGAGGGTGGCGTCGTACGGCCCGGCGGGGGCCGGATCGAGGGCTCGGTCGGCCGGGTCCCGGGGAGGCCGGGTCGTCGTACGCCCCCCGACGCCGCGGACGCTCCCCCGAGAGATCGTCAGACGATCACCATCGAGTTGTGCCCCGCGTTCTGCTGCTGGTGCGAGACGGGCATGTGCTGCTGCCTGTGAGCCGCCTGCTCGGTGTGCTGAGGCTGCTGCTGCCGGTGGGCGGCCTGCTCCGCGGGCGCCTCGGTCCCGGCCGGGCAGGTGCAGTACCCGTTGGAGACGATCAGGCGGCCCCGCTGCGCCGTGTAGGTGCGGGAGTCGGTGGCGAGGAGAACACCCGTGCATTTCTGGCAGACGACGGACTGGTGATCCATGGGCCGGCTTCCTTCCTTGAGGGTAGCCGTCGAACGTCTCTACGGTCCGGCCGGCTGGCTGCTCGTGCCCCGAGAGGGAGAGGTGAATCTCCCTATCGAGGCCTCTATCTTACTTCGTAGCACAGAGCAATCATTGAGCCACACGAAGTGACAGATGTAGGACTTGGTATCGCTCCATCACAACGGTCTCATGCGCAACGCCTCCGCGGGTGGCGAACCCCCCGTCCCGCGTCAGGTTCGCAGCACGCTCGTCCTCCGGTCGGAGGCCGTCGAACGCAGGAGCAGCGCGTTGGCGGCCACCGCGATGCAGACCAGCCCCAGCAGGTACCCCCAGCTCACGTCGCTGAGGTGGTGCATTCCCCGGTACATGCGCGAGAAGGCGATGCTCAGCGGGATGCCCAGGCCGATCAGCGCCCACAGCACGTTCAGAATCTTGAACCGGTGGGTGTGCAGGATCAGCACCAGGGCGATGCCGGCGTAGAAGGCGACCGCGGCGCTGGTGTGCCCGGAGGGGAAGCTGGAGGTGGGCGGCGCCGGGTCCAGGTGCTCGACGGCGGGACGCTTGCGCTGGGCGAAGACGGTCGCCAGCAGGAAGATCGCCGACTGGGAGAAGACCGCCAGCGCGAGGAAGATCGACTCGTTCCAGCGCTTGAAGACCAGCCGGAAGACGACGACCAGGATCGCCGTGCCGGTGATGATGACCGGCGTGTCGGAGAGGCCCGACAACGTGTCGGTGATCGAACTCCAGTACGCGGTCCGGTCACCGGCCAGCTGCTCGTTGACCCCCGCGTCGTTGGCGATGAGGGTCGTCGTCTGCAGGACCTTGGTGATGAGGAGGCCGACGGCGATCGTCAGGACCGCCATGGCGACCAGCGGCATCAGGATGAGGCGCAGCACGCCTTTGAAGTCCACCGACATTTTCGACATGGCGCGCCAGCTACCCCGAACCGCCCTCTCGGAACGCCTCCGGCTGGACACCTTCCACGTGGGGATCGACCGGCCTGTGTCCCTCGCCCCGGCGCCAGGCCTCGAACCCCGCCGCCGACCCCACCACGACCGCCACGCCCAGGGCCACGCCCGCGATGACGTCGCTGGTCCAGTGGACGCCGAGCGCCACCCGGCTGTAGGCGACGAACACCATGACGGCCGCCGCCGCGGCCCACAGCAGGATCCGGGCGGTCAGCGTGCGCAGGAAGGGCAGCGCGACGAGCACCAGGATGCAGGCGCCCAGCGCCGCGCCCATCGCGTGACCGGAGGGGAAGGAGGCGCCGGGGGCCCAGGCCACGGGGTGGGGCAGGTCGGGCCGGGCGCGGTCGACGACCCCCTTGATCGCCAGGTTCAGCAGGCCGCCGAAGGTGATCGTGGCGACCGCCCAGGCGGCCAGCCGCGGCGCCCCCCGGTACCAGAGCCAGGCGGCGGTCAGCAGCACCAGCACGCGCCAGGGCCAGGGCCCGAAGACCTCGGTCCCCACCCGCAGGAAGGCCGTGTACCCCGGGTTGTCCAGGGCGTGGGCGTGCAGCGACAGCGCGACGCCCTCGTCGAGATCCTTCAGGGGTGTGGACGAGGTCTGCACGAGCACGAGAAGGACGACGAACGGCGCCGTGAAGATCGCCACCGCGGCCAGCGCCAGCGTCAGCCGCACACCCAGCCGCAGGTCAGCCGAGTGATCTTCGGTGTCTCCGGACGGCGAACGTCCCCCCTTGGTGAATCCGACCATCGTCAATGGCTACCCGCTCATCGGTGAATATTCTCCATACGGCAGGTGAAGGGACGTTCCGGGCGGCGTGCCGCGCGCCGGGGCGTCCGGCTCAGCGCCTCGCGGTGCCGCCACTCGGCCTCGGTGAGCGCCGGGCGGCCCGCGTGGGCGTCGAGCACGGCCCGCAGCCACGGGGACTGCGCCGCGACATCGTCCCAGACCCGGCAGGGGTCGCCCTGGCCGAGCTCGGCGAGCGCGTCCAGGTGGGCGGCGCAGGCCGTCCACCACTGGCGGCTCAGCTCGTCCAGGAGGCCGTCCAGCCCGCCGAACTCCCGCCGGATCTCCTCCTCCCACCGGGCGGGGACGGTGACCTCACCGGTCTCGGCGAGGTCGCGCAGCACGATGCGCGCCAGGTCGCGCCGCCGCCGGGCCAGTGCCGGACGTGACAGGATGCTCATGCGCCCCACCCTGCCGACCATGGTTTGCCGAACGCTCAACGATGTGTTGACGGGCCGCCCGGGGGTGGGCGGCGGTCGAGGGGCAGGGCGAGGCTTTCGTGCCCGGTTGAGATCGGCGAGTGCGGCGGCGGGGTCCGGCTCCTTGCGGGGTCCGGTGCCGGTACGGAGCGCCGCGGCCGGACTCTCGGGCAGCGGTGCTGTATCTCACGTGCCCGGGCGACGTGTCGCAAAATAGGTAATTTTCACCGATGTGCAGAGATTGGTCATCTTGGCACGATCGCATCTGCCGGGTGTGGACGTCACGGCTCGCTCATGCCCGGGGTTCCCGATCGCCACCGACCGAAGAGAGAACATCACGATGGAGAACGTCATGGACGCCGAGACGGCGACCGCCTCATGAAGAACCGTGTGGGCGCCGTCACGGTGATGGCCGTCGTTGCCGGTCTGATGGGCGTTACGGGCGCACCGGCCCGGGCCGAGGCCACGCGCGCCGGCGGCTCCGACCGCACGGCGCTGCGATGCGCGGGAAAGACCGTCGACACCTCGGCGAAGATCCGCTACCGGACGGAGACGGTGATCGCCGCTCCGCTGCGTACCGTATGGAGGATTCAGACCGACGTGGAACGCTGGCCGTCGTGGCAGAAGCCGGTCCTGTCCAGCAAGCGGCTCGATCGTGGCCCGTTGCGTCCCGGTTCGTCGTTTCGATGGACGACGCCGGTACCCGAGACCGAACTGAACCCCGCCACGACCCTCGTGGTCACCTCCACCGTCCGGCAGCTGCGGCACCAGAAGTGCCTTCGGTGGGAGGGGCCGGCGATCGGTGCCGGGCTGAGAATCGACAGGGGGGTCCACGTGTGGACCTTCACCGAGGTGGGCGGCCGGGTCGTCGTGCGCACCGAGGAGACGTGGCGCGGTGACCAGGTGGAGCAGGACGTCGGGTTCTCCACCGAGGCCCTGGGCGGGGGTCTCGAGACATGGCTGAAGGAGCTGAAGACCGTGGCCGAACGGGAGGGCAAGCGCGCCCGTCATCCGGCGTCGAGGTAACCCGGCGGCCCCGCCGGTCTCCTCCGGCGGGGCCTTCGCGGCCCCATCGGGGCGGCACCGTCATCGGAAGAGTTCACGCAACTGGCGGCGTGAGGTGATGCCCAGCTTGCGGTAGAGGTTGCGCAGATGGGCGTCGATCGTTCGCGGGCTGACGAACAGCAGGGCCGCGACCTCCTTGGTGCCCGCGCCGGAGGCGACCTTGCGGGCGACGAGGAGTTCCCGGGCGGTCAGCCCGGCCGGCGAGTCCGAGTCGCCGGCCAGGGCCTGCTCGCCGACGGCATCCAGTTCGCGGGCGGCGCGGGCGGCGAATCCACGCGCGCCGATGGTGGACAGCAGCTCGTGTGCGGCACGGAGTTCCACCCGCGCTTCGCCACGGCGGCCGGCCCGTCGCAGCCACTCCCCGTGGAGCAGGCGGGCACGCGCGTAGTGCACCCGCATTCCGCTTCCGGCCAACCGGCCGATCGCTTCACGGTAGAGGTCCTGCGCGCCCAGCCCCGGGTCGAGCAGCGCACGGGCCAGCAGGTGCGCACCTGTCGTCCAGGCGTTCGGATTGACCCGTGCGAGACTCTCGATCCATTCGGCGGAGTCCTCGGCCTCTTCGAGACGTCCGGTGGCCGCGGCGGCTTCGACGAGTTCGCCGTGGAAAGCGGTGACGACGTACGAACCGCGCCGGTGCTGGTCCCGCGCGGCCAGCAACGCCTCGAGCGCGGCGTCGTGGTCGCCGTTCCCGTTGTGCAGCACACCGCTCGCGTAACGCAGCGGGGTGAACTCCACTCCGGCCCGGCGGCGCAGCGTCTCCCGTATCTCGCGGAACCGTTCGGCGTCGCCGCTCAACGCGGCGAGCATCAGGTCGGAGCCGACGAGGTTGGACGTCCCCGCGGCCTCGTCGACCGCACGCGCCTCGGCGACGCAGACGCGCGCGTCGGCGAAGCGGCCCACGATCGTCCGGGCGACCGCCTGGAAGCGCAGGGCGTGCGGCAGGATCGCGTAGGCGCCCTGCGTCCGGGCCAGTTCGACCTGACGATCGGCGATCTGCTCCATGGCGGCGCGGTCACAGAGGTCGATGCTCAACACGCAGGCGCGTTCCATCCACCACGGATCCGCGTCGGGCATGCGGGCATGATTCCGAAAGGCGTCGACGGCGCGGCGCATCGCGGGCACCGCCTCGTCCACCGCGCGGAGGTTCTGGTCGACCAACGCCTCCAGCAGCAGGTCGACCGGGCGCGGCGGCCTGCGCCGGGGTACCCGTTCGCGGATGTGCAGGGCGAGCCGCCGCAGTCTGCCGGGCTCGTCGACGCTGAACATCAGCGACGCGAACGCCTCCAGGTAGGTCTCGCCGGCTTCGTCGGGCCCCATGCCGTCGGCCGCGTCGATGAGCGCGATCGTCGCCGGGATACTTCGTTCGACGTGATAGTCGATCATGGCGCGCAGCAGACGTGCCGCGGAACGGCCGGCCGGATCCAGCAGATGACGCTCGGCCTGATCCGCCAGTTCCCGCGCGCCGGAGGGCGCTCCCGATTTCAACCGCGCCTGGGCCGCGGACAACAACCGGTGTGCCTGCCGCGAACCGCTCGGCGTCAGCCGCGCGGCGCGCTCGAAGAACGCGGCCGCGGCCGCGAACCCGCCGCGTCGCTGCGCCCGGTCCGCCGAACACTCCAGTTCCGTCGCGGTGCTCTCGTCAGGGCCGGCGATGGCGTTCGCCCGGTGCCATGCGCGGCGGTCGGGATCGATGTCGGCGTCGGTGCCGGCGGCCAGCGCCGCGTGCGCGTGCCGTCGCGCCTCGGCACCGGCCGATCGGTATACCGCCGAACGCGCCAGCGGATGCCGGAAGTGCACCCGTGGACCTGTCAGCAACAGGCCGCTGTCCTCGGCCGCGGCCAGATCCGCGCCGATCAGCCCTTGGAATGTCATGGCACGCCGCAGCAGGGCGAGGTCGCCCGTCGGCTCCGCCGCGGCCAGCGCCAGTACCGAGCGCGTCGATGCGGGAAGCCGGAGGAATCGACGCGCGAACCGCTGTTCCACAGTACGGTGCCTCGCCTCCCCCGGTAGGCCGAGAGGCCCGGCGTCACGGGCGAACTCGACCAGTGCGAGGGGGTTGCCGGCCGCCTCGGCGAGGATCCGTTGCACGATCCAGGCGTCATGGCCGAACGGTGCCAGGTACCGCAGCAGTGTGAGGGCTTCGGAGTCGGTGAGCCCGGCGAGAGTACGTGCGGGCACGCGGGCAAGCTCGGGGACAGAAGCGACGTCACGGGCGGCGAACACCATGGCGATCCGCTCCGACGCGATGCGCGCCGCGACGAAGGCCAGCACCTTCCTCGATCCGGCGTCGATCCACTGCACGTCGTCGATCACGCAGAACACCGGCCGGTCCTGGCCCGCGGCGCTCAGGAGGCCCAGGACGGCCAGGCCGACCAGCATCGGGCCCGGCGTGACCCCGACATGGAGGCCGAAGACCACCTCGAGCGCGCGCCACTGCGGTGCGGGCAGGCCGGCGCGGTGTTCGAGGATCGGCATGCACAGTTGGTGCAGGGCCGAATAGGGCAGTTCGCTCTCGAACTCGATTCCACCGGCGCGCAGCACCCGCCAGTCGTCGAGTGGCACAGCGGCCTCGCCGAGGAGCGTCGACTTGCCGATCCCCGCCTCGCCGAGGACGAGCATCGCGCCGCCACGGCCTTCCGCCGCGGACACCGTCACCGCCGCGATCTCGCTCAGCTCCGTCTTCCGGGCGACGAAACACCCCGGCCTGATATCGGCCATCAGCTTCCGCGCGTGTCCGGAGGAACGGACGCCGGGGGCGGGGCGGTGCTCGCACGGACCACGAGAGTGGTTTCGAGCTCGTGCCGATCTTGTGCCGGTTCGCGGCCGCCGAGCACCTTGGACACCGTCGGGGGACGACACGCCGGAGAACCCGGCGATCGTCGTGATCGGTACGTCACCATGGCACACCTTCCCATGTGGCGGTGTTCGGACTGGTTCGGCCACGAACGGAGTTCACGCTCAGCCCGCGACCGGTGATGCGATCGGCTCATTGGTGATCATGAGAACTCCTGTTGTGGGAGGGGCTTGCTCACTGCCGGTTCCCCGCCCCCCGGGGAACGCGCCGACCAGACCATGATCGTCGACCTCCGCAATCGCCGGCTCCCGTACCGGCGTCGCACCCCCGACGCCGGCGCGACCGGCCTCCTACCGGCCGGACCTCCTGACGCCGAGGCGTTGGCCGATAGTCGGCTCTGCCGTCGATCGGGCCGGAAGAGCCGACGTTTCTAGCCGGGCAGCTCGAACAGTTCCAGCTGGATGCCGTCGGGGTCCCGGAGGTACAGAATCTTCGTTCCGGCCAGCGCCCCCGCCTCGACGCCGTCGCCGTCCCGCAGCACGACCGGATCGGCGTTGACATGTACGCCTCGCTCCACCAGGTCACGGTGCGCCGCGTCGATGTCGTCGACCTCGAAACACAGGTGCATGACCCCGACGTCACAGTTGCGCCCGGTGAAGGGCTTCGGCCGCGGGTTGTCGTACTGGATGAGCTCCAGAAGGACGTTGTCGCCGGCCAGTGCGAACGATGCCCGCATCGACGGGTTATCCAGCTCGACGACCGCACCGATCGCCGGGTTCTTGGCCGAGATCGTCACGCCGTTCGGCGCGATGCCGAGAACATCCTCGTACCATTTCACCGACCGCGCAAGATCGCTGACCGGCACCCCGATGTGGTTCATTCTGGTCACTCTGCTCATGATCCCCATCATGAGAGGCAGGACCGCGCGGTGGAAGGCACAGATCTGCCGCGTACGACCTGTACCACCCAAGGTGGCTGACCGATAGAGGATCCTGTGGTAGTGAATGACTTCGGTGCCGCGCTGCGGGCCTGGCGGGACCGTGTGGACCCGGGCGCCGTCGGTTTGACGACCGCATCCCACCGCCGCGTCACGGGGCTGCGACGCGGCGAGCTGGCGACACTGGCCGGCATCTCCCCCGAATACGTGGCCCGCCTCGAACAGGGCCGGGCCGCGACGCCCTCGGCACAGGTCTGCGCCTCCCTGGCTCGCGCGTTACGACTCTCCGACGACGAGGAGGCGCACCTGATGCGCCTTGCCGGCTTCGCCCCCGCCCCGGACCGGATTCCCTGCCTGATCCCCGGCAGCCTGCACCGCGTCATCGACGAACTCGGCGACATCCCGGTGGCCGTCTACGACGCCGCCTGGCGGCTGCTGCACTGGAACCGGCTGTTCGCGGCCGTCTTCGGCGATCCCGCCGACGCGACCGCCGACGATCGCAACGCCCTGATCATCCAGTTCGAATCCCGAAACCCCCGGGTCCGCCAGACCGACACCGAGCGCGCGTACTTCGAGCGGTCACTGGTCGCCGACCTGCGCAGCACCAGCGCCCGCTATCCGAACGACCCCGACGTGGCGGCGCTGGTCTCCCGCCTGGCCGGGAACGATCGGTTCCGTCACCTGTGGGCGCTGCGCGCGGTGGCCGTCCACGAGAGCGCCCACAAGACGGCCGTACATCCGGTAGCGGGCGCCATTCCCCTGGACGCCAACGTCTTGTCCACGCAGAACACCGACCTCCGTGTCGTGGTCCTGACGCCTCGGCCCGGCACCGGCGCTCGTGAGAAGCTGGATCGCCTGGGCTGACGAGGCCAGGCCGCGGACGGAGCCACTTCCGCGCTCCACGGCCGGTACAGGCCCTGCGGCCGGTGACGGTTACCCCTGGGGGCCTCACGCCGACGGGCCGTCCCCCGGCGGGCCGGGGCCGTCGCGCCGGGGCGGGGCGGGGAACCGCTTGGCCGGAATCGCCGGGCAGCACTAGGCTCTGACCCTTAGATCATTCCGCCCTGTGTCCGCGGAGCTCCCTCAGCATGCAGGAAGCCCGCCCATGACCCAGGTCCCCGGCCGTTCCGAGGCCGTCGAACGTCCTCCCAGCACCCTCGCGGGCGCCCGCGCCGTCGATGCCGGCGCCGCCGCCCGCGTCGGCGTCGGCGACGTCGGCCGTGCCGGTGGTGCCGGTGGTGTCGTCGGTGTCGTCGGTGTCGTCGGTGTCGCCGCGGGCCCCGGCCGGTGAGCGCCGGCGCATCCGTGGCGGCGCCCCTCCGGGTCGCTGCCCATGAAAGTCCCCTTCATGGGAAGTCCTAGTGTGCATGTCAAGTAGCAGGCCCGACGCTGAAAGGCGCCCCGCAGATGACTCATATTGATCCGGAAGCGCTGGTCGCGAGTCTGAGGAGCCTTCAGACGACCTCGCCCACCACGGGCATAGTCCACCAGTTGGAGCGGGCCGTGGACGTGGTGAACTCGCTGTTCGGATACGCGGGTGCGGGGTTGATGTTCGCCGAGGAGGGCAAGGCCCTGCGCTACCTGGTGGCCACCGACGAGCGGGGACGCAGTCTTGAGGGCGCGCAACTGCATCTGGGGCAGGGGCCGTGCGTGTCGGCGTACCTGGAGAACTGCGCGGTGACCTCCACCGACGTGCACGCCGACCCGCGCTGGCCCAAGCTCGCCGACCGGCTGCACCCCGAGGTGCGGGCGGTGGCCGGGGTGCCGGTGCGGCTGGGCGGTGAGCCGGTGGGCACGCTCAACGTCTACCAGGCCACGTCCTACGAATGGGACGACTCCGACGTCCAGGCCCTCTACGGCTACGCCGACGTGATCGAGCAGCTCCTCACCGCCGCGATGGCCGCGGTGGAGAAGAGCGCCCTCGCCGACCAGCTCCAGTACGCCCTCGACTACCGCGTGATCATCGAGCGGGCGATCGGCTACCTGATGGGCAAGCACGACCTGACCGCGACCCAGGCGTTCACCGGGCTGCGCAAGCAGGCCCGTGACAGCCGGCGCCGCGTCGCCGACCTCGCGGCCGAGGTGCTCGGAGAGGGAGCGGGCGACCTGCGGTGATCCTGCTCACGTCGCCCGACGTCCCCGGAGGCAGGGCGGAGATCACGGTCTACGGGGATCTCGACCGGGCGGCGGGCGCGGAACTGCGGCGGATGCTCACCGGGATCGCGGCGACGACGGTCGAGCTCGACCTGGCCCGGGTGGTCTTCCTGGACTGCGCGGGCGCCAGGGCCCTGCTCGGCGCCGACGAGCACCTGCGCGGCCAGGGCAGGGAGTTGATCGTCCTGCGACCCTCGGACGCGGTGCTGAGGCTGCTCGAGCTGCTCGGTTTCGCGTCCCACCTGGTGATCGGGAACGCCGGCGGGGTGGCCGACGCGAACCGCACCGCGCCGGGGCACTAACCTGATCGGTGATGTATCGATTCGTCTTCTCGCAGGTCCTCAGCCGCCTCGACCCCGAGGACATCCACCGTCTGACGGTCCGCGCGCTCCGGCTCCTCTCCGTGACGCCCGTGGTCAGGCGGCTGGTCCACCGCCGCCTCGCGCCGCGCGATCCCGCGCTGCGCGTGCGGGCCTTCGGCGTGCACTTCCCCGGGCCGTTCGGCCTGGCGGCGGGCTTCGACAAGGACGCCGGCTGTGTCGAGGCCATGTCCGCGCTCGGGTTCGGCCACGTCGAGGTGGGCACGATCACCGCCCACGCCCAGCCCGGGAACGCCAGGCCCCGGCTGTTCCGCCTCGCCGGGAACCGGGCGATCATCAACCGGATGGGCTTCAACAACGCCGGCGCGGCCGCCGCGGCCCGGACGCTGCGCAGGTCCCGGGGCGTCCCGGCGATCGTCGGCGTCAACATCGGCAAGACCAAGGTCGTGCCCGAGTCGGGGGCCGTCGAGGACTACGTGGCCGGTGCCACGCTGCTCGCCCCGCCGGCCGACTACCTGGTCGTCAACGTCAGCTCGCCCAACACGCCAGGACTGCGCGACCTGCAGGCCGTGGAGTTGCTGGGGCCGCTGCTGCGGGCCGTGAAGAAGGTGGCCGACGCCACGCCCAAGCGCACCCCGCTGCTGGTCAAGATCGCCCCGGACCTGGCGGACGCCGACGTGGACGCGGTCGCCGACCTGGCGCTGGAGATCGGGCTCGACGGCATCATCGCCACCAACACCACGATCGACCGGGGGGCCCTGACCGTCGCGGAACGGGCCGCGGGCCGCGACGCCGCCCGGGAGAGCGGCGGCCTGTCCGGCCGCCCGCTCAAGGCGCGCTCCCTGGAGGTGCTGCGCAGGCTGCGCGCCAGGGTCGGCGACCGCCTGGTGCTCGTCTCCGTCGGCGGGGTCGAGGACGCCGACGACGTCTGGGAGCGCCTGCTCGCCGGGGCCACCCTGGTCCAGGGCTACAGCGCGCTGGTCTACGAGGGGCCGCTCTGGGCGTACCGCGTCCACCGCGACCTCTCCCGCCGCCTCCGCCGGCAGGGTGTGAAGGACCTGCGCGAGATCATCGGCCGCACCGCGGCCTGACGCCTTCCGGCGGGCCCCGGTCGCGTGCCTGCCTCCGGGATCTCTCCGGGTCCCGTCCGGCGGACCGGTGACCGGGAACGGTCCACCGCCCCGCCCGGGGACACGCCCGTCCCCGGAGCCCGCCGCCGGGTGTCCGTCCCCCGGCGCCCGGACCGCCGCCCCGAAACGCGGCAGACGGCCGGGCATATACCCTGGGCGGGTAATCTCATGATGTGGGAGGAACGATGAGCGTGACCACGTACACCGTCACCGGCATGACCTGCGGCCACTGCGTGAGCTCGGTCAAGGAGGAGGTCGGCGAGGTCCCCGGCGTCACCGGCGTGGAGGTCGACCTGGAGACCGGCCGGGTCGAGGTCTCCGGTGACTCCCCGGAGGAGGGGGCCGTCCGCGCCGCCATCGAGGAGGCCGGCTACCAGGTCGCCGTCTGATCCGTTCCCTCCCGGGGCGAGCCCGCGAGAGGCGCGGCGGGGTCCTCAGATGCTGGGACGGGTGGAGTCGGCCTCGTGGGTCATCTCCTCCAGGTGCCTCATCGCCTCGTCCACCCGGACGACCCCCGGGCGGTGGCGGCGGCGCCCGGCCCCGCCGGCCTGCCACGGACGCGGCCCGTCCTGCGGCCGGTACTCCACGCCGAGCGCGTCGAGACGGCCCAGGTGGGCGCGGAGCCGGGAGTCGAAGTCGCCGGCGGCCCGTCCCGACCAGGCCACCTCCGCCAGCGCGCAGCCCCGGGGCCAGGCCCGGTAGTCCAGCGCGCGCGCGTCGGGCAGCCGCTCGCTCCAGAGCTGGAACTGCGCCCCGAGCACGCGTTCGCGCTCGGCCGGGGTCCACTCCTCGGGGGCGGGCCGGTAGGCCGCGACGTCCGCCACGGTGATCGCGTCGCCGATGGCGATCGGTTCACGCTCGGAGGAGTCCTCGGCGTAGTCGAAGTAGAGCGGGAAGACCGGGGTCTGCACCACGTCGTGCCCGGCCGCGGCGGCGCGCCTGGCCACTCCCGGCCCGCGCCAGGGCATCACGATCGTGTCGGGCCTGAGCATGCCGCTGACGAACGCCTCGTCCCAGACCACCGCCCGGCTGCCGCGCTCGGCCAGCACGTCCGCCAGCCGCCGCAGGAACCAGGCGTGCAGCTCGGCGAGGCTCCCCAGCCCGAGTTCCGCCTGGAACGCGACGATCTCCGGGGAGGCGGCCCAGTCGTCGAGCACGCACTCGTCCCCGCCCAGGTGGACGTAGGGGGTCTCGCCCAGCGCCTCCAGGATCTCGTCGAACACCTCGGTCAGGAAGCCGACGGTCTCCGGCAGGGGGGACAGGATCGCGGGGGAGATGCCCCAGCGCTCCAGCACCCGGTGGGGCTCGGGGCGGCGCCCGCCGGTGGCGCGGGCGTCGAGCTCGGGACAGGCGGCCAGGATCGCCGAGGCGTGTCCCGGCACGTCGATCTCGGGGACCACCGTCACGGCCCGGGCCCGCGCGTAGGCGCCGATCTCGGCGAGGTCGTCCAGCGTGTAGTACCCGCCGTGCGGGACGTCGTCGAAGGCGGGCTCCTCGCGGTAGTGGCTCACGATCGTGCGGGGGCGGTGCGAGCCCACCTCGTGCAGCCGCGGGTGCGCCCGGCTCTCCACCCGCCAGCCCTGGTCGTCGGCGAGGTGCAGGTGGAGGCGGTTCAGCTTGTGCGCCGCCATGAGGTCGATCATCCTGAACACCTCGCGCCTGGGCAGGAAGTGCCGTGCCACGTCCAGGTGAACCCCGCGCCAGGAGAACCGGGGCGCGTCCCGCACCCGGCCCATCGGCACGCTCCAGGCCGCGCCCCCGGACGCCCCCACCGCCGCCCCGGCCGCCGTTCCCGCCCCGGCCGTCGCGCGGAACGCCGCGTCGGGGAGGAGCTGCCGCAGCGTCTGGCCCGCGTAGAAGGCCCCCGCCCGGTCCCCGGCCACCACCCGCACGCCGCCGGCCGCCACCTCCACCGTGTACGCCTCCGGACCGAGCGCCGGGTCCGTCTCCACCGTGATCGTCCCCACCTCGCCGGGACCCACCTCGCGGGGACCTGCCTCGCGGGGACCTGCCTCGCGGGGACCTGCCTCGCGGGGACCTGCCTCGCGAGGATCCGCCTCGACGGAACGCGGGTCGCCGGAACGCGGGTCGCCGGGACGCGGGTCGCCGGGACGCGGGTCGAGCACCGCCAGCGCGAGCCGCAGCGCGCCGACCGGCTCGGCGGGCCCGGAGACCGTGAGCCCGAAGGGAAGGGCGAGACGGCCGTCGGCGGGCGTGAAGGCCGAGGGGAGCGGCAGGAGGTCGGTCATACCCCGATCATGCCAAGTCGCGCCGCCGCCGTGGACCGCCCCGCTACCTCAGGTACGCCTGCAGGCCGTTCGCCAGGGAGAGCGCGATCCTCTGCCGGAACGCCGCCCGCTGGAACTTGGCGGCCTCGGCGGGGTTCTTCATGTTGCCGCACTCGATGAAGATCTTGGGAACCGTGGAGAGGTTCAGGCCGCCCAGGTCATTGCGGTAGTCCAGCGCCTGACGGCCGATGTAGGTGGAGTACGACAGGCCGGTGCCGCTCCGGAAGGCGTCCCGCACGGTCAGGCCGAGCTTCTTGGAGGCCCCGACCACCGGGTCCACCGGGCCGCCGATCTTCTCCGGCATGATCACGTGGAAGCCGTGGTTGGCGGTGCCCGACCCGTCGGCGTGGACCGAGATCGCCGCGTCCGCCCTGGCCCGGTTGCCGATCGCGGCCCGCTGGGTGATGCACGGGCCGACCCCGGAGTTGCCGTCGCGGGTCAGCTTGACCGTCGCGCCGCGGCTCTTGAGGATCGCGGCCAGGCGCTGGGAGACGTCCCAGGTGAAGGCCGCCTCGCTGTAGCCGTTCGCGGTGGCGGTGCCCGTGGTGTCGCACGCCTTCCACTGGGTCAGCACGTTGACCTTCTTGTTGACCTCCGCGGGGTGGCGGTAGTTCTGCCCGTTGTGGCCGGGGTCGACGACCACGACCTTGCCGGTGAGCGGCCCGGCCCGGCCGGAGCCGCTCACCGGGCTCGCGGAGCTCGCGGGATCGCTCGCCGTGCCGGCCGCGCCCTCGCGTGACGGGGCGTCCGCGCCCCCGGTGGAGGACGCGCCGGTCACGGGCTCCCGGTCCGTCCCGGTGCCCGTGCCGGCCTCCCGCCCCGGGTTCGCGCCCGACTGCGTGCCGGCCGCAGGGACGGGACCGCGGTCGCGCGCGAGATCCGCGCCGGCGGTGCCGCCGCAGGCGGCCGCGCCCAGGCCGCACAGGACAAGGGTCGTCGCGAGTGCTCTGCCGGTCACGCTCATCGCCCCCAAGGTGTACGTCGTCGACCACCCAACTTACGTGGCTTGGCGGCGTGGCTCAGCCGTTGTCGCGATATGCACCCTTCCTCCCGTCACCGGGCGGACCCTCCGCCCGTCACCAGGCGTGCTCGCCGACCTCCTGCCTCTGCAGGAGCGAGGCCAGCTCCTTGGCGTCCTCGGCGTCCAGGCCGAGGACCACGCGGGGACGCCCCCATGGGTGGTCGATCGAATGGGCCACGTAGCTGGCCACGGACTCGACCCCCGCGTCCCCGCCCCGGCCCCGGGTGGCCCGCCAGTGGGCCCATGCCCGTTCGAGCTCGGCGGCCGCCCGCTGGGCGCATGACACCAGTTCCGGATCACGCATTGTGAACCCCCCTCGTCTCGGTCGGAGTCAACACCGGCGACGCGCCGCCGTCCGGGATGTTGACCGGGATTTGGGGAGGTCATGGAGCCTGCCTGGGCGTGCTGTAACGCTCCAGGCAGGCCGTTTACCCAGGGGTGGGGCTTGTGCTGCGCCGGACGACCAGCTCGGGGGCGACCTGCCGCAGGCGCGTGGCCTTGCCGGGGTCGCCGATCCGGTCGTGCAGCAGGGCGGCGGCGGAACGCCCCATGGCACGGCGCGGCTGGTCCACGGTGGTCAGCGAGACCGGCTGCGTCCCGGCACGGTGGATGTTGTCGTACCCGACCACCGACAGGTCCTCGGGGACCCGCAGGCCCAGTTCGGCCGCGGCGGACAGGACGCCCATGGCCACCAGGTCGTTGGCGGCGAAGATCGCCGTGGGCCGGGGATCGCGGGTGAGCAGGCTGTGCGCGGCGCGCGCGCCCCCCTCCTCGCTGGGCTCGCCCTCCTCGACCATGATGTACGGGGCCAGGGAGTGCCTGCGCATCGCGACCAGGTAGCCCTCGCAGCGGAAGCGCCCGCAGGAGATGCCGGTCGCCTCGATGTGGGCGATCCTGCGGTGGCCGAGCTCCACCAGGTGGTCGACGGCCAGGCGGGCACCGAGCTGGTCGTCGTCGACGACGATGTCCACGCCGCCGAGGTCGATGTCGCGTTCGCCCACCACGACCGTGGGCGTGTACCCGGTGGCCTCGACCAGCGTGCCGCTGGTGGGCGCGATGCCCAGCAGGACGAGCCCGTCGACGCGCAGTTCGAGGAAGGCCTCGACCGCCTCGTCCTCGAAGGCGGGATCCCACTGGCTGTTGCCGATGAGAAGCCTCAGCCCGTCGCCGTGCAGACTCTCCTGCAGGCCGTCCAGGAACTCGGCGTAGAACGGGTTGTGCAGGTCGGCGACGAGCGCCCCGACCAGGTGGGTACGGCCCTCGACCAGGCTGCGCGCGACCGCGTTGGGCCGGTAGCCGAGGTCTCTGGCCGCCTGGAGCACGGCCTGGCGGCGATGCTCGCTGACGTGCGGCGAGCCGCGCAGCACGAGCGACACCAGTGATTTGGAGACACCGGCTCGTTCTGCCACGTTGCGGATCGTGGGTCTAGGGCGTGGTCCCCCGTTCCCGTCGGACAAGACGGGCTCGGCGAACTCGCGGGCTCGGGTGACGGTGGTGTTGACCGGCGGTCCTGACATGGCTCTCCCCCGGGATGGTGGATGGGCACCTGTCACTCAAAACGATCGAGTTCCGAATGGGGTACGGCCTCCGGTGAAGGGAACTCCGATCTTGACCGAGCCGCCGCGCGTGTCGACTCCGCTAGTGTGCACGGTGTGGGTTCGACATCCGGAGCCGCCGAGCAGGCGAAACATGCGGCGGGCGACGCGCGTCCGGCGCGGCGCAGGCTCAGTGTGGACCGGCGTCGCGAGGAGCTCATGGCGGCGGCCCTGGAGCTGTTCAGCCGGCGTGACGCCGAGGATGTGTCGATCGACGACGTGGCCTCGGCGGCGGGCGCGTCCCGGGCCCTGGTCTACCACTACTTCGGCGGCAAGCAGGAGCTCTACGTCGCCGCGCTGAAGAGCGCCGCGGCCCGGCTGGAAGCGCTGTTGCGGCCGCAGCAGAACGGGCGCCCGCTGGAGAGACTGGCGGGGGGTCTCACCCGGTACTTCGACTTCGTCGAGGAGCACGCCGCGGGCTTCGCCGCTCTGCTCAAGGGCGGCCCCGCCAACCGCAGCGGCGAGATCGGCGAGATCGTCGACTCCGTCAGGCAGCGGCTGTTCCACCTGGTCATGAGGCAGATGCGGGTCGAGGAGCCGGGGCCGGTGCTGCGCATCACGCTGCGTTCCTGGATCGCCTCGGTCGAGACCGCCGGCCTGGACTGGCTGGAACACCGCGACATCGAGCGTCCGGCGCTGGAGCGCCTGCTGATCGACCACATGGTGGCCCTTCTGCGGGCGGCGGCCCGGCACGACGCGCAGGTCGCCGAGCTGCTGGCCGGTCTGGAGCCGGACCGCTCGGACCTGCCCGGCTGATCTCCGGCAGGCCGTGTCAAGGCGCGTCAGGGCACGTGCGCCACGGCAGGGTGTGCTGCCGGGGCGGCGCCGGGCGGGCGGCGCCGCTCCCCACGAGTCGTGTGGCCTACGCGCTCACGGGGTGAGCGCGCACCGATCCCCCTAGGTCGGTAACGGCCCCCGTCTTACTCTGAGCGCTGTTGCGGGATCCCCGCGAGCAGCGCGCGAACCTCGGTCTCCCGGTAACGGCGGTGCCCACCCAGGGTGCGGATGGACGTCAACTTGCCCGCCTTCGCCCACCGGGTCACGGTCTTGGGATCGACCCGGAACATGGTTGCGACCTCCGCCGGGGTGAGCAGCGGCTCTGCCTCGGGTGTACGAGCTGACATTTGTGCGGCCTCTCCTCCATGTGGACCGGCGACAGCGATCCTGCGACTTGACGCTTGTCACGGATGTCCGCCTATGGCCCATGCGTGCGGCTGTTTGGGCCATATGCGGCATCACCCGATGTGACCATACAGCCACGTAGAGCGATTGGCGAGCCTTTGAGCGACTCATCTCTCTTGTGCACGTGTTGTTGTCACGCTCGGTGATTCTAGCGACACGTTTCGTGGTATCGCAGTGAAAACGGCAAACTACTCAGTTCGTAGGTGCATCCCCGGTCATCGACGGATCTACTTACGCAGGTCGAAGGGGGGATTTGCGACTCAGTTTGCTGATTCGAGAAGTTGTATTGATCTCCAGCGGAGGATCACGCGCTGATACATGGCGAACGCCAGTTCTTCCTCGCCTTTTTCCAGACCCGTCAGCGCCGCCGCGAGCTCCGCCACCGACTCGTCGGCCTGGAGCGTCTCGTCGTCCATCAGGTTGACGATGCCCCCGTAGTCGAGCTCGACCAGCGAGTGGGGGTGGAACTCCTCCAGCCAGCGCGCCACGTCCTCCACCTCGCCGGTGACCGGGACCTCGCCCACCTGCCTCCTGATGATCTGCAGGGCGCGGGCGGTACGGCGCCGGGCGTGGGCCATGGACGTGACGTAGATCAGGTTGCGCGTCGTGGTCGTGCCCCCCTGGTCGGCGGGACCGTCGATGACCAGCCAGCGCTCGTTGCCGTCGAAGGGGACGAACCACGAGGTGGGAACGTGCCAGGTGGAGCCGCGGATGTGGGTGCGCAGCGCGGCCGAGTCGGTGCGCCGCTTGAACCGGTCGAAGTCGTCGGCCGTCTGGGCGGCCACCGCGGCCGGGACGAACCGCTCCATCAGCTTGGGCGGGGTCGCGCCTCGAAAGCGCGAGAAGGCCAGCCACGACCGCAGCCTGCTCTGCCAGGGGCAGACGTACAGGACGTCCTCCACGCGCCTCAGATAGGCGTTGGGGCTCTCCTGGGCCGGTGCGGGCGCCGGGGGGACCCCGAGGAGGCGGCGTACCGCCTCCCCGTGCTCGGCGTGCAGGGCGCCCGCCCGGCGTGGCCGGTCGGTCGCCTCGGCGTAGGCGGCCCAGGAGGAGCGATCCGCGGGGGCGAACGCGACGAGCGGCTCGTAGACACGGAGGTAAGCGGCGTAGGGCAGCACGACGGCATCGTGTCACGAAGCACGGGCCGTTGTCCGTACCGACGGCGTCCGGGCGGCCGTCCGGCCGTCTTCCGGGCGCCGTCCGGCCGTCGAACGGTCACGGTCCGGCCGTCGCCGTCCCGGCCGGTGAGACGGTGGCCGTGCGGGCATCGTCGCTCCGGGAACCGGTGGTTACGCTGAGAGTGATCTCCGCCGCGACGGTGCGGCGGGAACGAACGACTGGGAGTCACCACCGTGACCGACGTCTTCGGGCTGTCCCACAAGGACGCGAGCCCGGTAACCGGCCAGAGCAGGCACGAGCAGGTCGTCTTCTGCTCCGATGAGCGCAGCGGCCTGCGCGCGATCATCGCCATCCACAACACCGCCCTGGGCCCCGCCCTGGGCGGCACCAGGTTCTACCCGTACGAGAGCGAGCAGGCCGCGCTGGCGGACGTGCTCAACCTCTCGCGGGCGATGGCCTACAAGAACGCCATCGCCGGGCTCGACCTCGGCGGCGGCAAGGCCGTGATCATCGGAGATCCGGCCAAGGACAAGAACGAGGCCATGCTGCGCGCCTTCGGCCGCTTCGTCCAGTCCCTGGGGGGCCGCTACTTCACCGCGTGCGACGTCGGCACCTTCAGCGAGGACATGGACGTCATGGCCCGCGAGAGCTCCTACGTGACCGGCCGCACGCTGGCCCACGGCGGGGCCGGCGACTCGTCGATCCTGACCGCGTACGGCGTGTTCCAGGGCATGCGCGCCGCCGCCGAGCACTCCTGGGGCGTCCCGTCGCTGCGCGGCAGGCGGGTCGGCGTGGAGGGCGTGGGCAAGGTCGGCAACCGCCTGGTCGGCCACCTGGTCGAGGACGGGGCCGAGGTCGTGGTCTGCGACGTGAGCGAGCGGGCGGTGGAGCAGCTCGTCCGGCGCCACCCGCAGGTGCGGGTGGTCGCCGACCGGGCGGCGCTGACGGCCTCCGCCCTCGACGTCTACGCGCCGTGCGCCCTCGGCGGGGCGCTGGACGACGAGACCGTGGCCCACCTGAACGCCACGGTCGTCTGCGGCGGGGCCAACAACCAGCTCGCCCACCCCGGCGTGGAGAAGCAGCTCGCCGACCGGGGGATCCTCTACGCGCCCGACTACGTGGTCAACGCCGGAGGGGTGATCCAGGTCGCCGACGAGATCGAGGGGTTCAACATGGGCCGGGCGCGGGCAAAGGCCACCCAGATCTACGACACGACTCTCAAGATCTTCTCCAGTGCGGCGGAGGATGGCGTACCTCCGGCCGTCGCAGCCGATAGGCTAGCCGAGCGCAGAATGTCGGATGTCGGGCGAATCAGGGGCATTTGGCTAGGCCACTAGCCCCTCACGCCCATACGGCGTACCGAGCCGGGCGTAAAACGGGTACGGTTGTAGGCGAACGAGAGCTGACGCTCAAGTCAGGTGCGTCAGCGCGTGGTGCGTTAGCGACGAGGGGTCGGGAACGACCCCACACGAGGGGGTCGAGCCAATGGGGCGCGGCCGAGCAAAGGCCAAGCAGGTCAAGGTTGCTCGCCAGCTGAAGTACAACAGCGGTGGCACTGATCTTGAGCGTCTTCGCGACGAGCTCGGAGTCAGAGACGACTCCAACCACGACGACGACTCCAACGACGCCTACGACGAGCTGGCGGAGCGGTACGCCGACTACGCCGACGACTTCGGTGGCGGCGACGACCGCGACGACGGGCCCTCCGGCCGCCGGTAGGCGGCCTCCAGATCGACGAAGCGTGCGGGACACCCGGTGGTGAACGGCCACCGGGTGTTCTTCTCGTCAGGCGTCAGGCGTCAGGCGTCGTTCAGGTGTCGAGGCACGGGGCGCTCCGGGCATCCGGGGCGCCCCTCGTCGTCCCCGGACACGCTCTTCCCGTGCACGGACGCGATCACCCGACGTACGGACGCGCTCCTCTCGTACGGGGACGCGTTCCTCCCGTGCCCGGGGTGTGCCGGACGGCCCGCCCGGAGGCGGGCCGCACGTCAGCGGAAACGCGCCTCGCCGGTGCCCGGGACGACCTCTCCCAGCACCCAGGCCGGCAGGTTCCGCCCGGCGAGCAGCGCCAGGGCCGCGTCCACCGCGTCCGCGGGAACGATCGCGGCCATGCCCACGCCCAGGTTGAACGTCCGGTCCATGTCCTGTCGGCTCACCCCGCCGTGCCCGGCGAGCACCTCGAAGACGGCCGGGGGCGTCCAGGACGAGCGGTCCAGCAGCGCGTCCAGCCCGGACGGCAGCGAGCGGGACAGGTTGCCCGCCAGGCCGCCGCCGGTGATGTGCGCGTACGCGTGGACCTCGACGGTGCGGGCCAGCTCCAGGCAGTCGAGCGAGTAGATCCTGGTCGGCTCCAGCAGCTCCTCGCCCAGCGTCCGGCCGAGCTCGGGCACCTCGGCCTCCAGCGACAGGCCGGCGCTCGCGATGATGTGCCGGACCAGCGAGTAGCCGTTGGAGTGCACGCCCGAGGAGGCCAGCGCGAGGACCACGTCGCCCTCGCGGACCCGGTGCCCGCCGAGCATCGCGTCGGCCTCCACCACGCCGGTGGCCGCCCCCGCGAGGTCGTACTCGCCGGCCTCCATGGCCCCGGGGTGCTCGGCGGTCTCGCCGCCGATCAGGGCACAGCCCGCCAGCCGGCAGCCCTCGGCGACACCGCCCACGATCTCGGCGATCCGCTCGGGCACGACCTTGCCGCAGGCGATGTAGTCGGTCATGAACAGCGGCTCGGCACCGCAGACGACCAGGTCGTCGACGACCATGCCGACCAGGTCGATCCCGATCGTGTCGTGCCGGTCCAGCCGCTGGGCCAGCATGACCTTGGTCCCGACGCCGTCGGTGGAACTGGTGAGCAGCGGCCGCCGGTACGACAGCAGGGCCGAGGCGTCGAAGAGACCCGCGAAGCCGCTGGGGTCGTCCACCACCTCGGGCCGGCGGGCCCGCGCGACCTTCGACCTCATCAGCTCGACGGCGCGCTCGCCCGCCTCGATGTCCACCCCGGCGGTCGCGTAGCTGGTCATGAGGTCTCTCCTCCGGGGTGGGCGACGCTTCCCGCGCCGCTCACAGCTTGGCCTCCAGCACGTACTTGCCCACGTTGTCCTGGTCGATGGCGATCGGGTAGTTCCCGTCGAAGCAGGCCCGGCAGAGCCGGTCGGCCGGGATCGTGGTGGCCGTGGTCAGGCCCTCCAGCGAGATGTAGCCCAGCGAGTCGGCGCCCAGCGAGGCGCGGATCTCCTCCACGCCGAGCGAACCGGCGATCAGCTCGGCCCGCGTCGCGAAGTCGATGCCGTAGAAGCAGGGCCAGCTCACCGGCGGCGAGGAGATGCGGACGTGGACCTCCACGGCTCCCGCCTCGCGGAGCATCTTGACGATCGCCCGCTGCGTGTTGCCCCGCACGATCGAGTCGTCCACGACCACCAGGCGCTTGCCCGCGACGACCTCCCTCAGCGGGTTGAGCTTCAGGCGGATGCCGAGCTGGCGGATCGTCTGGGACGGCTGGATGAAGGTCCGGCCCACGTAGGAGTTCTTGACGAGCCCCTGACCGTACGGGATCCCGCTCTCCTCGGCGTAGCCGACGGCGGCGGGGGTGCCCGACTCGGGGGTGGGGATCACCAGGTCGGCTTCGACGGGGTGCTCGCGGGCCAGCACGCGGCCGACCTCGACGCGGGTGGTCTGCACGCCGCGCCCGGCGATCGTGGTGTCCGGGCGGGCCAGGTAGACGTACTCGAACAGGCAGCCCTTGGGCTCGGCCAGGGCGAACCTGCGCGAGCGCACGCCGCGCTCGTCGATGGTGATCAGCTCGCCCGGCTCGATCTCGCGGACGAACGTGGCGCCCACGATGTCCAGGGCCGCGGTCTCGGAGGCGACCGCCCAGCCGCGCTCCAGGCGTCCCAGGACCAGCGGGCGTACGCCCTGCGGGTCGCGGGCCGCGTACAGCGTCTTCTCGTCCATGAAGACGAGCGAGTAGGCGCCCCTGACCTGCGGGAGGATCTCGGCGGCGGAGTCGTCGACGGACCGGCCGCGGTCCTGGGCCAGCAGCGACGCCAGCACCTCGGTGTCGGTGGTCGCCCGGGTCGAGCCCGGGGCCAGCCGCCGGGACAGCTCGGGGGTGTTGATCAGGTTGCCGTTGTGGGCGAGCGCGAGCCCGCCGTCCTCGGTCGAGCTCAGCGTGGGCTGCGCGTTCTCCCAGACACTGGAACCGGTGGTCGAGTAGCGGCAGTGGCCGATCGCCAGGTGGCCGCGGAGGGTCCCGAGCACGGACTCGTCGAAGACCTGGGCCACCAGGCCCATGTCCTTGTAGACGAGGATCCTGCTGCCTTCACTGACCGCGATGCCCGCGGACTCCTGGCCGCGGTGCTGCAACGCGTACAGCCCGTAGTAGGTGAGTTTGGAGACTTCTTCCCCGGGGGCCCAGACGCCGAAGACGCCACATGCGTCCTTCGGAGGCCTGTCGCGGGGATCAAGGTCATGGCTCAGATGGCCGTCGCCCTTCAGCACATGCTTCATTCTAGGTCGGCTTCTTCCCTGCTCGCACCCCAGGGTCCGATCCGCGGCATGTCACACCATGACCAGATGGTCAGCGGTGTTTTGCCGTGTCGGCCTGTTTGAGGGGTGAGGACCGGGGGATTCTGAGATATCCGGCTTGCCTGAGCGTCGGGAGAAGAGACGTGACAACACCTGTGGACCCGAACGAGCCCGACCCGCGGCGCGAGCCCCGCGAGAGGCGTCCAGGTCAGGAGGGAGCCGGTACGGAGCGGCCGGCCGGGGAGGCCGCGGACGCCACGCCGGGTTCCGCTTCCGGAGGCCCTGGCGGGGCGACCCCCTTCGATCCCGACGACCCGCCGACCTCGCCGCTTCCCTCCCAGCCAGACCCCGGTGACGTTCCGTCCTGGCCATCGCCCTCCGTTCCCGAGGAGCCGCGCCTGCCGCGCCATCCGGACACGCCTGCCGCGCCGGAGGTGCCCGATCCGGACCAGGTGGCCGGGGGGCCGGGGGAGCCCTCACGCCCGGTCCCGGGCGGCACGCCGGCCGCCTACCCCGGCTGGGAGAGCACCTCGGGGACCTCGGGGACCTCGGGCGTACCGGATCGGCCCGGGACGGAGCCCGTCGCCCCCACCACGCCCTCGCGGTACGACCCGCCGACGCAGCCCGGAGGATCCTGGCAACCCGAACAAACCGGTCAGTCCGGTCAGTCCGGTCAGCCGGGCCGGTGGGAGGCCCCCGGGCAGGCGGAGCAGTCAGGCCAGGGCGGGCGGCCCGGATACGGCGAGTCCGGGCAGTCCGGATACGGCGAGCAGTCCAGCCACGGCGAGCAGCCCGGCCAACCGGGACAGGGGGGACAGCCCGGTTACGGTGGGCAGCCCGCTCAGGGCGGGCACCCCGAATACGGTGGGCAACCCGCTCAAGGCGGGCAGCCCGGGTACGGAGGCCAGACCGGGCAGCCGGGACACGGCGACCAACCCGGACAGCCCGGGGCCGGGCAAACGGGATACGACCAGACCGGGCAGCCGGGATACGGGCAGGCCGGGCAGGCCGGTTACGGTGACCGACCCGGGCAGTCCTACGGCGAGCCCGGCGCGCAGGCCCCGTCGGGGGCCGGCCCCTACCAGCCGACTCAGGCCGGCACGGCGTACTCGGCTCCCGGCTATCCGGGCCAGCCCTATCCGCAGCATCCGGGGGACGGGCGCAAGCCGGGCGGGGGGCTGGGCACCGCCACGCTCGTGCTGGGGATCGTGTCCCTGTTCCTGCTGATCGTCTGCGGTCTCGGCGTGCTGGTGGCGATCGTCGGCCTGATCCTGGGGATCGCCGCGCTGGTCAAGCGGTCCAACCCGGGCCGGGCCTGGGTGGGCATCGTGCTGAGCATCCTCACCCTGGTGCTCGCCGCGATCCTGGTGAGCTGGCTCTACAACAAGGTCGGCGACTGCGTGAACCTGCCCCAGGAGCTGCAGCAGCGCTGCATCGAGGAGAGGTTCGGCGTCCAGGTCCGCCCCGCGCCCTGACCTGCCCTGACCGTGCTCCGGCCGGGTCGTGACCGTAACCGCTGTCTCGCCCCGGCCGGGCCGTGACCGTGATCCTGTCCCGAGCGGGCCGTGATCATGATTCCCGCCCCACCGTGACCGTGATCCCGTCCCGTCCCGGCCGGGCCGTGACCGTGATCCGGCCGTCCCGGTCCCGGTGTACGGGCCGGTCAGCGCAGGGGCAGGTGGTCCGACAGGTCGGCCCGCGCCCCGCTCGCCGCCACCTTCCCGCCCGCCAGGGCCTCCGCCCAGGTCAGGCGGCCGGTGGCGAGGTCCAGCCAGGTACGCGCGTCGGTCTCCACCACATTGGGCGGGGTGCCGCGGGTGTGCCGTGGGCCCTCCACGCACTGCACCGCCGCGTACGGGGGGACCCGCACCTCGACGGTCCGGCCGGGGGCGGCGGTCGCCAGCTCGTCCAGCAGGTGCCGTACGGCGAAGCGGGTGATCTCCCGCTCCGGCCGGACCTGCCGCTCGAAGGCCCGCGACACCACGCTCACACAGGCTCCCAGCAGGGCGGGGAGCCCTCCGGGGCCGTCGTAGGGGGGCTCGTCGAGAGCGCTCAGCTGGGTGTCGAGGGCGACGCGGACCTTGGCGGGGTCGGGCTTGTGAGGTGGCACGTCCTCCATGATGCCCGCGTGGGCGGTGCGGGTCGTCCTCCGCGGCCCGGGCGCCGGTCACGCGATGACGCCCCGCGGGCGATGTGAGTCGGCCCGCGCGGCCCGAGCGGGTCACGCGATGACGCCCGTGCGGGTGATGTGAGTCGTTCTCCGCGACCCGGGGGCCGGTCACGCGATGACGCCCGCTCGGGTGGGCGGTGCGGGCGCGGGGTGTCCGCCGCGGTGGCCCGCCCGGTACCGGACGGGGCTCATGATCCCCTCTGAGCAGCCCTTTTTCCGGTGAACGGTTCATCTTCCGGGCGGGCGTCGTTCGCCTCCGGTTAGGCCGGCCCGCGTAGCGTCCCGGCCCGTACCACCTCGCCTTTTCTTGGAGGACCCTGTGGCGAACACGGCGCCGCGCAGACTGCTTCCCTTGCTCGTGAGCCCGCACAAGGGTGGGCGCAGCGCGCTCACCTGCCGGTTCCGCTGCGGTGACCAGTGCGCCCATGACGTGGTGAACACCAGTGACAACACCTACTTCGGTGACGTGGTCGCCGAGGCCGTGAGCCGCCGCGGCATGCTGCGCGCCGGTGCCCTGGGCATGCTCGTCGCCGGGGTGGGGGCCGGCATGGCCGGTACCGCCGCCGCCGACCCCGATCCGGAGGCCCGCCGGCCCGGTGGCGGCCAGGGACCCGACCAGTGGCACGACCAGTGGCACGACCAGGAACACGGTCGCGGGAGTGGTCTCCGCTTCACCGCCGTCGCGCCCGGCACCGAGGACAGGGTGACGGTTCCCCAGGGATACCTGGTGGCGCCCCTGGTGCGCTGGGGGGACCCGGTGCTGCCCGGCGCCCCCGCGTTCGACATCGACGGGCAGACGGCCGAGGGCCAGGCCGCCCAGTTCGGCTACAACTGCGACTACGTGACGCTCTTCCCCCTGGGGCAGCGGCGCGGCCTGCTCTGGGTCAACCACGAGTACACCGACGAGAACCTGATGTTCCGCGGCTACACCGACGGCACCGCCGCGACCGAGGAGCAGATCAGGATCGGGATGGCCGCCCACGGCGGCTCGGTGGTCGAGATCGAGCGGGTGGGCTCCACCGGCCGGTGGAAGCTGGTCACCCGGGGTGCCCGCCGCTACAACCGCCGCGTCACCGTGCACACCCCCATGAGGTTCACCGGCCCGGCGGCCGGCAGCGACCTGCTCAGGACCGCCGCCGACCCGTCGGGCACCCGGCCGGTCGGCATGCTGAACAACTGCGCGGGCGGCACCACGCCGTGGGGCACGGTGCTCAGCGGCGAGGAGAACTTCAACCAGTACTTCGTCAACGGCAACGGCGTGCCCGAGGCCCAGAAGCCCTACCTCGCCCGGTACGCGGTGAACATCGCCACCGGCGTCCCGAGCGGCAACCGCCGCTTCGACCGGGTCGAGGAGCGCTTCGACCTGGCCAAGCACCCCAACGAGATCAACCGCACCGGCTGGGTCGTGGAGATCGACCCGTTCGATCCCGGCTCCACCCCGGTCAAGCGCACCGCCCTGGGCAGGCTGGCCCACGAGGGCGCCACCACCTCCCTGGCCGCCGACGGCCGGGTGGTGGCGTACATGGGCGACGACTCGCGGTTCGAGTACGTCTACAAGTTCGTGTCCAGGAAGCGTTACGTCCCGGGCTTCGACCGGCACAACCGGACGCTGCTGGACGACGGCACGCTGTACGTGGCCCGCTTCACCGGAGACAGCCCGGCCGCGGAGATCGACGGCACCGGAAAGCTCCCCGCCGACGGGCGGTTCGACGGCTCCGGCACGTGGATCCCGCTGGTCACCGGCAAGGTCTCGCACGTGCCCGGCATGACGGCCGCCGAGGTGCTCGTGTACACGCGGATCGCAGCCGACAAGGTCGGGGCGACCAAGATGGACCGTCCCGAGGACGTGGAGCGCAACCCCGTCACCGGCGGCGTCTACGTGGCGCTGACCAACAACTCCAACCGGACCCCGGCCCAGGTGGACGAGGCCAACCCGCGCCCGGCCAACAAGCACGGCCACGTCCTGGAGATCGTCGAGCGGCGCGACGACGCCGGGGCCACGACCTTCGCCTGGTGGCTGCCGCTGGTCTGCGGTGACCCGAAGGACCCCGCGACCTACTTCTCCGGGTTCGACAAGACCAAGGTCTCGCCGATCTCCTGCCCGGACAACGTCGCCTTCGACGCCGACGGCAACCTGTGGATCTCCACCGACGGCAGCCAGCTCGGCGCCCACGACGGCCTGTTCGCCATGCCGGTCCAGGGCCGCGAGCGCGGGCACCTGAAGCAGTTCATGAGCATGCCCGTCGGTGCGGAGACCTGCGGCCCGCTGGTCAGCGCGGACCGGCGCAGCGTCTTCGTCGCCGTGCAGCACCCCGGTGAGACCGACGGTGCCACCGTCGACAACCCCAGCAGCCACTGGCCCGACGGCGGGACCTCCCAGCCCCGCCCGTCAGTGGTGGTCGCCTGGCACGCCAGGGGCGGCAGGATCGGCTCCTGAGCCGGGCCGTTCCCGCGGAGGTCCCGGGAGGCCGGGGTCATCCGCCGAAGAACTGCCGGACGCCGAATCTCCGTACGCGCAGGGGGGCGGAGTCCCGGCCGATCACCCGGATCCGCCGGACGCGGGTCCGCTGGTCCATCGTGACCTTCACGCACGTCAGGCACGCCCCGTGGCGGCCCGGCAGGGCGGAGTAGGAGATGGACACGCCGCGGCGTGCCAGGCCCCTGTCGGACAGGCCGAGACCCACCTCCCGGTAGAGGCGTCTGGACCCCTTGAGGGTGAACGCCGTGGAGCCGATGATCGCGTGGTTCGACTCCGGGGGGCAGTGCACGAACACCCGGACGTAACCGGCCTGGCGGGGCCGGCGGGGAAGGACGCGCAGTGACGTGACGTTCCTCAGCGCCGGCGGGATCGTGTCCCCGCCTCCCCCCTGAAACCCCGGGGTCACCGGGTGTGTCCGGAGCGCGTCGCCCGCCGTGGCCGGTTCGGCCGGGACGCCCGGTCCCAGCAGGAGGACGGCGGCCGTCACCATCGTCGTCACGGAACGCATGTGCTCCTCCTGCCGGGCACCCGGACGGTGGCGTGCCCACCGGGTGCGGTGACGCGGGTCAGGAGGGAGCGGGACGGGGCGCGGAACGCGGGCCCGGCCGACCGTTTCGATTATGCCGGTCACACCGGTCCGGGAGGGGGAGCCGCGCGGGAACGGGCGCGCCACGTCGTCAGGCCACCGGTCCCGCCGCCTCGTCGGGCCCTCCGGCCGCCTGCCCCGTCTCCCCGTCAGGGCGCCGGAGCCCGCGGGGGCGGGCGAGGGCGGCCATGAGGGCTCCGGCCAGGGCGACCGCGAACAGGACGGCGTAGGTCTTCCTGAAGCCGGTCATGAGCTGTTCGACGGCGACGGGGGAGACGCGGGACAGGGTGCCCGCGTACACCTGGCCGCGCAGCTCGGGGGTGACCGAGCTGGTGAGGACGCTGAGCGTGAGGGCGACGCTCAGCACGATCCCGACATTCATGATCATCAACCGGAAGCCGTTCACCACGCCCAGGCTCCCGGCGGGCAGGGCGGACATGACCTGCGTGGTGTTCCCGGTCAGGAAGGTGCCGCTGCCGCAGCCGCACAGGAACAGGCCCGCCCCGATGATCCAGTACGGCGTGGCGGGGTCGATGTTCAGGAGCAGGACGCCCAGCCCGGTGGCGCTCAGCAGCGCGCCGCCCACCGAGAGCGCGTACGGCCTGATCCGGCGGCCGAGGGCACCCGTGATCGGGGAGGCCAGGGCCATGCCGATCGGGACCGGGAGCACGCCCAGGGCCGCGCTGACGGCGTCGATCCCCCTGGCGGCCTGGAAGTACAGGGCGACCAGCAGGATCAGCGCCGAGCGGGCCAGCGCGTTGCAGAAGGAGGCGAGGTTGGCGAAGGCCAGCATGCGCTCGCCGAACAGCCGCACATCGAGGACGGGGTGCGCCGCCCGGCGCTCCACCGCGACCAGCACCGGGACCAGCACCACCGCGATCACCGCGCCGGTGATCACGACCGGGCTGCCCAGCCCCCGCGACCCCGCCTCCGACAGCGCGATCAGGGCCGCGGACAGCGCGGCGAACACGATCAGGTTCCCGGCCGCGTCCACCGACCGGCGCGGTCCCCGGGGGACCCGCCGCAGCGTGAACGCCCCCCAGGTCAGGGCGATGACCCCGGCGGGCACGTTCATCCAGAAGATCCACTGCCAGCCCGCGGTCTCGGCGACGAGCCCGCCCAGGGTGGGGCCGGCGAGCTGGGCGACCGAGAGGGTGCCGATGTAGACGCCCATGCCCTGGCTGAGCCGGTCCGGCGGGAAGGCGTCGGTGATGATCACGGTTCCGTTGGCGAGGATCATCGCGGCCCCGATCGCCTGCACCGCGCGCATCGCGATCAGGAACCAGATGCCGGGAGAGAGTCCCGCCAGCAGCGATCCCGCCGTGAACAGGACGAACCCCGCCAGGTAGATCTCCCGGCGGCCCATCAGGTCGGCCACCCTGCCGAAGAACACCAGCGTCGCGGTGTTGACGAGCAGGAAGGCCAGCAGCACCCAGCCGGCCGAGAACGCGTCCGCCTGGAAGTGCCTGACCACGGTGGGGAGGGCGACGTTCAGCGTGCTGCCGGATATGCCGATCATGACCAGGCCCAGGCTGGTGACCGAGCAGACCCGCCACGCGTAGCGGAGCTTGGAGAGGTATTCGGGGGATCCGGGCAGGTCTTGGGGAATTGCGACCATGACCCTCAGTCTGACGTACGTTGTACGTCGATCTTGGTGCGGCCTGCCCGCAAGCTCCCGCGCGCCCTCTCACCCGGCCTCGCGAGTCCTGCCGCCCTCGTCGGGCCCGGCCGGTCCGCACCCTCTCGTCCCGGCCCGGACGCCCTCGCCGCGTCCTGCCCGGCCGTGCCCTCACCAGTCCTCCGTACGCCCTCAACGGGCCCGCTTGCGCAGTCCCTCCATGTCGTGGACGATCACGCGGCGGCGGCCCGTCTCGATCAGCCCGCGGTCGCGCAGGGAGCGCAGCGCCTTGCTGACCGCCTCCCGTGAGGCGCCGGTCCAGCCGGCCAGCTCGTCCTGGGAGAGCGGCAGGGCGACCCGTACCCCGCCGCCGGACGGTTCGCCGTAGCGCTCGGCCAGTTCGATCAGGCGGGTGGCCACGCGGCCGGTGGTGTCGAACGCGCCGTACTCGATCCGCTTGCGGTCGGAGTCGCGCATCTTGCCGATCAGCATCTTCATCAGCAGCACCGCGACCCGCCCGTGCTCCTGCAGGTAGGCGGGGAAGTCGCGGATCGTGACCCCCTCGACGGGTTCGAGGGCGGTGACCGTGGAGGAGCGGGGCAGCCCGTCGATGGCCGCGAACTCGCCGAGCAGCGCGCCGGGCCCGCGGATCGCGAGCACGACCTCGCCCCCGGCGGCGGTGTGCGAGGACACCTTGACGCGGCCCGACGTCAGGATCAGCACCCAGTCGGACGCGTCACCCTCGGTGAACATCGTCGCGCCCCGGTCCCAGCGCCTGGGCCGGCCCGCGGCGTACAGGTCCGCGGCCTCCTCACTCGTGAGCCTCGTGATGAACTCGCCCTTTTCGGGAGAGGGGGAAGACGTCATGGCCACCTCCTGGCGTTCTCGATTGTGCTCTCGCGCCCGGGGCGGCGAAAGATGTTCCTACGGCAGTTCGGAGAGCACGTAGGCATGGACGGGCTGCTCCCTCCCCTTGAGGTCGAGCCAGCCCAGCGACCGGGTCGTGGCCCCGGGGCCGATCAGGTCCAGGGTGGCCTGGCCGATCACGACGGTGCCCGGCTCCGCGATGCCCTCCAGCCGGGCCGCCACGTTGACGCAGTCGCCCATCGCGTTGAACCCCCGCAGCTCGGGGCTGCCGATGTTGCCGACGAGCGCCTCGCCGGTGTTGATGCCGATCCTGAACCGGGGGTAGCCGGGCGTTCCCGCGGCGATCTCCTCGGCCGCCTCCTGCATCGCCAGGGCCGCCCGCACCGCGGCGAGGGCGTGGTCGTCCTGCCGGGCCGGGGCGTTGAACAGCGCGAGCAGCGCGTCGCCCACGAACTGCACGATCGTGCCGCCGTTGCCGAGCACGAGGGGCACGGCCGCGGTGTGGTAGCGGTTGAGCATCTCGACGATCTCTCCGGGCTTCACCCGCTCGGAGAAGCTCGTGAAGCCCTTCAGGTCGGCGAAGAGCGCGGTCAGCTCGACCAGCTCGCCGCCGAGCGCGGCGGTCTGCGGGTCGGCCAGCAGCGACTGGGCCACGTCCGGCGACATGTACTGCCGGAAGAGGGTCTCCAGCTCGCTGTAGAGCCGGGCGTTCTCCAGGGAGAGCGAGAGCTGGCCGGCCAGCGTGGCGGCGAGCGCCTCGTCCTGGGCGGTCCTGCCGAGCGGCACCTCCAGCGCCCCGGCGAGCCTGCCCTTCACCGTCAGCGGGTGGACGATCTTCCCCTCCAGCCGGATCGGCCGATCGCCGGGGAAGTCGCCCTGGCCGTACTCCCTGGAGCTGACCGTGACCCGCCCGTTGTCGACCAGCCTGATGCGGACGTCCCCGTACGCCTGCCGAATGCGGTCGAGGCTCTGGGAGAGCATCTCGCTCTCCGGCAGCCCCACCCGGGCCTGGCGCCCGCTCTCCACCAGCGCGGTGAGCCGGTCGGTCAGCTCACGCTCGTTGGCCAGCGCCTCGCCCGCCCGGTCGAGCACCGCGGCCTGCGCCTCGGTGAGGCCGAACTTGCCCGCCAGCCGGTCCGCGACGGCCACCCCGCCCTCCTCGTGCTCCGCCCTGCGGCGCAGGTGGCCCACGAGCTCCTCCAGGGCGGCCTCGTAGTCGGCCCTGATCCTGCGGACCGTGGCCGAGAGCGCCACCGAGTCGAACAGCCCGGCGCTGCTGCCCTCCCGGCGGAACTTCAGGTAGGCGCTGTAGGCCACGAAGACGAACGCCGTGGTCAGCAGCGCGTGCCAGAGCCACCACGACAGGTGCCAGTTGCGGTGCGACAGCCCCGCCACCAGCGCCTCGGCCAGCAGCGCGTACGCGGTGATCAGGCTGATCAGCACGACCGCCGGGCTCTTTCGGTGAAGCTGGAACATCATCGTGGCCGCGGCGGTGAACAGGGCCACCCCGACCCACTCGGCGCCGCCCAGGCCGATGCCCTCCGGGCCGGGGGGCGGCGCGTCGCTCAGCGGGGTCAGGCCCGGCACCACGCAGGCCAGACCCCACGCGACGAGCAGGACGGCGAGCCCGCCGCGCAGCCACATCTGGTGGCGGAGCACCGCCGAGGCCGCCCGCTCGCCCAGCGGCAGCGCGGAGGCGAACGCGAACACCGAGGCCGTGACCAGGCCCACCGGATGGGAGAGGTCGAAGCCGTAGCGGGCTCCGTCCGAGGGCAGGATGACCCCCGGCGTGGTCAGTCCGTGCACCAGGAACGACCCGGCGCCGCTGAGGAAGACCAGGGAGACCAGCAGCAGCCGGGCGTCCGCCCGCCTGGCCGACGCCTGGCCGACCATGAGGCCCAGGACGAGGTTGATCCCGGCGATCGCGATGATCAACCAGAAGTGGCCGGGGTTGTGCTTCAGCACGATGTTCAGCTCGGGCTCGGCCAGCAGCAGCCAGAGCCCGAGCATCGGCGACGCCAGGTGCAGCACCCACACCAGGGCGCGGACCGGCTGCGTCGCCGGCGGCAGGTACGGTTCCCGTCCGGGACGGTCCTCGGTGAGCGTGGCTGTCGGGTCGATGGTCGGCACGGTGGCCTCCGCGTCTGGAGAACCCGCTGGGTTCCCTGTGGTGTCCGTCCACGCCCAGCGGGCGGGGTTCCCCCGAACGGTCCGATTATTCCGTACGCGGCCGGTGGTGGTGGGCGTCTTATTCCGCACACGGCCGGTGAGGGCGGGCGTCCGGGAGGCGTCCGCCTCCGATGCCGAAGCGTGATGCTCCCCGCGTCAACCGTTGGAACGGTTGAAACGTGTATTACGTGTCTCTTCCATCACACCAGGATCTGGTGCCTCAGAAAGGAAGCCCTGTGGCTGTCAAGTTGCCGGGCGGACGCGCGCTCGCCGTCGTGACCGTCGGCGTTCTCGCCGGAACCCTGTTCACCGCGAGTGGTAGCGCCGTCGCCTCGTCGGCGGGTGCCGAGGTTCACGCGTGCGTGCACAAGCAGACGCGCTACACCCGGATCGTCAACGCCACGGCCAAGTGCCGCACGACCGAGTTCCGGATCAAGTGGGGCCAGACGAGCGAGACCCAGCAGGGCATCGCCTCGGCCGGACCGCAGGGTCCGAGGGGCGCGCAGGGCCCGCAGGGTCCGAAGGGCGACACCGGCGCGCAGGGCCCGCAGGGTCCGCGGGGCTTCCAGGGCAAGACCGGCGCCACCGGCCCGCAGGGGGTCAAGGGCGAGACCGGCGCGCAGGGTCCCAAGGGTGAGACCGGCGCCACCGGCCCGCAGGGCCTGAAGGGCGACACCGGAGCGCAGGGTCCGAAGGGCGCCGACGGCCAGGACGGCAAGACCGGCGCGCAGGGTCCCAAGGGCGACACCGGAGCGCAGGGTCCGAAGGGTGCCGACGGCCAGGACGGCAAGAACGGTGCGCAGGGTCCGAAGGGTGCCGACGGCCAGGACGGCAAGAACGGCGCTCAGGGCCCCAAGGGTGAGCCCGGCGCCCCCGGCAAGGACGGCAAGGACGGCAAGGACGGCGGCGCGCTGTCCACCTACATCAAGAGCAACAACTTCAGCCTGAACAACGACGGCAACGCCTCGGTCAGCTGCAACAGCGGCGACCTCGCCACCGGTGGCGGCTACTCCCTCTCCACCCTGAAGTACTTCCTGGTCACCGGCTCCTACCCGTCCTCGACCTCGGCCTGGACGGTGAGCCTGAAGCGGGACCTCCCGATCCTCGACTCCCAGAGCTCCGCCAGGGACAGCGACCAGAGCGCCGACAAGGGCGCCGACAAGGGCGCCGCCCCGACCGCCACCCCTGGCACCAAGAGCACCACCCAGGGCGGTGCCGCGGGTCAGATGACCTTCAGCGCCTCCGCCAAGGGCAACGTCTACGTGGTCTGCGTCAAGAAGTGACCCTCCGGCGCGTGCCGAGCCCTTTCCCGCCGGTGCGCGCCCGCCTGATCGCCTGACCGGTCCGGACGTCCCCTGGTCGTCCGGCCGGTCCGCGCCCGTGGGATCGTCCGGCCCGTCCGGGCACACCCCGACCGTCCGGCCGGTCCGGACGTCCCCCGACCGCCCGGCCGATCCGCTCGCCTGATCGCCCGGCCCCTTCGCGGTGACACGCGGGTCACGGGCGGGAACTCCCCGCCCGTGACCCGTGACGTCACGCGCGTGATCCACATATACGAGACCGGCCGTGTCCCGGGCCCGATGGCCTCAGGACACGGCCGGTCCGTGTTCTCCGTCCCCCGGCGGCCGTACGGCCGCCGCGGGGACGCTCAGCCGAAGATGGCCGGCAGGGTGCCCGTGTGGATCTCCCTGAGCTCGGTGACCGGCACCTCCAGGACGCCCTCCACCGTCAGGGCGTCGCCGCCGGTGACGCCCAGGCCGTAGCAGGGCACCTCGCGGGCCGCGCACAGCTCCGCGAAGGCGTCGAACGACTCCGGCCTCACGGTGACCAGCGCGCGGGCCGACGACTCGCTGAACAGGTCGACGAACGCGTCCTGCCCGCTGAGCGCGACCGTGCAGCCGACCCCCTGGGCCAGGCACGCCTCGGCGAGCGCGATGGCCAGCCCGCCGTCCGACAGGTCGTGGGAGCCGGTCAGCAGCCCCTGCGAGGCCGCCTCGGCCAGGACGAGCGCCAGGTCGCGCTCGGACTCCAGGCGCGCCACGGGCGGCAGGCCGCCCAGGTGGCCGTGGGCCACGTGCGCCCACTCCGACCCGCCGAACTCGTCCTCGGTCTCGCCGAGCAGCACGACGCGGTCGCCGTCCCCGGTGAAGCCGGACCGGACGCGGCCGGCCACGTCCTCGATGACGCCGAGCACGCCGACGACCGGCGTCGGGTGGATCGGCACGGAGCCGGTCTGGTTGTAGAACGAGACGTTGCCGCCGGTCACCGGGACGCCGAGGGTCCTGCAGGCGTCGGCCAGGCCGCGCACGGCCTCGGAGAACTGCCACATGACCTCGGGGTCCTCGGGGGAGCCGAAGTTCAGGCAGTTGGTCACCGCCAGCGGGGTCGCCCCGGTCACGGCGACGTTCCGGTACGCCTCGGCGAGGGCGAGCTGCGCCCCGGCGTACGGGTCGAGGCGGGCGTAGCGGCCGTTGCCGTCGGTGGCCAGCGCGATGCCGCGGGTGGTCTCCTCGGCGCCGGGCATGACCTCGCCGATGCGTAGCACGCCCGCGTCGGCGGGCTGGGCCAGCACGGTGTTGCCGCGGACGTAGCGGTCGTACTGGGAGGTGACCCACTCCTTGGACGCCAGGTTCGGCGAGCCCAGCAGCTCCAGCAGCGCCGCGCGCAGGTCCTCGGGGCGGGCCAGACGGGCCGGGTCGTCGCCGTTCAGCGCGACCTGGCCCGCGGGCTCGTGGAACGGCCGCTCGTAGACCGGGCCCTCGTCGGCCGCGGTGCCCGGCGGGATGTCGACGATGGTCTCGCCGTGCCAGGTCATCACCAGGCGGCCGGAGTCGGTGACCTCGCCGATCACGGTCGCGGGGATGTCCCACCTGGCGCATATCGCCATGAAGGCGTCGATGTCGTCGGGCGTGACGACCGCCATCATGCGCTCCTGCGACTCGCTCATCAGGATCTCCTCGGGCCGCAGCGACGCGTCGCGCAGCGGCACCAGGTCGAGCCTGACGTCCATGCCCCCGGTGCCCTTGGCGGCCAGCTCGGTGGTCGCGCAGGAGACGCCGGCGGCGCCGAGGTCCTGGATGCCGACGACCACGTCCGCCTGGTAGAGCTCCAGGCAGCACTCGATGAGCAGCTTCTCCATGAAGGGGTCGCCGACCTGGACGCTGGGACGCTTGGCCTGCGACTCCTCCTCGAACGTGGCCGAGGCCAGCACCGAGGCGCCGCCGATGCCGTCGGGGCCGGTCAGGGCGCCGAACAGGACGACCTTGTTGCCCGGCCCGGGGGCCACGGCGAGCTTGATCTGGTCCTTGCGGAGCAGGCCCACGCAGAGCGCGTTGACCAGCGGGTTGCCGATGTAGCAGGGGTCGAAGACGACCTCGCCGCCGATGTTGGGCAGCCCCAGGCAGTTGCCGTAGTGGCTGATGCCCTCGACGACGCCGGGCAGCACGCGCCGGGTGTCGTCGGCGTCGGCGGCGCCGAAGCGCAGCGCGTCCATCACCGCGATCGGCCGGGCGCCCATCGACATGATGTCGCGGACGATGCCGCCCACGCCGGTCGCCGCGCCCTGGTGGGGCTCGACGTAGGACGGGTGGTTGTGCGACTCGATCTTGAAGGTTGCGGCCCAGCCGTCGCCGACGTCCACCACGCCGGCGTTCTCGCCCATGCCGACGAGCAGGGCCGCCGACTCCGGCGCCTTGGTGCCGAACTGGCGCAGGTGCACCTTGGAGGACTTGTAGGAGCAGTGCTCGCTCCACATGACGCTGTAGATGGCCAGCTCGGAGCCGGTGGGACGGCGGCCGAGGATCTCGCGGACCCGCTCGTACTCGTCGATCTTCATACCGAGCTCGGCGTACGGCTGGGGGTCGCCGGGGGTGTCCTCGGCCCGCTTGACGGTGTCGAGGGTCATGCGTTCACCATGCTCTTCAGGATCGAGGAGAAGAAGGCGCGCCCGTCCGTGCCCGGGGCCCCGGTGAGGTCCTCGACGGCGTGCTCGGGGTGCGGCATGAGCCCGACGATGTTGCCGGCCTCGTTGCGGATGCCCGCGATGTCGTTCAGGGAGCCGTTGGGGTTGCCGCCGGCGTAGCGGAAGACGACCTGTCCGGCGGCCTCCAGCGCGGCCAGCGTGGCCGGGTCGGCCACGTAGCGTCCCTCGCCGTGCTTGACGGGCAGCACGATCTCCTGGCCCTCGGTGAAGTCGGACGTCCAGGGGGTGGCGGTGTTCTCCACCCGGATGCCCTGGTCGCGGCAGACGTAGTGCAGCCCGGCGTTGCGCATCAGCGCCCCGGGCAGCAGGTGGGCCTCGCAGAGGATCTGGAAGCCGTTGCAGGTGCCCAGCACCGGCAGTCCCGCCCTCGCGGCCGGGATCAGCTCCTCCATCAGCGGCGCGAACCGGGAGATGGCCCCGCAGCGCAGGTAGTCCCCGTAGGAGAACCCGCCGGGCAGGAAGACAGCGTCCACCCCCTTGAGGTCGGGGTCCGCGTGCCAGAGCGGGACGGCCTCACCGCCCGCATGGCGCACGGCACGGGCCGCGTCCTGATCGTCGAGCGTTCCGGGAAAAGTGACGACGCCCACGCGGGCAGCACTCATGGCAGCGTTCCCCTCCACAAACGGGCGCCGCGCCGGCGTCTCACACATCGGACGTCGGTCTGCGGCGGTGCGTCCAGGCTATCCGCTCCGGGTGGGAGCTCACGCGCCAAGTGGCGCATCCCACGCCCGCCTGCCCGGTGTCCCCGCTCGGGGAGGGGGAGCGGGGGACGGTGCCTAGACGGCGGCGAGCACCCGGTCGTGCGGGAAGACGGCGTCGTCGTCCCAGTCCAGGCGCTTGCGCAGGTGGACGACCGTTCCCCTGCCGGGGGCGATGTCGAAGGAGATCTCGTCCACCACCGCCTGCATGATGAGCAGGCCCCTGCCGTTCTCGGCGTCGGAGGAGGGGTACTGCTCCGGCACCCGTACGAGGCCCTGGCCCCGGTCGATGATGCGGACGTCGCAGCGGCCCTCGCCGACGGAGGTCTCCACCTCGTAGCGGTTGGCCGGGCCCCCGTGCCGCACGGCGTTGGCGCACGCCTCGGTCACCGCGAGCAGGATGTCGGAGATGCACTCCTCGGTGACTCCGAGCGAGCACAGGGAATCCCCGAGCGCCCTGCGGACCATCGGGATACCGATGGCCTGTCGTGGCAGGGCAAGCGAGAACTCCATGTCCACCGGTTTCCTCCCGGGGTCAGACGTCACCACTGTGAAGGCTTCCCTGCAGAATCCGGGCTAACCGCAAAATAACCGTAATGTTATTGACTGGTGGTCAAGCCGTGGGATTGCTCTGTCTATATGGATGGATATGCCCGCATGTGGGCGTTTAGCTAACTCTCGGTGACGGCGGACGGCTCCACGGTGACGGCGTAGTCCTCGATCACCGTGTTGGCGAGCAGTGTTTCGGCCATTTTTCGGACATCCGAAAGTGCCGTCTCGTCGGCGGGACCGTCGATCTCGATCTCGAACCGCTTGCCCTGGCGTACCGCCGAGACCCCCGGGAAGCCGAGCCGCGGCAGCGCGCGGGCGATCGCCTGCCCCTGCGCGTCGAGAATCTCCGGCTTCAGCATGACGTCGACGATGACGCGCGTCACGGCGTTCCTCCTGGTTGAGACGGGGACGGTGCGAAGCACAAGAGTAACGGGCCCGGGACGCGCCGCGGAGCCGGGGCCGCGCGGCCCCGGGGAGCCGGAATCGGCGGGTGAAAGAAGATCCCCGGGGAACGGGGATCATATGGACGCCCCGGTAGGTCTTGCGCAGATGCATGTGACCTCTGCCACGATGGCCACAGACGCGGACGAACTAATACCAGATAGGACGAACGCGTCGCGAACCGGCCGACGGCGGTGGCGAACCCATCAAGACGGCCCCGAGCACATCAGGAGCGGCACGTGACAGTCGACGCCTCTCGTGGTGCGGAAGCACCTCCGGAGCTCATCCAGCTGCTGACCCCCGAAGGAGAACGGGTCGAGCACCCCGACTACGACATCGACCTGACGCCCGAGGAGATCCGCGGCCTCTACCGGGACCTGGTCCTGGTACGCCGGGTCGACCTGGAGGCCGTCGCCCTGCAACGCCAGGGCGAACTGGGCATCTGGGCCTCGCTGCTCGGACAGGAGGCCGCCCAGATCGGTTCCGGGCGGGCGCTGACCGAGGCCGACATGGCCTTCCCCACCTACCGCGAGCACGGCGTCGCCTGGTGCCGGGGGGTGGACCCGGTGAACCTGCTGGGCCTGTTCCGCGGCGTCAACCACGGCGGCTGGGACCCGGCCGAGCACAACTTCCACCTCTACACCATCGTGATCGGCAGCCAGACCCTGCACGCGGTCGGCTACGCCATGGGCATCCAGCGCGACGGTGCCGACGCCGCCTCGATCGTCTACTTCGGTGACGGCGCAACCTCCCAGGGCGACGTGAACGAGGCGTTCATCTGGGCGTCGGTGTTCAACGCGCCGGTGGTGTTCTTCTGCCAGAACAACCAGTGGGCCATCTCCGAGCCGCTGGAGAAGCAGACGCGCATCCCGCTCTACCGCAGGGCGAGCGGGTTCGGGTTCCCCGGTGTGCGGGTCGACGGCAACGACGTCTTCGCCTGCCTGGCCGTCACCCGCAAGGCGCTGGCCGACGCCAGGTCCGGCCAGGGCCCCACGCTGATCGAGGCGTTCACCTACCGGATGGGCGCCCACACCACCTCCGACGACCCGACCCGCTACCGGGTGGCGGCCGAGCTGGAGGCGTGGAAGCTCAAGGACCCGATCGAGCGGCTGCGGGCCTACATGTTCAAGAGCGAGATCGCCGACCAGGAGTTCTTCGACACGATCGACGCCGAGGCCGCCGAACTCGGGCGCGACGTGCGCAAGCGCTGCCTGGAGATGCCCGACCCCGAGCCGCTGGCCATCTTCGACCATGTCTACACCGAGGGGCACCCGCTCGTGGACGCCGAGCGTGCCGAGTTCGCCACCTACCTGGAGGGGTTCGAGGCATGACGGTTCTGGCACTGGCCAAGGCGCTCAACGCGGGAATGCGCAAGGCCATGGAGGACGACCCCAAGGTGCTCATCATGGGGGAGGACGTCGGCAAGCTCGGCGGGGTGTTCCGGGTGACCGACGGGCTGCAGAAGGACTTCGGCGAGCAGCGGGTCATCGACACCCCGCTGGCCGAGTCCGGCATCATCGGCACGGCCATCGGCCTGGCGCTGCGCGGCTACCGCCCGGTCTGCGAGATCCAGTTCGACGGGTTCGTCTACCCGGCGGCCGACCAGATCATCACCCAGCTCGCCAAGATGCCGCTGCGCTCGCTGGGCAAGCTCAGGCTGCCGGTCGTGGTGCGGATCCCGTGCGGCGGCGGCATCGGCGCGGTGGAGCACCACAGCGAGTCCCCCGAGGCCTACTTCACCCACACCGCGGGCCTGCGCGTCGTGGCCTGCTCCAACCCGGCCGACGCCTACACCATGATCCAGCAGGCGATCCGCTGCGACGACCCGGTGGTGTTCTTCGAACCCAAGCGGCGCTACTGGGAGAAGGCCGACGTGGACGTCGACTCCACCTCCTGGCACCCGTTCGACGAGGCCCGGGTGGTGCGGCAGGGCACCGATCTCACCCTGCTGACGTACGGGCCGACGGTGAAGACCTGCCTGGAGGTGGCCAAGGCCGCCGAGGACGACGGCCGCTCCCTGGAGGTGCTGGACCTGCGCTCGCTCAACCCCCTCGACCTGCCCAAGGTCGTCGGGTCGGTACGCCGGACCGGCCGCTGCGTCGTGGTGCACGAGGCGCCCGTCTACAGCGGCTTCGGCGCCGAGCTCGCCGCCCGGGTGACCGAGGAGTGCTTCTACAGCCTGGAGGCCCCGGTGCTGCGGGTCGGCGGACCCTCCACCCCCTATCCGCCCTCGAAGCTGGAGGACCACTACCTGCCGGATCTGGACAGGATCCTGTACACCGTCGACCGCGCGTTCGCGTTCTGAGGAGGGACCGGATGAAGGAGTTCAAGCTCCCCGACGTGGGCGAGGGACTGACCGAGGCGGAGATCGTCCGCTGGCACGTGAAGGTCGGGGATCCGGTCACGGTCAACCAGACCATCGTGGAGATCGAGACCGCCAAGGCCGTGGTCGAGCTGCCCTGCCCCTTCGAGGGCGTGGTCGCCGCCCTGATGGCGGACGAGGGCGAGACCGTGGACGTGGGCAAGCCGATCATCGCGGTGGACGACGGCACGGGTCCCGCCGCCGGCGCCCCCGGTGCCGCCGGCGCTACCGCCACCTCCGGCGCCGTCTCGCCGGTCGCGGCGGAGAGCCGGGAGGACGCGCTGGCCGAGGACCTGGTGCCGGAGCCTCCGGCCGGGGGACGCCAGCCGGTGCTGGTCGGCTACGGCATCAAGACCGGCACGGCCAAGCGCCGCCCGCGCAAGCAGGCTCCGTCCGGCGACGGCGCCGGGGCCGTTCCCCAGGCCGTCCCGTCCACCGTCCCGGCCGCGGTGTCCCCCGCGCCCGCGACGGTGCCCGCGGTGCCCGCGCGGCCCCCCGCGGCCCCCGCGGCGGAGGGGGCGGTGTCCCCGGGCAGGGTCGCGGTCCTGGCCAAGCCCCCGGTGCGCAAGCTCGCCAGGGATCTCGGGATCGACCTGTCCACCGTCGTCGGGACCGGCCCGCACGGCTCGATCACCCGGCAGGACGTCCAGGTCGCGCTCGACGCCGGCACCGGCGCCGCCGACGGCGGTACCGACGCCTACGCCCGGCCGCAGGCGCGACCGGCGACCGCCGGGTCGTCCGGGGCCGCCGGGTCCGCCGGGTCCACCGGGGATGAGGAGCGGATTCCGATCAAGGGCGTGCGCAAGGCGACCGCCCAGGCCATGGTGGCCTCGGCGTTCACCGCGCCGCACGTGACGGAGTTCCTCCAGGTGGACATGACGGCGACCATGGACGCGGTCCGCCGCCTCCGTGGCATGCCCGACTTCGGGGAGGTCAAGGTCTCGCCGCTGCTGCTGGTCGCCAAGGCGGTGCTGGTCGCGGTCCGCCGTCACCCGATGACCAACTCCGCCTGGGACGAGGCCAACCAGGAGATCGTGGTCAAGCACCGCGTCAACCTGGGGATCGCCGCCGCCACCCCGCGCGGCCTGCTCGTCCCCAACGTCAAGGACGCCCACCTGCTCTCCCTGCCGGACCTGGCGAGCGCCCTCGGCGCCCTCGCCGAGACCGCCAGGGCGGGCCGTACCCAGCCCGCCGACATGGCCGGGGGCACCATCACGATCAGCAACGTGGGTGTCTTCGGGGTGGACACGGGAACCCCCATCCTCAACCCCGGGGAGTCGGTGATCCTGGCCGTCGGGCAGATCAGGGAGCTGCCCTGGGTGGTGGACGGGCAGATCGTGCCGCGCCGGGTGTGCACCCTCTCCCTGTCCTTCGACCACCGGGTGGTGGACGGGGAGCTCGGCTCGCTCTTCCTGCGTGACGTCGGCGCCATGCTGGAGGACCCGCTCCGCATGCTCGCCTGGGGCTGACGCCCCCGGACACGACGGGCGCGCTCCCTCCGCCGGAGGGGGCGCGCCCGTTTCCGTGTCCCGGCGTGAAGCGGAAGACCTCACGGCGTGAAGCGGAAGACCTCACGGCCTGACGGTGGAAGACCTCCCGGCGTGACGGTGGAAGGGCGGATTCCAGGCGGTGGACAGGGGCCGGCGACGTCCTCGACGCATATCCGGCGATGGTCCCTCTGACAATTCCTGACCGGTGCTGTCAATTGTCGTACGGTCCCTTCCGGGGCGCCGTGGCCCGTCCGGCGGGCCGTTCCCCGGGGGCCGGACGCCGCGTCCGCCGCCGGACGGGACGTCGCTTCCGCGACAATCCGGAAACCTCCTTTCCCGTCCTTGGATCAAGCTTTAAGCTGCGCCTTCTCCGGGAAGCGGAGGGCCTCGGAGCGCCTTCGTGTCTTTTGGCGGACTTTACGAAAAGCGCGTTTTGGGCCTTCTTTGAATCGATTGTTAAAAGCTGGATAATACGTACGAGCATTTAATGATTTGTCTTGCTATGGGTGCTAACGTCGTTCTTGGCAAGTGCGACAACCTAGCACGAAAGGGGAAGCACATGAGTTTCATGCAGCTCTTCCCGACTAACCGGTACCTGAACTGGGGCGGCTGTTGCTGTCGTCGCCGTCGTCGTTGCGGATGTGGCTGCGGCGGTGGCGGAGGCGGCGGTGGCGGTTGGTGGTGGTAGCCGGAACCGGTGCTAGCAGACCGTGCTAGCTGAAACACATGAGAGCCGACGGGTGAACCGTCGGTTCTCATTCTCTGAGTCGCCTTCGCCCGCCGGGGCGAGGGCCGTCGTCCGCCGGCCTCCCGAGACGCCGGTGGTCTCGATCCGCAGGACCTTCCGCGAGTTCTGGCCGCACACCCACGGCATCCGCCGGTTCCTGGTGGCCGGCTGCGTGTTCGCGATCGTCGCGGCCGTGTGCGAGGTCGCCACGATCGGCCTGTTCGGGTACATCGTCGACGAGGTCCTGAGCAAGCAGGAGCTGGGGGCGTTCTGGATGCCCGCCCTCGCCTGGCTCGGCCTGGCGGCGGTCGCGGGACTGGTGTCGTTCGCGGGCGCCTACCTCACGTCCGTGGGCGGCGAACGCTTCCTGCTGCGGCTGCGCGACAGGGTGTTCGGGCACGTCCAGACCCTCACGCCCGACTTCTTCGACAACCGCCGTCTCGGCGACCTGATGGCCAGGCTCACCGACGACATCGAGGCGATCGAGGAACTGGTCGGGACCGGGCTGGTCAAGCTCTTCACCACGCTCGCCAGCGTCGTCTTCTTCGCCGGCGCCGCCTTCTACGTCCGCTGGGACCTGGCACTGCTGACGTTCCTGCTGGTCCCGGCGTTCCTGGTGGTCGCGAAGATCTTCGCGAGCAGGTTCAGGACGGCGGCGGCCCGCGAGCGGTTCAGCAACGGGGCCATGAACAGCGTCATCGAGGAGAGCCTGTCCAACCAGTCGCTGGTCCAGTCCTACAACCGCCAGGACGCCGAGGCCGAGCGGCTGCACGCCGAGGGCCGCACCTGGCTGCGGGCCAACGTGGCGCAGGCGTGGCTGTCCTCGCTGTACGGACCCGTCGTGCAGGTCATCGAGACTCTCTGCCTGATCGCCATCCTCGGATTCGGCGCGTGGGAGATCGCCTCGGGCCGCCTCACCATCGGCGGGCTGCTCGCCTTCGCGGCCTACCTCGCCTACCTCTACCCGGCCGTGCAGAGCCTGGGGCAGATCGCGCTCACCGTCTCCGAGGCGGCGGCGGGCTCGGACAGGGTCATCGAGATCCTGCGGACCCGGCCGTCCGTCGCCGACCGCGCGGGCGCCGTCCACCTGACCCGGCGCAGCGAGGGCGGGATCGAGTTCCGGGGGGTCGGCTTCACCTATCCGAACCGGACGAGGCCCACGCTGCGGGACCTGTCGTTCGTCGTCGAACCCGGGGAACTGGTCGTGTGCACCGGGCCCAGCGGCGTGGGCAAGTCCACGCTCGCCAAGCTCCTGCTCCGCTTCTACGATCCCACCGCCGGGTGCGTCCTGCTCGACGGGACCGACATCCGGGACCTGACCCGCGAGTCGCTCCGCGACAACGTCACGATCCTGCAGCAGGAGAACCTGCTCTTCTCCGGGACCGTACGCGAGAACATCGCCTACGGCAGCCCCGGCGCCGATCCGGACGCCGTCGTCCGGGCCGCCGTCCTGGCTGACGTGCACGACTTCGTCGGCACGCTTCCGCTGGGGTACGAGACGCCGATCGGGCAGCGCGGCCGGCTGATGTCCGGAGGGCAGCGCCAGCGCATCGCCATCGCCAGGGCGATCCTGCGCGACGCCCCCGTGCTGGTCCTCGACGAGCCGATGACGGGGCTCGACACGCTCACCGCGGCACGGATCATGGAACCGCTCGACAGGCTCATGAGCGGGCGTACGACGATCATGATCACCCATGACCTCCGGTCCGTCCCGGAGGGCGCGCGGCAGATCGTGCTCGAACCCGTCCCGCGCCGCTCCGGCCGGATCAGGGTCAGGACCGCCGCGCGCCGGTCGATGGCCCGCCCGGCCTGAGTGATCCGCCCGGTCCGAGGAATCCACTCGGCCTGAGAGATCCGCCTGTGCCGAGAAGGCCGGCCGGGAGACTCGATCGGGAAGCCTGGCGGGGAAGACCGGCCGGGCCGGGGACGGGTCCCCTGGAAGGGCCCGTCCCCGGCGCCGCGCCGGGTCCCACCGGCCCCGGGCGGTGGACCGCGCCGAGGTCACGCCGTCCACCGGTCCCGCCGACGGCGCGATCGCGCCGTCCCGCCGCCGGATCCGGGTGCCCCTGGCCGTACGCTGGCCGGGCACCCAACCGAAGGGAAGATCATGTTCCGGCATGTCGTGCTGTTCACCTGGGCCGAGGAGTCCACCGGCGAGCAGAGGGCCAGGGTCGCGGAGGAACTCGGCAGGCTGCCCGCGGCCATCCCGGAGATCCGCGCCTACACCCTCGGCGCCGACGCGGGAGTGAGCCCCGGCAACCACCAGTTCGCGGTCGTCGCGGACTTCGACGACGCCGACGGCTTCCTCGCCTACCGCGACCACCCGCTGCACCAGGCCGTGATCGCCGAGCACATCAAGCCGATCGTGGCCTCCCGGGCGGCGGCCCAGTTCGAGGTCCAGGCCCAGGCCTAGGTCCAGGTCCAGGTCCAGGCCGAGGTCCAGGCCGAGATCCAGGTCTAGGACTCCGGCGGGTTGTTCTCCCGGTGCATCAGGCGATCCTCGGACGTCCGGCCGCGCCTGGGGGCCATCACGACGCTCAGCACGATCCCGGCGGCGCCGACGATCATGAAGATCAGGCCGATCACGTCGATGTGCACGGACTCGCCGAGGACGTCGGGTTCGATGGCGAAGCGGAGGATGGCACCGAGCGTGAGAAAGAAGATGCTGATCCCGACACCCATGAATTCCTCCGGGTAAGGCCGTCCGCCAGGCAAAGGGAGAGTACGGGGAAGGTCATACCCTTCCGCACGCGATGACACCACTCAGAACGACCTTGTCCGCGGCGGTGGGCCCGGCCGATCCCAGCCACACCGGGACCCCCAGGGCCTCCGCCACGGCCGAGGGCCAGTCGTCGATCCCGTCGGCGTAGCGCGGCCGGACCCGCGCGAGCCGGGCGGTCAGCCGCTCCTGCCGCTCCAGGTCACCGGGCGCGCCGACCGGCAGCTCGCCGATGTCGTACGAGACGCACATCCGCGACACCGGCGCGTCCAGGTGGGTGAGGGCCAGGGCGTCGGCCCCGCCGGCGGCCGCGAGCGCGTAGCGGTGGGCCACCGCGTCGAAGTGGCCGGTCCTGAAGGCGCCCTGCCAGGGACCGGCGCCGTTGTGGGCCTCGGGGAGCGCGAGGGCGGGGTCCTCGGTGACCAGCGGTCCCGGGCCGTGCCGGGGCGTGTAGGTCCGCAGCACCCCCAGCCGCAGCGCGGACGCCCCGCCGAGCAGCTCCAGCGCGTTCGCGAAGGTCGTCGTGCTCCAGGTGGTGTACGGGTGGAAGCCGTGCCACTCGTCGAGCAGCACGCCCTGCGCGCCCTCGAAGACCACCGGCCGCCGCCGCAACAGGGCGGTCACGAAGGAGGAGCCGACCAGGATGACCCGTTCGGCGAACGCCCGGAAGGCGGCGACGCAGTCCTCCACGGCGGGCCCGGTCACCCCCAGCGCCTCGCGCAGGGCGCGCAGCTTGCGGGCCAGCCGGGCCGGCTCCTCGCAGTCGCCCGCGGTCGGCGCCAGGTCCGGGTGCGCCAGGGCGTAGGCCATGGTCTCGCCCACGCCCATTCCGCACGACCCGTGCCGCTCCTCGCCGCGCGCCAGCTCCCTGGCCCGCCCGGCCTCCACGTGGTACGGGGTGGCGAGCAGGGCGTCGCGGTCCACGGTGAGCAGGGTGAGCGGGTCGGGGACGCCCAGCTCGGCCAGGTGGGCGGCCTCCCGGGCCAGCGCCAAAGGGTCCACGACCATGAACCGGGACAGGTGGGTCGGCACCCCCCTGAACGTGCCCGACCCGAACTGCGCGAACGTGTGGTGCCGCCCGTCGGGCAGGACCACGTTGTGCGCCGCCTGCGCGCCCCCGTTGAACCTGACCACGGCCTGGACCGGCCCGCGCCCGCAGAGCCAGTCGACGACGGTCCCCTTGCCCGCGTCCCCGTAACCGAGATCGGTCACGATCACATGTTCGTCCATACGATCACCCGTTCGTCGCCGTCGTTCCCACCGGCCGGGGGGGGGCCCCCCCCGGGGGGGCCCCGCGCGGGCCCCGACGGGGGGGGGGGCGCCGCGCCCGCGCCGCGCGGG
>NZ_JBNCLF010000030.1:68410-87201 GCF_049844535.1 Streptosporangium sp. DT93
CGTCCCCGTAACCGCCACCGGTCACGATCACAGGGCCGGCCCTACGATCACCCGGGCGGCGCCGGCGGCCCCCCCGCCCGGGCGCCGCCCCGGCGGGGCGGCGACCGGGCCTCTCCCTTCGTGGTGGCGCTCCCCGTCGCAGTGCCTCGCGGTGGCCGCCGCGCGGCGGGGAGCCCCTGTTCAGAGCCGCAGCACGCCGCTGTCGCCTCCCAGGTCGAGCCCGTCGGCGACCACGAGCGGGCCGCGGTCGAGCCTGGCCAGGGCCTTGCCCACGGCGGCCCCGGCGGTCGAGCCGATCCTCTCCAGGTCCTCCAGCCCCTCCCGCAGGTCGATGGCGTCCTCGCCCAGGCCGACGGTGAGCGCGATGGTCTCGGAGACGGCCTCCAGGTCGTCCAGTTCCAGCACGTTCTGGCCGAGCAGGTCGCGCCAGGCGTCCAGCACGCCGCTGTTCCCGGCGTGGCTCGCCCCGGCGGGGATGATGTAGTACACGTCGTAGATCCGGGTCAGCTCGGCGATCATCTCCTTGATCGGGATGTCCCGCTCCAGCCGCTCACCGATGACCTTCTCGACCTCGCGCCGCTTGACGTGCTGGTAGGGCAGCTCGTCGCCGATGATGAACAGGTAGCCGCGGCGGCCCCGCTTCTCGAAGCAGTCGATCGAGGTGTGACGGGCCATGAAGTACATCGCCAGCTCGTACGACTCGCGCATCTGGCCGCCGCCCCCGCCCTCCAGCAGGATCTTCCCCAGGTGCTCGTCCATCCGGTTGTCCGACTCGAACTGGGCGACCTGGAGCGGGGCCCGGTCGCAGGTGGCGTCGCCGATCGCGCCGAACAGGATCTGCGGGTCGGTCGCGTAGCCCTTGCGCAGCAGCAGCCCGAGCAGGTCGGGCAGCCTGGTCTGCAGGCGGCGGGGCACCCCGCCCATCGAGCCGGTCACGTCGAACAGCACGGCCACGGCCACGGAGGCGGGGTGCTCGGCGGAGTCACGGCTCTCGCGGGCCGCGATCCCGCGCGGGTCGAGGTCGGGGTGCGTCGAGCGGGCACCGCTGTCGGTGTGCGCGAAGGCGCTCGCCCCCTTGGCGGCGCGGTAGCTCGCGGCGGCGGAGTAGACGTCGGTGGACCAGATTCCGCTTCCCACGGGGATCTCCTTGCATCGGGTGTGAACGTTCTGGAGGACGGTGATCACGAACGTGACCGGATGTTCCGGACGACCCGGGAGCGTGCCCCCGGGTGCCCGTGGCGGTCACAGGCGCAGGGGCCGATACGTCCGCGGGCCGTACAGGTCGTCGAGCAGGTCGTCGAGCTCCGCCAGGAGCCGCCAGGCGTCGTCCGGCGGGCCGAGCAGGCTGCCGCGGACGAAGTTCCGGATCGGGGCGGGGGCACGGTCGCCCATGAGGGCGGCCACGCACCGGGTGGCGAGGTGGATGTCGAGCGCCGGGGTCGCGGGTCGTCTGGCCAGGACCTCGGGCGGGTAGTCGTCCCGGTGCCGGGCCACCAGGGCGGTGAGCGGGGTGCCGAGCGGGACCGACTGGCTCCAGTCGACGAGCACCAGGCCGTGGTCGATCGGGTGGACGAGCACGTGGTGCCCGAACACCGCGCCGTGCACCACCCCCGCCCGGTGGGCCGCGCCGACGGCGACCAGCAGCCGCCGCCAGATCCACGCCACGTCCCGCGCGTCGAGCACCGGCCGCCGCCGTGCGATCTCGTCCAGGGTCAGGAAGCCGTCCGGCACCCGGCTGATCACGCATGCTCGCCGCTCGACGCCGGCCGAGCGGTGCCGGAACGACTCCACCAGCCGGGGGACGTACGGAAGGAGCAGCGGGTCCCCGTCGCGGGCGATCGTCTCCAGGGCGTCGGCCTCGCGGCGCATGAGGTCGTTGTCCGCGTGACTGCGCGGGATCTTGAGCAGCGTGTCGGTCCCGCTCCGGTAGAGCACGGCCGTGGCACCCCGGTGCAGGACGCCGCCGAGGCGGTAGGACCCCCGCCCGGTGGTGATCACCGTCTCGGATGCCGCGCTCGCCGCGCCCCGGGCCGCCCAGAGCTCCGCCAGCCGGGTGAACGCCTCGGCGGCCTCGGCCCCCGGCGCCAGGTCGGGATGGAGCAACCGCGCCAGCCTGCGGTAGACCCGGTGCGGGGACGGCCCGCCGAACAGGTCGCCGGGCGTGCGGGCGGCGATCACCAGCGCGATCGCCTCGGCGGTGGTGTTCATCTGATCGTCTCCTCCCTGGCGGGCCGCAGCAGCGCGGGGTGCAGGAGCCGGGCGTCCCCGGCCCGGTAGAGCTTGGCCCGGGGACCGCCCCTGGCCCCGCCGCTCTCGGTGGTCCCGCCGGTGCTCTCCACGAAGCCGGGCACCGACAGGATCTTGCGGTGGAAGTTGCCGGCGTGCAGCGGCACGCCCCAGACCGTCTCGTACACGCCGCGCAGCTCGGAGATGGTGAACGTGTCACCGGCGAAGGCGGTTGCCAGCGGGGTGTACTCCAGCTTGCCGCGCGCCCGCTCCAGGCCGTGGGCCAGGATCCGGTCGTGGTCGAAGGCGAGCTCCGGTGTTGTGCCGACCGGATGCCAGGCGGCGTCGGAGGCGTCCGTGCCGGCCCGGGGGTCGGGCAGGTCGGGGGCGAAGGCGAGGTAGGAGATCGACACGACCCTCATCCGCGGGTCCCGGTCGGGCGCGCCGTAACTGGCGAGCTGCTCGATGTGGACCCGGCCGGGCAGCCCGGTCTCCTCGGCCAGCTCCCGCGCCGCGGCCTGGGGCAGGTCCTCTCCCGGCTGGATGAACCCCCCGGGCAGCGACCACCGCCCCGCGTACGGCTGCTCGCCCCGCCGGATCAGCAGGACGCGCAGCCCGTCCCCGCGAATGGTGAGGGCCACCACGTCGACCGTCACCGCCACCGCGGGATAGGCCCGGGGATCGTATCCGGCCAGGAACTCGGCTTCACTCATCACACGTCCTTCTCAGATTGAGACAATCTCAGTATGAGAATAACTTGAGGCGATGTCAATCCCCGGGGACGTCCCGTCTCCGGGCGAGCGGCTCACGGGAGGGCGAGGAGTCCGCGGGAGGGGTGAAGGGTTCGTGGGGCGGGTGCGCTTCCGAGGTGAACGAAGGGCCTCGAAGGCGACGAGGACGCGGAGAACAAGCGAAGGGCCTCAAAGGCGGGAGGACGCGGAGGACAAGCGAAAGGCCAGGACGACGGACGAGGGGCCGGTCCCGTCGGAACGGGACCGGCCCCTCGCCTCATGCCCGCCGCGGGAGCGGAGGGAGAACCGGGAGCGGGCGCCGCGCGGCGCCCGCCGGGATCAGAACGCCTCTTCGGGCAGCTCCATCAGGCTCTGGTCGGTCGCCTCCAGCGTGCGGCGCTCGGCCGCGACGCGGGGCAGGACGCTCTGGGCGAAGAAGGACGCCGCGGCGACCTTGCCCGTGTAGAAGGCGGCGTCACCCCGTACGGCCGAACCCGGCGCCTCGGTGGAGGAGCCCAGGACGGCCAGCGCCACCTCGGCCTGGCGCAGCAGCAGCCAGCCGATCACCACGTCGCCCAGGGCGAGCAGGAACCGGGTGGTGTTGAGCCCGACCTTGTAGACCTCGGCGGGAACCTCCAGCGAGCCCAGCGCCCAGCCGGCCATGGTGTCGGCCATCGCCTTGACCTCGTCCGCCGCCTCGGCCAGCAGCGCGCGCTCGGCCTTCAGGCGCCCGTTGCCCGCCTCGGAGGCGGCGAAGGCCGCGATGTCCGCGTGCAGCGAGCCGAGGGCGACCCCCTGGTTGCGCAGGACCTTGCGGAAGAACAGGTCCAGGCCCTGGATCGCGGTGGTCCCCTCGTACAGGGAGTCGATCTTGGCGTCCCTGACGTACTGCTCGACGGGGTAGTCCTGCAGGTAGCCCGAGCCGCCCAGGGTCTGCAGCGACCGCGACAGCATCTCGTACGAGCGCTCCGAGCCCACGCCCTTGACCAGCGGGAGCAGCAGGTCGTTCATGGCCTCGGCGTGCTCGTTCCTGCCGCCCTCGTGCTCGGCGACCAGCACGTCGTCCTGGTAGGTGGCGGTGAGCATGACCAGGGCCCGCATGCCCTCGGCGTAGGACTTCTGGAGCATCAGCTCCCGGCGTACGTCCGGGTGGTGGGTGATGGTCACCCTCGGGGCCGACTTGTCGGCCATCTGGGTGAGGTCGGCGCCCTGCACCCGCTCCTTGGCGTAGGCCAGCGCGTTGAGGTAGCCGGTGGAGAGGGTGGCGATCGCCTTGGAGCCGACCATCATCCGGGCATGCTCGATGATCATGAACATCTGCTTGATGCCCTCGTGCCTCTCACCGATCAGCGTGCCCACCGCCGGGTGCTTTCCACCGAAGGTGAGCTCGCAGGTCGTGGAGACCTTCAGGCCCATCTTCTTCTCGACGTTGGTGACGTAGACGCCGTTGCGCTCGCCGAGCTCGCCGGTCTCCAGGTCCGCGTGGTACTTGGGGACCAGGAACATCGACAGGCCCTTGGTGCCGACGCCGTGCCCCTCGGGGCGGGCCAGCACCAGGTGGAAGATGTTGTCGGACAGGTCGTGCTCGGCGCTGGTGATGAAGCGCTTGACGCCCTCGATGTGCCAGGTGCCGTCGTCCTGCCGTACGGCCTTGGCCCGCCCGGCGCCCACGTCGGAGCCCGCGTCGGGCTCGGTGAGCACCATGGTGGCGCCCCACTGGCGTTCGATGGCCAGCTCGGCGTAGCGCTTCTGCTCCTCGGTGCCGATGGTGTGCAGCACGTGGGCGAAGGCCGGGCCGCTGGAGTACATCCACACGGCGGGGTTGGCGCCGAGGACCATCTCGGCCAGGGCCCAGTTGACGCTGCTGGGAAGACCGGGGCCGCCCAGCTCGGCGGGGAGCCCGAGGTTGGTCCAGCCGGCGTCGCGATAGGCGGCGAAGGACTTCTTGAAGCCCTCCGGCATCGTCACCGTCCCGGCCTGCGGGTCGAACACCGGGGGCGTGCGGTCACCCTCCTCGAAGGAGTCGGCGAGCACCCCGGTGGCGAGGCGGTCGACCTCCTTCAGGATGCTCCGCACCACGTCCTCGTCCAGGTCGGCGAAGAGGCCGGTGCCCAGGACGTCCCGGCGCCCGAAGACCTCGAAGAGGTTGAACTCCAGGTCACGGACATTGCTCTTGTAGTGGCCCATGGGGTCTTCTCCTTGAAACCGGGGGAACCGGAACCGGCGTACTCGCCGGTAACGTTACAGGTAATGCTACCCGCGAGTAACCCCTAGAAAACAGGCCATGGTGGGATGTATGTCACGTCGTCGAGGCGAGAGTGCCGTGACCGTCGTGGCGGGGTCGACCCCCGTACCGCGCGCTCCTAGGCTCGTCCCATGGACGAGCGATGGCGGGCCGACCTCGAACGATGGGCCGTCCCCGAGGAGATCGCGGCCAGGGCGCCGGCCGACCCCTGGGGACACTCGGCGGCACGGTTCGCCGAACGCGCCGACCGTGCCCTCGCGACCCCCGAGGGGCCGGCCCTGGCCAGGACGGCCGAGGCGCTGCCGCCGGGCGGGAGCGTCCTGGACGTGGGCGCCGGGAGCGGGGCGGCAACGCTGCCGCTCGGTCCCGCCCTGGGTGAGCTGATCGCGGTCGACGTCTCCGACGCCATGCTCGCCGAACTGGCCTCCCGCGCCGCCGCCCTGGGCGTCCCCCTCCGGGCCGTACGGGGCCGCTGGCCCGACGTCGCGGACCGGACCCCGGTGGCGGACGTCGCCGTCGCCGCCCACGTCGTCTACAACGTGCCGGACCTGGCGGCCTTCCTGACCGCGCTCACCGGCCACGCCCGCCGCCGGGTGGTGCTGGAGCTCACCGAACGGCACCCGATGAGCTGGCTCAACCCCCTGTGGCAGCACTTCCACGGCGTCACCCGCCCGCTCACTCCCACAGCCCACGACGTGATCGCCGTCGCCGAGGGGCTCGGCCACCGGGTCCGCCACGAGTCGCGCTTGGCCCCGCTGTCCCGGTTCGACCGGCTGGAGGATCTCGCCGAGAGCGCCTGCCGCAGGCTCTGCCTCGGCCGCGAACGCGCCGGGGAGGTCATCACGGCGGTGGTCGAGCTGGACATGTGGCCGGTTCCCCGCGACCGCTGGTTCACGCTGTGGTGGGAACCGGAACCGGAACCGGAACCGGAACCGGAACCGGAGTCGGCGCCGGAACCGGATCAGGCAACCGGACGGTAGACCGGCTCCGGGCGTCCGGTAGAGCAGGCGAAAACCTGCTTGACGGCTTTGGTGGTGACGGCTTGGGTGGGCCCATGATTGACATTCACTTCGTGACGTTCGACTGCATCCGGCCCTACGAGGTGGCGAGCTTCTGGAGCGACGCCACCGGCATGAAGTTCCACCCCGAGACGGACAAGGACGACGACGACGAGTTCCTCCTGCAGGGAGACAGGGCGGAGCTGCTGTTCGTGACGGTCCCCGAAGGCAAGACGATCAAGAACCGCATCCACCTGGACGTCACGGCCTCGCCGGGCAGCACCCGCGAGGAGGAGGTCGAGCGCCTGCTCGGGCTCGGTGCCACCGTCCTCAGCGACCTGCGCAACCCCGACGGCTCCGGCTGGGTGACGATGCTCGACCCCGAGGGCAACGAGTTCTGCGTCTGCCGCGCCGAGCACGAGAAGGCGTAGCACCCCGGCTCAGTGGCCACCGGGCGGGGGCGGCCACGTCCCTCGAACGTTCAGCGGCCACCGGGCAGGGACGTCTGGCCACGTCCCTTGAGGGCGACGGCCAGGAGCGCGGTGATCAGGTAGACCACGACACCGCCCTGGAGCGCGTCCAGCGCCGCGCCGAACACGCCCTCCCCGTCCAGGATGAGCTGCACCGGGTACAGGAGCGTCGCGGTGCCGAGCGCGGGGTAGAGCGAGAATCTCCACGGGTGGCGCAGGGCCCACAGGCGGGCCTGGCGGGTCACCCGGTCCCCGATGCCGGGCCTGCCGATCGCGCCGACGGCCGCGATGAGCGAGAACAGGCCGATACCGACCGCCATCGCCCAGGTCAGGTCCGCGGCGCCGGTGAGCGCGCCCAGCCCGAAGCTGGTGACCGTCAGCGCACCGCCCGCCAGCGCGGCGGTCTTCCAGGGGGCACCGCGCAGCGCCGCGCCGGCAAGGGACATCTCGTCACGTCGAGTCAGTTCGTCGTTCATGCCACCAGAGTGCCCCTCGTGCCCCTGTGTCCACATCGGGGAGCGACCCTGGTTGTTTTCGGGGTCGTCGCGTCGGGGTGCCGCTCTTCCGCCGACGTGACCGGACGCTCCGCGAAGGGGCCGGGGTGCCGTCGAGGGGACCGTCCGCCCGCCGACGCGACCGGGGTGCCGGTGACATGATCGGGGTGCCCGCCCGTGCCGGTGACGTGCTCCGTGCTGCCGGTGTGTGCCGGTGACATGATCAGGGCTCCCCACCCGGGAGACGAGGGAGGCCCCCGGTCTCCGATAGTTTGGCCGTCATGCCGGTGGAATTCCGTATCGCCCGTGCCGAGGACGTGCCGGTCGTCGTCGCCCTGCTCGCCGACGACGTCGTCGCGGCCGATCGCCAGGGCGCCTTCGGCGACGAGCACCGCGCCGCCTTCGCGCTCATCGACGCCGACCCCGGCAACGAACTGATCGTCGCGGAGCTGGACGGCGAGGTCGTGGGCACCATGCAGCTCACCTACATCCCCGGCATCTCCCGTCGCGGCGCGCTCAGGATGCAGATCGAGGCGGTCAGGATCGCCTCCGGCGTCCGGGGGCGGGGGCTGGGCCGCACGATGATGGAGTGGGCCCTCGACCGCGCCCGCGCCCGGGGTTGTGCCCTGGTCCAGCTCACCACCGACAAGAGCCGCGTCGACGCCCACCGCTTCTACGACTCCCTCGGCTTCGTGGCCTCCCACGAGGGCTACAAGCTCTCCCTGACCTGACCCCGGGCCTCTCCCGGACGCGGCCGCGGCCCCCTCCTCCTCGGGTTTTCCCCCGATGCGACCCCGGGCCCTCCTCGGGAGCTCACGGCCGTCCCGGTCCCGTCACCCGGAGGGGCACGGGCCGATCTCGACGAGGTTGTCGTGGTAGACGGCGCCGCGTCCCATGTCGGCGTCGCGCGCGCCCACCACGGCGTTCGGCGTGGCACCCCCCGGGCTCAGCTTGCGCCAGTGCCCCTTGGTGGACGCGACCACGCCGGGTCGTACCCGCTCGCTGATCTCGACGACCGCCTCGAACTCGCCCTCGTCGTTGAACACCCGGGCCCGCTGCCCGTCGTCCAGCCCCCGCCGCGAGGCGTCCTCGGGGTTGACCACGATCCGGGGGCCCTTCGAGCGCCGCAGCAGCTCGTGGTTGTTGCCGAACGTGGTGTTGAGGAAGGTGTGGGAGGCGGGCGTGACGAGCGCCAGCGGGTACGGGCCGGGCGCGGCCGAGGCCGTGCGCGGGGGGACGTAGGCCGGTCCCCGGCCGAACCGCATCCGCCCCGAGGGCGTCGGGAAGCCGTCGGCGAACGGCGCGAAGGGCCGGGGCACGTTCAGGCGGACCCAGCCCTCCTTGCGCAGCCGGTCGACCGTGATCCCGTCCAGCGACGGGTGCCCCGAGGAGAGCAGCTGCTCGGCCAGCTCAAGGTCGGAGTCGTACAGGGACGGCTCGGTGAGCCCCATGTGCCGCGCCAGGCGGCGGAACGTCTCGGTGGTGGACAGGCACTCGCCCGGCGGCTCGACCGCGGGCTCGTTCCACGACAGGTACATGTGGCCGTAGCCCGCGTGCAGGTCGGTGTGCTCGATCTGCATGGTGGCCGGGAGCACGATGTCGGCGTAGTCGACCGTGTCGGTCGGGAACTGCTCCATCACCACCGTGAACAGGTCCTCGCGCAGCAGCCCCTCGCGGATGCGGTTCTGGTCGGCGGTGGAGGCCATCGGGTTGGCCGCGTACACCCACAGGCACTTCACCGACGCGTCCAGCTCGTCGGCCAGCCGGGTCATGGTGAGCGTGCGGACCGGCCGGGCGAGCAGGTCCTCGCGGGTGTCGATGTTCAGGTGCACGTGCCCGCTGGTGGAGTACGCGATCCCGCCGCCGGGACGGCGCCAGTCGCCGGTCACGCCGGGGATGGAGGCGATCGTGCGCATGGCGGTGCCGCCGCCCGCGTGCCGCTGCACCCCCATGGTGGCCCGGATGCCGGTGGGCCGGGTGCGGGCCAGCCGCTCGCCCAGGGCCCGGATGTCGGACTCGGCCAGCCCGGTGATCTCCGCGACCCGCGCCGGAGGGTACCGGAGGATCTCCTCGCGGAAGTCCTCCCAGCCGCTGGTGTGCCTCTCCAGGAACTCGCGGTCCTCGGCGCCCTCGGCGAGGACGACGTTCATCAGTCCCAGCGCGAGGGCCGCGTCGGTGCCCGGCCGGATCGGCAGGTGCTCGTCGGCCTGCTCGGCGGTACGGGTGCGGATCGGGTCGATCGCCACCACGTGCGCCCCGGCCGCCCGGCCGTCCTGGATGAACTTCCACAGGTGGTGCCCGCTGGTCAGCGTGTTGGTGCCCCAGAGCAGGATCAGCCTGGAGTCGGCGAACGTCTCCGGATCCATCCCGCCCGGTGTGCCGTAGACCTGCTCCAGCCCGGTGTTGCCTGCGGAGGAGCAGATGTTCAGGTGGTGCCGGGAGGCCCCCAGCACGTTCCACAGGCGCCGGCCCGCGATCCCCTCCGTCCCCTGGACGTAGCCCAGCGTGCCGGTGCCCGCGTAGGGCCAGATCGCCTCGCCGCCGTACTCCTCGACGATGCCGCGCAGCCGTACGGAGATCTCCTCCAGCGCCTCGTCCCACCCGATCCGCTCGAACCTGCCGGAACCCTTGGGGCCGGTCCGGCGCATCGGGTACAGGATGCGGTCGTCCGCCGCGGCGTGCTCCAGGTAACGGTTGACCTTCACGCAGAGCGCGCCGCGGGTGTAGGGGTGCTCGGGATTGCCGCGCAACCTGACGGCCCTGCCGTCCTGGACGGTCACCACCCAGGAGCAGGTGTCGGGGCAGTCCAGCGGACACGACCCCAGCACGCGCAATTCGCCTGACGACATGCCCCGACTGTAACGCCGACGTCCGGGCGGGGCACACGCGTCACCCGAGAACGACGCCGGGACCGTGTACGCCGTGGTCGTGGGCATGATCGCGGACGTCGTGGCCGCGTCCCAGCCCGCCCCCGCCGGACCCCGGCCCGTCGCCCTTCCGCCCGGCGGGCCCCGGGGCGACGGCTTCCGCTCCGCCCGTCCTGGACCCGTCGGTCTTCAAGGAGCCGGAGGTGCCCCCGCCGGGCAGGTCGCGGGCGTGGGCGTAGGCGAACGCCGCGGCCGCGATCGCGCCGGTGTTCACCGTCAGCGCCGTGTCGTCGATGTTGGCGATCGTGTCGCACGCCTGGTGGTAGCACTTGTCGTAGGCGACGCCCGCGACGCCGCCGAACGTCGCCGCCTCCTCGGGCGACTTGATGCCCTCGGCGCCGGTGAAGAGCCCGCCCGACGGGATGCCGACCGCGATGAACGGGCCGTAGTCGGAACGGCCGGTGAAGTCGGAGTCCTGGAAGGGCTTCCTTGCCGCCTTGAAGTACGCCTGGAGGAGGTGCTCGATCTCGGCCGACCCGGAGGGCGGCTTGGTCTCGGCGTCCTCGTCGGAGGAGTCGCCGTCGTAGATCCCGAAGACGTAGTTGGGTGAGGCGATCATGTCGAAGTTCAGGTAGAGCTTGATCTTCGCCCGCTCCGCGGGAGTGAGGGCGGCCATGTAGTGCTTCGAACCCAGCAGCCCGAGCTCCTCGGCTCCCCAGAAGGCGAAGCGCAGCCGGTTGCGCGTCCGCAGCGGAGCCGCCGCCAGCGCCGTCTCCAGCACGGCCGCACTGCCGGAGCCGTTGTCGTTGATGCCCGGGCCCGCCGGGACGCTGTCCAGGTGCGCGCCGAGCATGACCACCCTGTCCGGGTCACCGTGGCGGCTCTCGGCGATGACGTTGCGCGTCCTGCGGTCGGGGGCGCTCTCGGCGTCCACCGAGAGCTCCGCGGTCGTCCCGCGGGCCGCCAGCGCCGCTCCGGTGGCGAAGTCGGCGCCGAGGGCCGGGATCGTCACCGACGAGACGTTGAGCGAGCCGTTGACCAGCGGCCTGCGGTCGGCGATGCCCTCGCCGGCCTGGCCCTCGTTGAAGATGATCACCGCGGAGGCGCCGGCCGCCTGGGCCAGCTCCGCCTTGACCTGGAAGCTGCAGGCCCCCCGCTGCATCAGCGCGATGTTGCCTCGGACGAACGTGGCGAAGTCGCTCTTCTCGCATCCGGAGGTCGAGCTCGGCGCCCTGCTGGGCGGCAGGGTCAGGTCGACCCCCTGCACCGGCGCGGTCACCTTCCCCGAACCCGAGTACGTCATGGTCCTGAACCGGGTGCCGGACTCGTACGTCGCGGCGGTGGGCGCGATCCGGCGCAGCACGGGCGCCGCCCGTTCCTGGAAGAAGGAGATCTTGAACTCCTGCAGGGTGACCCGGTAGCCGGCGGCGCGCAGCCTGCTCGCGACGTAACCGGCCGAGGCGTCGTAGCCCGGCGTGGCCGCGGCCCGGTTGCCGCCGGCGGCGTCGGCGATGCTCTGCAACCTCTCCAGGTGCCGCCGGACGGACGCGATCTTGATCGACTTCCCGAACGTCTCCGCGCCCGGCGGCAGGGGGGGCACGGCGGATGCCGCGACGGCGGGCACCGGGTCGGCGGGCACCGGGTCGGCGGGCGCCGCGGCGGTGAGCGCCGGGTCGGCGGGCGCCGCGTGGGCGGGCAGGGCGGAGACGACGGAAAGGGTCATGACCGCGGCCGCGAGGAACGCGACCGGCACCCCCCCGGAGGCACGTGCGCTCATGCGGGAACTCCTCTGCGTGGATCGAGCGTCCGCCCAGCCGGCGACCCCGGCGGGAGAGGGCCGCGACGAGAGGCTCGCGCTCCACGGGCGCGAGGATGACCGGCGCGACCGCGAAGGGGAGTCCCCGTCCCTGGACACGCCCGCGCGGGCCGTCGGCGGGCGACGGAACATGACCTTCAGCCTTTCAGGCCGTCACCCGTTAAATCCAGCGTTTCCGCAGCTAGGAGGGTCAATTCTCCATCTGTGACAGGTACGCTGTGTTCGTCTGATCTTCCTCACCGGACCCCGGACCTTGATCCCTGGCCCCTGAGTCTTGGACCTCGAACCTCCGGATCCCCGGACGGCCGGGATCTCCCCCCGGGAGGGGGCGGCAGGCAGCGGAGGTCAACCGTGGACCGATCGCCGGCCCGCCGGTGCCGTTCCCGCGGGGTCCCACCGGCGATCTCCGCCGTGGCATCGTCGGCCCCTCCGCAGGACGTCTCCGGGGCTACCGCCCCCCGCCCCGGGTTTCTTTCCGAGACGTCTCCGCCTCCTCGGGGGCGTCTCCATGGTTCCCTGCCACGGCTTCCGACTCCGATCCCGGCCCCTGCCCCCCGGCCCCTGACCCCGGCTTTCGACCCCGGCCCTCGGCCCCGCTGTCGTGGGCCGGACGCCGTGCCGTGTCGCGTTATCGCGGTGTGTCCGCGTTCGTTCGCCTGGAGCGCCAGGATGGAGGCAACGCCGTCCAGACCGCGGGAGGCAGACGAGACGTGTACGACCACGATTGGGAACATTGGGAACACTGAAGGAGTGAAGCGGTGACGCACCTGTGATGCGGACCATGCAGAATCGCTGGCGGTGACGGAAATCAAGGAGCTGGGCGAGACGACGTCCACCGGCGGAATCCCGCCGGTGCCGGACGGCGATACCGCCGTGCGCGTGGTCGAACCGCTGCTTCCGCAGCGGATCCGCCGCCCCTCGGACCTGCTGCGTTTCCTGGCGACCCTGCTCGCGCTCGTGGCGGTGATCCTGCTCGCCCTGGTCGCCAAGAAGACCCTCAACGGGCTGGAGGGCGACGTCGCCGACGGCACCAGCCGGGCGCCCTTCCTGCTCAGCGGCCTGGCGGGAGTGCTGAGCGCCTCGGCCATGCTGGGCGTGCCCGTGGCCTTCGCCATCGAACGGGTGTTCCATCGCGACGGGCTCCGGGTGGCCGAGGGCCTCTTCGCCGCCATCGCCTCCATGGTGCTCTCGTACGTGCTCGGCGAGTGGATCGTCAACGCCGGCCCCGAGGACCTGCGGCTCCTGCTGACCGGCAACCGGGACGGGGTCGAGCCGGTCGACACGCTGCTGACGCCGATCATCGCCTACGTCACCGCGGTCCGCATCTCCCGCCGGCCCACCTGGCGCGCGGCCCTGTGGAGCGCGGTCGCGCTCAACGCCGTCGCGCTGTTCGCCGGGCTCGCCGCGACCATCCTCGGCATCGTCGTCTCCATCCTGGTCGGCCTGGCCGTCGGCTACGCCACCCTGTACGGCGTGGGCAGCCCCAACACGCGCCCCCCGGGCAGCGCGGTCGTCTCCGCGCTCCGCAAGCTGGGCTTCTCCCCGGTCAAGGCCCACCGGCTGGACGACGACCACCAGAGCAGCCGCCGCTACGCCGTAGAACTGAGGGACGGCACCCGCCTCGACGTCACCGTCCTGGACCGCGACCGCCAGGTCGCCGGGCTCCTCTACCGCCTCTGGCGGCGCATCCGCCTGAACTCCGAGACCCGCCGCAAGGCCATCCGCTCACTCCGCGCCGAGCTGGAGCGCGAGGCCCTCATGGCGTACGCGGCGCAGGCGGCGGGGGCGAGCACCCCCCGGCTGCTGGGCACCAGCGAGATCGGCAGCGAGGCCGCGCTGCTCGCCTACGAGCACACCCCCACCCGCGCGCTCGACGACATCCCCGACGACGAGATCGACGACAACCTGCTGGCGCAGATCTGGGAGCAGGTCCTGCTGCTCCAGGTCCAGCGGCTCGCCCACCGGCGGCTGACCGGTGACAGCATCCACGTCGACGCCGAGGGCCGGGTCATCCTGATGGACGCCCGCAGCGGCGAGATCGCCGCCGGTGACCTGCTGCTCCGCCTCGACATCGCCCAGCTGCTCACCTACCTCAGCCTCCGCGTCGGGGCCCGGCGGGCCGTCGAGGCCGCCGCGGCCGGGGCCGGGCCCGGCGTGCTCGCCGACGCGCTCCCGCTGCTCCAGCGGATCGCGCTGACCCGCGAGACCAGGAACGCGCTCAACAAGAGCAAGGGACTGCTCACCGAGATCCGCGAGCAGATCGTCGAGCTCAGGCCGAGGGCCGAGGCCGACGAGGTCCGCCTGGAGCGCTTCCGCCCCCGGACGCTGATCACCATCATCGCCACCGCCTTCGCCGCCTACCTCCTGGTCTCCTTCCTGGCGAAGATCAACCTCGGTCTGATCACGTCGGCCAAGTGGAACTGGACCGGTGTGGCCCTGGTCTCGGCGATGCTGAGCTACGTCGCCGCGGCCCTGATGCTGCGGGGCTTCGTGCCGGAGAAGCTGCCCCTCGGCCGTACCGTGCTGGTCCAGTTCGCCGGGTCGTTCGTCAAGCTCGTCGCGCCCGCCGCGGTGAGCGGCGTCGCGGTCAACAGCCGCTACCTGCAGAAACGCGGGATCCCCCTGGGGCAGGCGGTGGCGAGCGTGGGCGCCTCCCAGCTCATCGGGCTGGTCTTCCACATCACGCTGCTGCTGCTGTTCGCCTACATCACCGGCTCCAACACCGCCTCCTCGTTCACCCCGTCGCGCACGCTCGTGATCGCGCTGCTCGCGGTGGCCGTGCTGGTGGTGGCCGTGCTGAGCGTGCCGCGCCTGCGCCGGATGATCACCTCGCGGCTCCGCTCGCTGTTCTCGGGCGTCCTCCCGCGGCTGCTGGACGTCCTGCAGTCGCCCGCGAAGATCATCGAGGGCTTCGGCGGCACCCTGCTGCTCACCGTGTTCTTCGTGGTCTGCCTGGACGCCTGCGTACGCGCCTTCGGCGGCTCCCTCAACATCGCCGCCGTCGCCATCGTCTTCCTGGCCGGGAACGCCATCGGTTCGGCCGCCCCCACCCCGGGCGGGCTCGGCGCCGTCGAGTTCTCCCTCTCGCTCGGCCTGACCCTCTCCGGGCTGTCGTACGACGTGGCCGCCTCGTCGGTGCTGCTGTTCCGGCTCATGACCTTCTGGCTGCCGGTCCTGCCGGGCTGGGCGTCCTTCGCCTACCTGCAACGCCACGCGGCCCTGTGACGCCCGGGCGTCCCTGACGCTTCCGCCGGTGTCCTCGCACTTCTGAGGCCCCGGCGTCCCCGTGCTTTTGGCGTGTCAGGAACCCCAGGCCCTCCTGGCCCTCCCTGCCCCCGAGGGCTCCCGCACCCCGGCGGCCCGGGCGGGCGGCCGGGGTGCGGGGGAGCTCAGGCCTCGCTCGACCTGGCCCAGAGGTTGACGCCCGCCTCGACCGCGTCCTTGTCGATGGCCTCCAGCTCGCCGTCCTCGAACGCCAGGTTCTCCACCGCGGCCAGGCTGTCCTCCAGCTGGCCGACACTGCTCGCGCCGATCAGCACCGACGTGACGCGCCGGTCGCGCAGCGCCCAGGACAGCGCCATCTGCGCCAGCGACTGGCCACGCCGGTTCGCGATCCCGTTCAGGGTGCGGACGTGCCGCATCGTCTCCTCGGTGAGCATCTCCGGGGTGAGGAAACGGCCCAGCGAGGCCCGCGACCCCTCCGGGACGCCGTCCAGGTAGCGATCGGTCAGCATGCCCTGCGCCAGCGGGGAGAACGCGATGCAGCCCACGCCCTCCTCCTCCAGCACGTCGAGCAGCCCGCCCTCGATCCAGCGGTTCAGCATCGAGTACGAGGGCTGGTGGATCAGCAGCGGCGTGCCCATCTCGCGCAGCAGCCGCGCCGCCTCGGCGGTGTGCTCGGGCGAGTACGACGAGATGCCCGCGTACAGCGCCTTGCCCGACCGGACCGCGTGGTCCAGCGCGCCCATCGTCTCCTCCAGCGGCGTGTCCGGGTCGAACCGGTGGCTGTAGAAGATGTCGACGTGATCCAGCCCCATCCGCTCCAGCGACCGGTCCAGACTGGAGAGCAGGTACTTGCGCGACCCCCACTCGCCGTACGGGCCGGGCCACATGTCGTACCCCGCCTTGGTGGAGATGACCAGCTCGTCCCGGTACGGGGCGAAGTCCTCGCGCAGGTGCCGCCCGAAGTTGGTCTCGGCCGACCCGGGCGGCGGGCCGTAGTTGTTGGCAAGATCGAAGTGGGTCACGCCCAGGTCGAAGGCCCTGCGCAGGATGGCCCGCTGGGTCTCGAAGGGCTTGTCGTCGCCGAAGTTGTGCCAGAGCCCCAGCGAGACGGCCGGGAGCCTCAGCCCGCTCTTGCCGACCCTGTTGTACGGCTGCCGGTCGTCGTACCTGTCGCCGGCCGCGAGATAGGTCACTGTTCCGCCTTCGCCGTGTCGATGATCCAGGAGAGGGCGAACGCCTCTTCGCGCCAGGAGTCGTACCTGCCGCTCCGGCCGCCGTGCCCGGCGCCCATCTCCGTCTTGAGCAGGAACGGCCCGCCGCCCGCGACCTCGCGGAGTCTCGCGATCCACTTGGCGGGCTCGTGGTAGAACACCCGGGTGTCGTTCAGGCTGGTGATCGCCAGAATGGGCGGGTAGACCCGGTCGTCCACGTTCTCGTACGGCGTGTACGACCTCATGTACGCGTACACCTCGGGGTCGTGCAGCGGGTCGCCCCACTCGTCCCACTCGATCACGGTCAGCGGCAGCGACGGGTCCAGGATCGTGTTCAGCGCGTCCACGAACGGCACCTCCGCCACCACGCCGGCGAAGGTCTCCGGCGCGAGGTTGGCGACCGCGCCCATCAGCAGCCCGCCCGCCGAGCCGCCCCTGGCGACCACGGGGCCGGACCAGCCCGCTGCCTTCAGGTGCTCCGCGGCGGCGACGAAGTCGGTGAAGGTGTTCCTCTTCTTGTTGAACTTGCCGTTCTCGTACCAGTGACGGCCCATCTCGCCGCCGCCCCTGACGTGCGCGACGGCGAAGACGAAGCCCCGGTCGAGCAGGCTGAGCCGGGCGATCGAGAACGACGGGTCGATCGAGATCTCGTAGCTGCCGTAGCCGTACAGGACGGTGGGGGCCGGGCGCTCGGTGCCCTTCCTGACGACGATCGAGATGGGCACCTGGGTGCCGTCCGAGGCGTTCGCCCACTCGCGGAACTGCTCGTAGTCGTCGGGGTCGTACCCGCCGAGCACGGTCTTGCGCTTCAGTAGGACCAGCTCGCCCGCGTCGAGGTCGTAGTCGTAGACCGACGGCGGCGTGATCATGCTGGTGTAGCCGAGCCGCAGCCGGCCGGTGACGAACTCCGCGTTGCCCGCCGGGGCCACGTCGTAGATCGGCTCGGGGAAGGGGATCTCGTACGCCTCGCCGGAGCGGGGCAGGATGCGGATGCCGGTGAGGCCGCTCCGGCGGAAGTGCACGACGGTGTGACCCTCGAAGGCGTCCACGTCGAGCAGCCGGGTGTCGGTGCGGTGCGGGATCAGCGGCGTCCAGTCGCCGGGGGCCTCCAGCGGCGCGGTGGCCAGCTCGAAGTTCTCCGCCTCCCGGTTGTGCAGGACCAGGAAGTGGTCGCCCGCGTGGTCGACGCCGTACTCCACGCCGGTCTCCCGGGGCCGTACGACACGGAACTCCCCGGCGGGGTCGTCGGCCTCCAGGATGCGCACCTCGCTGGTGATCTTGCTCCCGGCGGAGAGGATCAGGTAGCGCTCGCTGCGGCTGAGCCCGATGCCGACCCAGAACCGCTCGTCGGTCTCCTCGTGGACGAGGACGTCGTCGTCGGCGGCGGTCCCGATCGCGTGCCGGTGGACCTGGTCGGGACGCCACGCGTCGTCCACGGTCGTGTAGAAGAAGCTCGTGCCGTCGGCCGACCAGGCCCCGCCGTAGAAGATGCCGGGGATCTCGTCCGGGAGGGTCTCGCCGGTGGCGAGGTTCTTGATCCGGAGGGTGAAGCGCTCGTCGCCGGTGAAGTTGGTGGAGTAGGCCAGCAGGGTGCCGTCGGGGCTGATCGAGCTGGTGCCGAGCGAGAAGAAGTCGGAGTCGCCGGCGAGCTCGTTCCCGTCGAGCATGATCTCCTCGCCGGGGAGGGGCTCGTCCGTCTTGAGCTCCGGCGGGGTCTCGCCGTCCGCGGCCACCCGGCACTGGATGCCGTACTGCTTGCCCTCCTCGGTCCGCGAGTAGTACCACCAGCCGCCCTTGCGGGTGGGGACCGAGAGGTCCGTCTCCAGGGTGCGCCCCTTGATCTCCTGGAAGAGCGTCTCCTGCAGGGGCTTGAGGTGGGCGGTCGCCTCCTGGGTGTAGGCGTTCTCCGCCTCCAGGTGGGCGACCACCTCCGGGTCGTCCTTGACCGTCAGCCACGCGTAGTCGTCGACCACGGTGTCTCCGTGGTGCACGCGCTCGCTGGGAACCTTCTTCGCCGTCGGCGGCGTCTGGCTGCTCACCCGCCGAGTCTATGTTTCCGCCGCTGCCCGGTTGGGCCCGCCGCCGCTGGCCGGTTCCGGTCGCCGCTTCCCGGTCGCCGGGTGTCGTGAGCCGGGCGCCGCGCGCCGGGGGGAGCGCGGGCGCGCGGCGGGGTTGGCGGTTCCGTCCCGAGCGGTCCGCGGGGGCTGCTAATCTTTCGAAGTCGGCGAGGTCCGGCGCAAACCACTCACATCACTTCGGTGACTTCCGTTTGGCTTGTGTCGTGTCCGGCGCCGATCCTCTTGAAATGATGGTCCCGGAGGCCGGTTCGCAGAGCCGCTCAGAGGCTGGTAAGTTCAAGGGGTCGCTCCGGAAACGGGGCAGCCTGAATCCCAGCAGAACCGCCAGATCGAATCAACCGATTAAAACAAGCCGGTTTGACACGAAAAAGCGGGCCTGAAAGAATAAGGGCACAACGAAAGAACAAAAAGAATACCAAATGGAACGCCC
>NZ_JBNCLF010000031.1:0-82439 GCF_049844535.1 Streptosporangium sp. DT93
GCGACGAACCAGATCGACCTGACATGAGCTTCATCCTTTCCAACCGATGAAGCCTCCAGCAATCCCGGCGCGGTTCAAGTCACCAAAATCGGCGAACTCAGCGCCGCCGGGCATTCGATCCGGTTGACCACCTTCCAGCGGCTACGGTTCGACTACGAAAAGCGCGGCATCTGGGGCCTGGTCGATCACCGCATCACCCGCACCCAAGACGTCCGAACCGACGAACGGGTGCTGGAGGCCATCAGGCAAGCGGTGGCCGAGGAGACCAACGAATCCACCGGCACCGTCGGCAGGCTGCGCCGTCGTGTCGAGCGCATCCTCATCTCCCAGTACAAGGTGGAGCCGGTATCGGTGATGCCCTCCCGCGCGACGTTCTACCGGCTGGTGCAGCGCGTCTCGGCCGGTAAGCACACCTTCGGATCAGCCCGTACCCGCCGGTCACTGGCCAAACAGCCAGCCGGACCGTTCGCAACAGTGACCGTGCTACGGCCCGGCGAATGGATGCAGATCGACTCCACACCGCTAGACGTCCGCGTGGTCTTGGACAACGGCATCATCGACAGGGTCGAACTCACCTGGCTCATCGACCTAGCCACACGCACCATCGCCGCGGCAGTGCTCCGCCCCACCACCAAAGCCGTGGACGCCGCCTTGCTGTTGGCCCGCTCCCTGACACCAGAACCGATGCGCCCAGGGTGGGCAGATGCGCTGCGCATGTCCCGCTCGGTGCTGCCGCACCGGCGCCTGACCGACATCGATCAGCGTCTGGAACACGCGGCGGCCCGCCCGGTAATCGTCCCGGAAACCATCGTGTGCGACCACGCGAAGGTCTACATGTCACACAACTTCCGAACCGCCTGCCGCGCCATGGGCATCAACTTCCAGCCCACCCACAAAGGGTCTCCCTGGGAAAAAGGAACGGTAGAGAAAAGCTTTCGCTCCGTGGGAACACTCTTCGCTCAATATGTGGCCGGCTACGTCGGCAACAGCGTCGAAAACCGTGGAAAAAACGCCGACCGGAAAGCCGTCTGGTCGATGATCGAGCTGCAAGCACTTTTGGATGAATGGATCGTCGTCGATTGGCAGAACCGTCAGCACGACGGGCTGCGCCACCCGCTGATGACCGCCAAGGCACTGACGCCCAACGAGCAGTACGCCGCGCTGATCGAGATCACCGGATACGTGCCGGTGCCCTTGTCCGCCGATGACTATGTTGAACTGCTACCAATTAAATGGCGGGTCATCAACTCCTACGGCATCAAAATCGGAAACCGTGTATACGACGGCAAAGCCCTCAACCCCCACCGCCGCGAACACTCAGGGGTCACCGCGGAAAACGGCCGCTGGGAGATCCACTACGACCCCTACGACGTCTCTCGCATCTGGGTCCGCAACCACCGCGGCAAGGGATGGATCTGTGTTCCCTGGACGCATCTGCGCAGCACACCCATTCCTTTCGGCGAACAAGCATGGGATCACGCCCGCCAGATACTCACTCGCCGCGGAGAAAACCCGGCGACCGAGAAAGAGATCGCCGAAGCGGCAACAGCTCTGCTCGACAAAGCCGGCAACGGCCCCCCAGAGGGCAAACCCTCCGCCAAGACCTCGCGGGTAGCGGGCCGCACCCGCGCGATGCCCCCCACCAGCAGCCCTGAACTCCCCTCAACCGATCCACCCCCGCCAGAACACCTCACCATCCCTGCCGACGTCATGGCCAACCTCATCACTGCAGACGAAGAAGACGATGACCAAATCGCCGATGTCATACCACTCAGGATCTTCGATCCCAGCAAGGAGGCCAGAAAGTGGTGGTGAACCCCTCGCTCGCCGACCGGGGTGAGACAGCCGATGTGCCGGACAACACGCTGAACACCGACCGGCCAGAGACCACCATTTCCCTGACCGACTGGCGGCGCTTTGTTCAGTCATCAGCCGAACAACGACGAACATTCCTGAACCACAAAGCCAACAACCCCCACATCGAAGCGAGGACGAGCCACCCCTGTGAACTCGCCGCGCTCTCACCCGCAACCACCGCCCACGACACCCGAGGCGATGACCTGCTCTGCGGCGTCATACCGCTCAGACTCTTCGATCCCAGCAAGGAGGCCAAGCAATGGCCGTGAAGAGCTCACCCGCCAGCTTGGGTGAGACAGCCGATGTGCTGGACAACACCTTGGACAACGCGCTGGACGCCGACCGGCGCGAGCCCACCATGACCCTGACCGGCTGGCGACGTTTCGTCGAGACTCCCGCCGCCAGCATCGACCTGCTTCCCGAGCAGCAATGGGCGGGCTTGACCCCTGACCTCAAAGACGCCTACGACGAAGCGAGGATGAACTACCACTCCGAGCTCGTCGTCGTCTCCACCGCGACCGTCGAACAGGTCAACCGCCAAGGACGACTGCTGACGCGACTGAACCGGCGTGAGATCAGCGCCCGCCGAGGGCTGATCGTGTCCGGACCGCAGACCACCGGAAAAAGCACCGCCCTCAAACAACTCGGCCGCACCCACGAGCTGATGATTCGCCAACGATACCCGGGCCGAGTCATCGACCGCATCCCCGTTGTCTACGTAACCAGCCCACCTAAAGGCTCTCCTCGCAAGCTGGCACTGGAATTCGCCCGCTTCCTCGGCCTGCCACCGGTCAAACGCGCCTACAACACCACCGACATCGCCGACATCGTCTGCCAGATCCTCATCGACGCGAAAGTCGACCTGGTACTCGTAGACGAAGTCCACAACCTCAACCAGGCAACCTCCGCCGGCGAGGACATGTCTGACCACCTGAAATACTTCACCGAGCACCTACCCGCCACTTTCGTCTACGCCGGCATCGACGTCGAACGCACGCTCCTGACCGGAGTACGCGGCAAACAGATCGCAGGACGATGCGTGCTCATCAAAACCGGTCCGTTCCCCTACAACGATGACTGGAAATCGATGATCGCCACCCTTGAACAAGCACTGCGGCTGCACCGCCACAAACCCGGAACACTGCTACGAAACGCCCGTTACCTGCACAATCGCACCTCAGGAATGATAGGCAGCCTGTCACACCTGATTCGCGGAGCAGCTCATCTGGCCATCATGGAGGGAGAAGAAGCCATCACCCGGAAACTCATGAACGACGTCCTCATCGATCACGTCGCCCAATCCGGTGAGTATCAATCATAACTGACATGAATAAACCACCGGAAAACCGCACTGAACCACAAACAGCCTACCGACCGCACATACCCACCGCGATGCCTCTGCGTCCGCTTCCTCGGACTGTCACACCGTTCCCCAACGAGACAACACGGTCCTACCTGGACCGGCTCGCCCGCGCCAACTACCTTGACGGCGACCATCTGCGCTTCTACCTCACCGAAAGCCGAAAAAAGTCCTCGAAGGTACCTGCGGATCGCTTATCCGCACTCAGCGGCATTCCAGAAAACACCCTTCTCCGCGCCCTTTACGATCTTCACAGCGAAGAGGATTCGCCCTCCGAAACGGCCGATTCCCAGCCCCGTCGTATAGTCCACGAAAAAAGGCCGTGCCAGCTATGCGCAGCAGGACGGGAATTCGGCGAAAAGATACATTGCCAGGAACAGCCAGATGTCGTCATTTGTCGTCTCCACCGCCGATGGATCGGCCCCGGAGACATCAGATACGGCCACCCACAACCCGACCTCACCAACCAGCCGGACATCCTCCAAGCTGCCAAACGCTACCGGCGCATCGTCAGACGCCATGGCCAAGCCAATGCCGCCCGCGCCTACAAAAACGCAAGCGACATCTGTCACCAATGGCGTCAATCAAACAGCTCAGACGACGCCTTCATCCATAGAATGCAAATATTCCACGGAGAAGAATGGAGTGTTCCCTGGGATGACGCCACAGTTCACGCCGCCGTATACCCGCAATCCATCGCATTAACCCGGATCTTGGCCTCACCATATTGGCAATCCGTTGCTTTACAAGAACTCCCGATCCCACATCGTTTCATTGACGAGGTCCGGCGCACCGTCAACCCCTTATACCAATGGCTCCCCACACCTAGCTTCAAGCGCCCCGAACCGCTTGCCGACTGGATCAATTGGCAACGACATCAAACAAGGAAGTCGGATCCAGAATCTCACACCACCATGGAATTCGACCAGTTAAACACAATTTGGTATGGATAACTCGTGGAAAATGAGACGCAGCGCTGCTTGCCACTAAAACAGCCGACGAGCTCAGTCGCCACCATCCACGGCCTGCAACCGCGGCGCACCCGCGGCGGCGGCGGTGAGGTCTCCTGCGCCGACGTCGATCTCATCGACACCCTGACCGGCAACAGCCGACACATCACCACCTGCTGGCTCCACTCCGCCCCGACGACCATCACCCGCCAAAATCGACTCAGCGCACTCGCCAGATTCCTGCGCTGGCTCAACCACACCACCCCAGGCATCAACCTGCTGACGGTAGATGAAAACCACCTGACCACCTACCGCGATGCTCTAGAAACCGGCACCGTCAGCACCGGAGTACGCAATCCCGGCCAGCCGCTAAAACCCGCCACCGTCGCCTGGCGCCTGGCCATGCTCTCCAGCCTGTTCCGCCACGCCCGGCGCCACCACGCCATCAACGCCAACCCCGCAGAAGACCTACAGCGTCCCCTCCCCCCAACGGCAACCACCACCAGCATCACCTCAGCTCTCACCATCGAAGAACACCATGCCGTAGTAGCCGGCACGCAAGTTCTGGCCACCACCCGCCCCATGGACGCCGCAGCAGTGGCCCTGTTGACCGACTGCCTGCTACGTGCCGGCGAACTAGCGCTGCTCACCGCGAACGACATCACCACCATCGATGGACACTCCCTCATCGCCGTCAGCCGCGCAACCGGCCGCCGCACTGTCCCCGTGCCCGACCGAACGCTGACACTACTGAAACCATTGCGAGCCACCCGAGCGCCCGGCCAAGCGTTGCTTACTAAACACAACGGCCGTCCGATCGACCGCTGGTGGCTCATTGCCGCCCTGCGCCGCGCCGCACTCGCCGGCGGCATTCCCAAGCACCGGGCCCAGCAGTTACATCCGAACATCACCAGGCCGACCGCGATCGCGCTACTGGAGCACGAAACGATCTCCCCGCAAGAAACCCGGCAGGTCATCGCCTACGCGCCGCCAGAAACCATCGTGCGCTACACGCGCCGGGTCAACAGCTTGGACAAACCACCTCTCCTTCCAACTGGAGGCATTGCTGACGACGCCACCGGGCGGTTGCGCTGGCGGCCCTGGGGCGAGTGAGAGGCCGACGAGGGAGATCATGCACAACGACCCGACCGACCCGACATTGTCACCGGCGACCACTGCGGCCATCCAGTTCGGCATACCCAAGGCCACCCGCACCGGCTACGCCGGCGACTGGGAGCGCTTCGCCCGCTGGTGCGCCGAGCAGGACCGCACCGCACTACCCGCCACGCTGGAGACCGTGGCCGAGTACACCACCCACCTGACCTGGGGCCAGGGCAAGAAGGTCGCCACCGTTGACCGGGCGCTGTCGTCCATCTGAGGTTCCCCCCGTAGCCCGGACAGCGGCGGTGTGCCCTCAGGCTTCCGGGTCGGGCGGCTGGTGACGCCGCTCGTACTCGTTCGGACAGATCATTCCGATGCTGGAATGTCGCCTATAGGGGTTGTACCAGCACTCGATCCATTCAAACACCGCGTTGGCCAGGTCTGCTCTTGTTGCCCATTTCTTGGTGTCGAGTAGTTCGAGTTGCATCGTCCCCCAGAGACCGTCAGGTCGCGGCGATGCTCGTGAACAGGAGGATGACTTCTTCCGGAGCGGCGACCATCCCTCGTGACCGATGACGACTCGTGGACTGGTCAGACCAGGCCGCAGCGCGTTCGACGTACGGGATGAAGGCACCCATCCAGCTCACGCATTCGATAAACGTCGCCGGGACCTGGTCGGTCAGACGGAAAGGTTCGATGTGGGTGAGTCACCAGCAGGGGTGAGCACAGGGTCAACTAGGCGAAAATTTATCGATCATGACATGGATCTTCATTTCGTTCGCAGCGATCAAGCCGGTAATGCCTGTTCAGAGCGTCGACTGCCTCAAGTAGATGAGAAAAATCATGGAATGCCTCAAGTTGAATGAGACAGTTTCAGTGCGGCCGGTAGGCAGTACTAGCTAATGTGTTCGAAAAAGCGAGTCGAAATTAGATTTGTTGGTATGCCTCAGATTGAATGAGACAAGACTGCATGAGTCGTCTCATTCAATCTGAGGCACTGCAGGTCAGGGGCTTGCCGGTGCCTCAGATTGGATGAGACAGGACATCACCGCGGACGCCGGGCTCACCCTGGCCGCCACCCATCGACAGCTCGCCCGCTGGACCGAGAGAGGATTGATCAAAAGGGTCCGCATCGGCCGCTACGCAGCGATAACTCCGCCAGAGACCACCATCTTGCGTGAACTGCAGAAACGCTGACTACCCGGCCTTGGGGCAGCCTCCAGGCGTCAGACGGATCAGTCGTGAGACGGCGCCTGGGCGCCTCGTACGTCGGAGAGCCATGCTCGGGGCGTGGACGAGCCGAACAGGTCGGTGCCACTGACCAGCCAGTCGGCGCCGCCGGCCGTGGCGCGACGGCCGATCTCGCGGGTCACGCCGCCGTCGAGCCCCAGCAGGCGGGAGGCTCCGGAGGCGGCCTCCCGGAGCGCCCGCAGGGTCGCCAGGGCCGACTCGTCGAACGTGGCGCCGGCCTCCCCCGGGACGACCGACATGGTGAGAACGGCCAGCTCGTCCGAGGGCACGAACGTCGCCGGGCTGCCCGGGGACAGGGCCAGGGCCGGCCGGGAACCGCGTCGTTCGATACGGTCGAGCGCCGCCCGCCACCCCTCGGCCTCGGCGTGGACGACGACGAGCTCGCAGAAGCCGGTCCATGCGTCGAGGCGGGCGAGCGGGTCGGTGACCATGAGGTGGGCCTCGGCGCGCATCCCGGTCTCCCCGGTCATCGCGGCGGCCGTCTCGGCCGAGAACCCGCCCTCACGGGCGAAGACGCCGTCGGTGGTGTCCCAGTGGAGCACGTCGAGCCCGGCGTCGCGAAGCCGGTGCGCCTCACGTGCCTGCGCAGCGGGGGGGACCGACCACAGGGAGCCCGCGATCCGCATGCGCTCAGCCACCGGCGGGGTGGTCGAAGGGCTCCTGGAGCACGACCTCGGCGAGGGCTCGGTCGGTGACCAGGGAGGACAGCAGCCCGGAGCGAGCCACGGCGAGCACGGCCCCAGCCTTGTCGGCGCCTGCGGCGACCGCGATGACGCGCGGCACCCGCCCGAGCTCCTGGGCGCTGATGGACAGGCACCGCTCGGCGAAGTCCTCTCCGACGAGGCGTCCGTGGCGGTCGATGAGGATCCCGGCGACCTCGGCCTGCACCCCCCTGGCCGCGAGTTCCGCGCGGTCGGCGTCGGACATGACCTCGCGGAACTGCGAGATCGGCGGATCCCATGAGCCGACGGCGACCACGGCGACGGTCACCTGGGTGAACAGCCGCATGGCCGCGGCGACGTCGGTCTGCCGCCGGAGGGCCGCCGCGGTCGCCGCGTCCTCCACGACCAGTGGCGCGAAGATGGCGTGCGCCTTGCCTCCCGCGCTCAGCGAGGCCTTGCGCACGACCTCGACGGGTGACTCGGCAAGGTCGGAGCCGACGGCCCCGGTGAGCTGCACGACCGAGACGGGCGGTAGGGAGGTGAGACCCTCGGTCATCGCGGTGAGGGTTCTGCCCCATGCCAGGCCGAGGACGTCGCCGGGGTGGAGCGTCTCGGTGAGCAGGGTCGCGGCGGCGGCCCCGACCTGGCTGCGCACCTGCGCGTCGGTTCCAAGCGTTTCAACAACGATCGCCTCACGGAGCCGCATATGTGCGCTGAGCTGGGCGGACATGACGTCGTCGACATATCCGGCGTCCCTTAGAGTGATAGTCACGACACCGGTGCTCTTCGCCTGCTCAAGCAGTCGGGCGATCTTGAATCGCGAGAGCCCGAGCTCCTTGGCGATCTCCACCTTCGAGACGTCATCAATGTAGAAGCGTCTCGCGACGGTCGCCATGAGCCTTCGCTCGGCGGCCGTCATCTTCGCAATATCGCTCATATGAGCGCCAGTATTGCTCATTCGTTACCTCACTGCGACCCGTATGTCTTGTTAGCAGACTCTGATGGACCTTATAGTACACAAACGAGCACCCTTTACGCTCATATGAGCGAAGCTCGGGAGGGGTAGTTGTGAGAACACGCCGTATGCCGGACGAGATCGGGATCTTCGGAATTCTGATCCTGGTCGCCCTCGTCATGAGCCTGCTGTCCGAGAACTTCCGGACCGTTGACAACCTACAGATCTTGCTGCTCAACGGCGCGGTCATCGCCTTCCTCGCCCTGGGGCAGACCTTCGTGCTCCTGACAGGAGGCATCGACCTGTCCACGGGGTCGAACGTCGCCCTGACGGGGATGCTGGCGGCGGTCGTCATGAAGGCAGGGGTCGGGTGGCCGATCGCCGCGCTGGTGGCCATTCTCGCAGGAATCACAGTCGGCCTGTTCAACGGCGCGATCATCCATTACCTGAAGCTTCCGCCGTTCATCGTGACCTTCTCCACCTTCGGCATCGCCGCGAGCATTCCCCAGATCATGACCGGCGCGAAGTCGGTGTCGGTCACCGACCCGATGTTCGCCGTCATCGGCCGCGGCGCCTTGCTGGGCGTCCCGATGCCGGTCGTCCTGGTCATCGTCGCCGCCTGCGTCCTGGCCTTCTTCCTGCGCAGGACCGCGACGGGCGTGCACATCTACGCCGTCGGCGGCAACACCGAGACCAGCCGCCTTGCCGGGATCGGAATCGGGCGCACCACCATGCTGGTCTACGCGGTGAGCGGCCTGTGCGCGGCGTTCGGCGGGCTCATCACCACCAGCCGGCTCATGGTCGGCTACCCCACCGCCGGTTCGGGCAACGAGCTGTTCTTCTCCATCGCGGCGGCCGTCGTCGGCGGCGTCAGCCTGTTCGGCGGCATCGGCTCCGTCCCCGGCGCCTTCCTCGGCGCGGTGCTGATCGCGACCGTGTCCAACGGCATGAACGTCATCGGCGTCGACAGCTTCTGGCAGCCGCTCGTCATCGGCGTCATCATCCTGCTCGGCGTCAGCCTCGACACCTACCGCCGCAGGCTCTCACTCTCCGACTTCTCCCGGCTGTTCAGCCGTTCCGGTCCCCCGGGCCCGACAGCTCGTGAACCGATCGATTCCCTCGCGCCGGGCGAAGGCGCTGTTTCCATCGAAAACAAGAGGTAGCTCCCATGAAGCGACGTTTTTCCCTGGCCACCGGCGCGGCGCTCGCCGCGCTGACCCTCGCCGGATGCAGCACAGGGGTCGACACCGGCGCCCAGGCCGGCGCCGGCAAGCCCGAGGGCGGCATCCCCCGGCCCGAGGCGTGCGCCGCCGACTCCAAGTACGTGGCGGTCGCGCTCCCCAACCTGACCAACCCCTACTACGTGGCCATGAAGAAGGGCTTCGAGACGGCGGGCCAGGCGGCGGGCTTCAAGACCGAGGTCCAGATCGCCAACGACGACGACGCGGCACAGCTCGCCCAGGTCCAGGCGATGCTCCAGAAGAAGCCGTGCGCGCTCGCGCTCAACCCCGTGAAGTCCGAGCCCGCCGCGGCGATCGTGAAACTGGCCAACGACGCGGGCGTGCCCGTGTTCACCGTGAACGTCACCGTGGACGACGCCGCGCTCAAGGCCCAGGGCGGGAGCATCGTGCAGTACCTCGGCGCCGACAACGCCGCGGGCGGGAAGCAGGTGGCCGAGCAGGTGCTCAAGGACCTCGGCGCCGACGCCGACCTCAAGGTCGGTTTCATCACCGAGCCCGACGAGGGCCCGGTCGTCGCCCGGGACAAGGGCTTCGAGGACACCATCGCCGCCGACGCCAAGGCCAAGGTCGTGGCCAAGGTGGACGGCAACGTCAAGCCCGACGACAGCCTTGCCGCGACCACCGAGCTGCTCCAGGGCAACCCGGACGTGAACGTCCTGTTCACCAGCACCGGCCCCGCCTCCTATGGAGCGCTCCAAGCCATCCAGAGCGGCGGCAAGAAGGTCAAGGTCTACGGCTTCTGCGCGGCCGACGAGCCACTGACCGACCAGTACCCGGCGTGCGTGGCACAGGAGCCCGAGAACTACGGCAAACGCGTGATCGAGCAGATCTCCGCCTGGCTGGGCGGCGCCAAGCCCGAGGCCCAGATCCTGCGCCCGCTCAAGCTTTACACCAAGGGCCAGACGCCCGCACCGGGCGAGGTGGGCTGAATGACCGGGCCGACGGCCACGTCGGCAGGAGGAGCGCACCCCGCACCGGCGGAAGGTCTCCGGGCCGAGGGGATCGTCAAGCGATACGCCGGTGTCCCCGTGCTCTCCGGCGTGACCGTCACCGTCCGGCCCGGCGAGGTCGTCGGACTGGTCGGGCACAACGGCGCGGGCAAGTCCACCCTGCTCAGGACGCTCTCCGGGGCGATCAGGCCGGACGAGGGGACGATCAGCGTGAACGGCGACCGGATGCAGCTGACCGGCCCCGCGGTCGCCCTGAAGGCCGGCATCTCCACCGTCTACCAGGAGCTGTCGCTCCTGCCGAACCTCACGATCACCCAGAATGTGTTCCTGGGCCGCGAGCGGCGGCGTGGCACGCGGACGCTCGACGGCGAAGGCATGCGCCGAGCGGCCCGGGACCTGGTCGATCGCTTCGGCCTGCGGGTCGACGTGGACCGGCCGCTGGGCCACTATCCGGTGGCCACCCGGCAGCTCCTGGAGATCGCGATCGCCACCGAGCGCGAGACCCGTTTCCTGCTCCTGGACGAGCCGACGACGAGTCTGGAGGGTGAGCAGGTCGACAGGCTGCTCGAACTGATCAGGTCCTTGACCAGGGAGTCGGGACTCGGCGTACTGCTCGTCGACCACAAGCTCGACGAGCTGTACGCCGTGGCCGACTCGGTCGTGGCCTTGGTCGACGGTGAGGTCCGAATCGCCGGGCCGGTCGAGGAGACCGACCGGGCGGACGTCATCCGCGCGATCGCGGGTGAGGAAGCCGCCGTGCACCTGGCCGAGACCGGGCAGTACGACCAGCTCCCGGTGGAGGAACTGGGTGACCTGGCGTCAGGGCGGCCCCAGGGACGGCGTCCCGTCCCGGCGCTGCCGGTCGGGGCCCGGCCGAGCCTCCGGGTGCGCGGACTGCGGGCTCCCGGCCTCACCGACGTGTCCCTCGACGCCTACCCGGGACGGGTTCTCGGCGTCTACGGCCTTGTCGGGTCGGGGCGCACGGAGTTCCTGCGCGCGCTGGTCGGGCTGGACAGGATCGACGCCGGGCGGCTGGAGCTGTTCGGAGAGCCCTATCGGCCGCGCAACCCCTCCCACGCGCGGCGAGCCGGCGTCGTCTACCTCACCGAGGAACGCAAGGTCGACGGGATCGTGCCCGGGCTCGACTCCGCCACGAACATCGTCCTGCCCGTGCTGCACGCGTTCTCCAGGTTCGGAGTGCTGGACCGCCGTGCCATGGCCAGGAGCGCCGCCCGGTTCATGGACCAGCTCCATGTGCGCGGCGACAGAGACGCCCCGGTCGTCAGCCTGTCCGGCGGCAACCAGCAGAAGGTCCTTCTGGCACGAGCGCTGGCGCAGGAGCCCCGGCTACTGCTTCTGGACGAGCCCACCAAGGGCGTGGACATCGGCGTGAAGACCGAGATCCATCGCCTGCTCCGCCGCCTCGCCTCCGAACAGGGCATGACCGTCGTGGTCGTGTCGAGCGAGGAGGAGGAGATCCTCGACGTGTCCGACGACGTCGCGACGTTCTCGCACGGACGATGTGACGGCGGCATCCGGCTCGCCTCCGAGCTCTCGCTGGTCAAACTCCGGCAGGTCGCGTGGGGGGCGGCATGATCCCCCGCCTCGGGCCCGCTCCCCAAGAAAGGCAACAGAGAACAGTGATGGCCGCTGCCGCGAATGATGTGCTGTCCGAGGGCCGCGAAGCCGTACGCCGGGAAGCAGACGGCGTGCTGTCCGTCGCCGACCAGCTGGACGACAGCTTCGTAGAGGCGGCCCGCCTGCTCTACGACTGCGAGGGCAAGGTGTTCGTCACGGGGGCCGGGACCTCCGGGGCGGTGGCCCGGCGCATGGCTCATCTGCTGTCCGTCTGCGGCACGCCGGCGCTGTTCATCCATGCGGCCGACGCCCTGCACGGCACGATGGGAGCCGTCACGAAGGGCGACATCCTGATCGCGATCTCGCGGGGCGGCGGGTCCCGGGAGATCAACGACTTGGCCGAGCGCGTACGGGAACGCGGTGCCCGGGTGATCGCCCTGACGGCGGTCACCGAGTCCGAGCTGGGGAACCGCGCGGACCTGGTGGTCAAGCTGGAGAGCCCGCCCGGCGTGGATCCGGGCGAGGTGATCGCCATGGGGTCGACGCTCGTCACCGCGGTGTGGGGCGACGCGCTCGCGTACGTCCTGATGAGGTTGCGCGGCTACGGATGGGAGCAGGTGCTGCACAGTCACCCGTCGGGGGCCGTGGGGCAGATCCACGACGCCCCGGAGCCCCTGCCCGCGCTGACCTTCGACGCCGGCACCGAGGCGGCGGGCGTGTCGAGGGACACGGTCTGACCATGCCCATCGTCGCAGGCATCGACAGTTCGACGCAGTCCTGCACCGTGGAGCTCCGCGACGCCGGTGACGGTGCGCTGCTCGGGACCGGCCGTGCCCCGCATCCGGTGACGCACCCGCCGCTCAGCGAGCAGGATCCCGCGGCCTGGTGGCGCGCCCTGGCCACCGCGCTCGCCCTGGCCTGCCGGGACGCGGGCGTACGGCCGGGCTCCATCGACGCCGTGAGCGTGACCGCCCAGTGTCACGGCCTGGTCGCCCTCGACGCCGCCGGCCAGGTCCTGCGGCCTGCCAAGCTGTGGAACGACACGACGTCCGCGCCGCAGGCGGCCGGCCTGGTGGCGCGCTACGGGGCCCGGAACTGGGTGCGCGCGACCGGCCTGACCCCGACCGCCGCGCTGACCGTCACCAAGCTGGCCTGGCTGGCCGAGCACGAGCCCGGCAACCTGCGGCGCCTCACCACCGTGCTGGTGCCGCACGACTGGCTGACGTACCGGCTGACCGGCGAACGTGTCACGGACCGATCCGACGCCTCCGGGACCGGCTACTACGCGGCGTTCGAGAACCGGTGGCGTACCGACCTGCTCACCGAGCTGGTGTCGCCGGACGTCGACTGGGACGCGGCGGTTCCCCGGGTGCTCGGCCCCGCCGAACCCGCGGGCCGCGTGCTGCCCGAGGTCGCGGCCGAGCTCGGGCTGCGGCCCGGCGTGCCGGTCGGCCCGGGCGGCGGCGACCAGCATCTCGGCGCCGTCGGTCTCGGCCTGAGGACCGGCGACGTCGCCTACAGCCTCGGCACCTCCGGGGTGGTGCTGTCGGTGAGCGCGGACCCCGTCTTCGACTCCACCGGCTGGGTGGACGGCGTCGCGGACGCGACGGGAGGCTACCTGCCGCTGGTGTGCACGCTCAACTCCACCAAGGTCACCGACACCTTCGCCCGCCTGCTGGGGGTCGACGTCGGGACACTGGGCCACCTCGCGCTGGCCGCCGACCCCGCGCAGGCACGGCCTACGCTGGTCGCCTATCTGGACGGTGAACGCAGCCCGGACCTGCCGAACGCCCAGGGGGTGATGGCCGGCCTGACGACCGCCTCGACACGTGAAGGCCTGGCGCTCAGCGTGTTCGAGAGCGTGATCTTCGGGCTGGTGCGCGGGCACCAGGCGATCGACGCCGCGGGCGTGCCGACCCCGGGCGAGGTGGTGGCCGTGGGCGGAGGCGCACGATCCCTCGCCTACCGGCAGGTCCTCGCGGACGTACTCGGCCGCCCGGTGATCACGCGGGACGCGCCCGAGGCGAGCGCCCGGGGTGCCTGCGTCCAGGGCGCCGCAGTACTCTCCGGTTCCGATATCAAGGACGTGCGCGACGCGTGGCGTCCACCTCTGGTGGCGGTCGTAACTCCCCGGCCCGGCGACTCGGCCGCGCTGATGGAGCGCTACCTGCTGCTCGCCGAACAGGTGAGGGCGGACAACGGCTGACAGATCGCCGTCTCACAGACTCGTGCACCCGCCATTCACCGACCCGTGCAAAGGAATGGACCCATGACCCTCTACGTCGACTCCGCGGAACGCTCGGCCGTTGAACCCCTGCTGGCCACCGGCCTGTTCGCCGGTGTCACCACCAATCCGGCGCTGCTCGCTCGCGCCGGGCTGACCCAGGCCGACCTTCCCGCCGTGTTCACCTGGGCCACGGCCGCGGGCGCGAAGCAGGTGTTCATGCAGACGTTGGGCACGACCGCCGGGGAGATCCTCGCCGCGGGCAGGAGGATCCGCGACCTCGGACCGCAGGCGATCGTGAAGATCCCCGCCACGCGGGAGGGACTGGGCGCCGCCCGTGTCCTGGCGGACGAGGGCGTGCCGATTCTGGTCACCGCCGTCCACCACGCGACGCAGGCACTGTTCGCGGATGCCGTCGGCGCGCGCTTCATCGCGCCCTACGTCGGCCGGATGACGGACCAGGGCCGCGACGGCGTCGCCGAGACGATCCAGATGCATCAGGTGTTGTCCGGATCGGGCACGCGGGTGCTCGCGGCGAGCCTGCGCGACCGGGAGGACGTCGCGGCGCTGGCCGCCGCGGGCGTACCCGACTTCGCGCTGAGCGCTCCGCTGTGCGAAGCACTACTGGCCGACGAGCCCACGCTCGCCGCTGCCGACCGGTTCGAGACCATCGCAGCGCGCCAGAATTGACGACGCCTCCGAAATCACGCGGTGTCACCGGCTCTTCCGGACCGGTCTTCGTGGGATGGGATGTAGCGGTGGTGCCAGGACCGTTCGATCTCGGCGGCATCGGCGGATCCGGCCATCGCCATGCTGCGGGTCAGGGCGCGATCCATGGTCTGCTCGAAGTCGACGGACACGAAGATCCGCAGATGCCATTGGTCGATGAGTTCTGGCCGCAGGAGGAAGACGCCGTCGAAGAGGAGTACGGCGTCTTCGACGGCGGTCGTGGCCGGTGAGGACAGCGGGCCGGTCAGCATCGTGGTCGTGGACCGTGTGCTGGAACTTGCGGTCTCCGACTGGGCCGAGCGCATCACGCAGGACTCGGCACAGCGCTTTGTGATCGTGAGCGTCGTGCCGCCATCGAAGACACAGGCCACGAGAACCCGGGCGGCGCGGCCATCGTCGCCTATCTGGTCGGCGAACGGCGGCCCGACGAGCTGCTCACGAGCCAACTGGGTGGTTGGCTACCCGCGCCGATGATTCCACGCGTCCACGTCTGGCTGGACGAGATGCCTCTCAACCGCGCGGGCAAGATCGACCGTCGAGCGCTCGCCAAGATGCTCGATCCCGCACTCCCCCCGGACGCAACACGCAACCCTCACGTTGTGCCATTCACTGGCGCGGGCGGGACGGATACGGGAAGCTGTCCCGATGCCTGCTGAATACACCCAAAGTGACCAGTTCCGTGGTGCCCGCATCCACCTGTGCGACCTCTCCGGCCTCGAGATTCGCGATTGCGACGTCACCGGCCTGAAGATCGTGGACTGCTATGGGGGCAACCTCTCCCTCGGTGGCGGCTTCGAGCGTGTCGTTGTCAACGACGTCGACGTGACCGCCTACGTCGAGGCCGAGCTCGACCGGCTGCATCCCAACCGGGTGCTGGCCCGTGAGGCCACGTCCGCCGCCGAATACCGGGCCGCCTGGGATGCCATCGAGAAGCAATGGGAGGAGACGCTCGACCGCGCCAGGCGCCTACCCGAGGCGAAGCTGCACGAGCAGGTCGACGGCGAGTGGTCGTTCGTCGAGACGCAGCGGCATCTGCTGATGGCCAGCGATGCCTGGATCGGCAACGCCGTGCTCGAGGAGGACGCGCCGTACCACCCGTTGGGCCTTCCTGGCGGCGGGATGCCGGCCGAAGCATCGGCGAAGCTCGGGCTCACCCTCGATGCCACCCCGACGCTCGACGAGGTACTCGCGCCGCGGCTCGCCCGCATGGCCACGATACGCCGGGTCGTCGACGACCTCACCGAGGCCGGGCTCGACCGGGTATGCGGTCGCAAGCCGGCCGACCCCTACCCGGACAAGGAGTACGTCGTGCGCCGCTGCCTCACGGTGGTGTGCAAGGAAGAGGCCGAGCATCACCGGTATGCGGTCCGCGACCTCACCGCGCTCGAGGCCGGTGCCCGAACCGGGTGAAGGCGCGTCCCGGCGATGGACGGCGATCTCGCGATCCTGCGCTTGACCAGCCCATCTTGCTGTCGGAGCCCCTCATCGCACCCGCACCGCCCAGCCAGGGCGCGGTGCCGACCGGCGAGGTCGTCACGACCGGCTACGGAAAGACCAGCAATGCGGGTTTCCCCAACGAACGACGCGAGGTCTTCCTCGATGTCACGCCGCGGTGGACCTGCGAAGGCATCTACCAGTTCGTGAAGCCGATCACGCCCGGAATGAACTGCACCCGCACATCCGGCCAGACGGCCGGAGCATGCGGCACCGGGTGATGTCGTCGTCGGAATCGTCTCCTGAAATATCTCGGGCCAGTGCGGCAACCCGACCTGTCCCACCGTGAATAGGAATGTTTCTCAGCACCGAACCTGGATGAGCGGCAACGTGGGGAGGTAGCCGGCGGTTCATCCACCTGCCTTCAGCCGGAACGCGAGGCGGCGGGGCGCCTGCACGCGATAGCTGTCCGTCACCAGCTCGGCAACCTCGACCCAGTCCGTCTCGTCGTCCAGCACCATTCCCACGACATTCACACCCCAGTCGGCCCGGAAGAACGGGGGGCCGGCATGCGCCAGCGCGGCCAGCTCCCCGGGCGGCGCCCGGAAGGTCATCAGGATGGCCGGATCGTCCATATCGATGTACGCCGACCCCCTCCCGTCGGTGGTGTAGACGTGCAGGAACGTCCGCCGGCGAATCCGCCACCGCAGGCCGATCCACGCCGGCTCCTCGTACGTCTCGGGCAGCTCCCCGCAGATCACCCGGAGCCGGCCCACAACGGCGGGTGGAACGTCCGCGATGTCGCTCATCTGTACCTCCCGCGCCTATCCTGCCCGCCGGGTAGGACATCAGCACATCAGAGTCTCCGGGGGTGGCGGGGCCGCGCCGACGTCATAGGACTATCGGGCCCAGCTCGGCGACGACGCTGGCAAAGGTTCGGATGAGATCGGTTTCGGCGGCGGTGCGCCGGACAAGCGCGAAACGGGCGGGTGGTGCGTCGCGGATGAGCGGGTAGGCGATGCCGGGGTGTGGCGCCAGGCGTCTGGCTTGGGCCGTCACGGGTGCGATGGCCTCGCCGGTGAGCAGGAGTGGGATCTCCTGGTCGAAGCTGGCGACTTCCGGGCCGATGGTGATCGGCCGGCCGCTGGGGGTGTGGGTGGGGATGAAGGTGGGGCGCCGGTAGTCCGGCGCGGCGCCGCCGTCATCTGTGACCTCGGGCAGGGCCGTACCGCCTTCGGGGGACCGTTCTGGTGGAATGAGATCTGTCCTCGAGGACGCGGTGCACACCCAACCGCGCTCTTGGCCAGGGCGCGGGGGTGGACTCGCAGAGCTCGCCGAACGGCTGCGCGCCATCGGCCTGGAATTCCTCACCGGCGAACTCCAAGGCCACCACGACCCCGGCGGTATCGTGTTCACCGTCCTGCCAACTCCTCATCACCCAAGGCAAGAAGAAGGGCAAACGCCCCTCACCCGCCACCGTCATGCGAATGCTCCGCGACCACGACGAACACGCCACAGCGGCCGGGACCAACGAGATAGAGCCGGCCCGCTGACGAGCACCGAAGCTCTACCTTGCGGCTCGCCGTAGCTTCAGGAGTCCTGGGCCGTATCCGGGGATGACGTGCAGGTGCGGGTGGAAGACCTCCTGGAAGGCCACCTCGCCGTCGGCGAGGAAGAGGTTCATCCGCTCACAACGTACCCCCGGCCTGGGCGCAGCGCTGGCCGAAGGCGACCGACGTATATTGCTTAGGTTCAAGGGGTTGTCGCTGTGGTGAATCACTTCGGTACTGGGGCGGCGCTGAGCAATCGCCATCGCCAGCGCGTCGGTGACCAGTTCGGTACGCAGGTGATCGGCCATCGCCCAGCCGACGATCGCCGGGAGAACACGTCCAAGACCACGGCCAGATAGAGAAAACCCTGCCCGGTCGGCACATACGTGATGTCAGCGGTCCACAGGCGGTTCGGCTCCTCGGCGGTGAACTGTCGCCTGACCAGGTCAGATGCGGCCGCAGCTCACCGATCGGGGATCGTGGTGCGACATCCTTTACGCCGGGTCACGCCCGACAGGCCTGCCGCGCGCATCAACCGGGCCACCCGCTTGCGGCCGATACCGATGCCGTCGATCTGGCGCAGGTCGGCGTGGATGCGCGGCGCACCGTAGATCTCATCCGACGCGGCGTGGTGCGCGCGGATCTTCTCGGGCAGCTCGGCGTCGCGGCGGGCGCGTGCCGACGGGCCGCGCTCCCGGCGCCGGCGCCGGCGATGGTAGCCCTGGCGCGACACACCCGGCACCCGGGCCGGCGGGGAGACGTCGTGGTGGTCGTTCTCCGCATCGATCAGCCGGAACCTCATCTCGGCCGATCCGTCTCCCGCGCGAAGAAAACCGCGGCCTTGCGCAGGATTTCCTTCTCCTCGCGGAGAAGCTTGACCTCGCGGCGCAGCCGGGCCAGCTCGTCTTTTTCGGCGGCCTGGGGCGGGCCGCCGGTGATCCGGCATACCTGCACTACGCCCCCGGCTTTTCCAGGGCCGGGGGCGCGCGGGTTCCGTCGGGGCTGATCGTCAGGGCTGCTCGTGCAGCTCGGTGCGGGTGGCTTCGGCTTGTTCGGTGATGGTGGCCAGGACGGGGTCGGGGACGTGCTTGTCGCGGAAGACCTCCACCAGCTGGTCCAGGACGGCGTCGGCTTCCTTGATGTCGCCGCCGCGGGCATGAGCGCGGGCCAGGCGGCGCATGGTGGCGTTGAGGGTGATGTTGTCGACGCCTGCGTCGGTGTTCTCGTCCAGGGTGGTGGCCACGACCTCGCTGAGCTGTTCGATGCTGGTGTCGGTGTCGGCGGGCCGCACGTCGATGCCGCCATCGGTGAGGGTGAGGAAGTTGCGTCCGGCGTTGGTGCCCTTGGCCATCCGCGCGTACACCGCCAGGGGGTGGTCGCCGTGGTCGGTGATGAGCTGGTCGAGGGCGGCGTTGCCGTCCGACAGCTGCGGGGCGTCGGAGCCGAGGAAGGTGAGCAGGAGACCCTGCTGGTGGCCCGTCAGCAGGTCACCGGCGGCCTTGTCCTGCTCGTCGGCCGGAGGGCTGACCTCGATGATGTGGTCGGGTGAGGCCAGGGTGGAGCCGTCGGGGGCGCGGTAGCGGGCGCTGAGCCGGTAGGTGCCGGGCTGGTCGAAGGTGAAGCCGCTGGCGCTGTAGCCGAGGTAGGCGCTGGCGTAGATCGCGGGATTGTCGGCATCCAGGGTGAGGTTGTTGCGAACGCCGCAGGCATGGACGACGGGCTGGAAGGGACGGGTGTCCGCGGCCGGGTCGGTGACCAGGATCGTGAGGTTCTCGCCTTGGGGACTGAGGTCGGCGGCGGCCTGCGCGGTCGGGGTGCTGCCGTCCAGGGAGACCTTGATCTCGGCGACGACGGGTTCGCCGTGGGAGAAGGCGGTGCGGCCGGAGACCTCCACGCGCAGACCGGACCGGCTGGGCGCCGGCGGGGCGAGATCGGGCAGGGCGGTGGTCTCGGCGGAGTTGGTCATCCAGGGCACGCCTCCGAACGCGACATCGCGGAAGAAGCCGTGACGCAGGTGGCGCAGTTCGGGGGCGGTGAACTGCCAGTCGAACGCCTTCCAGTATTTGGGCTCGTCGTAAAGACCCGGAGGGGTTGCCTGGTAATACCAGGGATAGTTCATGAACGACAGGTCGCCGTAGCCGTCGCGCGGGCCGAGCTCGCGCGGCGGGTTGATGAGATGGCGCTGCCAGGAGTGCGCCAGGTTGAGGGCGTGCCCGAGCTCGTGAACGTAGGTGCGCACGTCCTCACGCGCTCGGTCCCTTGTCGCCCCGAGGATCAACTCTTCCCAGAACACGGCCATGCCCTGCCGCTGGCCGGCGCCTCCGACGTAGTCGAACATGAGACCGCGAGGTGATCCTTCGGCGGCGCGGCTGGCGATGAAGGTCCACACCTTCCACTGCAGCGTGTCGCTGAAGAGGCTGAAGTTGCTGACCATCGCGGCGTGCAGTTCCGCTACCGACCACTTCAGGTCGGCGCCCGCGCCGGCGACGGAGACCACGTTGGGAGTGCCGGCGGTGCGCAGCTCGATCCCGGCGGCGGCGAAGGCCGACTGGACGGTGACGATCCGTTTTTTCTTGCCGGCGCCGATGGCCTCACTGGTGGTGGGGTATTCGGGGGGCGGCTCCGTGCCCGCCAGCGCGTCGATCTCCCAGTCGATGGACCGCAGGAAACGGGAGGTGTAGGCGCAGGTGCAGGTGACGGCCTCCTGCGATCCGGTGAAGGTGACCTTGGCTGTGCCGCCCGGGGCGAGCTTGTCGACGCTCACCGACAGCACTGGCCGTGTGGTCGTCTCGGCCCAGGTCGCGGTGCCGGTCAAGGTGGCGGGCAGCGTGAGGGGCGCGGTCCCGTCCAGCACGAAGGAGTTGGTGTAGGACTCCACGCCGTTTTCGGTGGTGAAGATGTCGCCGGAGACGACCGGGAGCGCGCCGACCAGGTCGACGCGCAGGTCGAGCTTCAGGCTGCCGTTGGCGCCGATGAAGCGGCCGGCCGCTGGAAGGCGCGGCTTGCGGTACTGCTCGGGCAGGGCGCCGAGCCCGGCCGCCACCTCGGCGTAGGTGCCGACCTTCACCGGGCCGGAGTCCCAGTTCATGGTCAGCGCCTTATCGCCCTTGATCAACAGCGTGTGGTACCACCCTCCCGCCGATCCGCCGAGGAACACGGCGTGGTCGAAGTCGCCGCTCATGTCCGCGGGAAGCTTCGACCACCCCTTCTCGGCCAGCCCGGTCAGCGGCCCGACGTAGTAGCAGCCGCGGCCCTTGGGCCCCCACTCGATGATCGCGCACTGGTTTCCCTTGAACAGCATGGTGCGGTAGGGGACGTTCGGCAGGCACATGATCGCGTCGACGTCGCTGCGGTAGTCGGCCGGGATGTGCTCCCCGAAGCCCGGCAGGCTCGTGATCGGCCCCTGGTACTCCGCGCCTTTGCCCCACACCCAGTACAGGCACTGGTTCCCGGCGATGAACACCGTCCGCTTGGGCCAGGCGTTCACCCGGACCTCGAACGCCCCGTCACTGCAGCTGGCGAACGGCTCGGGGATCGCTTTCAGCTCGTTGTCGTAGACGTTGGTGAGCAGGTCCTCGGTCTGCATCGTCTCCTGGTTGATCCGCGCGGCCCGATCCTCCCGCACCACGATCGCCCGCCACGGATCCTCCGTCAACCCGAAGATCGCGTCGAACCCTGACGTCTTCGCCCGCATGAACCCCATCGATGCGCCTCCTGGCCGGGCCCTGAGGGCCCACGCCCGCTGACGCTAGGCAACCATGCAGATACTCACAATGACCACAATAAGTCAGGTCAGACCGAAACAAACCGAACGAAGTTCTCATTTGATTACGGACCGCTCCATACTCATCCGCTATCGCCCGGCCAGGATCAGGCGGCCCCCATGCCCCTCTTCGGCCGGCGCAAAACCGCAGGCCAAGCCTGAAAAATACCGAAACCGCCGTCACATCTCGGCCGCCACCGGGTGCCTCGGACCCGCCGCGCCACTTCCGTCCCACCGGTCACGATCAAGACCGCCGTAAACACCGCTACCGGGTGGCCTCATCTGGCCACCACTTGCACAGCAGCGTCTTTCCGCATTCGACCAGGTGCCTTCCAGCACGTCCACGCGCCGCCCTCGCGGCCGGGTCGCTGACATCTCGGGCCAGCTGCGTGGCTTTGTAGGTGAGATCCGTCAATTTGCTGTCAGTTGATGACCTTGACAATGACGTCTCCGCCTTCAAGATGGTTGAGTTGCCCGAGCGGCGCGTTGTAGGTGCCGAGATGGATGGTCTGGTCGGTGTGGCCGATCCCGGCGGCGTTGTAGTAGAAGCCGAGGTTGCCCCAGGGGGTGTAGTAGATCAGGTCGCCGTCCTCGGGGTCGGACCCGGGGGAACCGTTGTGGTTCAGCTTCCGGGGAAGGTAGCCGATCTTCTCTTTGCCTGAGAGCTCCTCGATGGTGAGCGTGAGAGGCAGCATGGACAGGAAGTCGCGGACGGCCGGGTTGTCCTGGCCTATCGTCACGTCGACCGAGGTCGCGTTTGAGGAGAACCGCACGACCGTGCCCACGATCTTCCTCGCCTCGCCGTTGGTCTCGTCGTTGTCCGAGCGGCGAGCTGAAGGAGTTGCGGATATCGAGGAGGCCTTTGTCGCCGCTGCGGGCTGGTCTGACACCGAGGGCGCGGTGTCCGGGTGCGGCGTACTGCACGCCGTCAGAGCCAGTGAGGCCGCCAGGCTGCCAGCGGTCATGGTGTCCTTGAATCGCATTGCATCATCTTCCCGAGTTGCGGATCGAAGAGTTGAGGGCGACCTGGTGGCGTGACGGTCGCGTCCGGACGCCGTCGCCCTGCCGGCGGTGAGGTACGGTCCGGGAGCGCTTTGCCGGCCCGCCGAGGTCACTGTCGTCTTCTGCGTTCCGGCGTGCGCGTGTGGAAGGCTCACACGCGTCCGACGGATCCGAGCTCTGCACGGACCGGGGTGTGCGGGTGTCGCTGAGTGTCAGCGGGCGACGTAGCCGCCGTCGACCGGGAGCGCGACGCCGATCACGAAGCTGGCTGCGGGGCTGCACAGCCACAGGACGGCCTGGGCGATCTCGTCGGCGGTCCCGAGGCGGTTGATGGGCTGACCCGCTTCGGCCTCGGCGCGGTCCAGCTCGCCTTTGGCGATCATGTCGCTGACCATGGGGGTGTCGATCGTGCCGGGGCAGATGGCGTTGATGCGGATGTTGCGCGGGGCGTACTCGAGGGCGGCGCTGGTGGTCAGGCCGATGACGCCGTGCTTGGAGGCGTGGTACGAGGCACGGCCGGCGATACCGACGAGGCCGCCGAGGGAGGAGCAGTTGACGATGGCGCCGCCGCCCTGGGCGCGCATGTGCCGCAGCTCGTGCTTCATGCTGGCCCAGACGCCGCGCAGGTTGATGGCGTTGACGCGGTCGAAGACCTCGATGGCTTCGTCGGCGGCGTCGCTGGGCGGGATCTGGATGCCCGCGTTGTTGTAGGCCATGTCCAGGCGGCCGAAGGTGGCGACGGTACGGTCGACGGCGGCGGCGACCTGGTGCTCGTCGGTGACGTCGCAGGTGAGGGCGAGCACCTGGTGGCCGCCGCCGGCGAGGTCCCCGGCGGCGGCATCCAGGGCCTGGGTGGAGATGTCGGTGAGGGCGACGGCTGCCCCGGCCTCGGCGAAGGCGCGGGCGGTGGCCAGCCCCATCCCGGAGCCGGCTCCGGTGACGAGGGCGACCTGGCCGGTGAAGTCGTAGGTGGGATTCATGAGGATGGGTGTTTCCTTTCGCTGACGTGGGGCTACCCGCGGCTGCTCAGACGGTTTGGCCGCCGTCGACGACCAGGGCGTGGCCGATGGTGAAGGCGGCCTCCGGTGAGCACAGCCACAGCACCGCCGAGGCGATCTCCTCGGGTGTGCCCATGCGTCCGACGGGTTCCTGGGCGATCACTTCCGCGCGGCCCTGGGGGGTGGCGCCGGTGAAGCGCCGCATCATCTCGGTGTCGACGATGCCGGGGCAGACGGCGTTGATGCGGATGCCGTCGGCGGCGTAATCCAGCGCGGCGGATTTGGTGAGACCGATGATGCCGTGCTTGGCGGCGGCATAGGCGGCCTGGCCCTTGAAGCCCTTGACCCCGGCCCCGGAGGAGGTGTTGACGATCGCGCCGCCGCCATGGCGGAGCATCAACGGGATCTGGTGCTTCATGCAGGTGAAGGCGCCCTTCAGGCTGATGCCGACCACGCGGTCCCACTCCTCGTCGGTGATGTCGGACAGCGGTTTGACCGGCTGCTCGACGCCGGCGTTGTTGAAGGCGACGTCGAGGCGGCCGAACTCACCGACCACGGCGTCCAGGGCCGCCCGCACGTCCTGGTCTCTGGTGACGTCACAGGTGACCGCCAGTGCCCGTCCGCCCTGCTGGCGGATCAGGTGGGCGGTCTGCTCGTTGTGGTCGGCGGTGACGTCGGTGACCACCACGGCCGCGCCTTCACGGGCGAACGCCAGCGCGGTGGCGCGGCCGATCCCGCCGGCCGCGCCGGTCACCAGCGCGGTCTTGCCCTCAAAACGCCGGCCAACAGATCGAGTCATCGATCGCTCCTGGTTTTCCATACCTGCTCATGCTCGGCAGGTGTTGCTCGGTGATCGTTGTTTGCCCATGGTGGTCGCCGGGAGTCCGTGTCGGTGACAGCCGGATGGATTCCGCTCGGTGTCCGTCACAGGAGGGCTTCGACGGTGATGGGGAGGTCGCGGATGCGGCGGCCGGTGGCGTGGAAGACGGCCTTGGCGATCGCGGGGGCGAACGCGGGCGAAAGGGTGCCGGCCACCATGCCTCCGGCGGCGGTCCTCAGCAGGAAACCTCGCCGGGACACTCCCGCCGGCGCCTGCCCGTCGCGGGGGTTTTCGTCAGCGAACCTGCCGGACGTCATTGCCTCACCTCTCCTTCGGATCAGCGGGAGGGTCCCGCCGCCGGTCAGCGGTGCCGGATCAGGGCTGAAGGAGGACCTTGACGGCGCGGCGTTCGTCCATCGCCCTGTAGGCCTCGGCCGCCTGGTCCAGGGGCAGGGTGAGGTCGAAGACCTTGCCCGGGTCGATGGTGCGGTCGCAGATCAGTTCGATCAGTTTCGGCAGGTACTGGCGCACCGGGGCGGGGCCGCCGTGCAGGTGCACCAGGGACATGAACAGCTCGTCACCCGGCAGCGAGACGTCGTGGGCGACGCCGACGAATCCCATGTGCCCGCCGGGGCGGGTGGAGCGGACGGCCTGGGTCATCGACTCCTGGGTGCCGACCGCCTCGACGACGCTGTGCGCGCCGAGCCCTCCGGTCAGCTCCTTGATCCTGGCCACGCCCTCGTCGCCGCGTTCGGTGACGATGTCGGTGGCGCCGAAGGCGCGGGCGAGTTCCTGGCGCGGCGCGTGGCGGCTCATCGCGATGATGCGTTCGGCGCCGAGTTGCCTGGCCGCCAGCACCGCGCACAGCCCGACCGCGCCGTCACCGACGACGGCGACCGTCTTGCCCGGCCCGGCCTGGGCGGCCACGGCGGCGAACCAGCCGGTGCCCAGCACGTCGGAGGCGGCCAGCAGGCTCGGGATCAGATCCGCGTCCGGCATGCCGGGGGTGGCGACGAGTGTGCCGTCGGCCAGCGGGATCCGCGCCCGTTCGGCCTGCGTGCCGATCGTGCCCATCAGCACCCGGTGGACGCACCCGCTCTGGTAGCCCGAGGCGCAGATCTCGCAGGTGTTGTCCGAGGCCCAGAACGAGCCGACCACGAACTGGCCGGGCTTGATCGTGGTGACCTCGCTGCCGACCTCTTCGACGACCCCGACGTACTCGTGACCCATCGGGGCCGGCCCGTCGAGCTTCTCCACGCCGCGGTAGGGCCACAGGTCCGATCCGCACACGCAGGCCGCCGTCACGCGGATGATCGCGTCCGTGGGTTCGATGATCACTGGATCCGGGCGCGCCTCGACACGGACGTCGCCGGGGGCATGCAGAACTACTCCACGCATGTGGATCTCCTTTGAGAAGGGTGGGATGTGGGGCCGGCGAGACCCGGGCGAAGCACGGCGGCGCTTCTCACCGGCGGGTGGTGGAACGCTCGGCCCCGTACTCGGTGTCACTGACGTGCTCCAGCCAGGTGGTGAGGTGGACCATGTTCGCCCGCGCCCGCGACGGCTCCTCACCTCGGTGGATCACATCCCACCAGGCGTCGCCGGTGAACATCTCGGCCGGGGCCTTGCTGGTCGGCGGCTGGGTGATCAGCTGCATCCTGGGCTCCTGTTCGACGATCGTCTTCGGCCACGTGGCCGCGACCTCTTCTCAGTCGTCCTGTTGCCGGTGACGGGTGGAGCCACCTCCACCCTTGAGAGAAGATGCCCTGTGCCACGACGTTTCTTTGCCGGGCCGGTCGGCTGGAACGGCCTTGACCTCCGGGCGGACCATTACCGGTGATCGCCGCCGTGTGCTGTCTTCCGGTCAGGCTCGGGTCACTTCAGGTTGCTGCGGAAGAACGTGGTCAGCTTGTCGAAGGGGATGAGGCCGACGCGGTCGTAGAGGTCCACGTGGCCGGCGCCGGGAACGATCACCAGTTCCTTGGGCTGACCGGCGAGGCGGTAGGCCTCTTCGCTGAACTCCCTGGAATGGGCCTTGTCGCCGGTGATGAAGAGCATCGGGCGCGGAGAGATCGTCTCGATGTCGGCGAAGGGGTAGAAGTTCATGAACGTGACGTTGCTGGTGAGCGTGGGATGCGTGGTGGTGTCGGGGCTGTAGCCCCTGGCGGTGCGGTAGAAGTCGTAGAACTCGCGATCGATCGGGGTCGAGTCGCCGGTCAGCCGTTCCGGCGTTCCGCCGGTGTACTTGGTCGGGCCGCCCGCGAACTCCGCGTCGCGCTGTCGCGCCGCCTGCTCGATGATGTCCTTGCGCTGCTGGGGGGTGACCGAATGCCTGAGCCCGTTGCGGTTGGCGGCGCCCATGTCGTACATGCTGACCGTCGCGACGGCCTTGATACGCGGGTCGATCTTGGCCGCGCTGATCACGAAGCTGCCGCTGCCGCAGATCCCGAGCGCGCCGATCCGCTCCTTGTCGACGAAGGCCTGGGTGCGCAGGAAGTCCAATCCGGCGCTGAAGTCCTCGGCGTAGATGTCCGGTGAGACGGCGTTGCGCGGCCGGCCCTCGCTCCTGCCCCAGAACGACAGGTCGAGGGACAGGGTGACGAATCCCCGCTCGGCCATCTTCGTGGCGTAGAGGTTCGCGCTCTGCTCCTTGACCGCGCCCATGGGATGTCCGACCACCATCGCCGGATTCTTCGTGCGGCGGTTGATGTTCTTGGGGACGAACAGGGTCCCGGCGACGTTCATCCGGTACTGGTTCTTAAAGGAGACTTGCCGGACCGTGACCCTGTCGCTGGTGTAGAAGTTGTCCGCGCCGTTGGAGGTGTCGCCGGGCGGCAGGTCCTGCGTCGGACGGGTCACCGCTGCCGGAGACGTGGTGGTCTGGGCGGCCGCGGTGCCGCCTGTCGCGAACAGCGCCCCGAGCACGGCCGCGCCGGCGCCGGCCCGCTTGAGCAGGCCGTGGCGGGTGGGCTTGCGCTCCGCCGATGCCGTCGTCATCGCCTGGCCGGTGGTATCGGACGTCGTGTTCATCGTCGATGCTCCTTGCGGTCTGCGCCGAAAGTCTCGGCGGCACGGAAATTCAACGGGTTTCCGATCGGATGTGATCAGTTCTGGAAAAAGGGCGAGGACGGGCGGTTTTTGATCGAGCGGTGGTGACGGCTTTCGCCGGCGGCAGATCCTCACGCCGTTATGGACAACACCCAGGAAACAGGCTCTGTCCCACGCGCGGGAGGTCGCGTTCATCGGGGGGACAACCTCAACCCCCCATCCGCCCGCGGCCCCTGCCTACAGTGAGGGCATGCACGACAACCGAGACGAGATCCGCGACTTCCTCATCAGCCGGCGCGCCAGGATCACCCCGCAGCAGGCCGGGCTGGCCCCCGGCAGCCGCCGCCGGGTCCCCGGCCTGCGCCGCGAGGAGGTCGCCGTGCTGGCCGGGGTGAGCACCGACTGGTACACCCGTCTGGAAAAGGGCCACATCAGCGGCGTCTCCGAGGACGTCCTGAACGCCGTCGCCCGAGCCCTGCGACTCGACGACGCCGAATGCGCTCACCTGTTCGACCTGGCCCGCACCGCGAGCACCGGCTCCCGCACCCGCCGCCCCGTCCGCCGCCCGGCCTCCACGGTCCGTCCCGGGCTGCAGCGGCTGCTGGACGCGATGGGCGACGCCCCGGCGATCATCCGCAACGGCCGCATGGACATCCTGGCCGCCAACCGGCTCGGCCGCGCGATGTACTGGCCGGTCTACGACGACGCACCCGCGCCCGCCGGACAGGCCCCCGCCGGCACCCGCCCGGCCAACATCGCGCGCTTTCAGTTCCTCGACCCCGCCGGGCCCGGCTTCTTCCCCGACTGGGACACCGCTGCCGACATCACCGTCGCCCTGCTGCGCACCGAGGCCGGCCGCGACCCCTACAACAGGCACCTCACCGACCTGATCGGCGAGCTGTCCACGCGCAGCGACGACTTCCGTACCCGCTGGGCCGCCCACAACGTCCGCCTGCACCACGCCGGCACCAAGACCTTCCACCACCCCGCGATCGGCGACCTCACCCTCGACTACGAGTCGATCGACCTGCACGCCGACCTGGGCCTGAACCTGACCGCCTACACCGCCGCCCCCGACACCCCCTCCCACGACGCCCTGCGCCTGCTCGCGAGCTGGGCCGCCACCCTCGACGCCGCCCCCCGCCTCACGCGGGAAGACCGAAGCCACCATGGCCAGAACCAGCGGGAACGGCCCCGCTGATCCCACCGATCAGGACGTTCAGCCGCAGACGCCGAGTGGTCGGCACGGCGGCGGGTGCCGGTCATGGCCCGCGCCGGGCGGTGATCGTGGCGTCGCGGACGTCAGAGATCACCTTCAGACTCGCCTCGATCATCCCGAACCGGATCAGATCGCCCCGCGGGACGCCGCGGCCGCCGCGGACATGGAACGCGGTGGGCTCGTGTCCCGTCTCATTCGATCTGAGGCATCGGAAGCCCCTGACCTGCGGCGCCGCAGATCGAATGAGACGGGACAGCACCCTTCGGTACAGGGCCGTCGAAGTTATGCTCGGCCAGCCCGGCTCGGGGCCGGTTCCGGGTGCTCGGGTGATCGCAGAGTTCGGTGACGCCGACGGCCGGTATGTCTCGGCCGGGGCCCGCCGTAACCACGACGGGAATCCCGGCCCGGCGCACCGGACCGGGATCCTCGTCACCGGAAACCTCCAAACATCCGGGGCCCGCTGTCGCGGCCCCGGCGGCCTATCTTCCGTAGACCTCCAGTTCCCACAGGGAGTAGCCGTACGGGGTCGCGCGCTGGGTGCCGTACACGCGCACGTATCTGGCACCGGTCGCGGTGAAGGCCGCCTCGTCCACGCCGCCGTCACCGGCGGTCGTGGCGTACACCTGCGTCCAGGTCGTCCCGTCGGCCGAGGTCTCGATCCGGTACGCCCTGCCGTAGGCCGCCTCCCACTGCAGTCTCACCCGGCTGACCTGCCGGGCGGACCCCAGGTCCACCGAGATCCACTGCGGGTCGGAGAAGGCCGACGACCAGCGCGTGCCACCGTTGCCGTCCACCGCGTTGCTCCCGGCGAACGCCCCGTTCTCCGTGGAGGAGGTCGTGACCGGACGCCCGGACGACAGCAGCACGGCACCCGGGCTCGGCGTGGGGGTGGGCGTCGGGGTCGGGGTCGGGGTGGTCCCGCAGTTGCCCGGGACGACCCCTGCCGCGTAGCGGAGCCCGCCGTACAGGTGCGCGCGGAAGTTCGGCTCGGTGTAGGACGCGCCGGTATGGCCGAGACCGGTGTACCAGGAACGCCCGCCCTGGTAGGCCTTGCACCAGGAGATCGGGTGGTCGGCCCCCATCGACCCGCCGGAGTAGGTCGACTCGTCCAGCGTGGCGAGCACGTGGGCGGTGGAACGGGGGTTGGTGCGGTAGTTGTACAGCTCGTCGGTGCGCACCCAGGTCGCCGGGAGGTGGGCCGTCGAAGGGTGCGTGCGGTCCTCCACCCGTACGGTCGCCTGCTGGATCGCGGGGTGGGAGGTGAAGTAGGCGCCGACGAGGCCGCCGTAGAAGGGCCAGTCGTACTCGGTGTCGGCGGCGGCGTGGACGCCCACGTATCCGCCCCCGCCCGCGACGTACGACTCGAACGCCGTCTGCTGCGTGGCGTTGAGCACGTCGCCGGTGGTCAGCAGGAAGACGACCGCCCGGTACTGGGCGAGGTTGGCGGTGGTGAAGGCGCCCGCGTCCTCGGTGGCGTCGACGGTGAAGCCGTTCTCGGTCGCCAGCCCGCGCAACGCGGTGATGCCCGCGGGGATGGCGTCGTGCCGGAACCCGGCCGTCTTGGAGAAGACCAGGACCTTGTACGCCGGATCGGCCGCCAGCGCCGGAGCACCCAGACCGATCATGAGGACGAACAACGCGGTGACGACCGCGATGACGTTACGCACCGTAGACCTCCATTTCCCACAGGGAGTAGCCGTACGCGGTCGCGCGCTGGGTGCCGTACACGCGCACGTATCTGGCACCGGTCGCGGTGAAGGTCGCCTCGTCCGCGCCGCCGTCACCGGCGGTCGTGGCGTACGCCTGCGTCCAGGTCGTTCCGTCGGCCGAGGTCTCGATCCGGTACGCCCTGCCGTAGGCCGCCTCCCACTGCAGCTTCACCCGGTTCACCTGCCTGACCGACCCCAGGTCCACCGAGATCCACTGCGGATCGGAGAACGCCGACGACCAGCGGGTGCCGAGGTTGCCGTCCACCGCGTTGGAGCCCGCGGAGGCGGCGTTCTCGGTCGAGGACACGGTGACCGGGCGCCCTGCCGACAGCAGCGTGCCCGTGGGCGGGCTTCCGGTGGTCAGGGTGAAGTCGTCCACGTCGAACAACGCCCCCGTCCCCCCGGCGAAGACCAGGAAGAGCCTGGTGGTTCCGGCCGGGGCGTTCGCCAGGGGGGTGGAGACGTCGACGAACGTCTCCCACCCGCCGGTCGGCGCCACGGTGGCGGTACCCAGCAGGGTCCCGGTGGCCGAACCCGCCCTGACCTGGATCGTCCCGCCGACCCCGCCGGAGGAGACCCTGGCGGTGAGCCTGGTGACGCCGCTCAGGACGTAGGGGTCGAAGGAGATCCAGTCGCCGTTCTCGATGCTGCCGACGGTCTTGGCTCCGTGCGCGGCCGGCTTGTCGTACTGGGCGATGCCCTGGGAGGTGGTGTAGTGCTCGGCCTGCCGGTTCCTCGGCTGGGTGACGTGCTGGGCGTGGGTGGTGAGCCCGCCGGCGTCGGTGTACTCGGCGTCCCAGACCCCGAACAGGTTGGCGGCCCCGTCGTGCTCGCCGTTACCGGGTGTCTGGATCGTGCCCGAGCAACCGCCGGCGCCGGCGAGCGGGTGACCGTGGGTGTCGTGACCGAGGATGTAGGTCATCTTCACCTTCGCGCAGTCGATCGTCGTGTCCTCCGCGTCGGTGACCGTGATCCGGTACGGCACGGCGTCGCTGAAACCGAACACCTGCCCGTTGAGCGGGAGGTCGATCCTCACGACGGGCGCGGTGTTGCCGACGTTGATCTCGACGTTGGCCGTCGCGATGTTGCCGGTGCCGTCCCTGACGGTCAGCGTGACGATCCGCCTGCCGTCGGTGGTGTAGGTGTGGGTGGGATTGGCCGCGGTGGAGGTGGCGCCGTCGCCGAACGCCCAGGAGTAGGTGAGCGCGTCGCCGTCCGGGTCGGAGCTGCCCGCCGAGGAGAACGCCACGGTCAGCGGCGCCTTCCCGGAGACCTTGTCCGCGGTGGCCTTGGCGATGGGCGCGCGCCCGCCGGTCCCGATGTGCTCGATGCGGTACAGCGCCGAGTGCTCGTTGCCGTTGAACCAGCCGGTGCCGTAGTCGAGCACGTACAGGGCGCCGTCGGGGCCGAACGCCATGTCCATCACCAGCTTGCCCGACCAGGGGAAGGGCTGGATGGTGCCCCGGGTGCCGTTCGCGTTGACCTCGATGTCCTTGATCCACTGGCGCTGGAGCTCACCGGCGAGGAAGTGCCCGTCGAGCGACTGCGGGAACTTGACCGGCGAGTTCAGCGCGGCGGAGTAGCGGTAGACGACGCCGCCCATCGGCGACTCCGCGCCGCAGCCGAACTCCGGCAGGTTGCAGCCGTCGTAGGTGATCCAGGCGGGCTTGGCCGCGGGCAGCTTGACCAGGCCGGTGTTCTTGCGCGAGGTGTTCTCCGGGCCGCCCGCGCAGTCGTACTTCGCGCCGACCGTCGCGGTGTCGTAGTTGTAACGGGCGTAGGTCTCGGCCGGGGTGTTGTTGCCGGTGCAGTACGGCCAGCCGAAGAAGCCCGGCCCGGTGATCCGGTTGAACTCGACCTGGCCGCCGGGCCCGCGGGGACCGGCGGTGCCGGCGTCGGGGCCGTAGTCGCCGAGGTAGACGACGCCGGTGGCCTTGTCGACGCTCATGCGGAACGGGTTGCGGAAGCCCATCGCGTAGATCTCCGGGCGGGTGTTCGCGGTTCCCGGCGCGAACATGTTCCCGGCCGGGATCGAGTACGACCCGTCGGCGTTGACCTTGATGCGGAGCACCTTGCCGCGCAGGTCGTTGGTGTTGGCGGCGCCGCGCTGGGCGTCGAGCGCGGGGTTGCGGTTCGGCCTGTCGTCCAAGGGGGCGTAGCCGTCGTTGAACCCGGGCTCGCTGTCGTCGCCGGTGGTCAGGTAGAGGTTGCCCGCGGCGTCGAAGTCGATGTCGCCGCCGACGTGGCAGCAGGCGCCGCGGCTGGCCCTGACCTCCAGCACGCTCTTCTCGCTCGCGAGGTCGAGCGTGCCGTCGGTGTTCAGCCTGAAGCGCGAGAGCCGGTTGACGCCGTCGAAGCGCGCGAACTCCGCCGCGGTGCCGTCGGGCGGGGAACCGTTCGGCGGCGTGGACAGCGGCGGCGCGTAGTAGAGGTAGACGAACCGGTTCGTGGCGAAGCCGGGGTCGACGCCGACGCCCTGCATGCCCTCCTCGTCGTTGAAGTAGACGGAGAGCTTGCCCGACACCTTGGTGTTCCCGGCGGCGTCGGTGATCCGGACCGTGCCGTCACGGGCGGTGTGCAGGACGGAGCGGTCGGGCAGCACCGCCATCGTCATGGGCTCCCCCACCTCGGCGACCCCCTTGGCCAGCGTGACCTGCTGGAACTTGGTGGGGTCGACGGGCGGGGCGGCGACACTCGCCGAAGCGGTGGCCGGCGCCGCGGCGGCGGTCGTGGTGCCGGTCGCGATCACGGTGGTGGCGGTCGCGGCGGTCGTGGTCGCGGTGGCCGGGAGCGGGTACAGGAGCGCGGACAGGGTGAGGAGAGCCGTCAGGGGTGGTAACCATCGGCGGAGCGAGGCCATGGGCGAGACTCCAGGTCTCTGTGGGGGGGTGGACCGGTGGTCAGGGTCTCGGGGCGGGGGGTTCGGGGTCTCTGGAGGGGGACACCGAGGAAAAAGCTGAGGGAGCGCTCTCCCACCTCGAGATTGCTCTTGCTCGACAATCCTTGTCAAGAGGCTGTTTAACCTGACGGAAACAGCCCGCACACCCCCGGCGAACATCGACACGCTTCGGGGAACGCTCCCCAGCAGCACCGTTGTACCGCGCCGGTTCCCCCTGAGCCGGCCGAACCGGCGGCGTCCGGCACGCCGGCGGCATGACCCCCTCAGGCACACACCGGCAAGGTCCCGGCGATCCGCGGAATGGACCTGTGCGACCGTCCAGGCTCCATCGACCGGGCCGCCCGGTGGAACGCCGGAGGCACCCCGCCGCTCCGGTGGCACGTGGGCGCCCGGCGCCTGCATCCTGGGCTCCAGCGCCTCCCGACCCGCAGGTCAGACGGTGGTTACGGTGTCGTGTAGCCCAGTATGTAGGGTCCGGAGCCTTTGAAGGAGAGCAACAGGTAGCGGTAGACGCCGGGCGGGCCCAGGTAGCCCAGCTCCTCGAACGGGCTGGGGGTCTGGGAGACCGCGACGGTGCTCCAGGTGAGGCCGTTCTGCTTTTGCAGGTAGAGGTCGAAGTCGCCGGTGGTGTTGCCCTCGATGCAGCCGTAGTGGTGGCCGGTGACGCTCGTGCGGTAGGACAGGCCGGCGGGCTGGTAGATGGCCTGGCCGCTGTCCAGCGCGCCGGTGATGGAGTTGGGGTAGCCGTTGCAGGAACCGGTGCTCACCTGGGTCTTCGCATAGGTCAGCAGGGTCAGGCCGTAGGCGGTGAGGATGTCGTCGATCGGCTGGACGTAGGTGACGCCGCCGGTGGCGCAGTTGCCGGAGCCGCCCGAGACGATGCCCTGGGCCTGGCCGATCGAGAGCATGGCGGCGCCCGCGTTGCCGGGGTGTGCGCAGGCACTGGTGCGTATCAGGTGCTTGACGACCCCTTCGGGGTAGGTGACATCGGCCTCGCGCTGGGTGATGGTGCCGCAGTGCCAGTCGAGGCCGCCGACGGAGGACCCGGCCAGGCAGACCACGCTGCCCTCGATGGCTTCCTTGGAGCCGTAGACGTACATGATGCCGCCGCTGTCGTTGCCCACCAGCGGCCGGGGGGTCCAGGCGTCGTCGAGCGCGACCCAGGAGTGGTCGCCGCCGGGGAAGGTCGAGGCCCGCACGCTGCCTTGGATGAGCCGGTTGAAGCCGGCGGTGGGGGTGCCCGGGGTGCCGCAGTGCCCGGCGCTGACGAAGCCCTTCTGGGTTCCCCTGGCCACGGCGAAACCGACCGAGCAGCGGGTCCTGGCGCCGGCGTAGTAGGCCTGGCCGCCCACCAGGTCGGTGGGCGGGGCACCGGGCGGGTAGGGCTGCGGATCGATGGGCGTGCCGGCCTGCAGGAGCCGGGGCTTCTCGGCCGAAAGGACCACCTGCACCGCGGCGGGGGAGACTCCGGCGGCCTTGATCGAGCTCACGGCCGCCTTGGGCGTGCTCGACAGGACGACGACCCTGTTGGTCTTGACGTCGATGTAGCGTGCGCTGCTCACCGCCGAGAGGGCGGGCCGGGCGGCGGCGAGCTTCTCCTTGACCGCCCGCAGGCTCGCCAGGGACCGGGCGACGACGAGGGGCCGAGCGCCCGCGGCGACGATCTGCGCGACGTCGGCGCGGCTGGTGGTGGCCACCACCAGCGTCTGCCCGACGGGCCCCTGCAGCCACGAACCGGCGAAGCGCTCACCGAGCCTTTCCTGCAGCCGCGCCGCGACCGGGGTCAGGCGGGATTCGTTGAGCAGGTGGCTTTGAGCCTGGTCCTCGGTGAGCCCCAGATCCCGGTGGATGGCCGCCAGCATGCCCAGCGGAGGTTTCCCCGCCGGCAGCGCCGAAAGGTCCCGCTCGACGGCCTTCACCTCGGGGACGGCAGGGACCGCCTGGGCCGCAGGGGCGGCGACGGCCGGGACCGTCATCGAGGCAAGGACGGTGACCGCCAGGCAACCTCCCAGGGCGCCGGAACGGGTGCGGAACATGACAATCTCCTCGGCCTCGGCTGCGGTGAGCGTGAGGGGAGATCGCCGTGCGGCACCGATCAATCCGGTACACCAGCGAATGCCACCTTAACCGGCCCATTGCCGCTCAACATCCTGAAAGACCACGACACACCGACAGCGGCTTCTGGAACTCCTGCGCTCCTCCGACGTCCCGGCCTTCGTCCGCACGGTCGAGGAGACCGGCGCCACGTACCTCATCTGGTCCTACAGCCGGTGGGGCTTCAAGCCCGACGGCCCCGACGACGCCATCGACACGATCATGGACAACGGGAGCCACGCGGCTCAGCGCGACCTCATCGACGAGGTCGCCGCCGCCCTGAAAGCGCAGAACGTCCGGTTCATCCTCCACTACCACACCGGTAGCGAGGAGTCCGGACGGTGGCGGAAGCAGCCCTCCACCGACGGCTCCTACGTCGAATACACCTTCACCGGCACCGGGATCGACGTCCTGGGTCCCACGGCACCGAGCGTGGGGAGATCGGACCTCAGGAGGCCTCGCCGAACCGTGCTCGCCACGGACCGGGCAGGTCCCGCCGTTTCCAGTCGTCGGTGTAGGCCGGGGGCTTGACACCCCGGTGGGTCACGATGACGTCGTAGCCGCGTTCCCGGAGTTTCTGGATGCGCCGGGGCATGGTGTCGTCGAACCGCTGTGCGACGGCCTGCGACTCGCAGCCCAGCAGGTAGCCGAGCTGGGCGCCGCCCTGCCCGTAGATCACGCACGGCCCTTCGATCCGGGGCCTGAGCTCCTCGGCGGCGGCGTTCATGACGTCGCGTTCGGCGCGGGCATCCGACGACATGGCGACGGCGACGGTGCCCTGGAGGATCAGGTGAGCCGCCACACCGGCCACGAGCGGTACGGGGGCCGGCCGCGCCGCGGCCGCGACGGGCAGGGCCAGCAGGGCGTACACCGGAAGCAGGAAGCGCGGGGCGGCGTAGTCGACGTAGAAGAGGTAAGGCAGCGCCATCGCCACGGCCGTCGCCGTCGCCAGCGCGAGCGGGCGGAACCACGCGGTGTGCCGAGCCGCCCACAGGCCCGCGCCCGTGGCCAGCAGGATCGCGATCCACCAGACGATCAGGGCGGGGGACGCGCCGCCGCACTCGACCCCGAAGCGGCACAGCGCCGGCCCGTCGAGGGCGCGGGCCTGCTCGTCCAGGGTGCTGGTCAGCCCGGTGTCGTTGTGTTCCCCCGCCGCCCCGAGGCGTTCGGCGACCCCGCCGAACCGGACGACCGCCTCGGCCATCCACTGGCCCCAGCCGATCGCCAGCCCCGCGGCCAGCGCCGCCGCCTCCCGGAACCGCCGCTGCCACAGGGCGTAGGCGGCCAGCGGCACCGCCAGCACCAGCGCGTCGGTCGGCCGCATGAGCGAGACGAGCACCATGGAGGCGCCCAGGCCCAGCGGGGTCCCGGTCAGCAGGAAGCCGGTGGCGGCGACCGCGCCCAGCGCGACGTAGAGGTTGGGCATCGCCTGGTTGCCGTAGAAGAGGGACAACCAGCAGCCGGCCAGCAGCAGGGCGGCCAGCGGCACGACCCGGTGGTTCCTGACCCGCAGCCAGACGGCGAAGGCGCCGAAGAGGGCGGCGGAGGAGACCAGGGTCAGCCAGATCCGCAGCACGACCACCTCGTCGGTGATCGCCACGATCGGCGCGACGAGGAGCGGCACCCCCTGGGCACGCGGGGCGGAGTAGACGGCGGGCGGCGCGTGGGCGGCGTACTGGGAGGCGTAGACGGCCTCGTCCCAGCCGATCCCCATACCGAGGGTGGGGATGAGGAGCTGGGCGGTGAGGTAGAGCAGCGCGACCCCCGCGAGCAGGACCGCGGGGGTGGTGACGACCTCTCGCCGGACGATGACCATGGCCCCTCCCGATACCGTCGGAAAGGCTCCCCCTGACCTTCAGATGATCGGGCACACCTGGCCGGCAGGAGAATCTTCCCCGGGCCGTTCCCGATGCGACCGGGCTCTGAGGATCTTCCCGCGTCATCGCCGTGACGGCCCGGCTCCTCCCGCGACGATACGAAAACCGGAGGCGGCGGTCACATGCCCCATGCCAGCATGGTCGCCTCGTACCCGATGCGAAAGGACCTGAGTGGCCATGCCCGGTGCCATCACGTTGATCCGCTCCGCTTCCCTGTCCGACGTCGCTCAGTACGCCTATGCGGCCACGGCGCCTGCCGGGTCACGACTCATCTTCCTCGCCGGGGCGTGTCCCCTGAACGAGGACGGCTCGACGGCGGCGATCGGGGACTACGCGGGTCAGGCGGCGAAGGCCCTCGAGAACATGCGGACGGCCCTCACCGCCGCCGGCGCGTCGTTGCGGGACGTCATCAGCACGAGGGTCCTCGTCGCGTCCGCCCGGCAGGAGGATCTGGGGGCTGCCTGGAAGGTGGTGCGGGAGTCGTTCGGTGAACACGACGTGCCGAGCACCTTGATGGGAGTCACCGTGCTCGGTTACGAAGGCCAGCTCGTGGAGATCGAAGCCGTCGCCGCCGTGCTCGACTCCTGAGCGCAGGCGTCCGGCCCGGTGCGGGCGGACACGGTCAGAGCCGGCGGACCGGCGGGGCGTGCCGGGCGCCGGTGGGAGGGTGACTACGGCGCCTACGCACCCGGCGGCGGGGTCGTACGCACTTCCGCTGATGGCAACCGGCGCATCCCTCGTAAGAATGGCGTCAGCCGACAAAAGGTATCGATTACCACTTAAAGCCGGCTCAAGCCACTCTCACTCGGGGAGCCAGATGAGATACGAACTGCTCGGGCCACTGCGGCTGGTGGACGAGGAAACGCGCACGGTCAACGCCCCCAAGGTGGAGACCCTGCTGGCCGCCCTGCTGATCCGCGCGAACCAGCCGGTCTCGACGGACGAGCTGATCGACGAGCTGTGGGGGAACGAGCCTCCCCGGCGGGCCCGTGCCGCGCTGCACGTCTACATCTCCCACCTGCGCAAGAACTTCGTCCAGCCGGCGGTCGACGGCGCGGCGATCCGGACCCACGCGCAGGGGTACCTGCTGGAGGTCGAGAGGTCGTCGGTCGACGTGTTCCGCCTGCGGGCCCTGCACGCCGAGGGGCGGGCCGTGCCGGAGACCGATCCGGAGCGGGCGCTGGACGTCTGCGCCGAGGCCGCCGGCCTGTTCCGCGGACCGGTCCTGACGGGGATCAACAACGGGCTCATCGTGGGCACCTTCGCCCGGTGGGCCGAGGAGGTGCGGCTGGAGTGCCTGGAGACGGTTGCGCGCTGCTCGCTGCGGCTGGGCAGGCACCGGGAGCTGATCGGCGACCTGTCGGCGTGGGTTCAGGAGTACCCGCTGAACGAGAACCTCCGCGAGCACCTCATGCTGGCCCTGTACCGCTCCGGCCGGCGGGCCGAGGCACTGGAGGTCTTCCAGTCCGCCCGGCAGGCGCTGCGCGAGGAGCTCGGCCTCGATCCGCGCCGGACGATGCGCAGGCTGCAGTTCGCGATCCTCGAGGCCGACACCGACTACGCGATCGCGGGCTGAGAGCGCCGGCGCCGGTCCCCCGGCGGGACGGCACCGGCGCTCACGTCCCGGTCAGCCCCGGGCCGGTTCGGCCCGGCGCGCACCGGGGCCGAACCAGAAGAGCAGTGCCAGCGCCAGGGCCAGCACGATCGCCGCGCAGGCCCAGACGAACACCGACGAGATGTTCTGCGCGATCGCGCCGTCGCCTCCGGTGAAGGGGATCAGCAGGGCGGCCAGGCCCAGCGACCCTCCGACGGTCAGCGCCGTCTGCAGCAGGCCGGCGGTGACGCCCGCGTACTCGGGCGGGGCCGTGGTCAGAATGATCATGTTGAACGGGATGATGGCCACGCCGACGCCCAGTCCCATGACGACGAGCGCCGGGAGCACGCCGGTCAGGTAGGTGCTGTCGGCGCCCAGCCGGGTCAGCCACGCCACCCCGGCCAGCACCACGACCAGCCCGAGCAGCGCGCGGACCTGCAGGCTCACGCTCGCGATGTGCTTGGTGAGCAGCTGGGTGACCACGAGCAGCGCCACGCCGAAGGGCAGGATGGCCAGGCCGCTGCGCAGCGCGTCCAGCCCGAGCACGCCCTGCAGGTACTGGACCAGGTAGATCAGGAAGCCGGTGAGCACCGCCGCGAGCAGCAGCAGGCACAGCAGGGCCCCGGCCCGCTGCCTGCCGGCGAAGACCGCCAGAGGCAGGAGCGGCTCCTCGGCGCGCCGGTCCCACACCAGCAGCGCCGCCGCCAGCACGACCGCCGCGCCCAGCGAGATCAGGGCCCCGGTGTCGCCCCAGCCCCTCTCGGCGGCGCGTACCAGCCCGTAGACGGCGGCGGTGACGGCCGCGGTGCCGAGCAGGGCGCTCGGCAGGCCGAGCGGGCGGGGCCGGGTGGCCTCGTCGCGCAGGCCCAGCACCTTGACGGAGACGGCGATGATGAGCAGGCCGAGGGGAACGTTGACCAGCAGGCTCCAGCGCCAGTCCCCCGCCCAGGTCAGCACGCCGCCCAGGACCATGCCGGCGGAGGCGCCCAGCCCGGTGACGGTGGAGTACAGGCCGAAGGCGCGCTGCCGGCGCTCCCCGTCGAAGACGGTCGCCAGCAGCGCCAGGCCGGTCGGCCCGGCGATCGCCGCGCCGGCCCCCTGCAGCACCCGGCCGAGCAGCAGGATCTCCAGGTTGGGGGCGAGACCGGCCAGCAGCGAGGCCACGACGACGAGCGCGATCCCGGAGATGAAGACCCGGCGGTGGCCGAGCACGTCGCCGAGGCGGCCCGCGAGCAGCAGGAGCCCGCCGAAGGCGAGCAGGAAGCCGTTCGGCACCCACGACCCGCTGGTGATCGAGAGTCCGAGGTCGGACTGCAGGGTCGGCAGCGCGACGTTCACGATGGTGCCGTCGAGCTGGAGCATGAACTCCGCGCCGACGATGGCGGTGAGTGTCAGGGCCCACGGCCGGGCCGGGGCGTCCCGGGCCGGAATGCCACCGGACACGCTGTCGGTACTCATGAAACCTCCGAGGCCGATCACCCGGCCGCACACTGAGGCTCCCTCAGGTTAAAGGCCGGAACTATACTGAGGACGTCTCAGCTTGGATGACAAGAGTGAAGCTGAGGGTGCCTCAGGATGTCAAGCGGGAGGTTCGATGACGACCGGCACGCCCCACATCGCCCAACGCCCCAGACGGGCCGACGGACGGCGCAACTACGACGCGATCCTCGCCGCGGCCCGCAAGGCGTTCGAGGCCGACGGTTCCGAGGCGTCCCTGGAGAACATCGCCTCCCAGGCCGGCGTGGCGATCGGCACGCTGTACCGGCACTTCCCCGCCCGGGCCTCCCTGGTCGAAGCCGCCACCAGGGACGGGCTGGCCGACCTCGTCGCCCGCGCCGAGCGGCTGGCCTCCTGCCCCGACCCGCTGCGGGCGCTGTCGGAGTGGATGGAGCAGGCCGTGCGGCACTTCAGCACCTTCCGCGGGCTGGTCGGCATCCTCGCGCAGAGCATGTACGACGAGGGGACCCCCTCGCACGCCATGTGCACCGCGATGCACCACGGCGGCGCGGACCTGCTCCGCGCCGCGCAGGCCGCCGGCCGGGTGCGCGCCGACCTGACCCCCGACGAGCTGTTCGACCTGCTCAGCGGGGCCGCCTGGGTACGCGAGCAGTCCATGCCCGGCAGGGACGGCAGCCCTCGCTTCCTGCGTCTCGTCCTGGAGGGGATCACCACGCGCGACCGGGAGCCCTGAGGGTGCGGCGCCGGCCCGCCCTCCCCCGGCGGCGGGCGGGCCCGCCGCGCGATTCCCCCGCCGGCGGGTGGTGATAAAAACCAACTAATTAGGTAGGCTTATAGTAGTTTCGTCAGCGCCGGTCCGGGGGCCGGCACCCGGCTCACCCAGACCCTCACCACCGCCACACCCCGGCCCGTACGCCCAAGGGAGCGCGATCAGGGCCATCCGTCGTCCTTGCTTCACGAACGCCTGGGGTCTTCACGCACATGAGTTCGTACGACGAGAGCCTCTCCGGCGCCGCGCCGATCGCCGCGGTGCGCACCACCGAACTGGACAGACTGCAGCACCTGACCTGGCAGCCCGGGGGCGAAGGGCGCCTGATCGCCGTGTTCGGCGAGCCGGGGGCCGGCAAGACGCACCTGCTGTCCGCCCTCGTACGGGACCGGCAGTGGACCGCCCTGCCCGCCACCGTCTACCGCTGTTCGCGCGGCGACCGCGAGGCCACGATGAACACCGTCAGGAGGATGCTGCGGCGGGCCCGGCTGTCCTCCGAGCGCCGTCACGAGCAGCCGGGGGTGACCGGCCTGTCACGGCACCGGCGCCGGCCGGACCGCGAGCTGGTGGTGATCGAGGACGCCCACCTCGCCGACGAGCGGACCATCCACGAGCTGGCCGAGATCGCCGAGGGGACCTGCCCGCCGCTGGTGGACGTGGTCGTCTCGCTGCGTCCCCGCCAGACGCCCGAGGCGCTGACCGAGGCCGTCTCCCTCGGCGCGGCCTTCGGCCGCACCGCGCGCATCGACCTGACGGCGCTCAGCGACGAGCAGATGCTCGCCATGACTCCCGTCCCCGCCCCCTACGACCTGCGCCGTCGCAGCCGGGGCAACCCGTTCAACCTCCGCGCCCTGCAGTCCCTGGAGCACAGCACGCGCTCGGGCGGCGACGCCGCCGTCGCCCCGTTCGAGTTCACCGTGCTCACCGAGGTCAGGGGCCTCACGCTGAACGAGCGCTACGTGCTGAACGCCGCGGCGATCCTGCGCTCGCGCTTCGACGTCGAGCTGCTGGCCGAGGTCGCCGAGTTGGAGGCGCTGGTGGTCTCCGCCGCCGTGCGCGGGCTGGTCCGGCGCGACCTGGTGCGGGTCGAGCCGGTCGGCACGCTGTTCTCCATCCGGGACGAGGTCTTCGGCACGCTGCTGCGCAGGACGATCGACCCCTGCTGGGCCACCCGCGCCCACCAGCGCGCCCTGCGGCTGCTGTCGGCCCGCGGCCAGGCCGGCACGCAGCTCGGCTTCCACCTGGTCAGCTCCCTGTCGCGGGCCCGCGCGGGCGAGCTGGCCCGGATCGTGGACGCGTCCTACGAGATCATGGAGACCGACGTCGCCGAGTGCGTCTCCTGGCTCACGCCGGTGATCGCCGAGGCGCCCGTCTCCAGCGAGATCGGGATGCGCGCGCGACTGGCGCTGAGCACGGCGTTCGGGCGGATCGGGCGGATGACCGAGAGCCGGGACCTGCTGTTCCTGGTGCACGACTCCGCCGGCCTGGTGGACCGGCTCGCGCTGGCCGACCAGGTCGCCTCCGTGTCGATGGTCGAGGCCGTGCTCAGCCGGGACGCCCAGACCCTCGGCCTGCTGGGCGAGTACCTCGCCCGGCCGGACCTGCGCCCCTGGCCGGTGTGGCCGCGCCTGGTGTTCGCGCGGGGCTTCCGCACGACCATGCTCGGCCGGATACCGGAGATGGACGAGATCGAGCAGGCCCTGCGGTCGGCCCGCGACGGCCGCGACGACCTCACCACCGCCGGCCTGCTCGGCCTGCGGGCGCTGGAGGCGACCTTCTCCGGCGAGGTGGACCGGGCCCTGGCCGACGCGGTCGCCGCGGGCGAGACGCTGGACCGCGCCCCGGAGCACCTGGTGGCGCGCCACCTGGAGAGCCTGTTCGTGGTCGTCCTGGCGTACCTGTACCTGGGCCGCTACGTCGACGCCCAGCGGCAGGTGCGGCGGGGGGTCGACGTCGCCCGCCACTGCCAGCGGGCCTTCCTGCTCCCGGCGCTCCTGGTGCTGCTCAGCGAGTCCGAGCGCCACCTCGGGCAGCTGGAGCAGGCACGCGAGGCCGCCAACGCCGCCATCATCGAGTCCGGTCCCGACAACTTCCTGCGCCACACCCAGGCGGTCGCGCTCAAGTCCGCGGCCGAGGTGTGGATGCAGCCGGTGGGCAGCGGCAGGGCCAGGTCCCTGGCGCAGCAGGCCCTGGCCCGGCAGTCACCCTCGCAGGCCAACGTCAACGGGAGCGCCTCGATCGCCGCGCTGACCCTCGCCAGGTGCGCGTGGCTCGACGGCGACCCCGCGCACTGCGTCGCCCTCCTGCTCAACGAGGGCAAGGGACCGGACCTGCGGGCCATCCCCGTGGCCTACCGCAGCACCGTCTGGGAGATGCTGTGCGCCGCCGGGCTGGACGCCGGCATGCCCCTGGACGGCTGGGTGCGCAGCAGCCAGGAACACGCCCGCGCCGTCCCGATGCCGCACAACCTCGCCTACGCCGACCTCACCCGGGGGCACCTGCACCGGGCACGGGGTTCGCTCGCCGAGGCGGCGCGGTGCTACCACGAGGCGGCCGACCGCTTCGCGTCGGCGGGGATGGGGATCGACCAGTGCTACGCGCTGGGGCAGGCGGCGCGTGTGCTCGGCGAGCTGGGCCAGGCCGAGCGGTCCTCCCGCACGGCCCGCCTCGCCGCCGAGATGGCACGCCGCTCGGGGGCGACGACCATGCTCGACTGGCTCGGCAGGCAGGTGACCGAGCCGGTCACCGCGGAGCTCGAACCGGAGGGCGGCCCGGTGGAGGTGTTCGGCCGGCTCACGCACCGCGAGCGCGAGATCGCGCTGCTCATCTGCACCGGCATGAAGCGCCGCGAGATCGCCGACCGGCTCACCATCAGCATGCGGACCGTCGACGTCCACCTGACCCGGATCTACCGCAAGACCGGGGTGAACTCCCGGATGGAGCTCGCCCTGGCGACCCGGAGCAAGGCGGCCGGCCAGGACTACGCCGCGCGCTTTTAGGACCACTTGAGCCGTTCTTCCTAGTGTCGGTTCCGGCGAGCCCTCGCGATCCGGACGGCGGCTCGGGATGCCGCCCCAGGAGGCGATCATGGATTTCCGCGTGCTGTCCGCCCGGGTCTCACCGGTGCTCGACACGGTGAGCTCCTGGGCACTGCCGCTCGTCGCGGCACCGCCGGAAACCACCTCGGACAGGGTCGGCGCCCTCGGCCGACCGGGCCGGTCGCTGATCCTGCGCGACCTCACCGAGAAGGTCGTCGAGTACCACTCGAACAATCCCGACCCCACCGGGACGACCCCCACCGAGAAGGACGTCGCCACCGTGAGGCTGGAGATATTCGGCCCCGACGGCGAGCAGCTGGGCCAGACCAGGGGGGCGGGCCGCATGCTCTACCGCCAGGAGCACGACGGGCACTTCGTCGCCTACTTCGGGGAGGAGATCCGGCTGCGCGACGGCAACGTCATCCGGGCCGGCGGCCTGGTCGACGACGCCCGGCTGAGCGCCGGCGAGGCGGCCACCTTCCCCGCGGTCGTCGTGGCGGGACCGTTGCGCGGCGCCATCGGGTTCCGCCAGTTCCGGCCGCTGGTCAAGGACGCCCACGACACCTACGAGTCGGCGATCGTCGTCTACCTCCGGTAGCGGGACGGAGAACGGAGATGACCTTGACACGACTTCCCACGCGCAGGATCGGGTCCCTGGCCGTCGGCACGCAGGGGCTCGGCTGCCTCGGCATGTCGGAGTTCTACGGCCCCACGGCGGAGGACGAGTCGATCGCGACCATCCGGCGCGCCCTCGACCTCGGGGCGACACTGCTGGACACCGCCGACGTCTACGGCCACGGCGCCGGCGAGGAGCTGATCGGCAGAGCCGTCGCCGGACGCCGGGAGAGGGCGATCGTGGCGACCAAGTTCGGCGTGGTGCGCCCCGGGCCCGGCGTCGGCGCCGCCGTCCGGGGGGACGCCGGCTACGTCCGGCGAAGCTGCGAGGCCTCGCTGCGGCGGCTCGGCGTGGACCACATCGACCTGTTCTACCTCACGCGCATCGACACCGAGGTCGGCGTGGAGGAGACCGTCGGCGCGATGGCCGAGCTGGCCGCCGCCGGGAAGATCCGCGAGATCGGGTTGTGCGAGGCCGCGCCGGAGACCGTGCGGCGCGCCCACGCGGTGGCCCCGATCGCCGCCCTGCAGACCGAGTGGTCGCTGTGGTCGCGCGACATCGAGCACCGGATCGTCGCGACGTGCCGGGAGCTGGGCATCGCGCTGGTGCCCTACGCCCCGCTGGGCCGCGGCTTCCTCAGCGGCGCCATCCGTTCCCCGGAGCAGCTGGGGGAGGGCGACTTCCGGCGCTTCGGGCTGCCCCGGTTCGCCCCGGACAACCTGCCGCGCAACCTCGTCCTGGCCGACCGTCTCGCCGGGCTCGCCGGCGAGCTGGGGGTCACGGCGGCGCAGCTGGCGCTGGCGTGGCTGCACCACCGGGGCCCGGACGTGGTCCCCATCCCGGGGACCAGGCACCGCGAACACCTGGAGGAGAACATCGACGCCGCCTTCCTGCGCCTCACCCCGGCCGAGCTGGCCGCCGTGGAGGCGGCCGTGCCCCCGGGCGAGGTCCACGGGGAACGCTGGAACGAGCAGAGCATGCGGTTCGTCGACCGCTGAGACGGCCACCCGGGACGGCCACCCGAGACGGCCGCCTGAGGGCGGGCACCTGAGACGGCGGACGGGCCGGTGGGGACACGTGAGCGTCCCCACCGGCCCGTCCGCGCGCCGGCCGCTACACGGCCGGCGTCGGCATCGGCCCGGTGCCCGCGGGCGCGACGGCGATCGCGCGCGACGGGCACAGGTCCTCGGCCGTCTCCACGGCCTCCCGGGTCTCCTCACCCGGATCCGCGTCCAGGACGACGACCAGGCCGTCCTCCCCGTGGTCGAACACCGTGGGCGCGCTGATCGCGCAGTGGCCCGCGGCCATGCAGCGGCGCCGGTCGGCGGTCACCTTCATGCTCTCTCCTTCACCACTCGACGGGCAGGGTGCGGACGCCCTGCATCGTGCCTCCGCTGCGGGTGGACAGCCCGTCCAGCGGCACGGCGAGCCGCAACTCCGGGATGCGGCCGAACAGGACGGAGAACGCCACCTCCAGCTCCATCCGCGCCAGGTTCTGGCCCAGGCACTGGTGGATGCCGAACCCGAACGTGAGGTGATGGCGGCCGGAGGCGGCGTTGCGGCCGCCGCCGCGGTGGACGTCGAACCGGTACGGGTCGGCGAAGACCGCCGGGTCGCGGTTGGTCATCGAGGAGGACACCAGGACCCCCTCACCGGCCCGGACGAGGTACCCGTCGATCTCGATGTCCTCGGTCGCCACCCGCACTCCCGAGACGTCGGTCACCGACACCATGCGCAGCAGCTCGTCCACCGCGGCGGGCAGCACCCCCGGGTCGGCGCGCAGCGCCGCCAGCTGCTCGGGGTGCTCCAGCAGGGTGACCACCCCGAGCGCGATCATCTGCGACGTCGTGTCGTGCCCGCCGATCAGCAGCGCCAGCGCGATGCGCACCAGGTCCTCGCGGGTCAGGTCGCCGTCCTCGTCGACCTGGCCCACCAGCCGGCTCAGCACCCCCGCCCCGCCGGGCTCGCGTTCCTTCGCGGTGATCAGCTCGTCCAGGTAGTCCCAGAGCGCCTGGCCCGCCGCCTCGGCGTCCGCCGCGCTCCTGGCCTGCAGCAGCCCCACCGTCATCGACTCGAAGAACGCGTGGTCGTCGTAGGGCACCCCGAGCAGCTCCGAGATCACCATGGACGGGATCGGCAGCGCGTAGTCCTCGATCAGCTCCGCGGGCGGCCCCTTGCGGAGCATGTCGTCCACCAGCCTCCCGGCGAGCTCCTCGACGCTCCCGCGCAGGGCGCGCGTCTGCTTGAGGCTGAAGTCGGGGGCGAGCAGGCGGCGGTGGACGTCGTGCACGGGCGGGTCGAACCCGATGATCGCGATGGGCTTGAAGATGGGGGCGTCCAGCCGGGGCAGGACCGCGGGGAAGTCGTCGCGGGAACGGTCGGCCGACATGCGCGGGTCGGCGAGCAGCCGCCGTGCCTGCGCGTGCCCGGTCACCATCCAGATGGACTTCCCGTCCCACAGCCGTACCCGGTGCAGCGGTCCCCCCTCCCCCAGTTCCCGGTAGCCGGAGGAGGGCTGCCAGGGACAGCTCCGGTCCTGGGGGTAGGCGAAGAGCCGCTCGTCCTCGGCCGGGATGGGAGTGCTCACGATGTGGTTCCTCCTGTCGTCTCGCCCCCGCGCCCCTCCGCGACGGGCACGGGGGGCGCGGGGGTGGTCATTTCACCGGTTCGGGGGAAGGGGTGTCCGGTCGCGGCGCGCCGGCGGCCGGGCGGGGGCGGGGGCGGGCCCAGGCGCGCATGGCGGGTTCCTCGACGAGGCGGTTCAGCGCCCACGCCACCACGGTCGTGACCCCGAACAGGACCGTGACGACGCCGAGGGCGGCCGGCGCGTCCCAGGTCCGGCCGGCGCCGATGGCGACGTGCCCGAAGTGCAGGACCAGGAAGTGCGTCAGGTAGGACGCGTAGGAGATCCCGCCCAGCCAGCGCAGGATCCGCCCGCGGAACGGCGTGGGCGCGCCCCGCTCGTCCGCGGCGGCCACGGCCGCGATCAGCAGGGCCAGCGGCAGGGCGATCGTGGCGGTGAGCCCGTAGACACTCGGCCACAGGTACGCCTGCAGGGCGAAGCCGGCCGCCAGGATCAGCAGCGCCGGTCCGATGCCCAGCCGGACCCACCGCCCCGTCAGGACGATGCGGGCCATGACGATGCCCAGGACGAAGTCCAGCGCGCGGATCGGGGGGAAGGAGACCAGGAACCAGTTCTGCACGAACGACATGTCCTGGCCGGGCAGCCGGGGCGTCCCGGGCAGGGCGAGGAGGGCGACGGCGGGCAGCAGCGCGATCACGGCGGCGACGGCGCCGGCCGCCTGCCACAGCCGGTGGGCGGGGATCCTGCGCACCAGCGCGTACAGGAACGGGAAGGCCAGGTAGAAGAGCAGGTCGCAGGCGAGGGACCAGGTGACGACGTTGATCGTGATGACCACGTCCATGCTGGGATACCAGGTGTGCACGAGCAGCAGGCTCGGCAGCAGCCTGGGCAGGTCCACGGCCTGGCCCGCCCACAGGGCCAGGCCGAGCGCGGCCAGCCAGGTCACCACGTGGACCGGGTAGACCTTGACCAGGCGCCGGCGCCAGAAGCTCGTCCTGGACCGCTCCTCGCGCGCCGACCAGGTCAGCACGAACCCGCTCAGCACGAAGAAGAACTCCACGCCGAGCCAGCCCGAGGCGAAGGCGAAGGTCTGCAGGGAGGCGGCGGTCTCGGGGTGGAAGAAACCCAGGACGCATGCGTGGCACACGAACACCAGGAAGGCCGCCACGAATCTCATCCCGGTCAGCGAGGGAAGCCGCACGGCCTCCCCCGCCGGGTGCGCCGAGTGCGCCGAGTGCGTCATGTTTCTCTGCTTTCTCCGGGCGGCCGCGTACGGGGCCGGTCCGGGCATGGGGAGGATCAGCCCGGCGGTGGTTCCTCGCCGATCAGGATGGCCTGCGCCGGGCAGAGGAAGGCGGCCCTGCGGACCCGTTCCTCCTGCCGCGGCGCGGGCCGCGGGGTGAGGACGACGACGATGCCGTCATCGTCCTGGTCGAAGACGTCGGAGGTGGTGGCCATGCAGCGCCCGCCGCTGATGCAGCGCTCCCGGTCCGCCCGCACCCACATCCGGCGTCACCACTCGACCGGCAGCCGCAGCACCCGCTGCACGGTGCCCGCGCCGAGGATGGGCAGCTCGTCCACGGGCACGGCGAGCCGTATCCCCGGGATGCGGGTGAGCAGCTGGTTCAGGGCGACCTCCAGTTCGAGCCGGGCCAGGTTCTGGCCGAGGCACTGGTGGATGCCGAACCCGAAGGTGAGGTGGTGGGTGTCCTCGCGCAGGACGTCGAACTCGTGGGCCCGCCCGTGCACCTGCGCGTCCCGGTTGGCCAGCGTGCCCGAGACGAGCACGCCCTCCCCCTCCCGGATGAGGTGACCCGCGATCTCGATGTCGCCCTTCGCGACCCGGGTCGCGACCAGGTCGGTGGTGGCGATGTAGCGCAGGAGCTCCTCGATCGCGCCCGGCAGGCGGCCGGGGTCCTCCAGCACCCGCGCCAGCTGCTCGGGGTGCTCCAGCAGCGTGATGATGCCCAGCGCCAGGGACGAGGAGGTCGTCTCGTGCGCGGCGATCAGGAGCACCAGCGCGATCGAGACCAGCTCGTCGTGCCCGACGTCCCCGGGGATGACCCGCTCGCGCACCAGCGTCCCGAGCAGGCCGTCGGCGGGTTCCTTGATCTGCGCGGCCACCAGCCGGTCGATGTAGTCGACGAGGTCCTGCGCCGCCGTGGCCGACTCCTCCTCGGTGCCCAGCATCACCTTGCCGCTGGCGTCCTGGAAGAAGTCGTGGTCCTCGTACGGGACACCGAGGTGACGGCAGATCACCAGGGACGGGAGCGGCACCGCGAGCATCGGCACCAGGTCGGCGGGAGGACCCTGCTCGACGATCGCGTCGATGAAGCCGGAGACGATCTCCTCCAGCGCCGGGCGCATCGCGCGGACCGTCTTAAGGCTGAAGTGCGGGTTGAGGTAGCGCCGGTAGACGTCGTGGACGGGCGGGTCCATGGCGATGAGCGCCAGGCTGCGGGCGATCTGCGAGCGGAACCGGGGCGCGACGATGGGGAACCCGGGGTGGGTACGCTGCGAGGACAGGTTCGGATGGGTCAGGATCTCCCGCGACTCCCGGTACCCCGTCACCATCCACGCCTCGCGGCCGTCGAAGAGCGTCACCTTGAGGACCGGCCCCCGCTCGCCGATCTCCCGGTACCCGGGGGGCGGCTCGTAGGGGCAGGTGCGTCTCTGGGGATACGGCGGAGCTTCCGTCATTTCCTTCATCCTTCCAGAAAAGAAAGGGACGCCGCCGGGGCCGTGCGACGACAATGACACTAGGCAGGAAAGAAATACGAGGCAAGCCCGGTTCAGCGTGGTTTAAGAATTGCTTGTGAATCGGCCGTCACGGCCCCGTGGAGTCGGGGAACCGCGTCCAGAAGGGTCTTTGTGTACGGGTGCTCGGGGGCTTCGAAAACCTTTCTTATGTCGCCGGACTCGACCACACGGCCGTCTTTCATCACCGCCACCTCGTGACTGATCCGGCGGACGACGCCCAGGTCGTGGGAAATGAAAACGAGGGCCACGCCGAGCCTTTCCTGGATGTCGGCCAGGACGTCGAGCACCTGCGCCTGGATGACCGCGTCCAGGGCCGAGACCGGTTCGTCGCAGATGACGACGTCCGGCCGAGAGGCGAGCGCCCGCGCGATGGCGAGGCGCTGCCGCTGGCCCCCGGACAGCTCCCGCGCCCGCCGGCCGAGCACCTCCTCGCCGAGGCCGACGTGCCCCAGCAGCTCCCTCACCCGCCGCGCGCGTTCGGCGCCGGGGACGCCCTCGGCGCGCAGGGGCTCCTCCAGGAGCCGCGACGCGGTGTAGCGGGGGTCGAACGAGGACAGCGGGTGTTGGTAGATCATCTGGATCCGGCGGCGGGCCGCCCGCCGCTCGGGGCCGCGCAGCGCGGTCCAGGGCCGCCCGTTCACCTCGACCCGGCCGGCGTCCGGGGCGACCAGTCCCAGCAGCAGCCGTCCCACGGTCGTCTTGCCCGACCCCGACTCGCCGACGATCCCGAGCGTCTCCCCCTCCCGCACCTCGACCGACACCTCGTCCACCGCGGTGAACGCGCCCCTTCCCGGCAGCCGGTACCTCTTGACCAGGCCGTCGGCGCGCAGCACCACCCGCCCGGGGGCGGGGTCGGGGGCGGGGCCGGTCCCGGTGGGCGCGGGCCCGCCCGGACCCCGCGCGGGCCCGCGTCCCCGCCCGAGCGCGGCGGCGACCAGGGTCTCGGTGTAGGGGTGGGACGGGGCCTGGAGCACCGTGCGCGCCGGGCCGTCCTCGACGAAGCGCCCGTCCTTCATCACGTACACGTGGTCGGCGATCTCGGTGACGACGCCGAGGTCGTGGCTGATGAGCAGGATGGCCGTGCCGTCGCCCGCCCGCTCGCGCAGCAGCCGCAGCACCTGCCGCTGCACCGTCGCGTCCAGCGCCGTCGTCGGCTCGTCGGCGATCAGCAGGTCGGGCCGCGCGGCCAGGGCCGAGGCGATCAGGGCGCGTTGCCGCAGCCCGCCCGACATCTCGTGCGGGTACTGCCGGGCGCGGCTCTCGGGCAGCGGGACGCCCGCCGCGCCGAGCAGCCGGACGACCTCGGCGCCGATCCGCCGGGCGGGCACGATCCGGTGCTCGCGCAGGGGCTCCGCCACCTCGGCGCCGACGCGGCGCAGCGGGTCGAGGGATCCCAGGGCGTCCTGCAGGACGAAGCCGACGCGCCGTCCTCGCAGCGCGCGCCAGCGGCGGCCCCGCACCCGCAGCAGGTCCAGCCCGTCGAAGGAGAGCTCCGCGGCCCGCACCCCGGCGCCGTCGCCGGCCAGTCCCACCAGGCTGCGCGCCGTGACGCTCTTTCCGGAGCCGGACTCGCCGACGATCGCCACCACCTGCCCGCGGTCGATCCGCAGGGACACGCCCCGCACCGCCTCGACATACCCGCGGCCCGTCGCGAAGCCGACGGTGAGGTCGCGGACGCGCAGCAGTTCCCGCGTGTCCGCCGGCGCCGGGTCCATGTCCGTCTCCGCTCGATCCGTCGTCCCCACCGTTTCCGTCGCGTCCTCCGCGTCTCTCGCGTCTCTCGCGTCTCTCGCGTCTCGTGCGTCGCCGGGTGGCGGGCTCATGCGCGCCCCCGTTCGATCCGCCGCTGCAGGTGCCCGCCGACGACGGTGACGGCCAGGACCGCGACGGTGATGGCGACTCCGGGGAACGCCGCCGGCCACCAGGCGATCGCGAGGAACTCCTGGCTGTCGGCCAGCATCGCGCCCCACTCCGCGGTCGGCGGCTGGGGGCCGAGGCCCACGAAGCTCAGCGAGGAGCCCGCCACGATCATCGCGCCCAGCGTCACGGTCGCCAGCACCATGACCGGGCCGAGCGCGTTGGGCAGGATGTGCCGCAGGACCACCTGGGCGCGCGACCAGCCGAACCCGTGGGCGGCCTCGACGTAGTGCGCCCCGCGCAGCCTGATCACCTCCGCGCGCGTCACCCGGGCGAAGCCCGGCAGGGAGACCACCGCCAGGCCCACGCTGGCCGGGCCGCCGCCGGGTCCCAGCACCGCGACGACCAGGAACACCAGCAGCAGGCCGGGGACGGACAGGATGACGTCGAGCGACCTGCTGAGCACCTGGTCCATGGTCCGGCCGAGCTGCGCGGCGGCGACCCCGACCAGGACGCCGGCCACCAGCGCCAGCCCGACCGCCCCGGCGCCGATCAGCAGGGAGGGGCCGGCGCCGTGGACGATCCGGGCGTACAGGTCGCGACCGTTCTGGTCGGTGCCGAGCCAGTGCGTGCCGCTCGGCGGCCGCAGCGTCGCGGTCAGGTCCGCCGCGTCGGGGTCGATCCCGGTGAACAGCGACGGGAAGAGCGCCATCACGGCCAGCAGTGCCAGCACGGCCACCCCGGGCCAGAAGGTCTTGGCCATGCTCAGCTCGCCGCCTCTCGCGTCCTGGGGTCGATCGTCCAGACGAGGATGTCGACCACGATGTTGACCAGCACGAACACGGCCGCGGTGAGCAGCACGATCGCGATCACCACGGGCATGTCCTTGTTCTCCACCGCGAACAGCACCAGCCTGCCGATCCCCTGCCGGGAGAAGACGATCTCGATGATCACCGCGCCGCCGATGAGCGAGCCGGCGATCCAGCCCAGAAGGGTGGTGGCGGGCAGCAGCGCGTGCCGCAGCACGTGCCGCAGGCGCAGCGCGAGCTCGCCGATGCCCCGCGAGCGGGCGGTCACCACGAACGGCTCCTCCAGCGCGCGCAGCAGCCCGTCCCGCAGCACCCCCGTCATAACCGCGACCGGCCCGGCGGCCAGCGCGGCGGTCGGCAGCACGAGGCCGGACGGGGAGGAGGAGCCGATGGCCGGGAACCAGTGCAGGGTGAAGGAGAACACCGTCAGCAGCAGCAGCCCGAGCCAGAAGGGCGGCAGCGCCACCACCAGCGACTCGGCCGCGGAGAACGACGCGCGCACCCACCCGCGGCGGTTGGCGCTCACCACCGCCAGCAGGACGGAGGCGACCACGGTGACCAGCAGCGTCGTCGCGACCAGCAGCAGGGTGTGCGGGAGCTGGGACCCGATCGCGTCCCACACCGGCCGGCGCAGCACGTACGACTCCCCGAACTCCCCGTGCGCGATCCTGCCGAGGTAGGCCGTGTACTGCGCCGCGAGCGGGTCGTCGAGCCGGTAGTCGGCGATGATCCGCTCGCGCACCTCGGGGGTCACCGCGGACCGGGCGAGGAGCACGTCGGCGGTGCCGCCCGGCATCACCCGCAGCAGCAGGAACGTCGCGGTGACCGCTCCCCACAGCACGGCCGCCGAGGCGGCCACGCGCACCAGCACCAGACGCGCCGCGCCGCCGCGGCGGCGCGGGGGGCCCGCGGCCGTCGCCTCGGCCGCGGGCGCGGGCGCCTTCAGGACGCCAGCCATGCGCCGTACAGGTCGGGCGTGCCGTCGGCGTTGAAACCGATCTCCCGTACGCCCTCGCGCACGGTCACCGTGGACAGGGGCGAGTAGACGGGCAGGACCGCGGCGTCCTCGGTGATGCGCTTCTGCACCTCGGCGTAGGCGCGGTGCTGCTCGGCCTGGTCCTCGGCGCCGAGCGCGCGCCGGAAGCCGTCCTCCACCTCCGGGTTGTCGTAGCGGGCCATGTTGTTGCTGATCCCGCGCTCGGGCGTGGGGATGTTGTCCGCGCCGAACAGGACGCGCAGCACGTCGGGCCCGGGGGCGGAGAAGCTGGTGTCGATCAGCTCGTAGTCGCCGTCCAGCAGGCGCTTGACGAAGGTCCCCCCGTCGAGGTTCTCCTCGACCAGTTCGACGCCGAGCTGCTTGGCGGCGGACTGGATCTGCGTGGCGAGGTTGGCCACGGACCCGTCGGACCACATGTGGCGCAGGGTCAGCCGCTTGCCGTCCTTGGTCCGGTACCCGGCCTCGTCGCGTGCGGTCCAGCCGGCCTGGTCGAGCAGCCGCGCCGCGGCGGCCGGGTCGTGGGCGTAGGCCGGGGCCAGCGAGGCGTCGTGGCCGGGCGTGCCGGCCGAGAGCACGCCCTGGGCCCCCGGGTACACCCCGAAGTAGACGTTCTTGACGATCTGTCCCCAGTCGATGCCGGCGCGCAGCGCCTTGCGCACGTTCACGTCGCTGAGCGGGCCCTCGGCGGTGTTGGGCCAGTAGCTGTAGTTGATCCCGGGGTAGGGCGTCGAGTGCACGGTGAAGCCGGGCTGTCCCTTGAGCGTGTTGAGGCTCGTCGGCGACAGCGCGGTGACCGCGTCGACCTGGCCGCTGGTGAGCGCGCCCAGCCGGGCCGCGTTGTCCGGCACGACCTTGACCTCGATCCGGTCCAGCAGGGACGGGCCGCGGCGCGGCTCCGGCGCCCAGTCGTAGGAGGGGTTCCTGACGTAGTCGATGCCCTTCTGCGGCACGAGCCCGGTGTCGCTGCGGAACGGGCCGGTTCCGACGATCTTCGCGCACAGCGCGGAGGGGGAGCCCTTGAGCGTGCGGGGGGACTGGATGCCGAGGTTGGGCAGGGCCAGCGCGGCCGGCAGTCCCGAGTCGGGCCGCTTGAGCCTGATCTCGACCGTCGAGGGGCCGGCGGCCCTGGACGACCGGTAGGCCGCGAGCAGGCTGCCGGCCAGCAGCGACTTCGTCCTCGGGGCCACCACGTGGTCGAGGTTGTCGACCACCGCCTGGGCGTCGAACCTCTCCCCGTCGGTGAACGTCACGCCCCGGCGGAGCTCGAAGGTGTAGGTCAGCCGGTCGGGTGAGACCTTCCACCGGGTGGCCAGCCAGGGACGGAGGATCCCCTGGGCGTCCTGGTGGACCAGCGAGTCCAGGATCGGCCGGGTGAGCGCCCGCGCGGACTCGGTGGGGCTCTGGTGGGGGTCCAGGCACTCCGGTTCCTTCTCGACGGCCAGGCGCAGCGTGCCCCCGGAGCGGGGTTTCGCGGTGGCGCTCGCGTCCCCGCCCCCTGTCGTGGCACCGTCCGTGCCCGAGGAGCATGCGGCGGCCAGTGCCAGCGTCAACGCGGCGGCCCCTGCCGTGGTGGCAGGCTTGCGCGACCGGAACCTCGTAGCAGCACCCATCCTCATCCTCATCGCTCAGACGTCGGCTCACGCCGGAGACGGTTCTCCGGCTGCACACACAGTGCTCGGAGGCTCTAAAGCCGGACTGAACGCGGACGGGGACGGCGGGGACGCCGGGGGACGCCGGGGGACGGGACGGCGCCGGCCGGTGCCCGGCGCACCGGCCGCGCGGTCCTACAGGGATGAGACGATCTTGGCGAGCAGCTCGTACGAGCGGATCCGGGCGGCGTGGTCGGGCACCTGGGTGAGCACGAACAGCTCGTCGGCGCGGGTCCGGCGCAGCAGCCCGGCCAGGCGGGGGGTGATCCGGTCCGGGGAGCCGACGAACTGCGGGTCGATCCGCTCGTGCAGGAAGCGCTCCTCCTGCGGGGTGAACGTGTGCGCCGCCGTCTCCTCCTCGGTGGGGAGCACGGTGGCCGGGTCCACGGTGCGCATCAGGATCTGGCCGTACACGAAGGAGGCGGCCAGCCGGTGGGCCCGTTCGTCGGTGTCGGCGGCGACGACGATCACCGCCACGCACGCGTGCGGTTCGGACAGCCACGGCGAGGGCCGGAAGGCCCGGCGGTAGGCGTCGAGCGCCTCGGGGGCGCCGCCCCCCACGATGGCGTGCGCGTACACGTAGGGCAGGCCCTCCCGGCCCGCGTAGGCGGCGCTGCCCGCGCTGGAGCCCACCAGCCACAGCTCCGGCGGGACCGCCGGCTCCGGGATCGCCCGCACGCCGCCGCTGCCCCCGGCGAAGTACTCGCGCAGCTCCCGCAGCGCGTCGCCGAAGTCCAGCCGGCGCGGGTCGCCGATGCGGGCCGCGGTCTCGCCCGTACCGCCAGGGGCACGCCCGAGGCCCAGGTCGACCCGGTCCGGGTAGAGGCCGGCCAGCACCCCGAACTGCTCGGCGACCACCAGGGGCGAGTGGTTGGGCAGCAGCACCGCGCCCGAACCGACCCGGATGCTGGAGGTGGCCTCCAGGATGGGCCCGGCGAGCACCGCCGGGCTGGACGCCGCCAGCGCCGGGGTGTTGTGGTGTTCGGCCACCCAGTGACGCCGGTAGCCGAGCGCCTCCACCGCCTTGGCCAGGTCGACCGTACGGCGCAGCGCGTCGCCCGCCGTGTCGCCGCGCCAGACCGGCGCGGTGTCGTGCACCGAGACCCTGATTCCCTCAGGCAACGTACTCTCCCTCATCCTGTTCGCGCATATACGGAGGCTTCCTCATGTTATGTCCGCAAGTTAAATCGAGGATGCCTCAGCTTGTCAACGCCGCCTCCGCGTCCCCGGCCGGGTCCGGCGGAACGGGCGGGGCCGCCGGGGTCCCCGGAGCCGGCAGGCTCCCCGGGGGCGGCGGGGTCGGCGGGGTCGGCGGGGTCGGCGCGGCCGGCACCACCGGGTCCTCGACCTCCAGCGTGAGGTGGCCCGGCACGCCGACGATCTCGCCGAGGTCGTGCGCGTACCGCGCCTCCCGCGCCGTCGCCTCCGTCACGGTGAACCCGTAGTGCGGGTAGAGGTCCGCGACCTTGGCGTTCCTCGCGCTCGCCACGTAGTGGCCGAGCACCGCGGGAAAGCCCGCGGCGCGCGCCCGGCCGAGCACCGCGGCCAGGCACGCCTGCTCGATCCCCCGGGCGAACACCCGGCAGCTCAGCAGCAGGTTCTCGATCAGCAGCCCCTCCGGCAGCGCCCGCAGGAAGACCGCCCCGACGATCCCGCTGCTCCCGAACCGGTCGGCCGCCGACAGCGCCAGCACCCGCGAGCCGGGCCGCTCCGCCCGCTCGCGCACCGCCTCCGGGGACAGGCGCTCGGTGGTGAGGTTGAACTGGTTGGTGCGCAGGGTGATCTGCGACAGCCGCGCGAGATCGGCGCCGGTGGCCGGGGCCAGCCGTACCGACACCCCCAGCCCGCGCAGGAACTCCCCGGCCGACCCCGCCGCGGACAGGAACTCCGACCGCGCCGTCTCCTCGTGGTAGCGCCGCGTCCGGACACGGTCCTCGGCGGTCACCTCGTTCGTGGTGAACCAGCCGTCGGCCAGCAGCCGCGTCGCGTGCAGCGCCGGGTCGCCGTCCAGGTGGACCACCGCGGTCTCCGGCAGCTCCGCCGCGACCGCGGCGCACTCGTGGACGCTGTCGTCGGCGAAGACCACGCTGTCGCCGCCGAGGTTCAGCTCCCGCGCCAGGACGCGCAGGTTGTCCGGTTTCGGCTGCCAGTTGGCGAGGATCCGGACGAACGCGTCCTCACGCACCACCATGTCGGGGTGCTCCCGCAGCGCGGCGAGCACGGTGTCCCGGTCGTTCTTGCTCACCGCGGCCAGCAGGACGCCCTGCGACTGCAGCTGCGCCACCACCCTCTGGAACCGGTGGAAGGCCTCCCCCCACCGGCCGTGGGCCACCTCGATGCCCTCCACCCCGTCGTCACCGAGGACACCGCCCCACAACGTCCGGTCCAGGTCGACGGCCAGCACCTTCCTGGCCCGGCCGGTCCTGGCCCGCACCAAGTGGGCCAGTTCGCGCGCGTACGCGCCGAGCAGGGCGTCCGACAGGTGGGCGCGGGCGTAGACCTCGAACCGCGGGTCGCACAGCTCGATCGGTGCCGTCAGCAGCGGGTCGACGTCCATCACCACGACCGGGCCCGCGGTCTCGCCCAGCGCCAGCAGCCCGGCGTTGGCCCGCCGCCAGACCGCGCCCAGCCGCGCCCGGGAGGGGTGGTCCAGCACCTGCGCCTGCCACGTCCGCGGCAGCGGGACGGTGTTGAGCACGAGCACGCCCGACCCGCTCTCGCCGAACCGTGCCGCCAGCCGCCGCCACAGCGCCAGCTTCTCCTCCAGCACGCGCTCGACGTCGTCCACCGTGAACGGCACGCCGACCTCGTCGAACACGGTCGCGTGGTCGAGCACGCAGACGGTCACGTCGGGCCGCCCGGCGTACAGCGCGCTGCCGGGGTCGCCGAGCTCGAACGCGTACGAGCCGAAGTCCGCGAGCCGGACGTCCGGCAGGTACCCGTGGCGGGCCAGCTCGCCGGTCAGCGCGGTGCGCAGCGCGTCGAGCGTGCCGTACCCGGTGACGGTCACGGCCACGGACGGGAGCCCGGGGTGGTGCGCGCGGGCGGCCTCCACGTCGACCCGGTCCAGCAGCCGCGCCGACCGGGCGGCGTCCCGCTCGTCCATCGCGGCCAGCAGCGGCGCGACCTCGTCGTAGCACTCCGCCAGCCTCCCCTCGCGCCGCAGCGAGCGCAGGCGCGCGTGTGCCCCGGCACTGTCCACGGTCATCGTCTCTCCGCGAGTTGCGGCGCGTCGCGCGGGTCGAGCAGTTCCTCCAGGCGTGACGCCAGCTCGCCGGCGGTGGCGTGGTCGAGCACCAGCCCCACCCGCACGTCGACGCCGATCTCCCGGGAGAGCCGGGCGGCGATCTCCAGCGCGCCGAACGAGGTGATGCCGATCTGGGTCAGGTCGTCCGCCGGGCCGACCGCGCCGTGGGAGTGCCCGAGCGCGTCGGCCACCGCCGTCAGCACCAGCGACGCCAGGACGTCGTGGCGCTCGCCCTCGGGCAGGTCGAGCACGGGCGGGACGGCCGGCGCCGGCGCGGGCTCGTACGACGGGCGCTCCCGCCCGCGTCCCCCCGGCGGGGCGAGCCAGTAGCGCTCGTGCCGGAACGGGTAGGTCGGCACGGTGGCCGGGTCGGCGGCCGGTCCCTCGCCGAGCATCCTGTCCCAGTCGACCCGCACCCCGCGCGCGTGGGCCTGCGCGACGCCGCGCAGCACCGACCGGGCCTCCGCCGCGGGGTCGCGCACCAGCGGGATCGCCGACGCGCCGTCCCGCTCCCCGGCCAGGCAGTCCGCGACCATGCCGGTCGTCGTGGTGTCGGCCCCGATCTCGACGAAGGTGTCGACGCCCAGGTCCCGCAGGGTGAGCACGCCGTCGTGGAAGCGGACCGTGCCGCGGACCTGGGCGGCCCAGTAGTCCGGCGCGGCCAGCTCCGCCCGCGTCGCCACCCGGCCCGTCCTGTTGGAGACCAGGATCGTCGCGGGGTCGCCGACGGCCAGTCCCGCCGCGGCCTCCACCAGCCGGGGCAGCGCGGGGTCCATGTGCGGCGAGTGGAAGGCGTGGCCGACCGCGAGCGTCTTCGTGCGCACCCCCCGGGAGCGCCATCGGGCGGCCAGTGCCCGCACCGCGTCGGCGTCGCCGGAGACGACGGTCGAGCGCGGCCCGTTGACCGCGGCCACGGACACCCGTCCGTCCAGGTCCTCCAGGGAGGCCAGGACCTCCGCCTCGGTGGCCCGCAGCGCCACCATGCCCCCACCCTCCGGCGCCGCCTGCATCGCCAGGGCCCGCGCCGTGACCAGGCGAGCGGCCTCCTCCAGGGAGAGCACCCCGGCGACGTACGCCGCGGTGAGCTCGCCCACGGAGTGGCCGAGCAGCGCGTGGGCGACCAGGCCCAGGTGCCCGGCGAGCCGGCAGAGCGCCAGCTGGGTGGCGAACAGCGCGGGCTGGGCGAACTCGGTGCGCCGCAGCGCCTCGCTCAGCGGGTGTCCGGCGGGGGCGGACACCACCTCGCCCAGCGGCGGGCCCGGGGCGGGGTGAAGTTCCCTGGCCCGGTCCAGCGCGGCGCAGGCAGTGTCGAACGCCTCGGCGTAGACCGGGAACCGCTCGTACAGCTCGCGTCCCATCCGCGCCCGCTGGGTCCCCTGGCCGCCGAACACGAACGCCACCTTCGGCGCCCGGCCCGCCGTGACGATCGGGGCGGACGGCCCGGCGAGCGCGTCCAGCTCGCGGGCGAGCTCGGCGGCGTCGGCGCCGAGCGCCACCGCCCGGTGCCGGAACCGCGACCGCCGCCCCGCCAGGGTGCGGGCCACGGCGGCCAGGTCGACCTCCGGCCCGGAGCGCAGGAGGTCGCGCAGCCGGGCGGCCTGCGCGCGCACCGCCTCGGGCGTCTTCGCCGACAGGACCCAGGGGACGGCCACCGGCGCGCCACCGGCCGGCATCCCGCCGGTCGCCTCCTCACCGGCCGTTTTCTCACCGGCCGTCCTCTCGCCGACCGCTTTCTCGCCGACCGCTTTCTCGACGGCTGCTTTTTTGACGGCCGTCCTCTCGCCGGCCGGCGGGGCCGCCGGGCCGGCCGGCGGCCCCGTCCCGGAGACCGGGGGCGCCTCCTCGACGATGAGGTGCGCGTTGGTCCCGCTGATCCCGAACGAGGAGACGCCGGCCCGGCGAGGCCGGTCGCCGGGCGGCCAGGGGACGGGGTCCGCCAGCGGCTCCACCCCGCCGCCGGACCAGTCGACCAGCGTGGAGCGGTCCGCCGCGTGCAGCGTCGCCGGCAGCACGCCGTGCCGCAGCGCCTGCACCATCTTGATCACACCGGCGACCCCCGCCGCCGCCTGCGTGTGCCCCAGGTTCGACTTGACCGAGCCGAGCCACAGCGGCCGCCGCCGGCCGGCACCGCCGTACGCCGCGATCAGGGCGCCCGCCTCGATCGGATCGCCCAGGGCGGTGCCGGTCCCGTGCGCCTCGACCGCGTCCACGTCGGCCGGGGACAGCCCGGCGCCGCGCAGGGCCGCCCCGATCACCTTCTCCTGGGCGGTCCCGCTCGGCGCGGTCAGCCCGTTGCTGGCCCCGTCGGAGTTGATCGCCGAGCCGCGGATCACCGCCAGGACGGGGTGCCCGTTGCGCAGGGCGTCCCCGAGCCGCTCCAGTACCAGCACCCCGGCGCCCTCGCCGAAGCCGGTGCCGTCGGCCGCGTCGGCGAACGCCTTGCAGCGGCCGTCCGCGGCGAGCCCGCCCTGGAGGGCGAACTCCACGAAGACCCGGGGCGTGGCCATCACCGTCACCCCGCCGGCGAGCGCGAGGTCGCACTCGGAGCGGCGCAGCGAGTCGGCGGCCAGGTGGATCGCCACCAGCGAGGACGAGCAGGCGGTGTCGACGCTGAGCGCGGGCCCTTCGAGACCGAGGGTGTAGGCCACCCGCCCGGACGCCACGCTCGCCGCGTTGCCGGTCATCAGGTACCCGTCGAGCTCGGGGGGCGCGTCGTCGATCGCGGGCGCGTAGTCCTGGTAGATCACGCCGGTGAACACCCCGGTCCGGCTGCCCCGCAGCGACCCCGGGACGATCCCGGCGCGCTCCAGGGCCTCCCAGGAGACCTCCAGCAGCTGGCGGTGCTGCGGGTCCATCGCCACGGCCTCCCTGGGGGAGATCCCGAAGAAGGAGGCGTCGAACCCGGCCGCGTCCTCCAGGAAGCCGCCGGCCCCCGCCCGCTCCCGCAGGAGCGGGTCCCAGCCCCGGTCCAGCGGCGGCTCGCCGACGGTGTCGACGCCGTCGGCGACCACCCGCCACAGGTCCTCGGGCGAGCGCACCCCGCCCGGGTAGCGGCAGGCCATCGCGACCACCGCAACCGGGTCCGGGCTCGACAGGGCCGCCAGCTCCCTCTTCACCCGGGCGAGCTCACCGGTCGTCCACCGGAGGTACTCGACCAGTTTCTTCTCGTCACTCATGCCGTCCGCCGTCCCTGGGGTCGAAGCTCGGAGTCGATGAACCGGAACAGCTCCTCGGCGGTCGCCGGGACCTCCTCGTCCGCCCGCCCTGCGGGTCCGGCGCCGGCCGGCGCCGGACCGGCCCGGTCCGGATCGGCCGGGTTCGGATCGGGCCGGTCCGCATCGGCCGGTTCCGGGGCGGCCGGGGTGAGCCGGCCGAGCAGGTGACCGGCCAGCGCGGCCGGGGTCGGGTGGTCGAACACGACGGTCGCGGGGAGCCGCAGCCCGGTGGCCCCGCCAAGCCGGTTGCGCAGCTCGACTGCGGTCAGCGAGTCGAAGCCGAGCTCCTTGAAGCTGCGGCCCTCCTCGGCCGCGTCCCCGGGAGCCCGCCCGAGGACCGCCTCCACGTACCGGAAGACCGTCTCGGTCATCAGCTCCTCGCGGCGTGCCGGGTCGGTGCCGGCGAGCAGCCGCGCCAGCGCGGGCTCCGGCCCGGGGGGGCCGTCGTCCTCCTTCGCGGGGATCGCGCGCCCGCGTGCCAGGTCCCGCAGCGGCGGGGCCGGGTCGGGGGTCCGCGCCAGGCGCGCGAGGTCCAGCCGGACCGCGGCCAGCGACGGCTCCGCCGCCGCCATCGCCGCGTCCAGCAGCGCCAGGCCGTGCGCCGGTGACAGCGGCAGCAGCCCGGACCGCGCCATCCTGGTCCGGTCGACGGCCGACAGCGAGCCGGTCATGGCGCTCTCGGACCGCCACAGTCCCCAGGCGATCGAGGTGGCGGGGAGCCCCTGGCGGGTCCTGACCGTGGCGAGGGCGTCGAGGAAGACGTTGGCCGCCGCGTAGGCCGACCGCCCGGCGCCGCCCACGATCCCGGCCGCGGAGGAGAACAGCACGAACGCGTCCAGGTCGAGGTCCTTGGTGAGCTCGTGCAGGTGCCAGGCGCCGTCGACCTTGGGCCGCAGCACCGCGTCGAGCCGTTCCGGGACGAGGTTGGGAAGCGTCGCGTCGTTCAGGACCCCGGCCGCGTGCACCACGGCCGTCAGGGGGTGCTCGTCCGGGACGCCGGCGAGCACGCGTGCCAGCGCGCCGGCGTCCGCCACGTCCGCGGCGACGATCGTCGCCGTCGCGCCGAGCGCGCCGAGCTCCTCGCGGAGCCGGCCGGCGGCCTCCGCCCGGTCGCCCCGCCTGCTCAGCAGCAGCAGGTGCCGCACGCCGTGTTCCCTGGCCAGGTGCAGCGCGACGAGCCTGCCCACGCCGCCGGTCGCGCCGGTGACCAGGACCGTGCCGTCGGCGCGGACCGGCCGGGGAATCCGGATCGCCACCTTGCCCACGTGCCGGGCGAGGCCGAGGTGGCGGAACGCGTCCGGCGCCCGCCCGGCGTCCCAGGAGGTGACCGGCAGCGGCGTGAGGACGCCGCTCCCGAACAGGTCCGCCAGCTCGGCGAGCATCTCGCCGATCCGGTCCGGCCCCGCCTCGGCCAGGTCGAACGCCCGGTAGCGCACGCCGTGCCGGGCACGGACCTCGCCGGGATCGCGTACGTCGGTCTTGCCCATCTCGACGAACCGCCCGCCGGGGGCGAGCAGTTCGAGCGAGGCGTCCACGAACTCGCGGGCCAGCGAGTTCAGCACGATGTCCACACCGCGCCCGCCGGTCGCCGCCCGCACCGCCTCGGCGAAGGTCAGGTCGCGGGATCCGGCGATCCTTTCCGGGGGGAGCCCCGCGTCCCGGAGGGCGGGCCACTTGGCGGGGCTCGCGGTGCCGAACACGGTCAGCCCCCAGTGGCGCGCCAGCTGGATCGCCGCCCCGCCGACGCCGCCGGCGGCGGAGTGCACCAGCAGCCACTCCCCCGGCCGGGCGTCGGCGAGGTCGCGCAGGGCGTAGCAGGCGGTGAGGAACACCGCGGGCACGGTCGCCGCCTGGGCGAACGACATCCCCGCCGGGATCGGCACCAGCAGGCGGTGGTCGGTGACGGCCTCGGGCCCGATCCCCCCGGGGATGAGGCCCATCACCCGGTCGCCGGGGCCGACGCCGGTCACGCCGTCGCCGACCGCGAGCACCACCCCGGCGCCCTCGGTGCCCAGGTCCGCCGCGCCCGGGTACATGCCCAGGGCGAGCATCGCGTCGCGGAAGTTGAGGCCGGCGACGCGGACGGCGACCCTGACCTCCCCCGGCGCGAGGGGCCCGTCCTCGACGGGCCGGTACGCCAGGTCGTCGGTCACGCCACTGCCGGCCGCCTCCAGCCGCCAGTTGCCGGCGCCCTTCGGCACCGGGTCGCGGGGGCGGCGCCGGAGCCGGGGCACCAGCGGCCCGCCGTCCCTGATCGCGATCTGCGGCTCGCCGGAGGACACGGCGTCCAGGATCTCCGCGATCTCCGCGATCTCCGGGAGCGGCACGGCGGCGGTCCCGGCGTCCGGGACATCCGGGGTGTGCGGGGTGTACGGGGTGTCCACGATGACCACCCGGCCCGGTTCCTCGGCCTGCACCCCGCGGATCAGTCCCCAGACGCCGGCGCCGTCGAGGGCACCGGCGCGCTCGCCGGGAACCGCCTCCACGGCGCCGCGGGTACGCACCACGAACAGGGTGCCGGCCAGCCTGGCGTCGGCCAGTCCCCGGCGGAGCGTGCCGAGCACCCGCAGCAGGGCGGATCGGACCGCCTCCGGCACGGGCCCGGCCTCCCCGCCCGCCGGGACGACGAGCACCTCGGGCGCGGGCTCCCCGGCGTCCACCGCCGCGAGCACCGCGTCCAGCCCCGGGTCTCCGGCATCCCCGCCGTCACCGGCGCCCTCGGTGTTCCCGGTGTCTTCGAGGTTCGCGGCGCCTTCGGTGTCACCGGTGGCGCCGGTGTCCTGCGTTGCGGCGAGGACCCTCACGCGTTCGAGCGGCACGCCGGAGCCGGGACGGACGGGGTCCCAGGCGAGCTCGTACAGCAGGTCCTCCACGCCCGGCGCGGCGAGGTCCGCCGGGTCGGCCACGCGGAACGTCACGGCCTCGACGCCCGCCACCGGGTCGCCCCCGGCCGTGGACAGGTCGACCGCGACCGTGTCGTCCCCGGTGCGGCGCAGGCGCACCCGCAGCGGGGAACCGGTCGCGGGCACGGCGGCGTACCGGGTGAAGCCGCGCCAGGAGAACGGCAGCCGTACGGCGCCGTCGTCGGGGAACAGGCCCGCGAGCCCGACCGCGTGCAGCGCTGCGTCCAGCAGCGTGGGCGCGACGCGGTAGCCGGGCGGGCCCTCCAGGACCACCTCGGCGAGGACGTCCCGCCCGGACCGCCACGCCCCGCGCAGGCCGCGGAAGGCCGGGCCGTAGTGGTAGCCCCTGGCGGCCAGGTCCTCGTACAGGCCGCCGACGTCGACGGGTTCGGCGCCGAGCGGCGGCCACCCGTCCGCGACCGGCCGGTCCGCGCGCCCGGGGGGCGAGGCGGGTGAACCGGTTGCGGTTTCGGAGGGTGGGACGAGCGAGCCGAGGGCGGGTTCGGAGGGTAGGGCGAGCGGGCCGAGGGCGGTTTCGGGGAGTGGGGCGAGCGAGCCGACGGCGTGCGCCGTCCACGGAGCGCCCAGCGGGTCGTCGGTGTCCGCCGGCCGCGCGTGGATCCCGACCGGGCGGAGACCGTCCGGCTCCGCCGGGCCCACGGTCACCTGGATCTCGGCCGCACCGGAGCCGTCGAGCAGCAGCGCGCGCCGCAGGGTCAGCTCGTCCACCCGCGCGACCCCGGCCAGCTCTCCCGCGTGCGCCGCCAGTTCGGCGAGGACCGCGCCGGGGACCAGGACCGCGCCGTCCACCACGTGGTCGCCCAGCCACGGCTGGTCGTCCAGGGAGAGCCGGCCGAACAGCAGCAGCCCGTCCTCGGACGCCGCGCGCACGGCCGTGGTCAGCAGCGGATGCGCGACCGGCCGCGCGCCCGCCGGGACCCCCGCGGCGGGCGCCGCCGCGTCCAGCCAGTACCGGTGCCGGTCGAAGGCGTAGGTCGGCAGGACCGGCACCGGCCCCCGGCGCCCGCCGAGGTAACCCGGCCAGTCGACCCGGACGCCGTTCACCCAGGCCTCGGCCACCGAGGCGAGCACCCGGGTCATGCCCCCGTCGTCCCTGCGCAGCGTGCCCAGCACGGCGGGCCGCTCGATCCCGGGGACGGCCTCCAGGATCTCCTGGACCCCCGTCCCGACGACGGGGTGCGGGCTCACCTCGACGAACACCTCGTGCCCGGCCGCGGCGGCCGCCTCCACCGCGGCCTGCAGCAGCACCGGCCGGCGCAGGTTGCGGTACCAGTAGCCGGGGTCGCCGAAGCCGGTGCCGTCGTCCGGCTCGACCGCGGCGCCGGTGACGGTGGAGAAGACGCCGGCGGTGAACGCGCGGCCGGGCGCGGGCCGGGGCAGGACCTCCAGCAGCTCCGCCTCGAGCGCCTCGACCTGGGGTGAGTGGGAGGCGTAGTCCACGTCGATCAGCCGCACACGCACGCCCCGCTCCTCCAGCTCCCGGCGCACGCGGTCCACCGCCCCGGCCTCGCCCGCGACGACGGTCGAGGCGGGCCCGTTGAGCGCGGCGACCGACACGCCGCCCCCGCCTCCGGCGTTCCCGGCGCCCGCCGTGTCTTCGGCGTTCCCGGCGTTCCCGGCGTTCTCGGCGTTCCCGGCGTTCTCGGCGTTCTCGGCGTTCTCGGCGTTCTCGGCGTTCTCGGCGTTCTGGGTGTTCTGAGTGTTCTGGGTGTTCCCGGTGTCTCCCGAGACCCCGAGCTCCTCCAGAACCGCGCGCACCCGCTCGTGCGAGGCCGCGACCGACAGCATCGCCCCGCCGCCCGCGATCGCGCGGATGGCCCGGCTGCGCAGCGCCACCACCGCCGCCGCCTCCTCCAGCGACAGCGCGCCCGCGGTGAGCGCCGCGGCGATCTCGCCCTGCGAGTGGCCGACGACGGCGGCGGGCCGCACCCCGAAGGACTCCCACAGCGCGGTCAGCCCGGTCATCACGGCCCACAGGAGCGGCTGCACCACGTCCACGCGCCCCAGGTCGGCGCCGCCGCGCAGGGCCTCCAGCAGCGACCACCCGGTCACCGGGTCGAGGGCCGCGGCGCATTCGCCGACCCGCCGGGCGAAGACCGGGGACTCCTCCAGCAGCGCGCGGGCCATGCCCTCCCACTGCGCGCCCTGACCCGGGTAGAGCAGGACCGGCGCGCGCGGGTCCCTCGCGTTCCCGGTCACCGCCGAGGCCGACGGCTCCCCGTCCGCGACGGCGGCCAGCCCCGCCAGCGCCTCCGCGCGGTCGCCGGCCACGACGACCGCGCGGTGGCCGAACTCGGCCCTGGTGGTCACCAGGGCCGCGGCGACGTCGGCCAGGGCGGCGTCAGGATGCCGTTCCAGGTAGGCGCCCAGCCTCCGCGCCTCGCCCCGGAGCGCGCGCGCCGACCGGGCCGACAGCACCAGCGGGACCGGGCCGCCGAACGGCTCGGGCTCCGGCGCGGGAACGGCCTCGGGCGCGGGCGGCTCCTCGATGACGACGTGCGCGTTGGTCCCGCTCATGCCGAAGGCGGAGACCCCGAACCGCCGAGGGCGTTCCCCCGCGGGCCAGGGGGTGTTCTCGGTGAGCAGCGCGACACCGCCCCGGTCCCAGTCGACATGGCGGGACGGCCTGTCGACGTGCAGCGTGCGCGGCAGCGTCCCGTGTTCCAGCGCCTTGACCATCTTGATGATCCCGCCGACGCCGGCCGCCGCCTGGGTGTGCCCGATGTTGGACTTGAGCGAGCCCAGCCTGAGCGGCGGGCGGTCCCCGCGCGCCGCCCCGTACGTGGCGAGCAGCGCCTGCGCCTCCACCGGGTCGCCCAGGGTGGTGCCGGTGCCGTGCGCCTCGACCGCGTCCACGTCGGCCGGGGACAGGCCCGCGGCGCTCAGGGCCTCCTCGATCACCCGCTCCTGGGAGGGACCGCTGGGCGCGGTGAGCCCGTTGCTGGCGCCGTCCTGGTTGACCGCGGACCCCCTGAGCACGGCCAGCACGGGGTGCCCGTTGCGCCGCGCGTCCGACAGCCGTTCCACCAGCAGCAATCCGACGCCCTCGCTGAAGCCCGTCCCGTCGGCGGCGTCGGCGAACGCGCGGCAGCGCCCGTCGGGCGAGAGCCCACGCTGGCGGCTGAACTCCACGAAGGTGGCGGGCGTCGCCATGAGCGTGGCCCCGCCGACCAGCGCGAGGTCGCACTCCCCGCTCCTGAGGCCCTGCTCCGCCAGGTGGAGCGCCACCAGCGAGGACGAGCAGGCCGTGTCCACCGTGATCGCGGGCCCCTGCAGCCCGTAGGTGTAGGCGATCCGGCCCGACGCCACGCTCCCGGCGCTGCCGGTGCCCAGGTAACCGCCGTACTCGCGCGGGTCGTCCTGCGCCCGGCCGCCGTACTCGGTGTAGATCAGTCCGACGTAGACACCGGTGCGGGAGCCGCGCAGGCCGGCCGGGTCGATGCCCGCCCGCTGGAAGGCCTCCCACGAGGTCTCCAGCAGCAGCCGCTGCTGCGGGTCGGCGGCCTTGGCCTCGCGCGGGCTCATCTCGAAGAAGTCCGCGTCGAACTCGGCGGCCTCGTGGATGAACCCGCCGTCGCGCGCGTAGGACGTACCCGGGTGGTCCGGGTCGTCGTCAAACAGCCCGCCCAGGTCCCAGCCCCGGTCGCCGGGGAACGGCCCGACCGCGTCCCGGCCCGACTCCAGCAGCTCCCACAGCTGCTCGGGGGTGCCGACGCCGCCCGGGTAGCGGCAGGCCATCGCGACGATCGCGACGGGGTCCTCGGCCGTGCGCCCGCGCCGGGCCGCGGCGCGGGACGGGCCGTCCGGCGCGGTGCCGCTCAGGTGGCGGGCCAGGGCGCGCGGGCTCGGATGGTCGAACACGAGCGTGCTCGGCAGCCTGCGGCCCAGGACGCGGCTCAGGTGGTCCCGCAGCCGCAGCCCCGTCATGGAGTCGAGGCCGAGATCGCGGAAGGGGCGGTCCGGGCCGACGGCGCGGGCGGACTCGTAGCCGAGGATGCCGGCGACCGCCCGGCCCACCAGGTCCAGCACCCGTTCTTCCCGCTCGCTCCCCGACAGCCCGGCCAGGGCGTCGTCCGGTACGGCGTCCGCGGGAACGGCCCGCACGGACCGCCGCGCCGCCCGGCGCAGCAGGGGCACGGGAGCGGAACCGGAACCAGAGCCGGACCCGGAGGCGGAGGCGGAATCGGAGGTGGAGCCGGACGCGAGGACGGGGACCGGCACGTCACCGGGCTCCTCCGCGGCCGGGCGGACGCGCACCTCCTCGACGGTCAGCACCACCGGGCCGGTGACGTCGGAGGCGACGAGGGAGAAGGCGTCAGGACCCGTCCAGGTCAGGCGGACGCGCACCGGGCCCGTCGCGGCGGCGTACGCCCGCACGCCGGTCCAGCTGAACGGCACGGCGGTCTCCGGCGTCTCGCCCCGGTCGTGCGCGCGGGCCGCCCGGTCCAGGAAGGCCGCCTGTGCCATCCCGTCCAGCAGCGCGGGATGGAGCACGAACCCCTTGCCGTCCGCTCCGCCCCGGGCCTCGTCCCCGTCCGGCGGGGTCACCTCGGCGAACACGGCGCCGCCCGAGCGCCAGGCGGCCCGCACACGGCGCAGGCGCGGGCCGTAGTGCACGCCCGCGTCGGCCAGGCGGGCGTAGCCGGCGTCCACGTCGACGGGCTCGGCGTCCGGCGGCGGCCACGCCCCCGCGCCTTCCGCGACGACGGCGAGGTCGCCGACGGCGTCAGCGTCGCCGGTGTCGCCGGTGTCGCCGGTGCCGCCCGCGCTCAGCGAGCCCGAGGCGTGCAGCCGCCACGGCTCCGCGGCGTCCTCGCCTCCCCCGCGGGTGTGGACCGTGAGCGTCGCGCCCGCGCCGCCGTCCTCGGCGGTCACCTCCACCTGGACCTGCACGGGCCCGTCCGGCACGTCCACCGGGGCGAGCAGGGCGAGGTCGTCCACCCTCGGCAGGCCGAGGCGTTCCCCGGCCGCGAGCGCCAGCTCGACCAGCGCGCTCCCGACGAGCACCGGGCGCTCCCCCAGCCGGTGCTGGCGGGCCCAGCCGCCCGGTCCGCCGGGGACGCCCCCGGTGAACAGCACCGCCCGGCCGTCCGCGGGCTCCACGACCACCCCCAGGACCGGGTGCCCCGCCCCGGCCGGGCCGGTCGCGGGCGACGCCCCCTCGGTGCGGGTGTCGAGCCAGAACCGTCGTTCCTGGAAGGCGTAGGTGGGCAGGGCGACGTGGCGTCCCCGCGCGGCCGGCCCCCACTCGACGGGGACCCCGGCCGCGAACAGCGCCCCGGCCGAGGTGAGCAGCTGCTCCGGCCCGCCGTCGTCGCGGCGGAGCGTGGCCAGCGCCCGAGCCTCCACCCCGGCGTCGTCGAAGGTGTCGCGCAGCGGGGCCACCAGCACCGGATGCGGGCTGACCTCCAGGAAGCAGCGGTGGCCCGCCTCCAGGAGCGCGGTGACGGTCTCGGCCAGCCGTACCGGCCGGCGGAGGTTGTCGTACCAGTACCCGGCGTCGAGCGCGCTCGTGTCGATCTCGGTGGCCGTGACCGTGGAGAAGAAACCGACGGCGGACGTGCGCGGGCGGACGCCGGCGAGCCGGGCGAGCAGCGGGTCCCGCAGCGGCTCGACGGCCGGTGAGTGGGAGGCGTAGTCGACGGGGACGAGCCGCGCCCTGACCCCCTCGGCCTCGCACCGGGCGACGAGGGCGCGCACCGCGCCCGCCTCTCCCGAGACCACGGTCGCGTCCGGTCCGTTGACCGCGGCGACGGCGATCGCGTCCCGGTCGCCGAACCGGCGGCGCACCTGTCCGGCCGGCAGGCCGATCGACGCCATGGCCCCGGTTCCCGCGATGTCCAGGAGGGCGGCGCTGCGCCGCGCCACCAGCGCCGCCGCGTCGGCCAGGTCCAGGGCTCCGGCGACGTGGGCGGCGGCGATCTCCCCCTGCGAGTGCCCCACCACCGCGGCCGGCTCCACCCCGAGGGAACGCCACACCGCGGCCAGCGAGACCATCATCGAGAACAGGGCGGGCTGCACCACGTCGACGCGTCCGAGCAGGGTCTCGTCGCCGGAGGAGACCACCTCCAGCAGGTCCCAGCCGACGTGCGGGGCCAGCGCCTCGGCGCACCGGCGCATCTCGTCGCCGAACGGCCCGGAGCCGGCGAGGAGTTCGCGGGCCATCCCGGTCCACTGCGACCCCTGGCCGGGGAAGACGAAGACCGGCCGCCCGTTCGTCACCGCCTGGTCCCGCACCGCGCGCCGGGACGGGAGTCCCTCCTCCAGCGTCGCGAGCTCCCCGGCCAGCCGGCCGAGGTCCGTCCCGACGGCGACCGCGCGGTGGGACAGGTCGGCGCGCCCGGTGCGGAGGCTGTGGGCGACGTCGGCCGGGGCGAGGCCGGGGTTCTCCGCCACGTGCGCCCGCAACCGGGCGATCTGGTCGTGCAGCGCCCGCTCGGTGTGACCCGACACCGTCCACACCACCGGCACCACCGACGCCGACGCCGACGCCGACGCGGTCTCGCTCCCGTCCGCCCGCGAGGACAGCGCCTCCCCGGGCCGTTCCGCGTGCGGATCCTCGGTCCGAGTGCCCGCCGGATTCTCAGTCCGAGCGCCCGCCGGTTCCGCGGTCCGAGTGCCCGCCGGTTCCGCGGGAAGGGCCCCGGCCCGATCCTTGTGCGGTTCCGCGGTCGGCTCCTCGATGACGACGTGCGCGTTCGTGCCGCTGATCCCGAACGAGGAGACCGCGGCCCGGCGCGGACGGTCCCGGCGCGGCCACTGCCTCGGCCCGGTGAGCGGGGCCAGCCCTCCGGCGTCCCAGTCGACGTGCGGCGACGGCTCGTCGATGTGCAGGCTGGCGGGGAGCAGCCCGTGCCGCATCGCCATGACCATCTTCATCACGCCGCCGATGCCCGCCGCGGCCTGGGTGTGCCCGATGTTGGACTTGAGCGAGCCCAGCCACACCGGGTCCGTCGCCGGCCGGGCCCGGCCGTAGGTCTCCATGAGGGCGCTCGCCTCGATCGGGTCGCCCAGGCCCGTACCGGTGCCGTGCCCCTCGACGGCGTCCACCTCGGCGGGGTCGACGCCGGCGTCGGCCAGCGCGGCGAGGATCACCCGCCGCTGCGCCACCCCGTTGGGCGCCGACAGCCGGCTGCTCGCGCCGTCGGAGTTGACCGCGCTGCCGCGCAGCACCCCGACGATCGGGTGGCCCCTGCGCCGGGCCTCCGAGAGGCGCTCGACGAGCACCAGCCCGACCCCCTCCCCCCATCCGGTGCCGTCGGCCGCGGCCGCGTAGGCCTTGCACCGGCCGTCCGGGGACAGCCCGCGCTGGCGGCTGAACTCGACGAACGTCGCCGGGGTGGCCATGACCGTGCTCCCGCCCGCGACGGCCATCTCGCAGTCCCCCCGGCGCACCGCCTCCGCCGCGTAGTGCAGCGCCACCAGCGAGGACGAGCACGCGGTGTCCACGGTCACCGCCGGCCCCTGCAGCCCGAAGGTGTAGGCGACGCGGCCCGAGGCGATGCTCCCGGCGCTCCCGGTGCCGACGAACCCCTCGAAGCCCTCGGGCGCGCGGGTGTGGCGGGAGCCGTAGTCGGAGTACATGACGCCGACGAACACCCCGATCCGCTCCCCCGACAGGGAGCGCGGGTCCAGCCCGGCGCGTTCGAAGACCTCCCAGGAGGTCTGCAGCAGCAGCCGCTGCTGCGGGTCGATCGTCAGCGCCTCGCGGGGGCTGACGCCGAAGAGCTCGGGGTCGAAGTCGGCGGCCGAGTACAGGAAGCCGCCCTCGGAGGCGTAGCTGGTTCCCTCCCGGTCCGGGTCGGGGTCGATCAGCTCGTCCAGCGGCCACCCACGGTCGCGCGGGAACGGGCCGATCGCGTCGGTCCGCGCCTCCACCAGCCGCCACAGCTCCTCCGGCGACCGGACACCGCCGGGGTACCTGCAGGCCATGGAGACGATCGCCAGCGGCTCGCGTACGGACTGCTCCAGTTGTTCCAGTGCCGCGCGGGTGCGCAGCAGGTCGGCCGTGGTACGCCGGAGGTACTCGCGGAACCTGTCCTCATTCGCCATCGGTGAACCGCTCCCCGTTGTCGTCCTCGAAAAGTGCTCGCGGTGTCGGATCAGTCGCTCAGTTCTCGGTCCAGCAGCCCGAACAGCTCATCATCGGATGCTGAATCCATGCCAAAGGGCGGCTCCTCGCCGCCGTTCACGGCCGTCCCCGCGGCGTCCAGGGTGGTCAGCGCGGCCCGCAGCGCCCGCACCAGGTCGGCACGCCGCCGGTGGCCGGGGTCCAGCTCAGAGGCCGAGGACACCCAGGTCCGCAGCGCCGCCGTGTCGAACGCGGGACGGTCGGCGGCGCGGCGCTCCAGAAGATGCTCGGTCAGCTCCCGCACGGTGGGGTGGTCGAACAGCACGGTCGCGGGCAGCCGCTCCCCCACCTCGGTGCCCAGCCGGTTGCGCAGCTCGATCGCCGTCAGCGAGTCGAGGCCGAGGTCGAACAGCCCCCGGTCGTCGGGGACCTGCGCCGCTCCGGCGAGGCCGAGCACCTCCGCGACCCGGCCGGCGACCGTGTCGCGCACCACGGTGCGCGCCACGGCCTCGTCCATGCCGGGCAGCCGCCGGACCAGCGGCACGGCCGCCGGGGCGGACCGGGCGTGGACCAGGCCGGCGAGCACGTCGGGAAGGTCGTCCTGCCGCCGGGCGAGCGCCGCCCGGTCGAACCAGACCGGCACCACCACGGCCAGGCCGCTCGCCAGCGACCGGTCGAACAGTTCCAGCCCGGCGTCGGCGGGCAGCGCGCGGATGCCCAGCCGGTCGAGCCTGGCCCGGGCCGCCCCGCCGAGCCCGGCCGCCATCCCCGAGTCCGGTCCGCTCTCCCACAGTCCCCAGGCCAGGGACGTGCCCGGCAGGCCCGCCGCCCGCCTGTGACAGGCCAGCGCGTCCAGGAAGGCGTTGGCGGCCGCGTAACCCGTCTGCCCGGCGTTGCCGAGCACGCCCGCGACCGAGGAGAACAGCACGAACGCCGTCAGCGGCAGATCCGCGGTGAGGCGGTGCAGGTTCCAGGCCGCGTCCACCTTGGGGCGCAGGACCCGCTCCAGCCGCTCGCCGGTCGTGTTCTCCAGCACCGCGTCGTCGAGCGTGCCCGCTGTGTGGAACACGGCGCCGAGCGGCCTGTCCGGGTCGATCCCGGCGAGCAGTTCCCCGGTTGCCGTCGCGTCCGCGAGGTCGCACGCGGCCGTCCGGACGCTCGCGCGGTCGCCGAGTTCCCCGGCCAGGGCGCGCAGTACCGGGTCGGCGTCGCCGCGCCTGCTGACCAGCAGCAGGTGCCGGACGCCGTGCTCGGCGACCAGGTGGCGCACGACCGCGGCGCCGAGCGCGCCACCGGCACCGCTGACCAGCACGGTGCCCGTCCCGAACCCCGCGGGTCCTGTGAGTCCCGCGGGCTTTCCGGGCCTCACGGGCTCCGGCGGGGTCGCGGGGGTGCCCGTCACCGCGCGCAGGCGCGGCCGGAACGCCTCGCCCCGGCGGATGGCGAGCTCGCCGGGCCGGGCCGCCACCGCGCGCGGCAGCAGCGCGGACGACTCCCCGTGCCCGTCGACGTCGACGATGCTGATCCGCCCCGGGTACTCCTGCCGGGCGGCGCGGACCAGGCCCCACAGCGAGGACTCCGCCAGCCCCGGCACCCGGTCCTCACCGTCCACCGCGACCGCCCCGCGCGTCACCACCACCAGGTGCGCCCGTTCGGGCAGCGTGAGGATGCTCTCGCGGACCTCCGCGAGAAGGTCGCGGACGGCGGCGGCCGGGTCCCGGCCGTCCTGCCCCCCGCCGTACGGGACCGTGCGGAACGGCAGGCCGGGGCCGCCGGGGGCGGCGTCGCCGATCAGCACGATCACGTCCTCCGCCCGTCCGCCGCCGTCCTCGCCCGCCTGCGCCGTGCCGGCCAGGTGCGCGGGGATCCAGGCGAGCTCGTACGGCCGCGCCGCGATCCCGCCGCCGCGCGGCAGGGCGCCCTCCTCGACCCGGCGCACCCGGACCTCCTCGGCCGACAGCACCGGGCGCGCCACGACGCCGCCCGCGTCGGTACCGGCGACATCGGTGACATCGGTGACATCGGTGACATCGGTGACATCGGTGACATCGGTGACGCTGACGACGTCGAGGGCGAACGTCCCCTCGCCGGTGTGCCGGATCCTGACCCGCAGCGGCCCGCGCGGCAGGTCGTGCACGCGCACCCCCCGCCAGGTGTGCGGCACCCGGACGCCTCCCCGCTCCGTCTCGCCCGCGTCGGCGATCCAGGCGTGCAGGGCGGCGTCGAGCAGCCCGGGGACGAGGTCGCCCCCGGTGTCGACCTCGGCGTGCAGCTCGTCACCGGTCGTCCACAGCGCGCGCAGCCCCTGGAACGCCGGGCCGTAGTCGTACCCGCGCCCGGCGAAGGTCGCGTAGATCTCCGTGACGTCCACCGGACGGGCCTCGGGCGGGCGGTGCCCCGACCAGGCGGGTGCGGCGGTGCCCGTCTCGACGCCCAGCACGGCCTCGGCGTGCAGGGTCCACTCGCCGTCGGCCGGTTCCCGGCCGGGCCGCGCGTGCACCCGTACCGCGTCGTCCGCCACCGTGACCCGCAGCAGCACCTCCTCCTCCTCCGCGCCGATCGTGACGGGGGCGTGCAGCGTCAGCTCCCGTACCGTCGTCATGCCGTGCCGGTCCGCCAGCCACCCCAGCAGATCGACGAGGGCGGTGGCCGGGAGGACCGGTGTGCCCGCCAGCGCGTGCTCCGCCAGCCACGGCTGTCTCCGCTGGGACAGCACGCCCGTGTAGAGGGTCTGCGCCCCCTCGGGTACGGCGATCGAGGCGGTGAGCAGCGGGTGGCCGGGATCCTCGGCGCCGATCCCGGCGGCGCCGCCGTCCTCGGCCGGCGGCAGCAGCCACAGGCGTTCCCGGTGGAAGGGGTAGGTGGGCAGCGGCACGGTCACGACGCCCCCGCCTGCGGTGTGTCCGCCGCCCGCGCCGAGCAGCGCCCGCCAGTCCCAGGCGACGCCCGCGATGAAGGCCCGCGCCACGAACGACCAGAGCGCGAACGGGTCGTCGTGCCTGCGGTCGAGCGTGGAGATCGCCACGACGCCCTCCCCCAGGTCGTGCTGCCCGATCATCGCGGTCAGCGCGGCGTCGGGCCCGACCTCCAGGAAGCGCGCCGCGCCCAGCTCGCGCATCCGGCCGACCGCGTCGGCGAACCGCACGGTCCCGCGTACCTGGCCGGCCCAGTGCGCGGCCGTCCCGAACGTGTCCGCGCCGGTCTCCCGCGCGGTCAGCGTGGACACGACGGTACGGGTCAGGGAGCCGGCGGGCAGGTCGCCGACCTCCTCGCGGAAGGCCGCGAGCATCGGCTCCATGTGCGCGGAGTGGAACGCGTGGCTGACCGCGAGCGACCTGGTGCGGTGCCCGCCGGCGGCCAGGATCCCGGCCAGTTCCCCGACGGCTCCGGCGTCCCCCGAGATCACCACGGAGCCGGGCGCGTTCACCGCCGCGACGTCCACCCGTGCCCCGGTCCCGGCGATGAGCCGCTCCACGGCCGCCGGGTCCGCCTGGACGGCGGTCATCGCGCCCCCGGCCGGGAGCTCCTGCATCAGGCGCCCGCGGGAGGCGACGAGCGCCACCGCGTCGGGCAGGCTCAGCGCCCCGCCGACGTGCGCGGCGGTGATCTCGCCGATGGAGTGCCCGGCGAGCAGGTCGGCGGGCAGGCCCCACGACTCCAGCAGCCGGAACAGCGCGACCTCCACCGCGAACAGCGCGGCCTGGGTGTAGCGGGTCTGGTCGATCGGCCCGGCCGAGGCGTCCCCGGCCACCACCCCGGCCACGTCCGTGCCGTCCGCCCGGCGGAACGCGGCGCACACCTCGTCGAAGGCCCGCGCGTACGCCGGGAACGAGCGGTACAGCTCGGTGCCCATGCCGACGCGCTGACTGCCCTGGCCGGTGAACAGCACGGCGGTCCCGCCGCGCGCCGGCGTTCCGGTGAGCACCGAGGGGAAGGAGCCGGACGGCGTCGCGGTGCCGTCGATCAGGTGACCGAGACCGGCGAGCAGCTCGCCCCGGTCGCGCCCGAGCACCACGGCCCGCCGTTCGAACGCGGTCCGCGTCGTCGCCAGGGACAGGGCGACGTCGACGGCCCGCAGGCCGGGGTCGGCGAGCACGTGCCGCCGGAGACGGACCGCCTGCTCCCGCAGCCCGGCCGCGTCACGGGCGCTGAGCACCCACGGCACCACCGCCCCGGCCGCGTCGGCCGCCCCCGCCGGGGCGCCGCCGGCGGCCTCGGGGATCGCCTCGTCCGCCCCGGGGACCGGGTCACCCGACTCCAGGACGACATGGGCGTTGGTGCCGCTGATCCCGAACGACGAGACCGCCGCCCGGCGCGGCCCCGGCGTGTCCGGCCAGGCGACCGGCTCGTCGGGCACCGACACCGTGCCGCCGGACCAGTCGACGTGGCCGGTGAGGCTTCCCCGGTGCAGGGTGGCCGGCACGCGCCCGTGCCGCATGGCGAGCACCATCTTGATGATCCCGGCGACGCCCGCGGCGGCCTGCGTGTGCCCGATGTTCGACTTCACCGAGCCCATGAGCAGCGGGCCGCGGTCCCCGCGGTCGCGGCCGTAGGTGTTGAGCACCGCCCCGGCCTCGATCGGGTCGCCCAGCCTGGTGCCCGTACCGTGCGCCTCCAGCACGTCCACGTCCGCGGGCCGCAGCCCGGCGCGGCGCAGGGCGCCGTGGACGACCCGCTCCTGGGAGGGCCCGTTCGGCGCCGTGAGCCCGTTGCTGGCGCCGTCCTGGTTGACCGCGGAACCGCGGACGACGGCCAGCACCCGGTGCCCGTTGCGGCGGGCGTCCGAGAGCCGCTCCAGGACGAGCAGCCCGACGCCCTCGCCCCACGCGGTGCCGTCCGCGTCCGCAGAGAACGGCTTGCAGCGGCCGTCCGGCGCGAGGCCGCGCTGCCGGCTGAACTCGACGAACGTGGCCGGGCTCGCCATGACGGTCACGCCGCCGGCCAGGGCGAGCGTGCACTCGCCCAGCCTGAGCGCCTGGGCCGCCTGGTGGACCGCCACCAGCGACGACGAGCACGCGGTGTCCACGGTCACCGCCGGGCCCTCCAGGCCGAGGGTGAAGGAGATGCGGCCGGAGGCCACGCTGCCCGCGCTGCCGCTGACCAGGTAGCCCTCCAGGTCCCCGGCGCCGCCGCGCCGCTGGTGCACCCGGGCGCCGTAGTCGGAGTACATGACGCCCACGAAGACGCCGCCGCGCGTGCCCCGCAGGGTGGACGGGTCGATCCCGGCGTCCTCCACCGCCTCCCACGCGGCCTGCAGCAGCAGGCGCTGCTGCGGGTCGACGGCGAGGGCCTCGCGCGGGCTGATCCCGAAGAAGCCGGGGTCGAACTCGGCGGCGTCGTGCAGGAAGCCGCCGTACCGGGTGTAGGAGGTGCCGGAGCGCTCGGGGTCGGGGTCGAACAGGTCCGGGTCCCAGCCGCGGTCGGCGGGGAAGGCCGAGATGGCGTCGCCGCCCGCGTCGAGCAGCTCCCACAACTCGGCGGGGGTGCGTACCCCGCCGGGGAACCGGCACGCCATGCCGACGATCGCGATCGCGTCGTCGGCGGCACCGCCCGGCGCGACCGGCTCCCGTGGCTCGTCCCGCGGCTCCCGTCGCGTCCCGGCACCGGTCACCTCGTCGAGGAAACGGACCAGGGCGACCGGGTTGGGGTGGTCGAAGACGATCGTCCCCGGCAGGCGGACGCCGAGTTCCTCGCTGAGCCGGTTGCGCAGCTCCACCGCCGTCAGGGAGTCGAAACCCAGGTCGCTGAAGGAGCGCTCGGGGTCGACCTCCGCGCCGCCGGCGTGCCCGAGCACCGCCGCGACCGCCTCCAGCACCAGGTGGGAGGTGTCCGGCGCCGACGCGTCCGGCGTGACCGGCGGGGTCGCCGTGTCCGGCGCCGGCGCGTGCCGTACGGCCGCCGGCGCGCGGTGCCGTTCCGCCGCCCGCGGGTCGAGGTGCGCCGCGACCACCGCGGCGGTGTCCAGCCGCAGGGCGCGGTCGAACAGCGCGATCCCGTCGGTCTCGCCCATCGGCCTGATGCCCGCCCGGCCGAGTCGGGCGACGTCGCGGCCGGTGAGCCCGGCGCCCATGCCGGCGCCGATGTCCCACAGGCCCCAGTGGACGGTCACCCCGTGCCCGCCGGACAGCCGCCGCCGGTGGGTGATCGCCTCCAGGGCCGCGTTGGCCGCGCAGTAGCCGCCCTGCCCGGCGGTGCCGACGACGCCGGCGACCGAGCCGAACAGCACGAACGCGTCGAGTGGGGTGTCGCGCGTGGCCTCGTCCAGGTTGCCGGCGGCCACGGCCTTGGCCTCGATCGTCCGGCGGAGCGCTTCGGCGGAGAGACGTTCGACGGCGGCGTCCTCGACGACGCCCGCGGCGTGCACCACGCCGGTCAGCGGGGTGTCCAGCGTGGTCAGGAGGGCGGCGAGGGCGTCCCGGTCGGAGGGATCGCAGGCCCGGACGGAGACGCGGGCGCCGAGTCCGGTCAGCTCGGCCTCGGCGCGGGCCGCGTCGGGGTGCCCCTCACCGCGCCGGCCGACCAGCAGGAGGTCGCGTACGCCGTGCCGGGTGACGAGGTGGCGCGCGATCCGGCGGCCGAGCGCGCCGAGGCCGCCGGTGATCAGCACGGTGCCGCCCGCGGCGCTGCGCGGCCAGGCCGCTCCGCCCGCCGCGGCCCCGTCCACGGCTCCGGTCCCGTTCACGGCCCTGGTCTCGATCCCGGTCCCGTTCGCGGTTCCGGGTGTGGGTTCGGGCTCGGGTGACAGCCTGGGGATCCGCGGCACGCCGTCGCGGAGCGCGGCCTCGTGCCACTCGGTCCCGATCGCCGCGAGCAGCGCGGGGTCGGCGTCGTCCTCGCCTGTGTCCAGCAGCGCGAACCGGCCGGGATGCTCGGCCCGCGCCGCCCGCACCAGGCCCCACAGCGCGGCGGCCGAGGGGCGCGCCGTCTCGCCGTCGTCGATCGCGATGCCGCGGGTGAGGAGGACCAGGAGTCCGCCGTCCGTTTCTGCCAGCCATCGCCGGACGGCCCGGCGTGCCGCCTCCACGACGGCGTACGGGTCGTCGCCGTCGTCCGGCAGGGCGAGCAGCACGGTGCCCGCGAGCCGCTCGGGGAGGGAATCGGCCACCATGACGTCACCGGTCGCGGGCGCCGGCGGTGCCACGGCCTCCCAGCGCAGGCGGTACAGCCCGGCCGCGGACGGCAGCGGGCGCAGCCGCAGCCGCTCCACGGTCAGGACGGGCCGCCCGTCGTCGCCGGTCAGCTCGACCCGGTAGGTGTCCGGGTCGGCGGGGTCCACCGGGGTCAGGCGTGCCCGCACCCTGGTCGCGTGCGCGGCGTGCAGCCGCACCCCGTCCAGGGCGTAGGGGACGCGCCTGACTCCGGCGGGCCCGTCGACGCCGTGCAGCGAGATCGCGTGCAGGACGGCGTCGAGCAGGGCCGGGTGGAGACCGTACCGGCCGGCCTCCCCCCGGAGCGGCGCGGGCAGCTCCGCCTCGGCGTGCAGGTCCGGCCCGTCCTGCCAGGCCGCGCGCAGGCCCTGGAACGCCGGCCCGTACCCGTAACCGTGCTCGGCCAGCAGCCGGTAGGCCGCCTCGGGACCGCCCGCGTCGAGACGGGTGCCGGGTGCGGAGGGCGGCGCTGCCGTGCGGCCGGACCCGACCTCGCCGCCCACCCCACCGGTGCCGGTGCCGTCGGCGTCGTCGACGCCGTTCGCGTCGCCGGTACTGTTCGCGTCGCCGGTGCCGTCGGCGTCATCGATGCCGTTGACATCGCCGGTGCCGCCGGTGAGCACCGCGGTGACGTGGGAGGTCCACTCGGCGTCCGCCGCGCGGCCGCGCAGGGTGAGTTCCCCGGCCGCGGACACGCTCACCTGCAGCCGGGTCTCCGCGGCGCCGTCCAGCTCCAGTGGAGCGTGCATCACGAAGTCGCCCAGGACCGGGCGGCCGGTGCCCGCGCCGACCGCCAGGGCCAGTTCGGCCAGCGCCGCAGCCGGGACGAGCACCCGCCCGTCGACGCGGTGCTCGACCAGCCACGGCTGCCTGCGCGCGGACAGCGCGCCGGTGAACAGCCACGCCCCGCCCGGCAGCTCGGTCGAGGCCGTGAGCAGCGGGTGCGGGGAGGCGTCCAGCCCGTAGGCCGAGGGCCGCCCGTCGTCCTCGGCGGGCAGGAGCCAGTAGTGCCGTGTCTCGAACGGGTAGGTGGGCAGGTCCACCAGGCGGCCACCGGCCAGCTGCGGCCCGAAGTCGACCGGTACGCCCGCCGCGTGCAGCCGGCCCAGCGCGGTCCGGACGGTGGCCACCTCCGGCCGTCCCGCACGTAGCAGGGGCACGGCGATCGCCTCGCCGGCGCTCTCCCGCGCCATCGCGGCGAGCGACCCGTCCGGCCCCAGCTCGGCGAACCGGGTCACTCCCGACCGGTGCGCCGTGCGCACCGCGTCGGCGAACCGCACCGCCCCGCGAAGCTGCGCCACCCAGTAGTCCGGCTCCGCCATCTCCCGCTCACCGGCGAGCGCCCCGGTCACCGTCGAGACGACGGGGACGCGCGGGGCGTGGAACGACAGCCCGGACACCACCCGGCGGAACTCGTCGAGGACGCCGTCCATGTGCGCGGAGTGGAAGGCGTGGCCGACCTTCAGCCGCGCGGCCCGGTGCCCGGCGTCCTTCCACCGCCCGACCAGGCGGTCGATCTCGTCCGCGTCGCCGGACAGCACCACCGCCGCGGGGCCGTTGACGGCGGCGATCTCCACCCTGCCGTCCGAGGTGGAGGCCAGTTCGGAGGCCTCGTCCTCGGTGGCGGCGAAGGCGGCCATCGCCCCGCCCTCCCGGCCGGACTGCATCAGCCTGCCCCGCGCGGCGACCAGCGCGCAGGCGTCGGCCAGGCCGAGGACGCCCGCGACGTGGGCGGCGGCGAGCTCGCCGACGGAGTGGCCGATCAGGAAGTCCGGCCGCAGCCCGTGGGACTCGGCCAGCCGGTACAGGGCGACCTCCAGGGCGAACAGTGCCGGCTGGGCGTACCGGGTCCGTCGCAGCGCGTCCGGATCACCGGTGACCAACTCCCGCAGGCCGACGTCGAGGAGCGGCTTCATCGACGCGGAGATCTCGTCGAACGCCTCCGCGTAGGGGGGCGAGGTCCGCAGCAGTTCCGCGCCCATCCCGGCGCGCTGGGTGCCCTGTCCGGAGAAGAGGAACGCGAGCCGCTGGTCGGGACGGGCGCGTCCGTCCTCGACCCGGGGGTGGCGTCCGCCGTCGCGGATCGCCGCCAGCGCCGCCAGCGCCGTCGCCACGTGCCCATCGCCGTTGGTGCCGGTGTCGGCAGTGGCGTCGACGTCGACGACGGCCCGGTGCTCGAACCGGGGGCGCCGCGCGAGGGTGAGGCCGATGTCGCGCAACGCGGGCGCCGTGCCCGAGGCGAGGGCGTCGTGGAGGGCCCCGGCCTGCGCCCGCAACGCCGTCGCGGTCTTCGCCGACAGCACGAGCGGCACCGGGCCCTCCCCGCCCGGGACGTCGCCGGGCGCCGGGTCCGCGGGTGCCTGTTCGAGGATGACGTGGGCGTTGGTGCCACTGATCCCGAACGACGACACCCCCGCCCGGCGGGGCCCGCC
>NZ_JBNCLF010000032.1:0-20857 GCF_049844535.1 Streptosporangium sp. DT93
CACGACCGGGATGTGAACGCCGCGAAGAACATCCTCGCCGCCGGGCCGGCGGAGAGGTGAAACGCCTGTGGAGCTGACGTAAGACCTCAACGAGAGTCCTCTCGGGCGGGCGGTCGGCGGTGAAGCAGGAACTGCCACGGGCGACCGTGGGAATCCCCTCCCTTCAGGGAGGGGAGGATGTCAAGCGGACGTCACGTGAAGCGCCGGTAGGAGATGGGCGACGCGCCGGCCACCGACTGGACCTTGACGACGTCGCCCGTCCGCGGGGCGGCGATCATGTTGCCGTCGCCGATGTAGACGGCGCAGTGGCTCGCCGGATCGCCGAAGAAGACGATGTCGCCCGGCTGGGGCGGTCCGGTGATCGGCCGGCCGCTGTCCTGGTACCCGGCGGCGGTGCTGTCCCCGATCTTGATCCCCGCCTCGTTCAGCGAGACGTGCACCAGGCCGCTGCAGTCGAACGCGTTGGGCCCGTCGGCGCCGAAGACGTAGGGCTTGCCGATGTGGCTTCTCGCGGCGGCCACGATGTCGGCCCCGGTGCCGTTTCCGGTGACCGTGTACGGGACCGCCTGCCCGCCACCGCCTCCACCGCCACCGCTCCCGCCTCCGGTGTGGCCGCCGGACGACGATCCGCCGCCGTTCCCCTGCCCGCCACCGCCGCCCTGCGGGCCGGGTTCCGCACCGGCGAGCTTGGTGGTGCGGAGCTCGTCCTCGGACACCGGCACCCACCGGGTGGTGTGCCCGGGGCCGGGGACGAAGCTCTGGTCGCCCACGGCCGGGATGGCGGAGAACAGCGTGGTGTCGCCGAGATGCTTGCCGATCTCGGTCCGCGCGGTGGACAGCGCGGTCTCGGCCGAGTCGACGTACCCCTGCACCTGGGACGTCGCGAGCTGGATCCGCTGGCCGATGCCGGGCTTCAGCTGCGCCTCGGTGGCGTGCGGGTTGACGCGCCGGTACTCGGCGACCCAGGTCAGCACGTCACCGCAGGCGCGTTCGGCGTTCGACTTCGCCGTCTCGACGGCGCCGGCGGCGGTCTCCAGGGAGGCCGCGCAGTCACCCAGCGCGTCTCGCAGGGAGGTGCCCGCGCTGCCGTAGCGGCGCATGTACGCCACGAAGGCGTCGGCCGAGGAGCCCTTCCAGGCGGTGTCCACCTGGTGGACCGCCTTGCCGAGCAGCGCGAACGGCTCGGCGGACGAGCCGGCCGCCTTGCGCCACCGGGCGGCGATCGCCCGGATCGCGCCGGGGTCCCCGTCCGTCTTCTTCGCCAGCGTGGCCAGGGCCTGGCCTCCGGGCAGTGCCGCCACGGCGTCGACGGCGCTCATACGGCGGGGAGGTTGGCCGTGGTGCCCCGCTCGGCCGCGGTCACGTTGCTCTCGATCGTGTCGAGGGCCCGCTCCACGCCGTCGAGACGGCTCTTCACCGTGCCCAGTTCCTTGTCCGCGTGCGCCTCGACGCGGCCGATCGCGTCGGCCAGCTCCTGGGCGCCGGCCAGGGTCCCGAAGATCGACGAGCTCGCGCCGCCCCTGGCGGGGAAGTCGTCGCCGACCGCGGCGAGCCTTCCCCCCTGCGTGTTCACCGCGACGCGCAGCTTGGCCAGCGCCTCACGGTTCAGATCGAGTTTTGCCACCGGAGCGGGCTCCTTCCCCCGTCGCCGAGAAGTCGCCTCCCCGGACGCCGATTCGGCTCGCTGACCGGTTGCCTGCCCACCGTCCGGTCATATCCGCCGAGAAACGATCATATCCATCGAAGGGCGATCGTCTACGACGAAAACGCATCGGTCATCTGAACCTTCGGTCGCGGTCCCGCCGGCCGGAGCGGTCGAGCAGCAGGTCGGCGGCGCGGGCGAGGACCTGGGCCCGGGTGCGGCCGTCGTGGTCGGCGGCGAGGAAGTGCTCGCCGATCGCCACGCAGAAGGCGAGCATGCTGCGGGCCTCGACCTCGTCGGGGTCGGAGCAGAAGGTTCCGATCAGTTCCCGCAGCAGGGCCATGCGCCGGTTGTCCACCCGTCGCAGGCGCTCGGCGACCGCCTCGTCGCGCCGGGCCCAGTCCCTGATCGCGAGGTCGATGGGCAGCAGGCGGTCGTCGGAGAAGGTCAGGACGCCGGCGCGATGGATCTTGGTCTTCGGATCGCCCCCCTCGCGCTCGATGCGGTCGATCACCTCGTCGGTGCTCTCCCGCTCCCAGGTGTCCAGCATCTCCTCCAGCAGGGCGTCGCGATCGGCGAAGGATCCGTAGAACCCGCCCTTGGTGACGCCCAGCCTCTTGGCCAGAACCTCGACGCGGACGGCGTCCAGGCCGCCCGCGGCCAGGGCCCGCAGCCCTTCCTCGATCCACCGGTCACGCGGGGTACGCGTCGCTCCCACGATGTGTCCCACCTCACTTCCGCACTATGTATACGCCACCGTATAAGCGGGCTAGCCTTATTTTATACGGTGGCGTATACATATCTGGAGGTTCACGATGACCATCCGCTCCGCAGGCGGTGTCGTGGGGACGCGCGACGTCCCCGCGTCCGTCCGCGCGCTCGGCTCGCTGTCCCGCGTCGACTACGGCGACCACTTCGCCCTCTCCGCGGACGCGGAGGCGACGCCGGAGCAGTGGGCGCGGGCGATGTTCGGCAACGTCCCCAGCGCCGTGGAGACGCTGCTCTGGCGGGGTTTCCTCGGCCTCCGGCTCGACCGGAGGCGATCGCCGGACACCGTGGCGGGATGGAGGGTCGGCGGGCGCGGTGAGGACTGGATCCGGCTGGAGGCCGCCTCCTGGTTCCTGACCGGCAACCTTCTCGTACGGGCGGCCGGGGGCGAGGTGTCGCTGGCGACCCTCCTGCGCCACGACCGGCCCTTGGGGCGGGTCGTGTGGCCCCCGCTGTCGGCCGTCCACCGCCTGCTGGTGCCCGGGGTCCTCCGCGACGCCGCGGCCAAGGTGTCCACGCCGAGGAGCGGCGATCGCGAGCCGCGGCCGTGACCCGCCGGGAGGCCGCCCGCCGGTGAGGGGCCCCGGATCCACCGGTCACCTCCACCGGAGGGCCGCGGGACGTCACCGGCCGCCCCGGTCGCGGGGCTCGCGGGCGTCGCCGGCCACCTCCGGCCGCTCGGCTCGCGGGCGTCCGCGTGATCGCGGAACACGGTACAGGATTCCCTGAATTCAGAATTCTGTGTACGGTGTGGGCATGCCGACGCTCGCCCCCGAGATCGAGGTGCTCGTGCGGTTCGGCCGCGCGCTGGCCGACCCGATCCGCTGCCGCATCCTGCTGGCCCTTCGCCAGGCCCCCGCCCACCCGGCCGAGCTGGCCGAGACCCTGGGCGTCTCCCGTACCCGGCTGTCCAACCACCTGGCCTGCCTGCGCGACTGCGGACTGGTCGTCGCCGTCCCCGTGGGCCGGCGCATCCGCTACGAGCTGGCCGACGCCCGGCTCGGCCACGCCCTGGACGACCTGCGCGCCGCCGTCGTCGCGGTGGCCGCCGACGCCGAGCGCACCTGCGCCGACGCCGCGGAGAAGGGCTGCTGCTGATGGCCACCCTCTCCCTCGGCCCCGCCCCGGCCCGCCGCGCCGTCCTGACCCGGCGCATCCGGCTGCTGGTGGCCGCGACCATCACCTACAACGTCGTCGAGGCGGCCGTCGCCGTCACCGCCGGCACCCTGGCCTCGTCCGCCGCGCTGATCGGTTTCGGCCTGGACTCGGTCGTGGAGGTCGCCTCGGCCGCCGCGGTGGCCTGGCAGTTCTCCGCCGCCGACCACGAACGGCGGGAGAGGACAGCACTGCGCGTCATCGCGTTCTCGTTCTTCGCCCTGGCCGCCTACGTCGGCGTCGAGGCCGTCCGGGCACTGCTCGGCGCCGACCGGGCCGAACACTCCACCCCCGGCCTGATCCTGGCCGCGCTCAGCGTGGCGATCATGCCGCTGCTGTCGTACGCCCAGCGCCGGGCCGGCCGCGAGCTCGGGTCGCTCTCGGCCGTGGCCGACTCCCGGCAGACGCTGCTGTGCACCTACCTGTCGGCGGTGCTGCTGATCGGCCTGGCCGCCAACAGCCTGCTGGGCTGGTGGTGGGCCGATCCGGTCGCCGCCCTGCTGATCGCGGCCGTGGCGGTCAAGGAGGGCCGCGACGCCTGGCGCGGGGACACCTGCTGCGCCCCGCCCGCCGGGCGGACGGCGGGGTCGCCGCCGGCCTGCGGCCGCTGACGGCGGCGACCCGCCGGAGGTCGCGGGCCGCCGGAGGTGACGGGCTGCCGGGCGGAGCGCGGCGGGCCGGTTGGCGAGTGCCGTGACACGAGGGTGATCTTTTCTTCGCACCTCTGACATCGATGTGTCAGGGACGCGGCCGCGGGTAGGCGAGTCGTCCACAGCCGCTCGCCAGGGCGGAGCGCGAAGAGAGGAGCAGTATGTCCACCGCACGAGAGATCATGACTTCGAACGCCGAGTGTGTACAGGCCGAGGAGACCGTCCTGGAGGCGGCCGAGAAGATGGCCCGCCTGGACGTCGGCTCGCTGCCGATCTGCGGCTCCGACGACCGGCTTCAGGGCATGCTCACCGACCGCGACATCGTGGTGAAGGTGCTGGCCAAGGGCAAGGACCCCAAGGGCTGCCTGGCCGGCGAGCTGGGCGAGGGCAAGCCCGTCACCATCGGTGCCGACGACGACGCCCGCGAGATCCTGCGCACGATGGCCTCGCACAAGGTGCGCCGTCTGCCGGTCATCGACGGTCACACGCTGATCGGCATGGTGGCGCTGGCCGACGTGGCCCGTGCGCTGCCGGACGCCCCGGTCGGCGACCTCCTGGACGCGCTGACCAGCGACTGACCCGGCGTACCGGGCGGGGAGCACCGCCGCCCGGCAGGTGATCGGCCGTCTCGGGCGGCTCCCCTCCACGGGGCGCCGCCCCAGACCCGGCCCGGCTGGGGGGTGGTGCCGGGGGCGGGGGCAGCCCGGGCTCCCCGGGGGGGTCCCCCGCCCCCCGCGCTGGGGCGCGGCCGGCGGGGGGCCCCCCCCCCCCCGGCCCCCCCCCCCCCCCGCGTCCGGGATCGGGTCTCGTCCGGGCGGAGGGGAAGGACGGCCCCCCGAGGAGACGGCCCCCGCAGGGCAAGGAGACGCCCCCGCGAGGAGACGTCCCCCGCGCGGCGGGGGCCGGCCTCACCCTCGCTGGCCGGTCGTGGCGATGCCCTGGAGGAAGTACCGCTGCCCCATGAAGAAGATCGCGATCAGCGGCAGCGTGGTGATCACGCTGGCGGCCAGCACGATCTCCCACTTGGGGTCGCCCCCCTGGTAGAACTGGTCGACCACCGCCTTCAGCCCCCTCGGCAGCGTGTAGAGGGCCGGGTCCTGCAGGTAGATCAGCGGCTTCATCAGGTCGAACCAGCTCGCCTTGAGCTCGAAGACGAACGCGATGATCAGCGCCGGCCGCGACAGGGGGAGCGCGATCCGCCAGAACAGGTCCAGGTACGAGGCGCCGTCCACGCGCGCCGCCTCGAAGACGTACCGGGGCACGCCAAGCAGGAACTGGCGCAGCAGGAAGATGTAGAACGCCGACCCGAACACGTTGGCCGCCCAGAGCGGCACCTGTGTGCCGGTCAGCCCCACCGAGTTCCAGATCAGGTACGTCGGGACCAGCGTGACCGCGCCGGGCAGCATCATCGTGCCCAGCACGCTCGCGAACAGCAGTCCCCGGCCGGGGAAGCGGAAGTAGGCGAAGCCGAACGCGACGAACGCGCTCGACAGCGTCACCGCCAAGGCGGCGACGACGCCCACCACCAGGGTGTTCACCAGCCACGTCAGCATCGGCGCGGCGTCCCAGACCGAGACGTAGTTCTCCGGCCGGAACGGCGTCGGCCAGGGCAGGAACGGGTCGCTGAACGTCCGGTCGCGCGGTTTCAGCGACGCCGAGACCAGCCAGGCGAACGGGTACATGAGGATCGCCGAGGCGACGGCCAGCACGATCAGGAAGAAGATCCTCCGGGTCGGCCTGGCGGCGTCGTCGGGCGCCGGCGCGACCGGCTCGGCGGCGGGGGGTGCCGCCTGTCGCAGGGTGGTCATCGGCTGTGCTCCTCGGCCTCGTAGTACACCAGCCGGTTGCCCACCTTCACCTGGATCACCGTGATGACCGCGATGACCAGGAACAGCACCCAGGCCAGCGCGGAGGCGTAACCCATGTGCAGGTACTGGAAGGCCTGCTGGAAAAGGTAGATCACGTAGAACAGGGCGGCGTCGCCCGAGGAGTTCTGGGCCTGCGTGCTGCCGAAGTACATCGTGTAGACCTGGTCGAACATCTGCAGCGAGGCGATCGTGTTGACGATCACCACGAAGAACAGCGCCCCGCCGATCATCGGCAGGGTGATCGACCGGAACCGCTGCCACGTGCCCGCCCCGTCGATCATCGCGGCCTCGCTCAGCTCCGCCGGGACGTTGCGCAGCGCGGCGAACAGGATGATGGTGGTCGAGCCGAGGTTCCACAGCGACATCAGCACGATGCCCGCCAGCATCCAGTCAGGGTCGCTGGTCCACTGCGGTCCCTGCACCCCGAACAGGGCCAGGAACTGGTTGACCACGCCCACCTGGCCGTTCAGCAGGAACAGGAAGAGCACGCCCACGGCGACGTGGGGGGTCATGGACGGCAGGTAGAAGATCGTCCGGAAGACCCCGGCCGCCCGGCCGGTGATGCGGTTCAGGATCAGCGCCAGCCCCAGGGCCAGCGCGATCGAGAGCGGGACGTGCAGCACGGTGTAGAACAGGGTGTTGCCGATGGCGCGTATCACCTTGGGGTCCTGCGCCATCGTGGCGTAGTTGTCCAGGCCGGTGAACCGCGGCGAGCTGATCAGGTCGTAGTCGGTGAACGACAGCACCAGACTGGCGATCATCGGCCCGAGCTGGAAGAGCAGCAGGCCGATCACCCAGGGAAGCACGAAGACGTACGCCCAGCGCGTCTCCGGGCGGGAGAGCGCGGCCTTCACGGCAGGCCTCCCGCGCACGTGCCCGGACGGAGACTCACGGCTGCGCCTCGTCGATGGCCTTCTGCGCCTTGGCGTCCGCCTCCGCCAGGGCCTGGGCCGCCTTCTGGCGTCCCTGCAGCACGTTCGTGCCCGCGTCCTGCCAGGCGGTGTTGAACTCGGCGGCGGCCGCCGACTGCGGCACCACGAAGCCGGCCTCCTGCACGGCGCGGATGGTCTTCACGGCGTCGTCGTAGGCCTTCTTGCCGCTGCCCTTGACCACCTCGGAGAAGATCACCTCATCGGCCTTGGCGTTGCCGGTGTAGGTGCCGATGTTGACCTTCCCCTCCTTGGCGCGCTTGTCGGCGCGGGCGCGGGCCGCCGCGACCCAGGTGTCGGCCGCGGTCATCGTCTTGATCCACGAGCAGGCCGCGTCCGCGTTGCGCGCGCCCTTGGGGATGGCCCAGGCGTTGCCGCCCACCATGTTCACCGGCTTGCCCCGGCGGTCGGTGAACGGCACCACCGTGATGTCCGCGTCCGGGGTGACCCCGGCCATCGCGCTGATCACGAACTGCTCGGTCAGCATCGCGCCGATCTGGTCCTTGGCGAACGGGTTGCCCTCCCCGAAGTAGTCGAACGTGTCGGTGAAGGCCTTGAGCTTCTTCCACCCGCCCTGCGACTCCACCAGGCCGGTGGCGTACTCCAGTGCCTCGGTGACCTTCGGGTCGTCCAGGTTGACGGTGCGGCCGTCCTCGCTGAGCAGGTCCGCGCCGTTGGCCTTGGCCCACAGCGGCAGGAACTCCGGCAGCTTGGGATAGAAGCCGAAGCGCTCGATCCTGCCGTCGGTGACCCGGTTCATCTTCTTCGCCAGCTCGGCCAGCCCGTCCCAGTCGGAGGTGTCGATGCTCGCCGGGTCCACCCCGGCGTCGCGCGCGGCCTTGTTGTTCACCAGCAGGACGATGGAGTTGTAGAACTCAGGGACGGCGTACCACTTGCCGGCGAAGCGCACCTGCTGCTGCGCGGCGGGGTAGAAGTCGCCGGTCGCGATCGACTGTCCGCTGATGCAGGAGTCCAGCGGCTGGATGGCCCCCCGGGCGGCGTAACCGCCGAGCCGGTCCCGGCCCAGGTAGACCACGTCGGGCGGGTTGCCGGAGGCCACCGCCGACAGGAACGCCTGCTCGTTGAACTGACCCTGGTTGATCGTCACCTTGACCTTGGGGTACGCCTTCTTGAAGGCGTCCACCCGCACCGTGGCGATCTCGTCGGGAAGACCGAACCCCATGGTGGTGAGGGACGCGGCGCCCGGCTCACCACCCCCGGTCGCTCCCTTGTCCGCCCCGACCCCTCCGCACGCGGTCAGGCAACCGGCCAGCATCGCCGCCGTGGCCACGCGCCCCGCTCGTGAAACAGGCATGTATCCACCCTCTTCTCTGAAAGTGAGTGCGCTCCGTCTTCCCCTCGAACGAGAAACAAACGGTCATGTCTCACTCCGCTCGCCCGGGGACGGACCGGCCCGGTCCCGGGCGGGACGTCCGGGGGCTTGTGGGTGGTTTGGCGTACCTTGCCGGTGATGGCATGCTCTTTCGCGGAAGACGTCGCGCGGGGTGGCGCGTCCCGTGGCCGCGGACCGCGGGGCACGGGGCCCGCCGGGCGGGTCCCATCGGATCCGGACGGGTGCGCGCCGGGGGAGGAGCACGATGGCCGGCACGGCGCTGCGGCCCGGAGACCCCACGAGCCTCGGTCCGTACGCGATCGAGGCCAGGCTCGGCGAGGGCGGGCAGGGCGCGGTCTACCTCGCCCGTGATCCGGCCGGTGAGCGCGTCGCGGTCAAGATGCTGCACCCGAGGTTCGCCGCCGACCAGGTCGTGCGGGCGCGTTTCCAGCGGGAGATCAGCGTCGCGCGGCAGATCGCCGAGTTCTGCACCGCCCGGGTTCTGGACGCGGGGGAGAGCGGCGGCCACCTCTACGTGGTGAGCGAGTTCATCGACGGGCCGTCGTTGCAGCAGGCCGTCGAGAGGGAGGGGCCGCGCGACGGCGCCGTCCTGCAGCGCGTCGCGATCAGCACCGCCACCGCGCTCGTGGCCATCCACCAGGCCGGCATCGTGCACCGGGACGTCAAACCGGCCAACGTGCTCCTCGGCCACGACGGCCCGCGCGTCATCGACTTCGGCATCTCCAGGACGCTCGACGCCTCGGTCGCCCAGACCAGCGGCGCGGTCGGCACCCCGACCTACATGTCCCCCGAGCAGATCCACGGCATGCCGGCCGCCGCCCCCTCGGACGTCTTCAGCTGGGCCGTGACGATGGTGTTCGCCGCCACGGGCCGTCCGGCGTTCGGCCAGGACAGCATCCCGGCCGTGCTGCACCGCATCCTCAACGCCGAGCCCGACCTGTCCGAGGTGCCCGAGGGGTTACGGCCGCTGCTGGCGGACTGCCTGGCCAAGTCTCCCGAGAGCCGGCCCACGGCCGCGGACCTGCTGTTCCGGCTCATCCGCCAGCCCTCCCCGGGCGCCACGGGACCGTCCCCGGCCTCCCCCGCCTTCCCGGCGTCCGTCCGGGGCACGATCCCGGCGACGCCCGCCCCGCCCTCGCCGGTCCCGTCCCCGCCCGCCTCGTCCCCGCCCGCTCCGGGAGCGGCGTTCCCGTCACCGCCACGCGACGCCCCTTACGACGCGCCGTCCCCGTGGACGGCGCCGGTGCCGCGGGACGCGCCGGTGCCGGGGGCGGCGTTCCCGCAGGACCCGCCGCCGCGCTCGCTCCCGCCGTTCCCGTACGCCGGGCACCCGCCGCTCGAACCGGGCACCGACCCCCGGGACCGGAGGCCCGCCGCCCTGGAGGGGCCCGGCGCGAGACCCCTGACGACGACCGCGCCGGGCGGATCGCGTGACCCGGGACGGTCACGCCCGTGGCGGATCGGGGCGGCCGTCACCGTCTCGGCGGTCGCGGTCTCGGCCGCGGCGATCTTCGTGCTCCCGCCCCTGCTGGCCGGGACCGGGCAGGGGTCCGGCCCGGCCCCGGTGGCGCTGTCCGGCTCCCCGCGGAACACCGCCTCCTCCGCTGCCCCCTCGCCCGACGGCCCCTCCCCGGGCGGTTCCCCCTCCCCCGGAGGGTCCGCGTCCCCGGTGGCCACCCCCACCGCGGTCACCGGCGACTGGAAGAGCACTCCCGTCGGCGGGCCGCTGCGCGGGCACCGCGACGACGTGGGAACGGTGCAGGTCGCCCAGGTGGACGGCAAGCCCGTCATCGTCTCCGGCGCCAACGACGGCACCGTCCGGCTGTGGGACCTCGCCACCCGCAAGCCGCTGGCCACGCTCACCGGGCACGGCAGCTGGGTGCGGTCCGTCGCGGTCACCGAGCTGGACGGCAGGGCGATCGCGGTGTCGGCCGGTGACGACGGCACCGTGCGCCGCTGGGACCTGGCCCGCCGCAGGGCGATCGGCAAGCCCATCGGCACCGGTGGCAGCGACTTCTCCGTCGCCGTGGCCGACCTCGACGGTGGGCCGGTCGCGGTGACCGGCGGACAGGACGGCAGCCTGCGCGTGTGGAACCTGAGGACCGGGAAGGAGATCGGCAAGCCCCGCGATGTCTCCGGCGCGGCGGTGTTCGCCCTGGCGACCGCCGTGCTCGACGGCGAGCCCGTCGTGTTCACCGGGAGTGGCGACGGGGCGGTGCGCCGCTGGCCGCTGCGCGGCGGGGCCGGTGAGACGATCCTCGTCCAGCGCGGCCAGATCTCCGCCGTCGCCACGGCCGAGCTGGACGGCAGGCTCGTGGTGCTCTCCGGGGGCGGCGCCCAGGAGATCCACATCGACGACGCGGCCGGTGACGGCGAGGCGCGCCCGCCCATCCTGAGCCACACCGGCTGGGTCTACTCGCTGGCCGTCGGCCGGGTGGGCTCGCTCACCGTCGTGGTCTCCGGCAGCAACGACTCCACCGCGCGGGTCCACGACCTGGACACCGGAAGACGCGCGGGGAAGGCGTTCACGGACCACGACCACAACGTGTTCGGCGCCGCGGTGGCCGACCTGAAGGGGCGTCCCGTCGCCGTCACCGCCGGGGGCGACGACACCGTCCGGGTCTGGCGGCTGGGCTGACCCGGACGGTGTCGTGGGCGGTCACCTCAGGTACGGCCCGGCCGCGCCGATCCTGCCCGGCGCCGCGCTCCGGGCGCGTGAAGGAGCGCCCGGGACGGGGCCCGGCGGGGCGGTGGATCGCCGGGGCCCCGCCGGGATCAGAGGTCAGCGCCAGGAGTCGTTACGCGTCGTCGTACCGCCGGAGGGGGTGGTGAAGGAGCGGTCGGGGTCGCTCTCCCACGTCACGGAACCGCCCGAGTTCTTCTTGATGTACTTGTAGGAGATCGCCGTGCCGGGCGGCAGGTTCACCGTGGCCTTCCACACCGGGTACGAGGCCGACGACAGGGGAATCGCGTTCGCCGGGTTCCAGGCGCCCAGCGCGGCGACGTTGCCGACGACGAAGACGTTCTGGCCCCAGGTGGTGGTCACGTTGGCGTTGAAGGTGGTGGCGACCTGGCCGGGGTCGGCCGTCGGGGTCACGGTCGGGGTCGGGGTCGGGCCGGGGCCCATGGCGCCGGTGTGGACGGCGACCGCGCCCCGGGCCGGGACGGTCACCGAGGCCGTGCCGTTGGAGGCGACGGTCACCGAGCCGCTGCCGGCGGCGTTGGCGTAGGTCCCGGCGGGCAGGCCGGTGGTGAAGGTGCGGGTCACGCTCGCGCCCTCGTTGTTGATCGCGACCCAGCCCTTGTTGCCCCGGCTGAAGGCGATCACGTTGTTGCCGTTGTCGTACCAGTTGGCGACCGCGCTGCCGTTGACGGTGCGGTTGAAGCGCGCCATCCCGGTCATCTGCCGGTGGAAGCAGGTCCACTGCCCGTTGCCGCAGTTGGTGTCGGTGACGAAGCCGCCGCCTGCCGAGGGCGGGCCGGACTCGGTGTCGCCCCAGGAGAACCCGGAGTAGACGCGCGCCGCGCCGTAGGGCCAGGCCAGCATGAAGACGTTGGCCAGCCGGTAGGCGTCGCCGTTCTTGTAGTTCATCGTCGAGCCGTTGCGCTCGGTGTCGTGGTTGTCGATGAAGACCACGGCCTTGTCGCCGGGCACCGACAGGCCCCAGCTCTGCCCGAACGACTGCAGGTTCTTGATCTGCCCGCCGGCGAACTGCTCCTTGAGCTTGCGGCCGTAGACGAACTCGTGGACGTCGCCGACGCCGGTGTACTGGCTCGGCGAGATCGCCTCACCGTTGCCCTGGATGACCTCCTGGTGGATGTACGGCGACCCGTTCAGCCTGCTCTTGATCGCCGCCAGGTCGGCGGGGTTGATGTGCTTGGCGGCGTCGATCCGGAAGCCGTCCACGCCCAGCGAGGTCAGCTTGTTGAGGTATCCGGCGATCTGGTCGCGGACGTAATTCGAGCCGGTGTTGAGGTCGGCCAGGCCGACCAGCTCGCAGTTCTGCACCCGCCCGCCGTCGTTGGTGTAGTCCGAGCCGTTGATCACGCAGGCGGGGGAGTGGAAGTCGGCCGGGGAGTACAGCCCGGGGTAGTCGTACTTGCCGAAGGTGTAGCCGCCGTAGCTGGTGCTGCCCTGGCCGGTCATGTGGTTGACGACGGCGTCGGCGTGCACCTTGACGCCCGCGGCGTGGCAGGCGTCGACCATGTTCCTGAACGCGGTCTCGTTGCCGAACTTGCTGGTCAGGGTGTAGCGGGCGGGCTGGTAGACGTCCCACCAGACCGAGCCGCCCTTGGACATCGAGTCGTTCGGCGGGGAGACCTGGACGGCGCCGAACCCGGCCGGGCCGAGCACGTCGGTGCACTCCCTGGCGACGGAGTTCCAGTTCCAGCTCCACAGCTTGACGATCGGCCCGGGGGTGGGCGGGGCCGCCTGGGCGGGGCTGCTCAGCACGGCGGGCACCAGCACGGTGGCACCGGCCAGCGCGCTCAGCACCGTGGTGACGATGACTCGGTAGGGTTTCACGGGTGGGGGCCTCCAGATCGGTGGACGGGTTCCCTGGCCGGGCCGGGTGCTGCAACACCCGGCCCGGCGGGTTTTCACGGTGGCCGCCCGCGGGCCGCCCGGAGAGGCTCCGGGCGGCCCCGGGACGGCCGGGGGAGAGCGGGTCGGGGCCGGGCGAGCGCGGCCGGGGGGCGGGGGGTCGGGCCGGGGCCGGGAGAAGGACGGCCGGGGGCGGGGGGAGCGGGTCAGGGCCGGACGAAGACGGCCACCGTGCGTGCCGGGACCGTCACCGTGCCCGTCGCCTCGTCGAACGCCGACTGCTTCACGACGGCGTCGTCGCCGCTCGCCTGGACGGGGTGGAGCGTCACCCGGCCGCCCTTGAGGGCGTCGACGGTCTGTCGTTGCTCCTCGGGGGTCGCGTTGAGGACGACGGTGATCGACCTCCAGCGCGGGTCGATGCCCGAGGAGTCCAGGTGCATGGTCACGACACCCGGGGTCTCCGAGGTGCCGCTGGCCGGGAAGGTCAGCCGCTTCTGCACCTCGGCCAGGCTGTCCAGCGCGAACGCGGGCGAGGAGGAGCGGATCCTCAGCAGGTCGCCGTAGCGGGCGCGGGCCGCGCCGATCGCCGCGCAGTCCGGCTTCAGCGCCGGGTCGGCGAGCAGCGGCCTGGCGTACGGCCACTTGTCCTCGTTGTCGGCCTTCGGGGGAAGACCGGCACCGAAGCCGTTGCCCGCCGAGCAGTCCCACAGCAGCCGGTTGAACCAGTCGCCGGAGTCGAAGGAGTTGCGGTCGAGCGACTTGGAGCGCAGCCGCTCGCTGCCGGCGTGCACGAACGAGGTGCCCTGGCCGAGCACGGCGGTGGCCAGCGAGAGCGACTGCATCCGCACCCGGTCGGCCATGCCCGTCGCCTGCGGCAGCTTGTAGGCCAGCGCGTCGAAGAGCGTCTCGTTGTCGTGGGCGTCCACGTAGGTGACGGCCTCGCCGGGGGCGGCGGTGTACCCGGCGGGGGAGCCGTTGTAGTCCACCTCCGAGCCCTTGACGCGCCGCCCGTCGGAGGCGGTGAAGGTGTAGTCGCGCAGGTTGCCGGTCAGCCCGACCTTGATCAGGTCCTGGTAGCGCAGCAGCCGGGCCCGCTGCGCCTCGGCGTCGCCGTTGGCGGGCGAGCCGTTGGGCGCCCCGGCCAGCCCCGAGCCGAAGCCCTGCACGCGGGGGTCGGCGTCGAACGGGCCGCCGCCGCGCACCGCGTCGCGCAGCCGGTCGTTGAAGGTGCCGATCCCGGTGCCGGCCATCTCCGCCTGGGTGGCCTGCTCGAAGCGGGCGTTGTCGGCGACCTCGCCGAAGTTCCAGCCCTCCCCGTACAGGAGGATCGACTTTCCGTCGACGCCGTCGCGGGCGAGGGTGAGCCGGTCCAGGGCCTCGCGGACCGCGACCATGTTCGCCTTCGGGTGGTGGCCCATCAGGTCGAACCGGAAGCCGTCCACCCGGTACTCGCGGGCCCAGGTGACGACGGAGTCGACGACGAGCCTGCCCATCATGGCGTGCTCGGGCGCGGTGCCGGCGCAGCAGGTGGAGGTGGCCACGGTGCCGTCGTCGAGGAGCCGGTGGTAGTAGCCGGGCACGACGCGGTCCAGCACCGAGGTGGGGTCCTGCCCGGCGGCGTGGGTGTGGTTGTAGACCACGTCCATCACCACCCGCAGCCCGGCCCCGTTCAGCCCGCCGACCATCTCGCGGAACTCCCTGATCCGCGACGACCCGTCGGGGTCGGAGGCGTAGGAGCCCTCCGGCACGGTGTAGTGCAGCGGGTCGTAGCCCCAGTTGAAGGAGTCCCTGGCCGCCGTCCTCGTGACGCAGGCCTGCTGCTCCTCGGAGTCGGGGGCCATCGAGGCCAGGTCGCAGTCCGGTTCGGTCCGGTCCGGCCTGCGCTCGGGGACGGTCGCGATGTCGAAGACCGGCAGCAGGTGCACGTGGGTCAGCCCGTCCTTCGCCAGGGCGCGCAGCTCCCTCATGCCCGCCGAGTCGCCGGTGAACGCGCCGTAGGTGCCGCGCCTGGCGGCCGGGACGGTCGCGTCGGAGGCGGAGAAGTCGCGCACGTGCAGCTCGTAGACGGACGCCCTGTTCTGGGGAACGGCCGGGGGCTTGGCCCGCGACGACCAGCCGGTGGGCCGCAGCGCCCGGTCCGACAGGTCGACGAGCTGGCTGCGGCCGGAGCCGGCCGACAGCGACAGGCTGTAGGGGTCGGTCACCTCGTTGACGACGACCTTGCCCGTGGCCGGGACGTACACCGTCACCAGGAACGTGTAGTAGCGGTCCTTCCAGTCGCGCTGCCCGCGCGCCGACCAGGCGCCGGTGCGGTCGTCGCGCCGCATGGCGTGCACGGTGCGGGTCCCGCCCGAGGCGTCGCGGTACAGGGCCAGTTCGACCTTGTGCGCGGTCGGCGCCCAGATCGACAGCTGGGGCGTGCCGCCGTTCCAGGACGGTCCCAGATCGGCGCCCGCCGCCGCGGCGTACAGGTCGTCGAGCACGCCGGGAAGCTGCACGCCGGTGGCGGTCAGCAGGGCGCCGGAGACGTCGCGTTCGACGGCCACGACCTGGCCGCGCGTGGCCTCCCGTACCAGGTCGGTGTCGCGCGGGTCGACGGTGAGGGCGGCGTGCCCGGCCAGGTGCGGCCATTTCGCCTTCTGCGCGCCGGTCAGCGCGCCCGGTGTCAGCCGGATCAGCTTCAGGTCGCCGGTCAGGTCCCCCTTGTCGTGGGTGATGCCGCCCTTGGCGGCGAAGGCCAGGGCGTAGCGGTTGGACGGCGAGGAGTCGATCTTCCAGGCGACGGTGGAGCGGTCGATCCAGTGCGCCGAGGACTTCGACAGGTCGGCGTCGGCGCCGCGCGCCGCCTGCTGGGGCAGCAGGTGCCCCTCGGTGCCGGCGACCCGCCACACCTCGTGGCCGTCGGCGGCCAGGTCCAGCGCCTGGTTGTCGGGCAGGTCCTTGGCGTCGCCGTTGTGGATGATGTAGCTCACGTTCGCGGCCCCCTCGGTCAGGGGGACGCGGAAGTACACGCCGAAGGCGTCGCGACCGGCGGGCCGGAGCGGCGTGGCCCACTCGGTGGGAGCCGCCACGTCCCCCCACAGGTGCAGTCCCCAGCCCTCATAGTTCCCGTCGGGCCGGTGGTAATGCAGGATCGCGACGTTCTCGGCCGCGGCGCGGGTCGGGTGGACCGTGGCCGAGCCCGAGACGATGTGGGCGTCCGGCTGCGCGGCCGGGGTGAACGACTGGTCGGGTCCGGGGTCCTTGACGTCCCCCCTGTGCACGATGACGTTCACCGGGACCGACGCGTTCTTCAGCGGGACCCGCCAGAACGCGCCCGAGGCGTCGACGCCGTCCGGGGGCCTCGGCGCGGCCCAGTCGGTGGGCACCCCGTCGGCGAGCCCGTCGCCCCACAGGTGCAGGCCCCAGCCGTCGTAGGCCTTGTCCGGGCGGGAGTAGTGGACGGTCGCGTACCCCTGGGCGGCGGCGCGGGAGGTGTGGATCGCCTCCGACCCCTGCCTGAGCCAGACCTCGCCGTTCCTGGCCGGGTCGACGATCCGGTCGCCGCCGTCCTTCTCGTCGCCCCTGTGGACGATGATCCCGACGTCGGTGGCGCCCGGCTTGAGCCTGATCCAGGCGAAGCGGCCGTAGTCGTCCTCGCCGGTCAGCGGCAGCGGCGCGGCCCACTCGGTGGGGGTCTCCACGTCGCCCCACACGTGCAGGCCCCAGCCGCTGTAGTCGCCGTCGGCGCGCTGGTGGTGCACGACCAGCCAGTCGCGCCTCACCGTGCCGGGCTCCTCGGGGGCGGGTTCGGCGCCGACCGTGGCCGCCGCCGTCGCCGAGGCGATCCGCCCCGCGGAGTCCTTCACCACGGCCTTGTACGAGACCTTCGTGCCCGCGGCGAGACCGCGCAGGTCGTGGAAGACCCGGAACGTCCTGGAGACGCCGTCGCCGGTCGCCGAGGCGTTCGGCGCGTCGTCGGTGCCGATGACCCGCCAGGGTCCGCCACCCGCCTTGGCGGCGAAGGTGACCTGGTCGAAGCCGGTGCCCGGCACGGTCGCGGTGACCGGGATCCTGCCGTCCTCGGCGGTACCCCGGATCTCGGCGCCGGGCAGGGCGATCGAGACGGCCGGGGCCGTGGCCGGGGCGGCGAGCCTGGCCGGCGCGCGGTAGACCACCGCCGACAGGGCGGGGACGGTGAGTCCCAGCTTCGTGTCGGCAGCGCTGGTGAGCGTGGCCGGTCCCTCGCCGTACACGCGGGTGAAGGCGGCGCCTCCCGAGAAGGTCGGCACGGCCACGGTCGCGGGCTGCTCGGCGTTGTTGACCGCGACCACGTACTCGATCTGGCGGCCCGCGTCGATCCTGGAGAAGGCGTAGACGCCGCCGGAGGCGAGCCGTTCGATCTGGGCGCCGTCGGCCAGGGCCGGGTGGGCGTCGCGCAGCCCCGCCAGGGCGGCGATGCCCCGGTAGAGCGGATGGGAGGGGTCGTGGTTGTCACGCGCGTGGGTGGCGGCGGTGCCGATGAGGTCGTCGTCGAGGTAGTCGGCGGCCTTGGCCGGGAAGAGCGGCGCGCGGGCGTCCTGGTCACCGCCCGCGCCGGTGAAGCCCTGCTCGTCGCCGTAGTAGACGACCGGCTGGCCGCGGGTGAGGTACATCAGCTCGTGGGCGAGCAGGTCCCTGCGCAGCAGCTCGGCGTCGGTGGCCCCGGGGTTGTCCTGGGCGATGAATCGGCCGATGCGGCCCATGTCGTGGTTGCCGAGGAACGTCGGCAGCGACGAGGCGTTGCCGTCGGCGTCGGTGTGGTGGTCGTCCCCGGCGTACAGGCGGGTCAGCCTGGTCGCGTCCGCGGTGCCGCCGACGAAGGAGCGGGCGGCCTCCTGGAACGGGAAGTCCAGGGTGGCGTTCATGCCGCCCCGGGTGGAGTAGCGGCTGGTGAAGGCGGGCTCGCCGGAGTAGACCTCGCCGAACATGAAGAACCGCTTGTTGCCCCGCTGGGCGGCGTAGCCGCGCAGCGCCGGGGAGAAGCGCTCCCAGAACTCCATGTTCACGTGCTTGGCGGTGTCGACGCGGAAGCCGTCGAGGCCGGTCTCGCGCACCCACGTCTCGTAGATGTCGATCATGCCCTTGACGACCTCGGGCCGCTCGGTCCACAGGTCGTCGAGGCCGAAGAAGTCGCCGTACTGGTCGTTCTCGCCGCTGAAGGTGGAGTCACCCCGGTTGTGGTACATCGTCGGGTCGTTCAGCCAGGAGGGCGTCTTGGCCTTCTTCGGCGCGACCGGCGTGTACGGGAACGAGCCGGTGTCCACCTCGGGGAAGGTGGCCCTGCCCGCGTGGTCGCGGTCGTCGAACGGCCTGCCGTCGGTGTCGACGTAGGGGTAGGCGCCCTTGGAGCGGTAGGAGTAGGTCTTCTCGGCGTAGTCGATGACGTCGGCCGTGTGGTTGGTGATGATGTCGAAGAAGACCTTCATGCCGCGCCGGTGGGCCTCGCGCACCAGCTCCTTCATCTGGGCGTTGGTGCCCAGGTGCGGGTCGATCCTGGTGAAGTCGGTGATCCAGTAGCCGTGGTAGCCGGCCGAGACGTTCGCGCCGGTGCCCTGGACGGGACGGTTGGCGAACGCGGGGGTGATCCAGATCGCGGTGCTGCCCAGCTTCTTGACGTAGTCGAGCCCGCCGAGCAGGCCCTTGAGGTCGCCGCCCTGGTAGAACCCCTTGTGGGCGGGGTCGAAGCCGGTGGCGAGCCGGTCGCCGGACAGGCCGCCGGTGTCGTTGCGGGGGTCGCCGTTGGCGAACCGGTCGGTCATCGCGAAGTAGAAGCGCTCGCGGCTCAGGTCGGCGCGCAGCGCGTCCCGGGCCAGCTCCCTGTCGGAGGGCTCGGCGGTACGGCTCAGCGGCGAGACCACGGGCGCGCCGTCACCGGTGGCGGTGCCCGTGGCGGGTGAGGACACGGAAGACGCTGTGAACACGGTGGACGCAGCGGACACAGCGGACACAGCGGACACGGCGGATGCGGCGGACACGGCGGATGCGGCGGCGGGGGTCGGGACGGCGGCGAGGGGGGCGATCAGGGCTGTCGCGAGCGCGACGCCCGCCCGCAGAGTCGTTCTCGCGCGCCGTGGGGGGAGTGGCCGGACCACGGGGGCCTCCACGGAGGTTGTTTCGGAGGTATTGCCCGGAAGTTACTCATTGGGACACATCTGTGCAATCCCTTGCGGCAATTTTCTGAATATCCGGTAAGACGGCGGTGGTGCGACGGGTGTTTGCTCGTCCGGCTAAACGTACAAATAGGACTTATAGGTATTTAACCCCCAATGCGGGCGAGCGGATTAGCGGGCTGTTTCCCGGATTCATCGGCTTTGGAGGACGTATGTAACGACTTTGCAGAATCTTGCAGAAACTTCTTCCACTCGGGTTCACGTCGGCGTAACGTCCGGCGTACTCCAGATCCGGCCGGACGGCTCCATCCGATTCCCTCGATGTCGCTCGATGTCCGGCCACCCCCTTGAACCTGAGGAGAGAACATGCGGCGAGCCTTCTCGGCTGCGACGATCGTCGCGGCCCTCGCCCTGGCGGTCTCCGCCTGCGGTGGCGGTGACGCCGCCCCGGCGGCGCCCGCCCAGTCCGCGGCGGCCGACCCGTCGAAGATCAGCGGCGAGATCACCTGGTGGGACACGGTCCGGCCGGACAGCGAGGGGCCGACGTTCCAGGCGCTCATCAAGGAGTTCCAGGCGAAGTACCCCAATATCAAGGTCAAGTACGTCAACGTGCCCTCCGACCAGGCGCAGAACCAGTTCCAGACCGCGGCCCAGGCCGGCGCCGGCGCGCCCGACGTGATCCGCTCCGAGGTGGCCTGGACCTCCCAGTTCGCCTCGCTCGGCTACCTGCAGCCGCTGGACGGCACCCGCGCCGTGGAGAACGACTCCGACTTCCTGCCCGGCCCGCTCAGCAGCACCAAGTACCAGGACAAGACCTACGCGGTGCCGCAGGTCACCGACACCCTGGCGCTGCTCTACAACAAGAGGCTGCTGGCCGAGGCCGGGCACGAGAAGGCCCCCACCACCGTCGAGGAGCTCAAGCAGGTCGCGCTCGACGTCAAGAAGAAGACCGGCGTCAACGGCCTGGCCCTCAACGTCGACTCCTACTTCCTGCTGCCGTTCATGTACGGCGAGGGCGGCGACCTCCTCGACGTGAAGAACAAGAAGATCACCGTCAACTCCCCGGCCAACGTCAAGGCCATGGCCACCGTCGCCGACCTGGTCACCTCCGGCGCCGCGGCCAAGCCGGCCATCCAGGACAGCTACGCCAACGCGATGACCGCCCTCAAGGACGGCAAGGCCGCGATGATCTACAACGGCCCGTGGTCGCTGGCCGAGCTCTACCAGGGCAAGGAGTTCAAGGACAAGGAGAACCTGGGCATCGCCCCGGTCCCGGCGGGCTCGGTCAAGGCCGGCGCCCCCACCGGCGGCTGGAACCTGGCGATCTACGCCGGCTCCCCCAAACTGGACGCCGCCTACGAGTTCGTCCGCTTCATGAGCACCCCCGAGGCCCAGGCCAAGGTCGCCAAGGAGATCAGCCTCCTGCCGACCCGCGCCTCCGCCTACGACAACCCCGACGTGCAGGGCAACAAGGACGTCGCCATCTTCAAGCCGATCATGGACACCGCCTCCCCCCGGCCGTGGATCCCCGAGGGCGGCCAGCTCTTCCAGCCGCTCCTGGAGGGCTACCAGTCGCTGGTCGGCGGCAAGACGACCCCCGAGGACATGCTCAAGAAGGTCGACGGCCAGTACCGCGGCATCTTCAAGGACTGGAGCTGAGCCGTGGCGCTCTCGACTGGACGTGTGAGCGACACGACCAGGGACCCGGCCGCGGGCCTGGGCGCGCTCCGCTGGCTCGACGCCCCGACCACGCCGAGGATCGCGGTCATCGCGGTCAACGGCTGGATGGGCGTGGCGTGCATGATCGTCGCCATGCT
>NZ_JBNCLF010000032.1:20867-76618 GCF_049844535.1 Streptosporangium sp. DT93
CGGCGCGCCGCGCGGGCGGGCGCGCCCCGCCGCCGCGCCCCCCCCCCCCCCCGCGCCCGCGCGCGCCCCCCCCCCCCCCCCCCCCCGCCCGGGGCCGCCGCCGGCCCGGCCCCAACGGCTCGTTCCGGCAGGCCATGGGCAGGCACTGGTACGCCCTGGCCATGGTCGCCCCGGTGATCCTGGTCACCGGCCTGCTGGTCGGCTGGCCGCTGGCCCGCGGTGTCTACCTGTCGCTGACCGACGCCACCGAGGCCAACATCGGCCGCACGATCGGCGTCAACGTCATCCCCTCCACCTACGAGTTCGTGGGTCTTGAGAACTACGTCGGGATCCTGACCAGCTCCCTGTTCTGGGACAAGCTGACCTGGACCGTGATCTGGACCGTCGCCTGCGTGGCGCTGCACTACGGACTGGGCCTGGGGCTGGCGCTGCTGCTCAACCGGAAGCTCAGGTTCCGCTCGGCCTACCGGCTGCTGCTCATCCTGCCGTGGGCGATCCCCGGGTTCGTCTCCGCGTTCATCTGGCGCTACCTGTACAACAGCGACTTCGGCGTGATCAACGCCATGCTCAGGGCCGCGGGCCTGGGCGCGGTCGGCTGGCTCGACGACCCGACCACGGCGAGGATCGCGGTCATCGCGGTCAACGTCTGGATGGGCGTGCCGTTCATGATGGTCGCCATGCTGGGCGGGCTCCAGTCGATCCCCGGCGAGCTCTACGAGGCCGCCGAGGTGGACGGCGCCACGCCGTGGCAGCGCTTCCGCTTCATCACCCTGCCCGGCCTGCGCACGGTGTCGAGCACCGTGGTCCTGCTGGGCACCATCTGGACGTTCAACATGTTCCCGGTGATCTACCTGATCAGCGGGGGAGGACCGGGCAGCTCCACCGAGATCCTGGTCACCTACGCCTTCCGCGAGGCCTTCACCGGCGTCCGCAACTACTCCAACTCCGCGGCCTGGGGAGTCATCATCCTCCTGCTCCTCGTCGTGCTGGCCGTGGTCTACCGGCGCTCGCTGCGCAAGCAAGGGGAGGTCTGGTGAGCACCGCCGACATCAGGGGCGCCGCGAGCCCCGCGAGGACGGCCGCCACGCCCGGCAGGGGACGCGGGGAGCGCGGCCTCGGCAGGTCCCTCCTGCTGCACGCGACCCTGCTCGCCGCGGTCCTCGTCTCGCTCTTCCCGATCGTCTGGCTGATCCTGACCTCGCTCAAGCCGCGCGACGGCTGGCTCTCCAGCGAGCTGGAGATCTTCAACCAGCCCTCGCTGGACAACTACACCCGGGTGCTGACCGAGACGCAGTTCCCGACCTGGCTGCTCAACTCGGTGATCGTCGCCGGGCTGACCACGGTCATCGGCGTCTTCCTGGCCTCCACCACCGGGTACGCGATCAGCCGCTTCCGCTTCCCCGGCTACCGCGGGGTCATGTGGATGCTGCTCGTCACCCAGATGTTCCCGGTGGCGATCCTGATCGTCCCGCTCTACAACCTGATGGCCGGCCTGAAGCTGCTCAACCAGCTCCCCGGCCTGGTCATCGCCTACATGACCGTGGCGGTCCCGTTCTGCGCGTGGATGATGAAGAGCTACTTCGACTCCATCCCGCGCGAGATCGACCAGGCGGGCATGGTCGACGGCCTGACGCCGTTCGGCACCTTCTGGCGGGTCATCCTGCCGCTGGCCAGGCCCAGCCTGGCGGTCACCGCGTTCTACTCCTTCATGACCGCCTGGGGCGAGGTCGCCTACGCGACCGTCTTCATGTCCCAGGAGGAGAAGCGCACGCTCGGCATCGGCCTGCAGCAGTTCGTCGGCCAGCACTGGTCGGACTGGGGCCTGCTCACCGCCTCCGCGGTGCTGATCGCGGTGCCCGCGGCGGTCGTCTTCCTGCTGGTCCAGCGCCACCTGGTCGCCGGGCTCACCAGCGGCGCCACGAAGGCCTGACACTCCCGTGCCATCACGTCCTGACATGTCATCTGATCGGGGGACTCAACCATGACCGAGCTCGTCCACGCGGACCCGTCACCATCGGGCGCCGGCACCGCCACCCGGTGGTGGCGCGACGCGGTGATCTACCAGGTCTACGTCCGCAGCTTCGCCGACGGCAACGGCGACGGCGTGGGGGACCTGCTCGGCGCGCGCGGCAGGTTGCCCTACCTGGCGGACCTGGGCGTCGACGCGATCTGGCTCACCCCGTTCTTCACCTCGCCGATGGCCGACTTCGGCTACGACGTGGCCGACTACCGGGACGTGGACCCGATCTTCGGGTCGCTGGCCGACGCGCGCGCCCTGATCGAGGACGCGCACCGGCACGGCCTGCGCGTGATCGTGGACGTGGTGCCCAACCACACCTCCGACCGGCACGCCTGGTTCGCCGAGGCCCTGGCGGCGGCCCCCGGCGAGGCGGCGCGGGAGCGCTACCTCTTCCGCCCCGGCCGGGGCGCGGCCGGTGAGCTGCCGCCCAACGACTGGGAGTCCATCTTCGGCGGCCCGGCGTGGACCCGGCTGCCGGACGGCGAGTGGTACCTGCACCTGTTCGCCCCCGAGCAGCCCGACCTGAACTGGGAGAACCCCGAGGTCCACGCGGAGTTCGAGTCGATCCTGCGCTTCTGGCTGGACCTGGGCGTGGACGGCTTCCGCGTCGACGTCGCCCACGGCATGGTCAAGGCCGAGGGCCTGCCCGACGTCGGCCACCCCGACCAGGTCCAGATGATCGGCGCCGACGTGGTTCCGTTCTTCGACCAGGACGGCGTGCACGAGATCCACCGCGCCTGGCGCAGGCTGCTCGACTCCTACCCGGGCGAGCGGATCGGCGTCGCCGAGGCGTGGGCGCCGTCCCCGCGGCGGCTGGCCGACTACGTCCGCCCCGACGAGATGCACCAGGCGTTCAACTTCCACTTCCTCAAGACCCCCTGGCACGCCGGCGGGTTCCGCGCGGTCATCGAGGAGTCGCTGGCCACCGCCGACCTGGTCGGCGCGCCCAGCACCTGGGTGCTGTCCAACCACGACGTCAAGCGCCACGTGACCCGCTACGGCGGCGGCGAGCTCGGCCTGCGCCGCTCCCGGGCGGCCGCCCTGCTGACGCTCTCCCTGCCGGGCTCGGCCTACGTCTACCAGGGCGAGGAACTCGGCCTGCCGGAGGTCCTCGACCTGCCCGAGGAGTTCCTGCGCGACCCGCAGCGCCACCGCAACCCCGACGACGGCCGCGACGGCTGCCGGGTGCCACTGCCGTGGGCCGACGGCGAGCCGCACTTCGGCTTCAGCCTGCTGCCGGGCACCGGCTCCCCCTGGCTGCCCATGCCGGCCTCCTGGGGGCCGCTCAGCGTCGGCTCCCAGCTTCTCGACCCGCTCTCCACGCTGAACCTCTACCGGGAGGCGCTGAGGATCAGGCGGGAGCGCCGCGGCTTCGACGACGTTCCGCTGACCTGGATCGGCTCCCCGGACGGGACGCTGGCCTTCCGCCGGGGCGACGGGTTCGCCTGCACGGTCAACCTCACCGGCGAGCCGGTCTCGCTGCCCGCCCCCGGACGGGTCCTGCTGGCCAGCGCCGAGACGACGATCGAGGACGGCCTGGCACGGCTCGCCCCCGACTCCGCCGTCTGGTGGGGAACCGATGTCGCATAGCGGGGGCGCGCCCGGCAACACCGCCGGCGGTGCCAACGGCGCCGGTGGTGCCGGGAGTACCGGGAGTACCGGGGGCACCGGGGGCACAGCGCGGCTGACCGACATCGCCGCGCACGCCGGGGTGAGCGAGGCCACGGTCAGCCGGGTGCTCAACGGCAAGCCGGGCGTGTCCGCCCTCACCCGGCGCTCGGTGCTGGCGGCCCTGGACGTCATGGGGTACGAGCGCCCGCAGCGGCTGCGCCAGCGCAGCAACGGCCTGATCGGCCTGGTCACCCCGGAGCTGGACAACCCCATCTTCCCGGCGTTCGCCCAGGCCTTCGAGAAGACGCTGACCCAGCACGGCTACACCCCGGTACTGTGCACCCAGCTTCCCGGCGGCGCGGTCGAGGACGAGTTCACCGAGCTGCTGGTGGAGCGCGGGGTCAGCGGGATCATCTTCGTCTCGGGGCTGCATGCGGACGTCACCGCCCGCTCGGACCGCTACACCCAGCTCATCGGGCAGGGCGTGCCCATTGTCCTGCTCAACGGCCACGCGGCCGACGTCCCGGCCCCGTTCATCTCGCCCGACGACCGGGCCGCGGCGCGGCTAGCCGTGCAGCACCTGGCCGACCTGGGACACGAGCGGATCGGCCTGGCCGTCGGCCCCGGCCGGTTCGTCCCGGTGATCAGGAAGATCGAGGGCTACCGGCGCGCGATGGCGCAGCTCCTCGGGGCGGTCGAGGTGGACGAGCTCATCTCGCACTCGCTGTTCTCGGTGGAGGGCGGCCAGGCCGCCGCCGCCCAGCTCCTGGAACGCGGCTGCACCGGGATCGTGTGCGCGTCCGACCTGATGGCGCTGGGCGCGATCCGCGCCTGCCGGGACCGGGGCCTTTCGGTGCCCGGTGACGTGTCGGTGGTGGGGTTCGACGACTCGCCGCTGATCGCGTTCACCGACCCGCCGCTGACCACCGTGCGCCAGCCCGTGCAGTCGATGGTGACGGCCGCCGTGCACACCCTGCTGGAGGCCGTCGCCGGAAGCTCCGTCCAGCAGCACTCCGAGCTGATCTTCCAGCCCGAACTCATCGTGCGCGGATCCACGGGCTCGGGCCCCAAGATCCTGCGCTGACCTCTCCGCGCGGGCGCCCGGCGGCGGTCCCGCGGGTTCCGCGGCGATCCCGCGCGGCCGTCCGCGCGTACCGTCCCGTCGTCCGGCGGTCCGGGAGCGGGCCGGCCGAGCACGGGCCGGTGAAGTGCTGGTAACGGTCGGCTGTGGGTCGTCTCCATGGATCGCCGATCGAGCACCGGGTGTGCAAAGATCGGCGCCTGTACACCGGTGGTGAGGGCGATGGAGCGTGCCAGCATGAACTCGACGAGGCGGTGGGCCCTACCCGTGGCGGTGGCCCTGGCGACGACAGGCGCGCTCGTCACGGCACCCGGCGCCGCCGCGCGCACCGCGGATCCCGCCCGTGTCACGGCAGACTCCGCCCGTGTCACCGCGGGCGCCGCCCGTGTCACCGAGGCCGTCGAGGCCGTCGAGGCCGTCGGCGTCGCGGGCACCGTCTACTACGTCGACTCCAAGGCGGGTGACGACGCCGCCGCCGGCACCTCGCCCGCCAAGCCCTGGCGCAGCCTGGACAACGTCAACGCCGCGACGCTGCGGCCGGGCTCGGTCGTGCGCCTCAGGCGCGGCGGGAGCTGGAGGGGCCCGCTGACGCTGTCGGCGCGGGGCACCGCCGCCTCCCCGGTCACGGTCGAGCCGTACAGCACGGGCGCGGCCCCCAGGATCAGCGGCAGGGACGCGGCCTGCGTGGTGGTGTCGGGCTCCTACGTGCGCGTGGCGGGGGTGCGGGCCAGCAACTGCCAGTGGGCCGGTTTCGAGGTGGGCGGCAGCCGCAACGAGCTCGACCGCGTCGTCGCCGACCGCAACATCACCGGGGTCCACTTCATCGGCAGGAACAACGTCCTCAAGAACAGCCTGCTGGAGGACAACGACCGGATGAGCGTCAACGACGAGGGCGGCGACGACGACTCCGGCGCCTTCGGCGTGCTGCTCAACGGCGACGACAACCTCGTCACCGGGAACGTGATCACCGGCAGCTACGCGAAGAGCAAGGACTACGGCACCGACGGCGCCGCCGTCGAGGTGTTCAACGGCGACCGCAACCGGGTCACGCACAACGTCGCCAGGGACAACGAGACCTTCGTCGAGCTGGGCGCGCAGAAGGGGAGGACGGCCGCGGGCAACGTCTTCGCGCACAACGTGGTGACCTCCTCGCGGCGGGGCTCCTTCCTCGTCACCCGCGGCCCCGGTCACGTGGTCGGCCCGGTGAAGGGCACCGTCGCGGTGCACAACTCGGTCAACCTGCCGGCCCGCGACACCATGGGCTGGTCCTGCCACGACGGCTGCTCCCCGGGCATCCTGAAACTGCGCAACAACGTCATCGTGGTCGGCGGCCAGATCGGGTTCGAGGACGGCAAGGGCGCCGACGAGGACGCCGGCGTCTACCGGGGCCGCTCCCTGCGGTTCAAGCTCGGACCCCGGTCGATCCTGGCCGACCCCCGCTTCCGCAGCCGCACCGACCTGCGCCTGAGGCCGGGTTCCCCGGCCATCGGCCGCGGGGTGCGGCTCGGTCCCGCCTGGTACGGGGGAGCGGTCATGGCCCGCGACCTGTCCGGTGCCGTACTGTCCGGCACCCCCGCCGCCGGTGCCTATCAATCCTGATATTTAAGGTTTTTGGGTCTTATTTTGGACATCTTCCCGGAACCCTCGTGAAACCTGGCTAGGACAGGCTGTGCCCAGAGCGAGGTGATCGGCATGATGTTGCGGCTACGGGTCTCCTTCCCCGACCGTCCGGGCGCCCTGGGCCAGGCGGCCCGGGTGCTCGGCACGCTGGGCGCGGACATCCACCAGGTGACGGTCCTGGAACGCGAGGCGGGACGGGTGGTGGACGACTTCACCGTCTTCTGGCCCGGCACGGTGGACGCGGACACGGTCAGGGACCGGCTCTCCGGCATGCCGGGGATACGCGTCGAGGGCGTCTGGCCCACCAAGGAGGCCCCCGGGACCGCTCCGGACTACGACCTGATGAAGCACGTCGCCACCGACCCCGGAAGGGCTCTCGCCACGCTGGTGGACGCGGTGCCCGACCTGGTGAGCGCCGAGTGGGCGATGATCCTGTCGCCGCAGGACGGGGAGCCGGTCCACCGCAGCTGGCAGGCGCCGCTCGCCCTGGACGAGACGGGCGGCCTCGGCGGCGTCAAGGCGGCCGACCTGGCCACGCTGCGGCCCGCCGTCCTCGGCACGGGCCGCTACCGGCTGATGAGCGTCCCGGTGCCGGGCACGAGCCTGCACCTGGTCATGGCCCGCTCCGACGGGCCGCCCTTCCACCGCGCCGAGCTGGAACGTGCCGTCCGGATCGTGGAGGTCGTCTCGATCATGAGCCGCGACACCTGAGGCCCGGCCCCCGGGGAGGCGGGGCCGGGGGGTCAGCGCTGCGGCGGGTCGACGCGGGTGCCGTCCATGGTGAAGAGCATCAGGCGGCTGGCGTCGACGCCGACCCGGGCGGACTCGCCGGCCCGCCAGACCGGGCGGGAGCCGAGCCGGACGATGAGGTCCGCCCTGCGGTGGTGGCCGCTGGCGTGCTCCTGCTGCTGGTGCGGCTCGGCCTCCTCGTCCGGCGCGGCGCCGGGCATCAGGCGGCGCAGCATCGAGCGGACCCGTCCGCCGGCCAGGGGGGAATCGCCCAGCGCGTGGGCCTTCTGGCGGGGGTCGGGCGGCTCGGGAACGGCCACGGAGGTCAGGCCGCTCTCGACGTAGGCGAGCCAGTCGTGGCCGTGGTACTCCAGCGCGCGGACCCGGCCGAGGAAGGTCGGACCCTCGAAGCTGTCGGGGACCGGCGCCAGGCAGTCCGGGCGCAGCCCGACGATGATCTGGTGGCCCACGTGCTGGGAGATGACGTACGCCCTGGGATCGGTCCAGGGGATCATGATCTGGTGCGGGCCGAAGTCCAGCAGGATGTACTGGTTCTGCGGGGTGCGCACGGTCGCCGAGAGCAGGTTGAGCTGCTGGGAGCTGAGGAAGGCCGCGGTGAAGGCCGTCGCGGGGTCGTTGTAGACCTGGCCGGGGGTGCCGAGGTCCTGCAGCACGCCGCGGTTCATGATGGCGATCCGGTCGGCCAGCGTCAGGGCCTCGACCTGGTCGTGCGTGACGTAGATCGTGGTCACCCCGAGGGAGCGGACCAGCGAGGAGATCTCCATCCGCAGCTCGGTGCGCATGCCGGCGTCCAGGTTGGACAGCGGCTCGTCCATCAGGAAGAGCGAGGGCTGGCGGACGATCGCGCGGCCCATCGCGACGCGCTGGCGCTGGCCTCCGGAGAGCGTTCCAGGGCGCCGTTCCAGCGTCTCGTCGATGTGCAGCACCTTCGACAGCTCGGTCACGCGATCCCTGACCATCGCCGGGTCGGCCTTGGCGATCTCCAGCGGGAAGGCGATGTTGCCCCGTACGGTCCGGTGCGGGTAGAGCGCGCCGTTCTGGAAGACCATGGCCACGTCCCGGTCACGGGGGGCGAGATCGTTGGCGAGCGTGCCGCCCAGCCAGAGGTCACCGTCGGTGACGTCCTCGAGTCCCGCGATCATCCGGAGTAACGTGGACTTGCCGCAGCCGGACGGCCCGAGCAGGACGAGGAACTCCCCGTTCTCCGCCCGCAGGCTCATGCGGTCGACCGCGAGGTACCCACCCGGGTATACCTTGCTCACGTTATCGAGGACGACGGTACTCATGCGCGCTCGTTCCTCCCGGACGCCCCCGCCCAGATCCAAGCTGTGTGATTGATGAGGTAGTACATCGCGTCACTTGCCCGTGTGTCCATAGATGTCGTTAGAAATCGCTCATCTGATGGTTACTTCTTCGTTCCCCGATGTGACGGTCAGTCGTGACCAGAAGGCTTTACAGCGAGGTGACCGTGAGGGTTGAGATGTTACAGTTTGTGATATTTACGGAAACAACACGCACGGGGGGCCGGGCGCCGATCTGCTTGCGCCCGCCTGTGCCGCATGGTGGGGTGGCTCGTGATGGACGGTGAAATCGCGCAGCCCTCGCGCTCACGCCCCGACGGCACGTCGATCCGGCTGGCCGACATCGCCGCGCACGCCGGGGTGAGCGAGGCCACGGTCAGCCGGGTGCTCAACGGCAAGCCGAGCGTGTCGTCGTCGACGCGTCAGGCGGTGCTGACCGCGCTCGACCTGATGGGGTACGAGCGCCCCCAGCGATTGCGCCAGCGCAGCAACGGCCTGATCGGCCTGGTCACCCCCGAGCTGGACAACCCCATCTTCCCCGCCTTCGCCCAGGCCGTGGAGAAGGCGCTGACCCAGCACGGCTACACCCCGGTGCTGTGCACCCAGCTCCCCGGCGGCGCCCCCGAGGACGAGTTCACCGAACTGCTGGTGGACCGGGGGGTCAGCGGCATCGTCTTCGTCTCGGGACTGCACGCCGACACCACCGCCAGGATGGACCGTTACACCCGCCTGACCGACCGGGGACTGCCGATCGTCCTGGTCGACGGCTACAGCGAGCGCATCGAGGCGCCCTTCATCTCGCCCGACGACCGGGCCGCGGCGCGGCTGGCCGTGCAGCACCTGGCCGACCTGGGTCACGAGCGGATCGGCCTGGCCGTGGGGCCGCGCCGGTTCGTCCCGGTGATCAGGAAGATCGAGGGCTACCGGCGCGCGATGGCGCAGCTCCTCGGGGCGGTCGAGGTGGACGAGCTGATCTCGCACTCGCTGTTCTCGGTGGAGGGCGGCCAGGCCGCGGCGACGCAGCTGCTGGCGCGGGGCTGCACCGGGATCGTGTGCGCGTCCGACCTGATGGCGCTGGGCGCGATCCGCGCCTGCCGGGACCGGGGGCTTTCGGTGCCCGGTGACGTGTCGGTGGTGGGGTTCGACGACTCGCCGCTGATCGCGTTCACCGACCCGCCGCTGACCACCGTGCGCAAGCCCATCGGCGCGATGGCCTCGGCGGCGGTGGCCACCCTGCTGGAGGAGATCAACGGCATGCGCGCCAAGCACGTCGAGCTGATCTTCCAGCCCGAGCTCGTCGTGCGCCGCTCCACCGGCTCCGGCCCGCTGGTCAACCGCTGACGACTCCCGGACGCCCGTCCCCCGCGGACGGGCCGGGGGACAGGTCCTCCAGCAGCCGTGCCGCGCGCTCGCGGTAGGTCGTCACGTTGCGGAGCTTGACGTGCTCGTACCCCCGGACGAGCTCGGGCAGCCCGGCCAGCTCCAGCACCCGCCCGGCGGTCTCCGGGCGCAGGTGGTCCAGCGCGCGGTGCACGTCGCGGGTGTACTCGCCGGCGAGCTCCCGCTCGGTCGAGCGCACCGTCCCCAGCCCGAACGGGTCCAGCCGGGTGCCGCGCAGCCGGCGCATGCCGTACAGGAGGCGGAAGGCCGGGTCGAACCAGGCGCCGAGCCGGATCTTGCGCTTCACGCCCATGGCGCGCAGGACCGGCGGGTGCAGGTTGTAGGAGATCCGCGCGCCCGGGCCGAACTCGGCGGCGAGCCTGGCCCGCTCGGCCGGGTCGAGGTGCAGCCGCGCCACCTCGTACTCGTCCTTGTAGGTCATCAGCCGGTGCAGCTCTCGGGCGTAGGCCTCGGTGACCGGGAAGGACGTCCCGGAGGCCGCGTCCGGCGACGCACTCAGGGCCGCCCGTTCCCTGTCCAGGACCGCGCGGACCGCGTCGGCGTAGCGGGCGGCGTGGCGCGGGTCCTGGTAGGCGGCCAGGTCGGGCACCCGCACGGTGAGGACGCGGTGCAGCTCGGTGCCGGGCTCGGCGACCGCGTCGACGAGCCGGGCCGCCTCCGGGGACGGGGCGGCCGCGACCGGGGGCGCGGGCCGGGTCGCCTCGGCCACCGCCTCGGGGGCGGCGACCACGGCGCGGCCCCAGTGGAAGGCGGCCAGCGTCCGCTCGGCCGACCGGCCGCCGGTCGCGCGGATCGCCCCCTCCATCGCCTCCAGCCCGACCGGGATGAGCCCGCGCTGCCAGGCGGCCCCGACGATGACGGTGTTGGCCGGCATGTGGTCGCCGAACAGCGCCTGGGACAGCTCCTCGGCGTCGAGGTAGACGTTCAGCTCGCGCCGGGTCCGCGTCTCCAGCACCGCGATCGGCGAGGCCGGGTCGGTCAGGTGGGTGGACGGGTCGAGCACCATCGAACCGGTCGGGGCCAGGCTGGTGGAGACCACCGCCACGGTCCTGCCGCGGTCGGCCGCGGCCAGGTGGGCGGGGTCGGTGGCGCCGATCAGGTCCAGCGCGAGGTAGGCGTCCACGCTGGCCGTGCCGCCCCGCGCCGTACGCTCCCCGTCCCCGTCGTCGCTGTCGTCTCCGTCGTAGATCAGGATGTCGGAGACGACGGTGCCGCCCTTCTGGGCCAGCCCGGTCTGGTCGAGCCCGCGCGAGCGCCTGCCGTCGAGCAGCGCGGCGGTGCCGAGGATCTGCGCGACCGACACCACGCCGGTGCCGCCGACGCCGACCATCCTGATCGACGCCTCACCGGCACGCGTCCCGGGGAGCGGCATCACGGGCGGGACGGGCACCGCGGCGCGCTTCTTGGCGGCCTTGCCCCTGGCGGGCAGGACGGTGACGAAGGAGGGGCAGTCGCCCTCCACGCAGGAGTAGTCCTTGTTGCAGGACGACTGGTGGATCTCGGTCTTGCGGCCGAACTCGGTCTCGACCGGCAGCACCGACAGGCACTCGGACTTCTGCGCGCAGTCGCCGCAGCCCTCGCAGACCCGCTGGTTGATCGCCACCCGCCTGACCGGGTCGGGCAGCTCGCCCCGCTTGCGCAGCCGCCGCTTCTCGGCCGCGCACTGCTGGTCGTGGATGAGCACGGTCACGCCCGGGATCGCGGCCAGCTCGCGCTGCGCGTCGTCCAGGGCCGTGCGGTCGCGGACCTCGGCGATGCCCGACAGCCTGACCCCGCGGTAGCGCGCGGGCTCGTCGGTGGTGACGAGGACCCGGCGCACCCCCTCGATCTCCAGCCAGCGGGTCAGCTCGGCCACCGACAGGGCCGGGGTGATGGTCTGGCCGCCGGTCATCGCCACCGCGCTGTTGTAGAGCAGCTTGTAGGTGATGTTGACGCCCGCGCCGACCGCGGCCCTGATCGCGAGCGAGCCGCTGTGGTGGAAGGTGCCGTCGCCGAGGTTCTGGAAGATGTGCGGGGTGTCGGTGAAGGGCGCCTGGCCGATCCACTGCGTTCCCTCGCCGCCCATCTGGGTCAGGCCCAGCAGCTCGCCCTTGCCCTCGCGGTTGAGCACCACCATCGTGTGGCAGCCGATGCCGGCGCCGACGGGCGCGCCGTCGGGCACGGCGGTGGAGCGGTTGTGCGGGCAGCCCGAGCAGAAGAAGGGCGTGCGCTTCGGGGCGAGCAGCGTCAGCGGCGCCGGGCGCGACAGCAGGGCGAGCCCGGCGTCCATCCGGTCGCCGAAGCCGGTCAGGCCCCGGCGGCGCAGCCGGAAGGCGATGGCCTTGGCGGCCAGGTCGGCGTCGACGGACCCGTGCCCGGGGATCAGCCGCTCGCCGTTCTCGTCGTGCCTGCCCAGCACGCGGGGGGCGCCGGCCGTCCCGTACAGCACGTCCTTGACCGAGGTCTCCAGCAGCGGGGCCTTCTCCTCCACGACCAGGATCTCCGCCAGCCCGCGGGCGAACGTGCGGACGATCTCCTTCTCCAGCGGCCAGATCATGCCGATCTTCAGCAGCCGGACGCCGGCCTCCTCGGGGGTGATGCCCAGCTTGCGGAAGCCCTCGCGTACGTCGTGGTAGGCGGTGCCGGAGGCGACGATGCCCAGCCAGGCGTCCGCCGGGTCGCAGGTGACGCGGTTGAGGCCGTTCTCGCGGGCGTAGGCGCGGGCCAGCTCCAGCCTCGGGCCGACCAGGGTGCGCTCCATCTCCAGCGACCACGGGGTGAGCAGGGTGGCGTCGGGCACGTGCCGGTAGGGCCTGCCCTCGTACTCGACCACGGGTATGACCGGGGCGACCCGGTCATACCCGAGGTCCACGGTGCCGGTGGCGTCCACGACGTTGGAGACGGCCTTCACCGCGACCCAGAGGCCGCTCGCCCGGGACGCCATGATCGCATGACGGCCCAGGTCGAGCAGTTCCTGGACGCTTCCGGGATGGACGACCGGCATGCCGAGCGCGGCGAGCGCGCTCTCGGTCGCCGAGGGGAGGGTGGAGGACTTGCAGGAGGGGTCGTCGCCGCAGAACGCGATCAGGCCGCCGTCGGGGTGGGCGCCGACGAAGTTGCCGTGCCGGAACGCGTCGGCCGCGCGGTCCACGCCCGGCGCCTTGCCGTACCAGACGCCCAGCACGCCGGACCTGCGCGGGCGGGGGAGGGTGGGCACGAGCTGGCTGCCCCAGACGGCCGTGGCGCCGAGCTCCTCGTTCTGCCCCGGGCGGTGCACCACGCCCAGCGGCCCGGCGTGCCGGCGGGAGCGGGCCAGCTCCTGGTCGAAGCCGCCCAGCGGGGAGCCGGGATAGCCCGACACCATCGCGCCGGTGTCCAGGCCGGCGGCGCGGTCGGCGCGCATCCGGTCGAGGATCACGCGCACCAGGGCCTGGGTGCCGGTCATGAAGACCCGGCCCTCGTCGAGGAGGTAACGGTCGTCGGGAGAGATCTCACGGGCGTCGGCGAAGATCGTCATAGTCCTTGTCCCGTCTGTGGCACTCCTGCGGTGTCCGCAAGGTTATGCCAGACAGAACAAAATTCGATTTCAATCTTTCCAAGGGCGGACCCTCTCGTTAGCATCCGATGTCATGGATGGGACGGATCGCGCAATTCTCAACCTCCTGCAGGTGGACGGGCGGTTGAGCAACCTGGAACTGGCCGAGCGGGTGCGGCTGACGCCGTCCCCCTGCCTGCGCCGGGTCCGCAACCTGGAGGATTCCGGGGTGATCACCGGCTACCGCGCCGTGATCGACCCGGCGGCGGTCGGCCGGGGCTTCCAGGTCGTCGCCTACGTCGAGCTGGAGGGCCAGGACGCCGAGACGGTCACCGCCTTCGAGACGGCCGTGCTGGAGATCGACGACGTGGTCGAGTGCCTGCGGATGTTCGGCCGCCCCGACTACGTGCTGCGGGTGGCCGTGCCGGACATGGAGGCCTACAGCCAGCTCTGCCTGGAGCGGCTCGGGCGCCTGCCCGGCCTGGACAAGCTCACCTCGCAGATCGCGATGAAGGCCCTCAAGACCGGCGGCGCCCTGCCCCTGTGACCCGGTTCCCGCCCAGGGCCCCGTGACCAGGGTGCCGTCCGGTGGGTCGTCCGGGCGTCGTCCGGTGGGCCGCAGGGGCCGGACGACGCCCGGATCCGCGGGCGGGGCCGGCGGCCCCGGGTCCGCGGAACGGCCTCAGCCGCGCAGCAGGGCGCTCAGGGCCTCGGTCGCGTCGTCGAGCGAGCCGTTGCCGTCGACCACCAGGTCGGGCCGCTCCGGCGGCTCGTAGGCCTGGCCGTGGCCGGTCATGTTGGGCAGCCTGCCGGCCTTCGCCTGCGCGTACAGACCCTTGGGATCCCGGGTCGCGCACACCTCGGCCGGGGTGTTCACCCAGACCTCGGCGAAGTCGCCCGGCTGGAACAGGCTCTTGGCCACCGCCCGGTCCGTCCGGAACGGCGAGACCAGCGCGACGATCACGATCAGGCCGGCGTCCACCAGGATGCGGGTCAGCTCGGCGACCCGCCGCACGTTCTCCGCGCGGTCCTCCGGGGTGAACCCGAGGTCCTTGTTCAGCCCGCTGCGGACGTTGTCGCCGTCGAGCACGTAGGTGTGCAGCCCCATGCCGTGGAGCCGCCGCTCCAGCGCGTTGGCGATCGTCGACTTGCCGGCGCCCGGCAGGCCGGTCAGCCACACCACCTTGGCCTGCTGGCCCTTGAGGCGCTGCCGGGCGTCCCGGTCGACGGTGTAGGCGTGCGGGACGACGTTGCGGCCGCGCCGCAGCGCGTGCCGGACCATGCCGGCCGCCACGGTCTCCTTGCTGACCCGGTCCACCAGCAGGAGGCTGCCGGTGTCCCGGCACTCCCGGTAGGCGTCCAGGCAGACCGGGCCGTCGGTGGTCAGCTCGACCGTGCCGATGTCGTTGAGGTCGAGGGTGCGCGCGGCGAACTGCTTGCCGGACGCCACGTCCAGCCGGCCGCGCACGGTCGTGACCACGGCGGGCACGGTCCGCGCCCCGGCCATCAGCAGGTAGGAACGGCCGTGCCGCAGCGGCTCGTCGGAGGTCCAGATCAGCGTGGCGGAGTACGCCGTCGCCGGGGAGGGCCCGTCGCGAAGCGCGTCCGGCGTCGTCAGCAGGTCCCCGCGGCGGACGTCGACGTCGTCGGCCAGCGTCAGCGTCACCGCGGTGCCGGGGCCGGCCACGTCGAGGTCGGTGCCGCCGGGGCCGAGCACCCGGTCGATCGTGGACGTCGCGCCGCTGCCCGCGACCGCGACGGTGTCGCCCGGCCGGACCGGGCCGCCGAACACCGTGCCCGCGAAACCGCGCAGGTCGTCCGCCCGGATCACGTACTGGACGGGCAGCCGGTAGCCGTCGGGTCCCTTCCGGTCGACCGGCTCCCAGTCCGTCAGCGCGCCCAGCAGCGTCGGCCCCTCGTACCACGGCAGGTTCTCCGACGGGGTGACGACGTTGTCCCCGGCGAGCGCGCTGGCCGGGATCACGGTCGCCGTCATGTCGAAGCCGTCCGCCGCCGACCGCAGTTCGCCCGCGAGGTCGTCGAACGTCGTCCGGTCCCAGCCCACCGCGTCGAGCTTGTTGACGACCGCGACGACGGACGGCACGCCCATGAGCGCGCAGATCGCCAGGTGCCGGTGGGTCTGCTCGCGGATCCCCTTGGTGGCGTCGACGAGCAGCACGGCGACGTCCGCGGTGGACGCCGCGACCGCCATGTTGCGGGTGTACTGCTCGTGTCCCGGCGCGTCGGCGACGATCACCCGCCGCCCGGACGGCAGGTCGAGGAAGAGGTGGGCGACGTCGATGGTGATGCCCTGCTCGTGCTCGGCCTCCAGCCCGTCGGTCAGCAGCGAGTAGTCCACCGCTCCGGCCGGGATCGTGGAGCCGCCGCGCCTGGTGCTCCTGGCGTACTCGAGCTGGTCGTCGGTGGCGCCGCCGGTGTTGGCGAGTAGCTGACCGATAAGGGTGGACTTGCCGTCGTCGACCGAGCCGCACGCCACCACTCTCAGAACCGCGGACATCAGAAGTACCCCTCAGACTTCTTGCTCTCTATGGACGTGCCGCCCTCGCCGTCGATGAGCCGGCCGGCGCGCTCCGACCTGCGGTCCAGGCGCATCTCGTCGATGACCTCGTCGATGTTCTCGGCCTTGGACTCGACGGCCGCGGTCAGCGGGTAGCAGCCGAGGGTGCGGAACCGCACCTGGCGCGTCGTCGGCCGCTCGCCGGGCGACAGCTCGTAGCGCTCGTCGTCCACCATGATCAACGAGCCGTTCCGCTCGACGACCGGGCGCGGGGCGGAGAAGTACAGCGGCACCACGGGGATGTCCTCGCGCCTGATGTAGCGCCAGACGTCCAGCTCGGTCCAGTTCGACAGCGGGAACGCCCGCATCGTCTGGCCCTCGGCCAGCTCGGTGTTCGCCCACGACCAGAACTCCGGGCGCTGCGAGCGCGGCTCCCAGCGGTGGCCGGGCTCGCGCAGGGAGAAGATCCTCTCCTTGGCCCGCGACCGCTCCTCGTCGCGCCGCGCGCCGCCGATCGCGGCGTCGAACCCGTTCTCGTCGAGCGCCTGGCGCAGCGCCTCGGTCTTCATGATCCGGGTGTACTCGTGCGCGCCGTGGGTGAACGGCGTCACGCGCTCGGGGTTGGTGTGCACCCGCAGGTCGAGCTCCAGCCTCCGGGCCGTGTCGTCCCGGAAGGCGATCATCTCGCCGAACTTCCACTTGGTGTCGATGTGCAGCACCGGGAACGGCATCCGGCCGGGTGCGAAGGCCTTGATCGCCAGGTGCAGCAGCACCGAGGAATCCTTGCCGATCGAGTACATCAGCACCGGCCGGCGAAACGCTCCGGCGACCTCACGCAGTACGTGGATCGCCTCGGCCTCGAGTGTGTCCAGGACGTCTTCTTCTGCCACGTCTCGGTCCTCCGTCGTCGCTCCGCCCGAGCCCGGCACGGCCCGGAACGGCTCTTCTTCCCTACGGTCGTGCTCCATCTATAGTAACTTGTAAAACTGTTATAACGGTTATTTACATGTCGTGCGGTCCCCGGTGAATCGCGCCGATGGAGAAACGCGTGGTCACCGTACGGGCCGGCCGTCATGGAACGGGAACGTCCCGCCTTCGCGGCCCCGCCCGGAAACGAAAGGATTCGGGGGCCGCCGGGCGTGGACGCGGCCAGGAAACGCCGACGTACGTCACGTCTTCGGCATCGGATGGAGGGTGCGGCGATGAACGCCCGTGGAAAGACGAACACCTCTGGTAAGAAGAGCACTCGCGGAAGCCGGAAGGGATCCGGCTCCCTGACCGCCAAAGAGCTGTCCAAGGACACCTGGGGCGACTTCGAGAAGGTCCTCGGGACCAACGGGGGCGCCCGCGGCTGCTGGTGCATGCACTGGCGGCTGTCGATCGCGGAGTGGACGGAAGGGAAGGGCGAGGGGAACAAGCGGGCCATGAAACGCCTCTCCCAGCGTGAACCGGCGCCCGGCGTGGTCGTCTACGACGACGACACGCCGGTGGCGTGGTGCTCGCTCGGACCACGCTCGTCGTTTCCGCGACTGGAGCGCTCGCCGCTTCTCGCGAGCGTCGACGACAAGCCGGTCTGCGCGATCGCGTGCGTCTACGTCCGGAAGGAGCATCGTGACTCCGGGTTGCTCCCGGCCGTTCTGGAGGCCGTCTGCGAATACGCGGCCTCCGCGGGTCACGAGATCGCCGAGGGGTATCCGGTCGAACCGCGCGAGGGGAAACGCGCGGGCGCGGACACGGCGATGACGGGAATTGCCAGCGCCTTTCTCAAGGCCGGATTCTCCGAGGTCGCCCGCCCGCGCGAGGACCGGCCGGTCATGCGGCGCAAGCTGGGGTGAGGCCGCCGGGCCGGGCGGCGACGTCCCGGGGCGCCGCCGCCCGGCCCGCTCCCCGGCCCGCTCCCCGGCCCGCTCCCCGGCCTGCGGGGGAGGGCGGTCACGGAGCCGGCACCGGCACGTCACCGTTTCCCCCCGACCGTGAGGCGGTGGCGCGCGAGCGCGTCGTAGAACGGCCGGTGGTGCTCGGCGACGCGGCGCAGGTGCTCGTTGGTGTCGGGCGTCTCACGCCGCTCGGCCGGTCTCGCCACGAGCCCGCTGCTCTCGGCCACCTCCGCGTGCCACCGGTTCGTGCGCTGCCAGCTCTTCTGCTCACCGGGCTTCCAGCGCATCGCCTCGGGCATGAACTCCAGCCCGACCCGCTCGCAGTACGCCCGGACCGTCCCCTCCGGATCGGTCACCAGGTCGTCGCCGTCGATCACCAGGGGGATCTCGCCGGTGGCCGACCGTACGGCCTCGAAGATGGCGTGCAGGTACTCGAACCCGTACTCGTCCAGGGTGGCCTTGGGGTTCATGGCGTAGTGGGAGGAGACGGCGCCCCGCGGTTCCCGGATCATGAAGGTGTTGATGACGTCGCCGAACAGGCGCTCGTCCTCGAACAGCGGGGTGTAGGTGTAGTCGGAGGTGTCCTTGGCGAACACCCGCCGCTCCTCGTTGACCTCCAGCATGAGGTCGAGCAGCTCGATCGGCGACGCGGCGCGCCTGCCCGCGAACTCGAAGTGGCCGTCCGCCTGGAGGTACGAGAACGGCTCGTGGGCCACCTCGAGATCGCCGCGCTCGATCATGATGCGCAGGAACGCGGTGGAACGGGAGCGGGGCACGGCCCACAGCACGATGGGCTTCGGCGCGGCGCTCACTGCGACCACTCCGTGGGCTCGCGGTCCCAGCGGTGCTCGCGCAACCGTGCCATCAGCTCCTCGCTCAGCGGTTCGGCGTCGCCGGCGGCGATGTTGGCGCGCACGTGGGCGGGCTTGCGCATGCCGGGGATGACGGTGGTGACGTCGGGGTTCTGGAGGATGAAGCGCAGGGCGAGCTCGGGCATGGTCATGCCCTCGGGCACGATCCGCGCCAGCCGGTCGGCGCGCTCCACGCTCGCGGCGAGGTTCTCGGGGACGAAGTAGGTGTTGCGCCAGTCGCCCTCCGGCCAGCGGGTGTCGCGGGTGAGGGTGCCGGTGAGCGACCCCTCGTCGAAGGGCACCCGCGCGATCACCGCCACGTCCAGCTCACGGCACGCCGGGAAGAGCTCGTCCTCGGGGGCCTGGTCGAAGATGTTGTAGATGACCTGCACCGAGTCGATCAGGCCGGTCTTCAGGGTCTCCAGCACGTTCCAGGGTTCCCAGCGGTTGACGCTGATGCCGACCCCCTTGATCAGCCCGCGTTCCCTCATCTCGGCGACGGTGTCCTGCCAGGCCGCGTCGTGCGCCCAGGCGTCCTCCCAGACGTGGAACTGGAACAGGTCGACGGACGGGGTGCCCAGCCCTTCGAGGCTGCGGTGCAGGTACTCCCACAGATGGTCCGGCGGGTACACGTCGGACAGCTTGGAGTCCCGGGTGGACGGCCAGGTGCGATCCTTCGGCGGGGGCTTGGTCGCGATGTACAGGCGGCGTTCCGGGTGCCTTTTGACCAGCTCCCCGAGCATCCTCTCGCTCTCCCCGCGGCCGTAGATCCAGGCGGTGTCGAAGAAATCGCACCCCAGGCGCACGGCCTCGTCCAGCGCGGTGTGACCCGTCTCGCCGTCGGCGCCGGTCCATCCGCCCTCACCGCCGGCTATGCCCCACATCCCGTAGCCGACGTCGCCGACCATCCAGCCCAGCCGGCCGAATCGACGCTCACGCATCGTCTCCTCCTCTTCCTTCGTCTAGACGGCCACTACCTGGCTCCAGCGGTTGCCACCCGAGCCGAACCGCGTCTGCTGCGTCACGTGACCGGCCGCCTTCATCCCCTCGGCGCGGACGACGCCGCGGTGGACCGAGAGGGTCACGCTGCCGTTGACCTCGCCGACGATCCGGTCGATCGCGTCCCGTGCCGCCTGCGCGGCGGGTTCGAGCCAGCGCGCCTCGTACAGCGCGGTGCCCAGGCCGGCGGCCAGCCGGTCGTAGAGTTCGCGGCCCGCCGCGTCGAGGCTGGCCTGCAGGACGCGGGTCCACGCGTGTTCGAGCACCTCCAGGCCGGGGGCCTCGTAGATGCCCCGGCAGACCGTGCCGATGATGCGCCGTTCGACCACGTCACGGAGCCAGACGCCGTGCCGGGCCCCGATCTCGTTGGCGCGCGTCATCCACTCGACCGGGTCGGGCCCGCTGCCGCCGACGTCGGCGACCCGTCCGTCGCGGAAGACGACGGTGACGGTCTCGGGCTCGTCCGGGCCCTCCCAGGGCCATCGGCTCCACCGCGGCCGGAGCCGGGTGACCGGCGTCTGGAGGTCCTCAAGCTCGGCCGACTCGTGCGAGATGCCGGCGAGGTTGGCGTCGGTGGACCGGTCGGCGGCACTGCCCGGGTCGAGGTGCAGCCCGTGCTCGACGACCGCCGCGAGCATGGCGTGGCGGTCGGGGAACCGCCCGAGCGCCCGCGGGTCCGTCCACGGCTCCACGAGGGACATCTCCGGGGCGACCTGGACGCCGTAGCGCGCGAACCGGCGCTGGTCGTTGCCACCGCCGACACAGCCGTGCACGAACGTCCGGCACCCGTCCGCCCGCATCAGCGGCACGAGCTCGTTGACGAGCACGAAGCGGGACGCGCCGGTCGTGTTCCAGTAGCCGCCGTCGTGGCGGGCGCGGTAGCGCAGCAGATCCGACGCCATGGAGGCCATCGGCGCCCGCAGGTCCACGACGACCACCTCGTCGCCCGAACTCCTCAGGGAGGAGACGAGTGCGTCCATATTCGCGCGATCCGACTGACCGATATCGGCGAGATAGTGCTTCGCCGGAGTGGACGTCTCGCGAAGCCACACCCCGACGGCGAGGGAGGACAGTCCCCCCGATTGGAATAGCCCTACCCGTGCGTTGTCATCTGCCTGCCCCATGACCTCCTCCTTTGCGCTGGCGGACGGTGAACGATGGCGGTGATCAATACATCAACCCTCACCCACACTACCCACGAAATGCAAGCCCGCACCTCTGATACGCCGCCGATTCCGGCATTGATTCCGGTACGACCGACGCGGCCTTTTTGGCCGTCCTCTCCGGCGAATCCTTTAACTTCTGCAGAGAGGAACGGGGCGTGCCACGGATTGCCCTCCTACCATTCGTCGGACGCGGGAGAGTGATGATCGACATTCGTTTCCTCGCTGGTCACGGCCTTTTTCCGGGCGGTTTGACAAAAAAGTGCACTCCGTGGATTAACGCCTGTCGACCCGGGTACGGACGGGCATGCCTTTCCCATCCCCCTCAGCGGGACCTGTCCGGCCGACCGGCCGCGCCACCGGTTCCGGAATCTTTTTCCCACATTTCGGGTGGTCGTTTCAGGTGCCCGGACCCGATGCCGGCGCCGTCGCCGGCGCGGGTGAGCTGTGGGCACCCGGCGGCGACGGCGTCCGAACGCCCGTCGTCGCCCCACGCGCTCCCCGGAATGAGTCGGGTCTTTATATTCGCAGTTCACAGGCTTGCCGAGTCGGCCGAGGAGGTACCAGGACTTGCGGAACCCCGTCAGGTGTCCCAGTATGGAAGTAACCCCCAAGGCGATGAACAACAGTTATTCAACATATCGCACACCATTAAGACCCCCCGGTGCGGGGAGGAAAAGCACGGCCGCCGCACGCCCGAGCGAAGCTCTCCGTTCCCCGTATATCCGGCCGAAAATCGGGGCAGCAGAACGGCGCGGCCGCGAAACATGGTGAACGCTTTCTTTCGCCCTCGTGACGCTCTCCGAGGGTCGGCCGCGACCGCTTTGAGCCCGACAATCTGAACAGTGAACGACCCATCTCACAGAGGACCTGTTGCCAGCCGAGACCATGGAAGCACGATGCCACGCCATCAGCAGAAGAACTTGAGCGAAGACGACCTGACCGCCGTTCGATCGTCCCTGGGCCCGCAGCACCCGTTCCCCCGGAACAGCACGGTCCTCGACCTGTTCCGTGAACAGAAGGAGAACGCGCCGGACCGTCCCGCGGTCCGCTACCGGGACATGACGATGAGTTATTCCGACCTCGATTCCGCAGCCAATACGACGGCCGATCGACTGATCGGAAAAGGCGTACCGGAACGACATCCGATACCCGTGCTGATAGCGGACGGACGCGAATTCCCGACCGCACTCCTCGGGGTGATGAAGACGGGATCGGCATTCGTGCCGCTGGATCCGGCCTGGCCGCTCGACCGGCTCAGGGCGATCGTGGCCGAACTGTCGCCCCCCGCCGTCGTGGTGTCCCCGGCGACGCTGGAGACCGCCGCCGAACTGGCGCCGTCCGTCCCGGCGGTGATCGTCGACTGCGCGGAACCGCCGCGCGACCCGGCCGGGGCGGGGCCACCGGCCGGCCGCGCCCCCGGGCCCGAGGACCTGATCTACGGGTTCTACACGTCCGGCTCGACGGGCGCGCCCAAGTGCGCGCTCAACCACCACCGCGGCGTGGTCAACAGGCTGACCGCGATGTCGCGCCGGTTCGGCGACGGCGCCGGTCACGTGACGCTGCAGAACAGCCGCTCCACGTTCGACTCCTCGATGTGGCAGGTGCTGTGGCCGCTGACCTGCGGCGGGCAGGTCGTGCTGCCCGACCGCGACGGGATCCTCGACCTTGAGGAGACCGCGATGACCATCGGCCGCTACGGCGTCACGATGACCGACTTCGTGCCCTCCGTCCTCGCGGCGTTCGTGTCCCTGCTGGAGGAACGCGAGGACCTGCGCGCCGCGACGTCGAGCCTGCGCCGCATGCTGATCGGCGGGGAGGCGGCCGTCCCCGGCGTGGTGCACCGGCTGCGCGAGCTGCTGCCCGGACTCGAGGTCACCAACACGTTCGGGCCGACGGAGTGCTCGATCGGGTCGGTGTTCCACGACGTCACCGACGCCGACGCCGACCGCATCCCGCTCGGGCGGCCCATCGACAACACCGCCGCGATCGTGCTCGACGCCGACCTCAGGCCCCTCCCGCCGAACACCCCCGGCGAGCTCTACCTCGGCGGGGAGTGCATCGGGGCGGGCTACCTCAACGATCCCGGGCGCACCGCGCGGGTGTTCGTGCCCAACCCGTTCCCGGAGATCCCGGGCGGGCGGCTGTACCGCACGGGCGACCGGACGCGGGTCGGCGAGGACGGCCTGCTGCACTTCGTCGGACGGCTCGACGAGCAGGTCAAGCTCGGCGGGGTGCGGGTGGAACTCGGCGACGTCGCGTCGGCCCTGGCCGACCACCCGCTCGTCGGCAACGCGACGGCGGTCGTGCTCGGCGAGGCCCCCGAGGCCACCCTGGCCGGCTGCGTCACGCCGCTGTCGGCGGAGGAGACCCCCTCGGTGGAGGAACTCCGCGAGCACGCGGCGGAGAAACTTCCGGCCGAGCAGGTCCCGCACCAGATCGTGGTGCTCGACGAGCTCCCGCTCAACCACAACGGCAAGGCGGACCGCAAGGCGCTGGCCGGCCTCGTCGTGGCCGAGGCGGCACGGCAGGAGGACACGGCCGAGCCGATCGAGCCGCCGGCCGACCCGATGGAGGAGCTGATCTGCTCGGCCTGGCGCGAGGTGCTGGAACGGGAACAGATCTCGGTGGTCGTGCCCTTCTCCGACTACGGGGGCACCTCGCTGATCGCCTACCGGCTCACCGTCGCGGTCGGCGAGCGGCTGGGCAGGCCGGTGCGGCCCAGGGACCTGCTCGTCGAGTCGACCGTGCGCGCCCAGGCCGCGCGGCTGTCGGCGGGCGTCGACGACGACAGCGCCGAACTCGCCTACATCAGGCACGACCTGGCCTGGCGCCCGCCGAGGACACTGCTGCTCACCGGCGCGACCGGGTTCATCGGGGCGCACATCCTCGCCGAACTGCTGGCGCACTCCGACGCCGGGCTGATCTGCCTGGTGCGCTGCTCCGACCCCGCCGACGGCGCCCGGCGGCTCACCGAGGTCCTCGACCGGTACGAGCTGACCTCCGCCCGGCAGCAGCTCCCCGCGGCGATCAAGGCCGGACGGGTCGAGGTGGTCCCCGGCGACCTGGGCAGCGAGCTGCTCGGCCTGCCGCGGGAGCGCTTCGACGCGATCGCGTCGGCCGTCTCCGGCGTCGTCAACGCCGCGGGCGCGGTGAACTTCCTGTCCGGCTACCTGGAGCACCGCCCGGCCAACGTGCTCGGCGTGCAGGAGCTCATCAAGCTCGCCTCGGGCGGCGCCCGCCTGCACACCCTGTCCACCCTGAGCATCTTCGCCCCCGCCGGGCCGGGCGCCCCGCGCTTCACCGAGGACCAGATCCCGGTGCCCGACCAGGTCGCCGCCGACGGCTACAACAGGTCGAAGTACGTCGCGGAGAGCCTGCTCGCCGGCGCGCACCGGCAGGGCGTCGGCTCGGTGGTGTACCGCCTCGGCGAGGTCTGGCCGCACCGGGCGACCGGCGTGGCCAACCCCGACTCGCTGGCGCACAACCTGCTGTACGCGTGCGCGCGCACCGGATGCGTGTTCCCGACCGAGGCCGCGACCGACGTGACGCCGGTGGACGTGGTCGGCCGGTTCGTGGCGGGCGCCGCGACCGGCGACATCGAGGTGCCCGACGGCGCGATGCACGTGGTGTGGCCGGCCAGGCTGCGCTTCGCCGACGCGTTCGACGAGCTCGCCGGCCGGTGCGGGCTCGACCGGGTCGGCTACGCGCGGTTCCGCGACCGCCTGGAGGCCGTCGCCGGGCCCGACGGGAGACTCGCCGGGCTGCACCTGCTGCTGCCGCCCCCGGACGAGGGCCGCGACGAGGCGCCGGCCGAGTTCGACCGGATGTTCACCGACGGCTCCCGGCACTTCGACACCCGGCGGTTCGGCCGGCACGCGGCCTCGCTGGCGTCCCCCGAGGCGGACGGGCTCAGGACGCTCGACCGCTACCTCACCCAGCTGACAGACATATCCGCCTTCGTACCTCAAGAAAGGTAAGCGTCATGGAAGAGAAGTTCACCGTGGTGATGAACCACGAGGAGCAGTACTCGATCTGGCCCGCCGGCCGGGACATCCCGTCCGGCTGGAGCGAGGCCGGGGTCGAAGGCGGCAAGAGCGAATGCCTGGAGCACATCGCGCGGGTGTGGACCGACCAGCGCCCGCTGAGCGTGCGACGTTAAGGAGGAGAAGGAGATCATGGCTAACCCCGAGAACCGTGACGTCGCCGACATCAGGCGTGAACTGCTGGAGAGGAAGGTCCGCCAGCGCGTGGCGGAGAAGGCGGAGCGGGAGCGGATCGTCGCCGTCCCGCGCACCGGCAAGATGGCCATCGCCGAGCAGCAGCGTTTCCTGTGGTTCCTGCACCAGATGGTCGCCGGCGCACCGGTCTACAACGTGCCCTTCGCGATGCGCCTGCGCGGGAAGCTCGACATGGAGGCCCTCTCCGAGGCGTTGCGCGGGATCGTCACGCGCCACGAGAGCCTGCGCACCCGCTTCGGCGACGAGCACGGCGTGCCGTTCCAGCTCGTCGACCCGCCGCCCGAGACGTGGGAACTGCCGGTGACCGACGGGAGCGAGGACTCCGTCCAGGAGTGGATCGACGCCCAGGTGCGCGAGGAGTTCGACCTGCGCAACAAGCCGCCGTACCGGTTCGCCGTGCTGCGTCTGGGCCCCGAGGACCACGTGCTGTCCATCGTCTGGCACCACATCGTCATCGACGGATGGTCCTCGCGCCAGTTCGCCGAGGAGCTGACCGCCCGCTACAGCGACCCCAGCGGCGCGGAGTTCCCCGAGCTGGACCTCCAGCCCGTCGACTTCGCGGCCTGGCAGCGGCTCTGGCTGCTCAGCGAGGACCCGGCCAGGCAGATCGACCACTGGCGCTCCACGCTGGACGGGATGGAGTCGCTGGAGTGGCGCACCGACCGGCAGCGCCCGTCGGCGCCCACCGGGGCCGGCCGCATCCACGAGACCCGCCTGCCCGACGACCTCGCGCGGGGCATCCGCGACCTGGCCCAGGCCGAGAACGTCTCCCTGCTCGCCCTGACGATGGCCGGGTACCAGGTCGTGATGAACCGCTACACCGGCCAGCGGGACATCGCGCTCGGATCGGTCCTGTCGGGGCGGACGCGCTCGGAGACCGAACCCATGATGGGGTTCTTCGCCAACGCGGTGGTGATCCGCGGGAACCTCGACGGCGACCCGGTGTTCCGAGACCTGGCGCACTCCGTCAACGACACCATCATCGAGGCGATGGCCAACCAGGACGTGCCGTTCGGCCGGCTGGTGGAGGAGCTCAGCCCGGAGCGGCTGCCGGGACGCAACCCGATCGTCGCGCACCTGTTCACACTGCTGCCCGAGCAGATGATCGCGCGCTGGAGCCTGCCCGGCGTGGACGTCGAGATGCTGACCCCGCAGCCGGAGACGACCAGGTTCGACCTCACGTTCCAGATCAACGACCTGCCGGACGGCGGCCTGGGCGTGTGGATCGAGTACTCCTCCGAGCTGCTCGCCCAGGAGAGCGTCGAGCGCCTGGTGGAGCACTTCACGACCGTCATGGCCGACGCGCTGTCCAGGCCGGACGCCCGGATCGACGCGCTGGACGTCATGTCGGGCGACGAGTACCTGCGCGTGCTCACCGAATGGAACCCCGAGCCCGGGGAGAGCGACGAGCGCCTGCTGCACGAACTGGTCGCGGCGCGCGTGGCCGAGGCGCCCGACGCGGTCGCGATGCGCTTCGCGGGGGAGGACCTGACCTACGCGAAACTGGACGAGCGCTCCAACCGGCTGGCGCACGCGCTCGCCGAGGAGTTCAAGGTGGCCCCGGGAAGCGTGGTGGGGGTCCTGCTGGAGCGCGGCCTCGACCTGCCGGCCGCCGAGCTCGGCGTGCTCAAGGCGGGCGGCGCGTGGCTGCCGCTCGACCCGCAGTACCCGCAGGAGCGGCTGGCCTACCAGCTCGCCGACGCCGACGTGGCCGCGGTCGTGACGACGTCGGATCTCGCCGACCTCCTGCCCGCGGACGTGGGACGGATCCTGCTGGACACCGACGCGCTCGACACGCGGGAGACCTCGGCGCCCTCGGTGCAGGTCACGCGCGAGGACACCGCCTACGTCATCTACACCTCGGGCTCGACCGGCACCCCCAAGGGCGTCATGGTCCCCCACCGGGCGGTGGTGAACTTCTGCGTCACCTTCCAGCGGATGTTCTCGGTGACGCCGGACGACCGGATCCTGCAGTTCTCCAACCCCGCCTTCGACGTGAGCGTGTCGGACGTCTTCTCCACGCTGACCGCGGGCGGGACCATCGTGGGCGCGCCGCGCTCCGAACTGCTCGACCCCGAGGCGCTGCAGCGGCTGCTGGCCGAGGAGCGGGTGACGATGGTCGACATCCCGCCCGCGGTGCTGGGACTGCTCGACCCCTCCACCCTGGACGACCTGCGGGTGTGCTTCATCGGCATGGAGCCCTTCGGTCCCGACCTGGTCAACCGGTGGAGCAAGCCGGGACGGGAGTTCCACAACGGGTACGGCCCGACCGAGGTCACGGTGACGTGCGTGGACTACCTGTGCCCGCCGGAACCGCTGGAGGGGACGCCCCCCATCGGCCGGGCGATGGCCAACCAGCGCGCCTACGTCCTGGACAGGGGGCTGCGGCCCGTGCCGGTCGGCGTGCCCGGGGAGCTCTTCATGGCGGGCGCCGGCCTGGCCATCGGCTACCTCGGCCGCTCCGACCAGACCGCCGAGAAGTTCCTGCCCGACCCGTTCGCCGCCACGCCGGGCGAGCGCATGTACGCCACCGGTGACCTGGCGCGCTGGAACAGCGAAGGCAACCTGGAGTTCCTGGGCCGGGTCGACCGCCAGGTGAAGCTGCGCGGGCTGCGCGTGGAGCTCGGCGAGATCGAGCACGCCATCGAGGGCTTCGACGGGGTGCGGCAGTGCGTCGTGACCGTGCGCGACGAGGGCACGACGTCGGCGTGGCTGGCCGCCTACGTGGTCGGCGAGTTCGAGCAGGACGCGCTGCGCGAGCACCTGGTCGGGCTGCTGCCCCTGCACATGGTGCCCAACGACTACGTGTCGCTGGAGGCGCTCCCGCTGACCTCGAGCGGGAAGGTCGACCACGCGAAGCTGCCCGACCCCCGCCCCGACGGCGGCGTGGAACAGGTCGAGCTGACCACCGAGACGCAGCGGCGGATGGCCGAGATCTGGCAGAGCCTGCTGAGCCTCGACCCCGGGAGCGTCGGCGCCCAGGACAACTTCTTCGTCCTCGGCGGCAACTCCCTGCAGGTGACCCAGATGATCTCCCGGGTGCGCGACGCCTTCCAGGTGACGCTCGACCCGCGGAAGCTGTTCAGCTACCCGCTGCTCAGCCAGTTCTCCGAGAAGGTCGACGACGCGCAGCGCGCGCTGCTGGGCGACGACGAGGTGGCGCAGCTGGAGGCCCAGGTCGCGGACATGTCCGAGGAGGAACTCGACAAGCTGCTGAAAGAGTCGAGCTGATGAGCGGTCCGGGTCCCTCCACCCTGGAGGAGAAACGAGACGCGCTGCTGCGGCTGCGGCTGCGGCGCAGAAGGGAGGAGGCCCTCGCCCAGGGGGCCTCCCCCGCCCCGCCGGGGGAGCGGCCGCCGGGCTCCGGCCGGCAGGCGGCGTCCCCGCTGGTGCCGCTCGTCCACGCGGGCTCGAAGCCGCCGCTGTTCCTGGTGCACGCGGCCGGCGGATCGGTGGCGCCCTACGTCACGCTGGCCGCGCTGCTGGACGACGACCGTCCCGTCCTGGCGCTGGAGGATCCGGGCCTGCGCGACGGCGTCGCCGGGGAACGGCGGCTGTCCGACCTGGCGGCCGTCTACCTGGCCGCGGTCCGCGAGGTCCAGCCCGACGGGCCGCTGCACCTGGGCGGCTGGTCGATCGGCGGCGCGGTGGCGCTCGACATGGCGCGCCAGGACGGCGACGTCGCGCTGACGTTCGTGCTCGACACCGCCCTGCCGGGCGAGCCGTCCCGTCCCGGCGACGACGAGCTGAGGCGGTGGTTCGCCGCCGACGTCGCGGCGATGGGCGTGGAGGCGGACGACGCCGAGGTGGCGAGGCGGTTCCCGGTGTTCGCCGCGAACGTACGCGGGCTGCTGGAGTTCCGCCCCTCGCGGGTGAAGGGCAGGGTGGTGCTGCTGTGGGCCGGCGACACCAGCGACACCCGGGACACCCGGGACACCCGGGACACCGAGGGCGCCGAGGCGCTCGGTAGATGGCGTGCCTACGCCGACGAGATCCGGACGGTGCCGGGCGACCACTACACGATGCTCCGACCAGCGCACGCCGAGGCCCTGGCGGACGTGATGCGCGACAGACTAAGCGAGGTGAACGTCCGATGATGCCGGTCTTCACACCGGAACAGGAGAACTTCCGGCACGAGGTGTGCACGATGCTGTGCGAGGACGCGGTGAGCGCGGAGATCGCACAGTCCCGGCGGATGCCGTACGGGCAGGAGAGCGGCCTGCTCGACGTGCACCGGCGGCTGGGCAAGCTCGGCTGGCTCGCGATCAACTGGCCCGAGCAGTACGGCGGCGCGGACGCCACGATCGTGGAGAAGGCGATCCTCACCGAGGAGATGATCCGCCACGGCATTCCCGAGAACGTGCACTCGCTGGGCGTCGACATCGTCGGCAACGCCATCAACCTGTTCGGCACACCCGAGCAGAAGGAACGCTACCTGCCGGGCCTGGCGCGCGGCGAGATCACGGCCAACGTGCTGTTCAGCGAGCCGGACGTCGGATCCGACCTGGCGTCGCTGACCACGCGCGCCGAGCCGGACGGCGACGGCTGGCGCCTGCACGGCCGGAAGATCTACAACATGAAGGCGCAGCACAGCGAGTTCGCGCTGTGCGCGGCCCGCACGTCGACCGGCCCGGTGAACTTCTCCGGGATCACGCTCTTCCTGGTGCCGCTGCAGAGCATCGGCACGGTCATCGAGCCGGTGTGGAACCTGTCCGAGGAGCGGTTCGACCTGGTGACGCTCGACGGCATCCGCATCGGCCCCGAGAACGTGCTCGGCGAGGTCGACGACGGGTGGCAGGTGCTGGGCAAGGTGCTCCCGCTGGAGCGCACCGGGCTGGACCACTCCGCCAAGGCGGAGCGCACGCTGGCCGCGTTGCGCGAGCACGCGCCGCCCGGGAGCGAGGAGCGGCTGGTCGAGCTGGAGACACGGGTGCGCGCGGCACGGCTGCTGGCGTGGCGGTGCATCGTCAACCTCCACGAGGGACGGCCCGACGAGGTCCACTCGGCGACCGCAAAGTGGTACACGTCCGAGACGGCCAAGGAGGTGTCGCTGGCGGCGGTCGAACTTCTCGGCCCACGGGCGCTGCTGGACGCGCGCGACCCCGAGGCGATCGCCGAGGGCGTCTTCGACGCCGCGTTCCGGGAGGCCCCGGGCCTCACGCTCGCCCAGGGCTCCTCGGAGATCATGCTCTTCTTCGTCGCCACATCGAAACTGGGGTTGCCGTCATGACCACAACGGAGACGACACAGGAGAGCAGGGACGACATCACGGCGTTCGCCGACTTCTTCGAGGGGGACCTGGCGCCGCTGGTACGGCGGATGACCGACCGGCCCCGCGTGGAGGACGGGGACGACGACGACGGCCGCGAGACCCGCGCGATGGTGTGGGAGGGACTGGTCGGGCTCGGCGCCCTGCGGACCTCCGGCACCGTACGGCTGGCCGAGCTGCTCGGGTCGGTGCTCTACCAGGGGCCCCTGCTCGACACGCTCACCGCGCGGGAACTGTTCGGGGACGACGCCGTCGGCCAGGCGCCGGTGGCGCTGGCGATCGCCGACGAGCCGTGGTCGGAGAAGGACGGCGCGATCACCGCGCGGCGGAACTTCGTCGGGTTCGCGGCGGAGGTCGACCACTTCGTCGTCGGCGCGACCGGCGACGGCGGCACCGACGGCGGGCAGGGACCTCGCCTGGCGCTCGTACGGGCCGATCATCCGTCCGTCACGACGCGGCGCCACGAGGAGACGAGCCGGGGCGAGGCCTACCGGGTCGAGTTCGAGGGCACGCCCGCGACCGCCTGGGACGGCTCCCGCGACCGGTGGGAGACGGCGCTGGCCGGCGCGCGCGTGCGCCAGGCGGCGTACCTGGTGGGCCTGGCCCAGGCGGCGCTCGACCACGCCGTCGAGCACGCCAAGGCGCGACGCCAGTTCGGCAGGCCCATCGGCAAGTTCCAGGCCCTGGCCTTCCGGCTCAGCGAGATGTCGATGCGCCTCGACGCCACGCGCCTGCTGGTGCACGACCGCGACGCGGCCGCGCACGCGGCGGCCAACCTCGCGGAGGCCTCGGACCTGGCACGTACCGTCACGACGCGGACCATGCAGATCCACGGCGCCGCGGGCATGTGCTCCGACAACGACGCGCAGCTGTACTACAGGTGGGCGGCGGCCGAGTCGGTACGGCTCGGCACCCCGTCCCGGCTGCGGCGGGAAGGCCGGGAGACGCGATGAAGGAGGCCGGGCCGGGAGACCGGCCCGGCCCGCCCGGACGGTTCTCAGGGAATCACATGGTCCAGGAGTGAACGATGAACCTGGTGGTACAGAAGTACGGCGGAACATCACTGGGTGACGCGAGAAAGATCAGTCACGCAGCGCAGCGCATAGCCGCCGCGAAGGGATCCGTGGCCGTCGTGGTGTCCGCGATGGGCGGCACCACCGACGCCATGCTCGAAATGGCACACGACCTCACCGACAATCCACCCGCCCGGGAGCTGGACATCCTGCTCAGCACCGGTGAACAGGCCTCCGCGGCCGCGCTCGCCATGGCGTTGAACGAGCTGGGCGTACCCGCCCGCTCGTTCAACGCCCGCGACGGCGGCATCATCACCGACGGGGTGCACGGCGGCGCGCGCATCGTCGGCGTCCACCCCGAACTGATCCGCGAATGCATCCAGAGCGGCCACGTCCCCGTGCTGACCGGCTTCCAGGGCATCGCCGCCGAGAGCGGCGAGCTGACCACCCTGAGCCGCGGCGGCTCCGACACCACGGCCGTCGCGCTGGCCGCGGCGCTGCGGGCCGAGGTGTGCGAGATATTCACCGACGTCGAGGGCGTGTTCACCGCCGACCCGCGACACGTCGCCGACGCCCGCAAGCTGGACCACCTCACCTACGAGGACATGGCCGAGCTGGCCGCCGGCGGCGCCTCGGTGCTCGCCCACTCCAGCGTCCAGTACGCCAGCACCCACCGCGTCCCCCTCCACATCCGCTCCAGCACGACCGAGGCCGCCGGCACCTGGGTGACCGGCTTCCGCTCCTCCGCCCCGCCGGACAGCGAGCGGTTCACCGCCGTCGGCGTCGCCCACAGGACGGGCCAGCTCCGCTGCCGGCTCGACGGGATCGACCCCGGCGCCCTGAGCACGATCGCCGCCGTACTGGCCGACCTCCCGCTGCCCGTGGACATGCTGGAGCACCTGGACGCCGACGGCCCCGGCGCCGGCCGCTCCCTGCGCTTCGTCGTGAGGGCCGCCGACCGGGACCGGGTCGACGAGGTGCTCGCCGGCCTGCACGCGGCCGGCGCCTTCACCGGATGCCACTGGTCCGGGCCCCTGGGGAAGGTGTCGCTGGTGGGCCGCGGGTTCCGCGACCGCCACCCCGAGGTGCACCTCCTGGCGGACACGCTCGGGAACCACGGTGTCACGGTGCGGGACATGACGGTCCGTGCCCGGCGGATCTCCATCACCTGCGCCGAGCACGACGTCCTCGACGCCGTGAAGCGGCTTCACGGGATGTTCCTCGCCACCGGCCCGCACTCCCGTGCAGGTCACCCGTCGCGCGGAACGCCGTACTCACGCGCCGAGGCCTCGGTAGGGTCGGGCGAGATCCGGGACGCGACCGTACCGGGACCGGCCCAGCCGCGACTGCCTGGAATCTCCGGTCCGCTGGTCGGCAGAAGCGAAAGGCAGGTGCATTGAAGATGACATCGTCACACACGACAGAAGAAACCGGGAGCGGATTCCGCTCCCGGCGGTTCTGGCAGCTCACCGTCATCTGCGGCACCCAGTTCCTGGTCGCCGTCGACTACTCGATCATCAACGTCGCCGCCCCGAGCATCCGCGAGGGCATGGACTTCGGCTCCGGGGGCGGCGTCGCCTGGGTGCTCTCGGTCTACCCGCTCACCTTCTGCGGCTTCCTCCTGCTCGGGGGGAGGGTCGCCGACCTCTTCGGGAGGAAGCGGACGTTTATCTGGAGCCTGGTCGGCTTCGCCCTGGCCTCGCTCCTCGCGGGCCTCGCCTGGTCGCCGGCCGCCCTCATCGCGGGCCGCGCCCTGCAGGGGGTCGCCGCCGCGTTCATCGCCCCGGCGGGGCTGGGACTGCTCCAGGCGACCGTTCCCGAAGGACCGGAGCGCGAACGCGCCCTCGGCGTCTACGGTGCGGCGCTGTCGGCGGGATTCGTCTCCGGCATGGTGCTCGGGGGCGTCCTCACCGAGTACGCCGGGTGGCGGTCCGTCTTCCTGATCAACGTGCCGATCGTCGTGGTCGCCTGCCTTCTCGCGAGGATCCATCTCGACGAGAGCCGGGACACGAACGCGTCCCGCCACCTCGACCTCGCCGGCGTCGCCCTGGCGACGACGGGCATGGTCGCCCTCGTGTTCGCCCTGACCGAGGGGGAGAAGTACGGCTGGACGTCGGCCCCGATCCTGCTCGCCGCCGGGATCGCGGTGCCGGCCGTCGCCCTGTTCGTCTGGGTGGAGTCCAGGAGCGACGACACGCTCGTGCCGATCTCCATCTTCCGCACGGCCGCGATCGGCGCGGCCAACCTGGTCACCGTCCTGCTGATCTGCTCCTACGGCGGGATGCTGTTCATCCTCACCCTCTACCTGCAGACCCACCTCGGCCTGGGCGCGCTCGCGACCGGCCTGACGTTCGCCCTCTCGGGCGTGGTCGCGGTCGTCACCGGCATCTACGCGGGAAAGCTCGTCGAGCGGTTCGGGCTGTACCGCGTCCTTCTCTACGGCATCGCCGTCGAGACGATCGGCATCGCGGTCATGGTGGGCCTGCCGGAGGGGTACGGGCTCGTCCTCGTCCTGGTCGGCACGTCCGTGAACGCCTTCGGCCACATCCTCGCGCTGATCACCACCAGCATCGCCGGCACGAACGGCGCCGACGAGGGGCGGCGGGCCACGGCCGGTGCGCTGATCAACGCCTCGCAGCAGCTGGGGCTGGCCGTGGGCGTGGGGGTCGTGACCTCGGTGGCCGCCCACTTCACCGTGGGCGCCGGGGCGGGTGCCGTGCTCGCGGGCTGGCGCTGGGCCCTGTGGTGCTCGGTCGGGTTCGCCGTCGTGGCGATCGTCACGACCTTCCTTCTCCGGGGGCGCTTCAGGGGAGAGGGAGCCACGAAGGGCGCGGAGGCGGCGGAGGTCGCGTGACCGCGATTCCCGCGTGATCGCGATTCCCGCGTGATCGTCGCACGCCGCTTCGCGGCGATCCGCCCGGTCCGGGGCGCGCGGCGGGCCGACGACGCCCATCGGCTGAAACCGTATATACTCGGTACAATGGTTACTTTGACCTCCCGGGTCCGCTCACCCTGGATGGACGCCCACTTCATCGGCGGCCACCCGGTCCTGGACCTCGCCAACACCGTCTTCGACCGCACGCTCCCGGCCGAGGACGTCGACCTGCTGAACACCTCCGCCGACGTCCTGACCTGGTGCGAGTCCGCCGGCCTGATCGACGGGACGCCCCCTTTGACGGAGGCGTCCGAGCGTGGTCTCGTGCCGGAGGTCCGGGCCGTTCGCGAGCACGCGTGGGCCGTGTTCAGCGCGATCGCCGACGGCGGGACGGTGCCGGCCGAACCCTTCGGCGCGCTCCTGCAGCGGGCAGGCAAGGGGATGCGCGCCGGGCAGGTCCAGCAGATCGACGCCGTGCTCGACCACCGCACCACGGACTGGGCGGTGCCCGGCGCGATCCCCTCGGCGCTGTCGCTGCTGGTGGTCCACGCGGTGTTCACCCTCCCCCTCGACCGGGTCAGGGCGTGCGGGCGATGCGGCTGGCTGTTCCTGGACTCCTCGCGGGGCGGGCGCCGCCGCTGGTGCAGCATGAGCGTCTGCGGGAACCGCGAGAAGGCCCGCCGCCACCGCCAGGGCCAGACGTACAACTGAGCCCCGTCCGACGTACCGGGGCGCTTTCCGGCGGTCGCCGCGACACATCGATCTGTCGCCGGCGGCAGCCGGCCCGGCGAGGGCACGGGTTTCCGTGTCACCTCATGTCGGGAGAACGCGGAAGCCCCTCCCCCCGAACGGGGGAGATCGGCCGGCGTGGGCGCGTCCGGCCGCCAGGGATCGTCCCCGGCCTAGAAACGGTCCGCGTGCTCGTCCGCCCACTGTGTGAACGTCCGTGCCGGACGGCCGATCACCTGCGCCACCGTGTCGTCCACGGTCGTGGAGGAGTCACTGGGCTCGGCATACCAGCCGACGACATACTCGGCGTCCGCCCGGGACACGCCGGTGGCCGTCAGCCTGTCGATCGCCTGTTCGTGCGTTGTCGGCTCGAAGGCGATGTCGCGGCGGACGGCCCGGGACAGGATCGCGATTCGCCCACCCGGGGTCAGCGCCTCGGGTCCGGTGAGGTTGTAGGACCGCCCCGCGTGGCCGTCGTCGAGCAGTGCGACGGCTGCCACGGCCGCGATGTCGGCCTCGTGCACCAGCGCGCTGGGAAAGTCGTACGGTTCTCGGACCACTCCCTCGGCTCGGATCGATTCGGCCCAGCTCAACGTGTTGGACATGAACTCCTGTGCTTCCAGGCGTGTCCACTCCACGCCCGAGTCGGCGACCGCCTGCTCGGCCGGGCCCACCCAGCCGCCCCACAGCACGGTGATGCGCCGGACGCCCGCGGCGACCGCCCGCCGGACCAGCTCGGGCCCGGCCTCGGCCGTTCCCGCCGTCACCGTGACATGCAGCCGGCTGACGCCGTGGAGCGCGGCGTCCAACGTCTCCGGTGTGGTGTGCGTGCCGGCCACCAGCTCCACCTCGGCCGGAAATCTTCCCGCGTTCGCCGCCGGGTCCCGCGTCAGGGCCCGGACCCGCTCTCCTCGGCGGACCAGCTCCGCCACGACGTGCCGGCCGGTGTTCCCGGTGGCACCTGTCACCAAGGTCGTCACAGTCGAGTTCCTTAGGTCGTCCTGTCCGGATGAGTCACCGACGAGCCTAGAAACTCAACCACACTTGAGATCAAGAAGTCCGCCCGCACCGCCTCCACGTCAGGCGCAGCCCGCCAGGAGCTCCGCGAGGCGGTCGAGGCCTTCCGCGACCACGTGGCCGCGCTCCCGGAGACCCTCGCGGTCTTCGTGGTCTCCGGTGGCGACGACTTCATCATCCAGGTGGCCGTACGCGACACCGGGCACCTGCGCGACTTCGTCCTCGACCACGTCTCCCGGCACCGCAACATCGCCGACGTGCGCACCTCGCTGGTCTACGACCACATCCGCAAGACCTCGGTCGAGGTGCTCCCCCCGGGGCGGCCGAGCCCGCCGAGAACCCGTCCCCGCCCCGCGTCCCCGCCCGCCTGACGGCGGACGGGTGCGGCGGGCTGGGCGGTGCCGGGCGGCGTCCGGTTCGGACGGTGACGTCAGACGGTGATGTTGACGACGCTGGTGAGGATGACCACGGAGTCCTCGTCGGCCTCCAGCGAGTGCCGCCGCTGCGGGATCGGGGCGACCTGCCCCGCGTCGAGCGCGGTCCCCTGCCCGGCGGCCTGACCGGCACCGGAACCGTCGGCCGGCACGCCGTCGACGAGCCGCACCCGTCCCGACAGGACGTGCAGGCTCGCGGCCGGCGGGGCGTCATGCTCGCCCAGGGCGGTGCCCGCGGTCAGCGCGATGATCGCCTGACGGAGCGTGCCCTCGTCGAGATAGGTGTGGGCGCTGCGGCCGTGCGCGCTCTGCCGCGCCAGGGAGAGGTGCTCCTCGGCGAGAGCCGTTACGTCGATCATGTGGTCTCCTCCCGATCGTCCTGCCGTCCCCCGGAAGGCGGGGCGCAGAACCCTATGTGGACGACTCAGCGGCTCCGCGAGGCGGTGGGCCGCTCGTCGAAGCGGATCGCCCGGAGCATATCCGCATCCGGGCGGCCCAGGACGGTCACACCGGCCGCCGGCGGGACCGCGCCGTCGCGGGCCTGGTCCATGAGCACCCGCCAGCGGCGGCAGTGCCGGGCGAAGGTCGCGTCCGTGACGACCCGGCCGCGGGCGAGCTGCCCCGCCCGGGCCGTGGCAGGGTCCACGTCGAGCAGGATCAGGTGCACCTCGCTGCCGACTCTGCGGGCCAGCCAGGCGAAGCCGTACAGGATGTGCGGCCAGGTGCCTCGGGTGTGCGCCACGACGCCGTGCCCGCCGAGCAGGGCGCGGGCGATCCGCACCACGTGGGTGGTGTGCACGATCGGGATGCGGGCCCTGGGGGGGAGCGGGCCCAGGTAGCGGGCCCACCAGTTGCGCGACTGGCGCGAGTCGATCACCCGGGCCTCGCCCGCCCGTACCGGATGGCGCTCGTCGCCGCTGAGCCCGTACAGCCGGTCCAGCAGGGTGCTCTTGCCCGCCCCGGGGATGCCCGCGAGGAGCACCAGCGACCCCGCCGGGTAGTGCAGCTCTCCGTCCGCGGGACGGCCTGCCGGTGTGGTGGCCATCACGTGCACCTCACGGAGATGGGGAATGTCGCTCGTCACGCTTCGGGCGCCCTTCCAGTGGCGGACACGGATGCGGCGCAGGGAGACGCGGCGCCGGGCAGGGGGGAGCGTCGGGCGGGTGACGTCCGGGAGGGAGGAGGGACGGTCGGCGGTCATGCTCGCACCTCGAATGCGCTCGTCATCCGAGGTCTCCTTCACCCGCATCGTCGCGGGCGACCGTCCGGGGACGTTGTAGAACGTCCGTACTGACCGGGCCGATTCTTGGGAAGTACTCCCCTCGCTGGTTCAAGGTTAAAGGAAACCCGGCACCGGCGTGGTCATCGAGGCCCCCGAGCCCGGGAACGCGCCGCCCGGCGGGCAGGGAAAGGCTCCGTCCGGACGGTGCCGGGAGCCGCTCCCGCGGGGGCCAGGGGGCCGGGGCCGGGGGCCGCTTCGGCCGGGGGGCCAGTGGCTCGGGGCCGGGAGCCGTTCCGGCCGGGGACGGCAGGGGACAGGGGGGCGGGGGGCTCGGGACGGGCCCGGTGGCCCCGCCCGGACGCGCCGCGGCGCCGGCACCCCGCCGCGGGTCCCGTGGGGACCGGCCCTGAAGCCGGACCTCGCGGGCCCGTGGTGCGGGGGTGCCGGCGCCGCCGGGCGTGCTCCGGGCGCCCGCGGCCGTCCGGGATCCGTCAGTAGCCGTCAGTAGCCGTACCCGGAGCCGCCGGAGTTGTCGGGGGCGGAGTTACCGGAGTTGTTGGAGGTGCCGGAGTTGTGGGAGCTCGGGTGCGAGGACGTCGGCGACGGCGAGGCGTTGGGGGAGGACGAGGAGCCACCGGCGCCGGCGGGCCTGATCAGGCCGAGCAGGCCGTGCGTGCCGCCGTCGCTGCCCGCGCTGAACCAGAGCGCGTTCGTGCCGCCGACCGTCTCGGTGCCGGGCTCCAGGTCCCACAGGCCGCCCAGCGTGACGGGCCGGCCGTCGGAGGAGCGCAGCGGGCCGAGCGGGCGGCCGTTGCGCGGGTCGTAGGCGTTGATCCGGCCGTCGCCGAAGTTGCCCACGAGCAGCGCCCCGGAGTGGGCGCCGAAGTTCTTCGGGGCCAGTGTCATCGCCCAGGGCGCGTTGAGGGCTCCGCGCGCGGCGAAACGGCCGACGAACCGGCCCGAGCCGTTGAACTGGCTGACGAACCCCTTGCCCTGCCCGGCCACCGACTTGCCGGTCTGCGGGTCGCGCCTGGCGTACGCGACGAGGATCGAGCGGCCCACGACCTCCACGTTGAACGGGGCGTAGTCCTCGGGCAGGCCGGGGTCCTGGAACGCGCGGCGGCCCATCGAGATCCGGTCGAAGTCGCCGTCGAAGACGTGTACCCGGTTGTGGGCGAAGTCGGCGGCCAGCAGCATCGGCCCCCGGTTGGTCCTGGCCAGGGCCAGCCCCTTGAAGTCGGCGCCCCTGACGAAGGCGCTGATGATCGCGTCGTCCGGGTCGGCCTCGGCGTTCCAGCCGGTGATCGCCCCGCTGGGGCTGGCGAAGATGAAGGTCGCCGGTCCCGAACCGCCCGGGCCCTTGACGACGAACTCCTCGCCCATGTTGACGACCTGCCCGGTGGGCCTGCCGCCGGGGACGCGGACCCGGGTCTTCTCCTGCTTCACGTTGCCCGCGCCGCCGGAGTAGACCGTGGCGAGCCCGGTGCCGGCGGCCGAGACCCACAGGGTCTTGCCCATCGCCAGGCCCCACGGGTTGACCAGGGTCGCGTCGGTGATCGCGGCCCGTCCGCCGACGTCCGAGACGAGGTTGGTGACCGAGAAACGGCTGCGGGAGAGCGCCGCGCCGGCCTCCGACCGGCCGCCGTCGGTCGTGACCCGTCCCGCGCCGGCCTTCGCCGCGCCGGTCCCGGCCGGTGTCTGTTTCGCTCCGCCCTGCGCGTGCCCTGTCCCGGCCGACGCCGTACCGGCGACGCCCATGACCAGGACCGTGGCGCAGATCGTGACGATGCGTACTCGCATTCATGGCTCCTCTGTGAGGGAGTGCCTTTCGCCGCGAGATACGCGCGGGGTCCGCGCGGGGTTCAGCCCGCCCGGCTGCGAGGGGCCGCCGGGGGCCTGCGGGGCCGCGCGGAGAGCCGCGAGGGCGAGGCCGCGAGGAGCCCGGGGAGGGGGAACCGGGAGGGGGAGAAAAGGCGACCCGCGACCGCCGGGTGGGGCGGCCGCGGGCCGGATCCATGAGCGTCTCACCGGGTCACGGTGACTCATGGCCGCGAGCGCGCCAAGGGAGAACAGACACGCCCACGGGGTTCGTGGCCCGGCCCGGGTCCGGGGGAGCCGGGTGGAGGGAAGCGGTCAGCGCAGGGCTGCGGCCTCGGCGGCCAGCTTCTCGATCCGGGCGTAGTCGCCCGAGGCGAGCGCGTCGGCCGGGGTGAGCCAGGTCCCCCCGACACAGCCGACGTTCGGCAGCGCCAGGTAGGCGGGGGCGGTGTCGAGCCTGATGCCGCCCGTCGGGCAGAACCTGACCTGCGGCAGCGGGCCGCCGAGCGCCTTGAGGTACGGCAGGCCCCCGGCCGCCTCGGCGGGGAAGAACTTCATCTCGCTCACCCCCCGGTCGGCCAGCGCCATGACCTCGGAGGCGGTCGCCGCGCCCGGCAGGAACGGCACCCCGCTCGACTCCATGGCGTCGACCAGGCCGGGCGTGGTCCCCGGGCTGACCAGGAACCGGGAACCGGCCGCCACGGCCGCGGCCACGTCGGCCGCGGCGCGGATCGTGCCCGCGCCGATCACCGCGTCGGGCACCTCGGCGGAGATGCGCCCGATCGCCTCCAGCGCCGCTTCGGTGCGCAGGGTGACCTCGATGACCGGCAGGCCGCCCGCCACCAGGGCGCGGGCCAGGGGGACCGCGGTCTCCACGTCGTCGATGACGACGACCGGGACGACGGGGGCGATGTCGAGCAGGCTCATGCGTACTCCATGTCTGACAGGCGTTGGTCCAGCCACGCCGCCGCGCCGACCAGGGCGGGCTGGGGGGCCACGATCAGCGTCGTGGCGATGCCGGAGAGGTAGTCGTTCAGGGTGGGGGTCGCCTCGAACCGGCGGCGGAAGTCGCTGGAGCGGACCCGCTCCACGATACGCGGCAGCACCCCGCCGCCCAGGTAGACGCCGCCCCTGGCGCCCAGGGTCAGGGCGACGTTCCCGGCGAAGGTGCCGAGCATCGCGCAGAACACCTCGACGGTCTCGGCGCAGAGCGAGTCGTCCAGCCGGGTGACGATCTCGGCGGCCGTCAGCCGGGGCGCGTCCGTGCCGCGGACCAGCGCCAGCCCCCGGTGCAGCCGGGACAGGCCGGGGCCGGACAGCAGGTGCTCGGCGACCACGTGCTCCAGGCCGTCCGCGCGCAGGGCGCGGACGATCTCGTGGTCGCGCTCGTCCAGGAGCGGCGCGGTGACGTGCCCGCCCTCCCCGGGGATCGGCACCCAGCCTCCGGCGGAGGGCACCAGGCCGCCCACGCCGAGCCCCGTCCCGGGCCCGAGCACGGCCTTGACGCCGTCGCCGGGTTCCGGGCCGCCCAGGCCGGCCAGATCCTCGCCGCCCAGGTACGGCAGGGACGCGGCCAGGGCCTCGAAGTCGTTGAGCAGCCAGGCGTGGGGAATGCCCAGGTCGCGCACCGACCCCGTCCATCCGGCGTTGGTGAGCCGGTAACGGTCTCCCTCCACGGGCCCCGCGATCGCGACACACGCGGCTCCCGGCCGAACTCCGCCCGCATGATCTGCGATATAGGCGGCTACGGCTCCGGGTAGGCCGTCGTGTTCCGCGCCCGCGAGCACGGCCACCGCCTCGGGCCGGCCACCGGGTTCGGTGATCAGCCCGAAACGGGCGTTGGTGCCGCCGATGTCGGCGACGAGCCAGGGGAGGGTCATGGGGTCGCGCCCGAGGTGGTCGCGGGGTGGCCGGCGGCCGGGGGCGCCGACGTCGACGCCGCCGATGCCAGGGCCTCGGCGCGGCCGTTCAGGGCGAAGACGCTCGCGCCGCGCTCGGCGGGGCCGGCGGCGCGGCGGAAGGCGCCGAACAGCTCGCGGCCGGTGCCGACCCAGCGGGCGTCGTCGAGCGGCGCGCCCAGCGTCGGCCGGGCGGCCAGCTCCGCGGCGGGCACCAGCAGCTCCAGGGTGCCCGCGGCGGCGTCGAGGCGGATCGGGTCGCCGTCCACCACCCGCGCGATCGGGCCGCCGTCGGCGGCCTCGGGCGAGAGGTGGATGGCGGCCGGGACCTTGCCGGACGCGCCGGACATGCGGCCGTCGGTGACGATCGCCACCCGCTGGCCGCGGTCCAGGAGCACCGCCATCGGCGGGGTGAGCTTGTGCAGCTCGGGCATGCCGTTGGCGCTGGGCCCCTGGTAGCGGATGACCGCCACGAAGTCCTGCCCGTCCAGCTCGCCCGCGTCGAAGGCGCGCAGCAGCTCCAGCTGGTCGTCGAAGACCTTGGCGGGGGCCTCGATGACCAGGTGCTCGTCCTTGACGGCGGAGACCTTGGTGACCGCGCGGCCCAGGTTGCCGTCGAGCATGTGGATGCCGCCGTCGGCGGAGAACGCGTCGGCGACCGGCCGCAGCACGTCCGGGTCGGTGCTGCCCTCGGTGCGCTCCTGCCAGAGGAGCTCGCCGTCCTTGAGCTCCACGGTCGAGCGGTAGTGGTCCAGCCCGCGGCCGGCGATCGTCAGCACGTCGCCGTGGAGCAGCCCGGCGTCGAGCAGCTCGGCGATGAGGACCTGCATCCCGCCGGCGGCCTGGAAGTGGTTCACGTCGGCCTGGCCGTTGGGGTACATCCGGGTCAGCAGCGGCACGGCCTTCGACAGGGCCGACAGGTCGTCCCAGAGCAGCTCGATGCCGGCCGCCGCGGCGATGGCGACGATGTGCATGGTGTGGTTGGTGGAGCCGCCGGTGGCCAGCAGCGCCACGCAGGCGTTGACGATCGCCTTCTCGTCGACGACCTCGCCGACCGGGGTGTACTCGTCGCCGTGCGCGGTCAGCTCGACCGCCCGCCTGCCCGCGGCCCGGGTCAGGGCCTCGCGCAGCTCGGTGCGCGGGTTGACGAACGTGGCGCCCGGCAGGTGCAGGCCCATGACCTCGATCATGACCTGGTTGGAGTTGGCGGTGCCGTAGAAGGTGCAGGTGCCGGGGGAGTGGTAGGACTTCGCCTCGGCGTCGAGCAGCTCGTCCTTGCCGACCTTGCCCTCGGCGAAGAGCTGCCGGGTGCGGGCCTTGACCTTGTTGGGCAGGCCGGAGGTCATCGGCCCGGCGGGCACGAAGATCGCGGGCAGGTGGCCGAAGTGCAGGGCGCCGATCAGCAGGCCGGGGACGATCTTGTCGCAGACGCCGAGCAGGAGGGAGGCGTCGAACATGTCGTGCGAGAGCGCGATCGCGGTGGACATCGCGATCACCTCGCGGCTGTAGAGCGACAGCTCCATGCCGGCCCGGCCCTGGGTGATGCCGTCGCACATCGCGGGCACGCCGCCGGCGAACTGCGCGACGCCGCCCGCCCGGCGCACGGCGTCCTTGAGGATCGCCGGGTAGGCCTCGTAGGGCTGGTGCGCCGAGAGCATGTCGTTGTAGCTCGACACGATCGCCACGCCGGGCTTGACGTTCGCCCGCAGGTCGCGCTTGTCGGCCGCGCCGACCCCGGCGAAGCCGTGGGCCAGGTTGGCGCAGCCCAGGCTCGCCCTGGCCGGTCCCCGGAGGCGCGCCGCCTCGGCCTCGGCGTGCAGCCGGGCCAGGTACGCGGTGCGGCTGGGGCGGCTGCGCTCGGTCAGGCGGTCGGTGACCTCCTGGATCACGGGGTGCATCCGGTGTCCTCCGTCGCGGTCGTGCCGATCTCGTCGGTCAGGTCGTTCGTGTCGCTCGTGCCGGTCGTCGTGGTCGTGTCCCGGCCGGTCCGCGGGGTCCGCGCGGTCGTTCACACCGGCACCTCCTCGTGCCAGGCGCGGCCGCGGCGGCCGACGAGTTCGTACGCCGAGGCGGGTCCGGCGCTGCCCGCCGGGTAGGGCTCGGGCGGGGTGCCCCGCGAGTCCCGCTCGCCGAGGATCGGGTCGATCCACCGCCAGGCGGCCTCGACCTCGTCGAGCCCGCCCCGGGACATCGCGATGGTCCGCGTCTCGGGGGCCGGCCGGCCGTCACGGTCGGCGTGGTAGAGCGCGGGCAGGAGTTTCCGCATGGAGAGGTCGCCTGTGCCGCCGAAGACGATCAGGTCTGCGGGTCGCGGTGTCTCGGACATGGGGGGTGCTCCACGGTGGGCTACCGGAATCTGGGATAGATCGGACAGTAGCCAGACCTTGCGCTCTTCGCAAGCGGAGTTTTGTCATTCAAGATAAGAAAGTACGAAGGTTTCATTTACTAAGTGGGTGTGATTCACTTGGCCGATGCCTCGACGTCCCGCTGCCGCGCTGGCCACCAGCGGTGAGGTGCTGCGCCTCATCCGCTCCGGTGAGGCCGTCACGCGCTCCGACATAGGGCGTGTCACCGGCCTGTCCCGGCCCGCCGTGTCCCTGCGGGTGTCGGAGCTGCTGGAGCGGAACCTGGTGGTGGAGGACAGCGAGGGCCCCTCCACCGGAGGCCGCCCGCCGACCCGCCTGGTCTTCAACGCCTCCGGCGGGGTCGTGCTGGTCGGTTCCCTGGGCGCCAGCCGCGCCCAGATCGCGGTCTGCGACCTCGGCGGCGAGGTGCTGGCCTCCGCCGGGCTCGCGGTGGACGTGGAGGAGGGCCCGGACGTGGTCCTGCCGCTCGTCATGGAGACCTGGAGCGAGCTGCTCGGCGACGACCTCGCCGCGCCGGTCCGCGGCGTCGGCCTGGGCGTCCCGGCCACCGTGGAGTTCGCGGCCGGACGTACCGAGAGCACCCGGATCATGGCGAGCTGGACCGGCGTGGCCATCCCGCCGATCATCGCCGAGCGCTTCCCCGTCCCGGTCTTCCTCGACAACGACGTGAACGTCATCGCGATCGGCGAGCACCGCGAGGTCTACGCGGGCCAGGCCGACGACCTGCTGTTCATCAAGGTCTCCACCCGGATCGGCTCCGGCGTCATCGCCGGCGGCGAGATCCTGCGGGGGGCGCTGGGCGCCGCCGGGGAGATCGGGCACATCCCGGTCCGCGACGGCGGGGGAGTGCTCTGCCGCTGCGGCAACATCGACTGCGTCGACTCGGTCGCCAGCGGCACCGCCATCCTGCGCGACCTGCGCGCCCTGGGGTACGAGGTCAAGACCCTCGACGACGTGGTCGGCCTGGTCCGTTCTGGCGACGCCCGGACGATGACCGTGGTGCGCAACGCCGCCCGGATGCTCGGGGAGGTCGTCGCCAGCGCTGTCAACCTGCTCAACCCCTCCGTGGTCGTCCTGGGCGGCGACGTCGCCGAGACCTTCCAGCCGCTGGTCTCGGGGGTGCGCGAGGTGGTCCACCGCCGCTCGACCGCCCTGGCCACCCGCAACCTGCGCATCGAGCGCAGCCGCCTCGGCCCGGAGGCCGGGATCGCCGGCTGCGCCCACATGGTCCTGGACCACATCCTGTCGCCCGAGGCCGTCGACGCGTCCTGGCGCCGACCGGCCAGGGCGATCCGCTCCCTCGCCTGAGGTCCGGAACCCTGAGCCCGGAATCCTGATCCCGGGTCCCGGGCCTGATCCCGGGTCCCGGGCCCGGGTCCCGGCCCGGGCCTGAGGTCCGGAGCCCGAGACCCGGATTCCGGGACCCGAGCCCCGGGATCCGGCCGGGGGTGATGCCCGAGGTCCGGTGCCGCACGTCCGTACCGGGCCCACGGACAGGTCAGACGCGGGCCAGGACGAGCGCGAAGTCGCCGATCGGGTCGGTGTAGTGGCACTCCATCCGGAACCCGGCCGCGGTGAGCTCCCGCCGCAGGCCGCCGATACGGAACTTCGCGCTGATCTCGGTGCGTATCTCCTCCCCCGCCGCGAAGGAGACCCGCAGGCCCAGGCCGGGGATCGGCACGCGCATGGCGCGGCTCGCGCGCAGCCGCATCTCGATCCACTCGTGCCGCTCGTCGTAGAGCGCGACGTGCTCGAAGGCCTCCGGCTCGAAGCCGGCGCCCAGCTCCCGGTTGATCACCCGCAGCACGTTCCGGTTGAAGGCGGCCGTCACCCCCGCGGCGTCGTCGTACGCCGCGACCAGCCGCCTGGGGTCCTTGACCAGGTCGGCGCCGAGCAGGAGGGAGTCCCCGGGGCAGAGCGTGGCGCGCAGCTCCCTCAGGAACGCCCCGCGAGGCTCCGGGGCGAGGTTGCCGACGGTGCCGCCGAGGAAGGCCACCATCCGCCGTCCCGTCCGGGGCAGCAGCGCCAGGTGCGTCTCGAAGTCGGCGCAGATCGCCCGCACGACCAGGCCGCGGTAGCGGGAGGCGAACCGCCGCGCGGCGTCGCCCAGGGTCGCCGCGTCGACGTCCACCGGCGTGTAGGCGCGCAGCGTGCCCCTGGCCGAGAGCGCGTCCAGCAGCAGCACGGTCTTCTCGCCGGTTCCCGAGCCGAGCTCGACCAGGGTGTCGGCGCCGCTGCGGACGGCGATGTCGAGCGCCTGCCTGCGCAGGATGGCCAGCTCGCGGCGGGTGGGATAGTACTCCGGCAGCCGGGTGATCCTGGAGAACAGGTCGCTGCCCGCCTCGTCGTAGAACCACTTGGGCGGCAACCACTTGGGCGTGGCCGCCATCCCGGTGCGGACGTCGCGTCCGAGGGCGTGGCGCAGGTGCTCGCGGCCGAGATGATCGATCAGCTGTACGGGTGACTGGCTGATGGACACGGTGCCTCCCGGGTCTGTGGGCCACGTCCCGCACGCGGGTCCGCGGCCGTGTCGCTCTGGTGTGGCGGAACCGCTCTCCTCTCGGCCGGGTCGGTCGCCCCGGTGGTCGCCCGGGGACGTTCGTGGTCCTTCGGGGCCGGCGCGTGCCCACCGGGGACCGGCGTTCCCTCCGGTTCCTCGGAGACCGACGGGACCGAGGAGGCCGGTGGGGGCCGGGGGCTGCTCGGGGCCGTGGGGCCGGTGGGGGCCGGTCAGAGCGGCCGGACGCGTACACCGTCGGGTGAGGCCAGGACGAGGGTCCGGTCGGGAACGGCCCGCCAGCCGGGCCGGCCGTCCAGGGGCTCGCTCGCCACGAGCACCCCGTCGCGCGCGTGGTCGCCGAGGTGGACGAAGAGCGTGTCCCCCCACGCGGTCGCGGCGATCGAGACGCCGTCACAGGCGAGCAGGTTCAGGCGGGCACCGGGATCCTTCACCCCGGCCCGGGTGACGATCTCCGTCAGGGCCTCGCCGAGCGGATCACCCGCGCGCCGGCGCGCGAACACCGCGGCGGCCAGCCAGGCCGAGTCGCACGTGCTCTCCGCGTCGTCGGCGAGCTCCCCGACCACCTCCCGGGAGACGCGCCCGTTGTGGCTGACCAGCCACGGCCCGTCGGCGAAGGGCGGGGTCGCGCTCTCCTCGACCGGCGTCCCCACGGGGGCCGACCGTACGGCGGCCAGCAGGCAGCCGGATCTCGCGATCCGCGCGATCCCCGGCAGGTTCTCGTCGGTCCAAATGGGGATCGCCCGCCGGTAGCGGACCGGCTCCGCGCGGGCGGTGTCGTACCAGGCGACGCCGAAACCGTCGGCGTTGACCGTGCCGTGGCGCTGCAGGCGCGGCGCGTAGGACTGCCGCAGCAGGCCGTGACCGGGCTCGTGGATCAGCGAGGCGAGGGTGCGAGGGGCGCCCAGCCACGCCGCGTGGCGGCACATCTACCCCTCCCCGGCGGAGGCCGGGCGGGTGGCCCCGAAGCCTCCGGCGGAGCCCGGGCGGGTGGACCCGGAGTCTCCCGCGGAAGCCGGGCGGACGGGCGGGAGGTCCGTGGCGGAGGCCGGGCGGGTGGACCGGGAGTTCCCGGCGGAGGCCGGGTGGACACAGGCGGAGTCCTCCGCCGAGGCCGAGCGGGCGCACCGGAAGCCGGAGAAGATCTGCCTGCGGGCCGGACGGTCCCAGTTCCGGAACGTCGTGCGCACCACCGCCGGATCCGACGCCCAGGACCCGCCGCGCAGCACCCGGTGGCGGGAGCCGAAGAAGACCTCGCTGTACTCGGGGTAGGGGAAGCTCCGGAACCCCGGGTAGGGCAGGAAGCACGAGCCCGTCCACTCCCACACGTCCCCGACCATCTGCTCGGCCCCGCAGGGGGAGGCCCCGGCCGGGAAGGCGCCCAGCGGCGCGGGCCGTGCCGCCCGGTGGCCGAGGTTCGCCCTGCCGGGCCCCGGCGCGTCGTCCCCCCAGGGGTAGCGCCGCGCCCGCTCCGCCCCGGCGTCCCAGCCGCAGGCCCTCTCCCACTCGGCCTCGGTCGGCAGCCGCCGCCCGGCCCACCGGGCGTAGGCCTCGGCCTCGTACCAGCACACGTGCTGGACGGGTTCGTCCATGGGCACGGGCTCGGTCCGGCCGAAGCGGGTACGCCACCAGCTCCCGCCGTCCCGCGTCCAGAACAGCGGCGCGAACGCCCGGCTGCGCCGCAGCCAGTGCAGGCCCTCCCCGCTCCACCAGCGGGGATCGTCGTAGCCGCCGTCCTCGACGAAGTCGGCGTAGGCGCGGTTGCCGACCGGGAGCCTGTCGATCCAGTAGCCGGGCAGGTCGACCGGGTGGGCGGGGCGCTCGTTGTCGTAGGCCCACGGGTGGGTGGCGGTGCCCATCAGGAACGGGCCCGGCGGGACGAACACCTCGGCCGGCCCCGGCGGGCCGGCGGGCGGCAGGTCGCCGTCGCGGACCAGGTCCGGCGCGCCGGACAGCTGCAGGGTCGCCAGCATCGTCTCGTCGTGCTGGTGCTCGTGCTGGATCACCAGGCCGAAGACGAAGCCGTCGCGGTGCAGGGGATCGGGGCCGTTCAGGTCGATCTCGTCCAGGACGTCCAGCACCCGGCCGCGCACGCCCCCGATGTAGTGGCGTGCCTCGCCGGGCCCCAGGACGGGCAGGGCCGGGCGGTCGGCGCGCGGGTGCCGGAACGCGTCGTACAGGTCGTCGATCTCCGGGCGGAGCGGGGCGATCCCGCCGGCCTGGCGCAGCACCCACAGCTCCTCGTAGTTGCCCACGTGCGCCAGGTCCCACACCAGCGGTGACATCAGCGGTGAGTGCTGCCTGACCAGCAGGTCGTCCTCGGCGTCGGTGTAGGCGATGGACCGGCTCCGCGCCGCGGTCAGCTCGGCGGCGATCCGTTCCTTGAAGTCGCTCATCCATACCTCCTGCGTGGGACCCGCGTGCTCCGATCCGGAGGGGTTTCGGATCCCCCCTCCCGGACGGCCGGGCCGGTGGTCCGGCCCGGGGGAACGTCAGGCCCCCCTTCCCGGCCGGTCAGGACGGTGGTCCGGTCCTGGAGGGCGTCAGGCCCGCCCCTCCCCGGACAGCCAGGCCGGCAGGCGTCCCTCCGGCCCCTTCACCAGCTCCAGCAGATCCGCGGCCGGGGACCGGCCGGGGGTCACGTGGCGGTCCCCGAAGGCGGCGACCTCCCGGACCAGGCCCGGCGGCGCCCCCAGCCGGGGCAGCGCCGCGAGCGCGGCGCGGAAGCAGTCGTCGGCCGCGTCCCTCAGCCGGGGCTCGGCCAGCCCGCGGCGTCCCGCCTGGAGCCACATCCCCGCGCACGGCTCCACCGCGGCCAGCGCCGCGTCGGCCGCGCGGTCGTCGGTCACCAGGGCGTGCGTCACCGCCGCGCACACCTGCCAGCCCGCAGGATCCTGGGCGTCGAGGTAGCGGATCTCCAGCCAGCCGCGCGGCCGGACCGGCGGGAAGAGGGTGGTGGCGTGGTACGTCAGGTCCGCCAGGGTCGGCGGTTCGCGGGAGGCGGCCAGCAGGTCGCGGAAGGTCGAGCCGTCCCGGACGGGACGGTAACGCACCCCGTTCCCGTGACCCGCGCGATCCCCGTGATTCCCGTGATCCCCGTGGTGTCCCTGTCCCTCGTGGTCCCCGGCACCGCCGGTCCGGGCGTGGCGGAGGTCGCGTTCCGTGTCCCGGCCGCGCCCGTTCCCGCGCGGGCCGTTCCCGCCGCGCCCGTTCTCACCGCGCCCGTTTCCACCGTGGCGCCCGTGCCGGCCGTGGCGTCCGTTCCCGGCGCCCTCCTCGCCGGACCCGGCGTCCTCGCGTACCGCCATCAGGCGGGCGTCGAGCAGGTACTCCGTCCAGGCGGCGGCCGGATCGCCGCTCGCGGGGACGGAGCCCGTCCTCGTGGGGTCGAGCCGCTCCCACACCGCCTGGCGGCCCGACATCCACCCGCACGGCCGGCTCCCGCTCAGCGGCGAGCAGGCGAAGGCCGCCACCAGGACGGGACCGAGCAGGTGCGCGCGTTCCCAGCGCCTCACGGGATCCGGGCCGAGGTCCAGGTTGACCTGGATCGACGCGGTCGAGCACATCATCAGCGACCCGTACGGCGTGCCGAGGAACTCGGCCATGGCCTCGTACCGGGGAAGGTGCAGTTGCCGCCAGGCCGGTCGCAGCGGGTCGAGCCCGACCCCGGCCAGCACCAGGTCCGCCCCCCGCAGCGCCTCCCGCACGGCCTCGACGTCCGAGGTGAGGCGGCCGATCGCGTCGGGCAGGGAGCCCGGCGGGCTCGAGAGCTCCAGCTGGCCGCCCGGCTCGAAGGTCACCACGCTCCCGCCGGGCAGCGGTGGCAGGGCGCCGGCGATCCTGGCGATCGGGACCTGGCGGGCGGGGACCGTACGGTCGAACACCAGGAACTCCAGTTCCACCCCCAGAAGGTCGCCGGGAGAGCCGGAGAAGCAGCGCCGCGCGAAGGCCTCCACGTCGTCGACATCCCGGACCAGCGCGTTCTCGGTCGCGAGACCGGTCATCCCCGTCCCCTCTCGCCATTCCTGTACGGCTTCACAGGTCCATGAGTGATCAGATCCACGGGCCCGGCGTCCGGGGCCGCGAACGGCTTCCACGGATCCGGTACGCTCCCGCGGAGTCCGGGCGCCCGCCGTTCGGCCGGGGCGTCCGGGACCTCCGTGTGTCCGGGACCTCCATGGCGAGACGTCATGGATCGATCGCCGAGCGTCACCGTGGTAGCCCATGGTGATGCAGTGTCGCGTTCGGCCCTCGGACGTGATGACGCCCTTCTCGCCGGGGCGCTCCCGGGAGCGACGGTGGTTCTGGGAGAAAAATTCCCCTTCTGACCTGGTTCAACACCTTTTTGGCGATGAGGGATCGCCGCACGCATCGACTCGCCCGTGGCAGGTGGCGGGGACAGCGGGTCCTGAAGGGGTGCCCGGCCGGAAGGATCTCCCGCTTGAGCCGGAGCCCGCGCCCTCCCCGCCGGGGACGTGCTCACCCCGGAGCGTGGGGATGACCGTGCGCGGGACCATGACGTTCGTGCCCGGCAGGGGACGGACCAGCTCCCCGGTCCGCGCCCCGGTCAGGTCCTCGATCACGCACAGCCCCGCGGGGGAGCCGACGCGGGCGTGACCGGGACCGGCGGCGTCGCGGTACGCGGCGGGGTCACGGTCGACCGCGAACGCGCCCTCGGCCGACAGCAGCCTTCGTCCCGTCCGCAGCCGGTGCACCCGCAGGTGCCAGGGCGGGTGCGGGAGCAGCCAGGTGTCGACATCGGCGCGGCCCCCGCGGCGAGCCCGCGGCGCCACAGCTCCCGGTGGCCGAAGGACCCGCCCCCGGCTGCCGGCGGCGCCAGCCCCCACAGCGGGCGGGCGAACGCCTCCAGCTCGGCCGCCGCGTCCGGGTAGTGGGCCGTGTTGACCCCGAGCCGCAGGCGCGCCCGCCCGGGGCTGAGGCGGGGCACCAGCGGCTCGACCAGCCCGGTCACCGGCTCGCGCAGGCCCTCGCGGTCACGCGGCGTCCCGCTCCCGGTGCCCCTCACGTCTCCGTGCCCGCCTCCGTGCCCGGCGGAGGTCAACTCTTGAGGCCGGTGAACGCGATCCCCTCCATGATGCGGCGCTGGAAGATCATCAGGATCACGATGACCGGGACGACCGCCAGCGCGGCACCGGCCATCATGTAGTAGGCCCGTCCCGACTCGCCGCTGGCGAGCTGCTGCAGGGCCAGCGGCAGCGTGTAGAGCTCGGGGTCGTTGAGCACCACCAGCGGCCAGATCAGGTCGTTCCAGTGGAAGATGAAGCTGGTGATCGTCACGACCGCCAGCACCGGCTTCGACAGCGGCACGACGATCCGCCAGAAGATCTGCATCCGGCCCGCGCCGTCGATGCGCGCGGCCTCCTCCAGCTCCGTGGGCAGCGACAGGAAGAACTGGCGCAGCAGGAAGATGTCCAGCACCGAGGCCACGTTGGGCACGATCAGGCCCCACGCGGAGTCGAACATGCCCAGCGCCTGGGTGACGTGCAGGCGCGGCACCAGGAGCGTGATCGTGGGGACCATCATGCCGGCGAGCAGCAGGACGAAGATCTTGTCCCGGCCGGGGAAGGGGATCCGGGCGAAGGCGTAGGCGGCCAGCGCGTCGATCAGCAGCTTGGCCGGGACCAGGATCAGGCAGACCCAGACGCTGTTGACGAACGCCTGGCCCATCCCGCCGAACTCCAGGACGTAGGAGTAGTTCTCCAGGGTGGGCGACCACTCGCCGGTCCTGCGGTCCAGCGGCAGCAGGCTGGGCACCTTGGTGTAGACGTCCGAGCCGTGCTTGAAGGAGGTCGCCAGCATCCACAGGAACGGCACGACCGACACCGCCGCCAGCAGCACCAGGGCGACGTAGACGGGCGCGAGCCGTACGTTCCTCGCCGTCCTCATGACGCCTCCTGCCGGACGAACCTGAACTGCAGCGCAGTAATGATCATGATGAAGACGAGCAGGACGAACGACATCGCGCAGGCGGCGCCCATCGCGTCGTAGCGGAACGCGTACAGGTACAGGTGCAGCACGTAGGTCAGGCCCGACTGCTCGGGGCCGCCGGTGACGCTCCTGCCGCCGCCGCCCGACAGGATCACGTAGACCAGGCCGAAGACCTGGAGCGCCGCGATCACCCCGGTGACCAGCAGGTAGAACGTCGTGGGCCGCAGCATCGGCACGACGACCTTCCAGAAGCGCTGGAGCGGGCCGGCGCCGTCGATGATCGCGGCCTCGCGGATCGAGCCGGGGATGCCCTTCAGCCCGGCCAGGTAGATGAGCATCGAGATGCCGCACTGCCAGGCCGCGATGAACGCCAGCGCCGGGATGACCAGCTCGGGGGTGTTGAGCCAGTTCTGCCCGGGGATGCCGAACAGCCCGAGGAAGCCGTTGACGAGCCCGTACTGGGGGTCGTACAGCCAGCGCCAGATGACGCCCACGGCGGCCTCGGCGGTCACCACGGGCAGGAAGAGCAGCAGCCTGAAGGCCCCCGAGCCGCGGCGGATCATGTTGAGCAGCAGGGCCTGGGCCAGGGCGGTGACCAGCGTCAGGGGGACGGCGATCACCGTGTAGAGCAGGGTGACCTGGACCGACTTCCAGAAGTGGGGGTACTTCGCGTCGTCGGAGAGCAGGTCGGAGTAGTTGGCCAGGCCCACCCAGCTCGCCGCCGACCGCAGGTTCCAGTCGGTGAAGCTGTAGTACAGCGCGGCCAGCGCCGGGTAGAGCATGAAGATCACGAAATAGATCATCGCGGGGGCGATCAGGAGCCACCCGATGACGTGGTCGCGTCGCCCGAACCCCGGGCGGCGGCGGGGCCGCCCGGGACGGGGCGTCACGGTGGGCTGGTCGGCCAGCACCGGAGATGCCACGTTCGCCTCGCTTTCGCGTTAGCCGTTCCAGCCGAGCAGCGCGCGCGTCTTGTCCGCGGCCTCGGTGAGCGCCTCCTGGGAGGTCTTCTTGCCGCTCAGCGCCGCCTCGATGGCGGGGGCGATGATCTCGTCGTTGATCTGGATCCACTCCGGCAGGGCGGGGCGGGCCTGGGCGACCTTGAGCTGCTCCAGGAACGCCGCCTGGTCGGGCCCGAAGGTCGCGGCGTCCTTCTCGGCCGCGGCCACGTTCGTCGGGAAGCCGCCGAGCGCCTGTGCCAGCGCGGTGTTGTTCTCGGCGCTCGTCAGGTGGACGAGCCACTTCCAGGCCAGCTCGGCGTTCTTGCCCTTGCTGAAGACCACCGCGTTCTCGCCGCCGATGTTCCCGGCGGGCTCGGTCTTGTACGGCAGCGGGGCGGTGCTGAACTGCAGGTCGGGGAACTGGTCCTTGATGTTGGCCACGTCCCACGGGCCGGAGATCGTCATCGCGGCCAGGCCGTTCTCGAAGGCCTTGTCCGAGTCGGTGATCTCCCTGGGGGAGGAGGGCAGCAGGTCCGCCCAGAGCTGGAGCGCCTCCACCCCGGGCTGCTGGTCGAACAGGATCTTCTTGCCCTGCTCGTCGACCATGGAGCCGCCGGCGCCCGCGACGAAGCCCGGCCACATCCAGCCGCCGTAGCCGTCGCCCTTGGGCACCACGATCCCGGCGGTCTTCGGGTCGTCCTGGTGGACCTTCGCGGCCATCTGCTTGAGCTCGTCCCAGGTCTTGGGCGGCGTCGGGATCAGCTTCTTGTTGTAGAAGAGCGCGACCGCGGTGTGGTCCAGCGGCAGGCCGTAGAGCTTGCCGTTCACCCGGTTGGTGTCGAGGGCGCCCTTGTAGTACGCCTTCTCGTCGGCCGTGCCGGCGGGCACCTCCTTGATGGTGCCGTCCAGTGCGTACCTGGCGACCAGGGGCTGGTCCAGGATGCCGACGTCGGGGACGGTCCCGGCGGCGACCGCGCTGCCCAGCTTGGTGTTGTAGTCGTCCTTGGGGATCTTGACGATCTTGACGGTGACCTTGTTGGCCTTCTCGAAGTCCGCGCGCAGTTTCTCCACGACCTCCCCGGCCTGCGGGGTGCGGTCCTGGAACATCCAGTACGTCAGCGTCGTGGCCTCCGAGGCCGTCCCGGTGTCGCCGCCGCAAGCGACGAGTCCGGCGAGCAGTGCCATACCGGCCGCGGCCCCTGTGACTCTCCTGATCATTTCTTCCTCCTGATGGGGGGTGCAACGGACGATAATGTAAGATGTGAAAAAAGTTCAGCCCCGTTGAGAAACGCTTTGGTAACACGGTGGGGAGGCAGGAGTGAGAGGGCCGGTCGCCAGTGACGATCGCGTGGTCGCCGAGCTTCCGGCCCGTGCCGCGGCGCGTGCTCCTGTCCGCGTCCGGTCCTGGTCCGGTGCGCGTCCGGCCCTGTCCGGCCCTGTCCGGCCCTGTCCGGTCCGGGGCCGGTCCGGGGCCGGTCCGGGGCCGGTCCGGGGCCGGTCCGCGTCAGGTTCGTGCTCCGGCCTCAGCCGGCCGGGCGGCTCCGGGCGGCCCGCGTCGCGGTACCGCCGCCGCCGCCGACGCCGGTGCTCCCGGTGCTCCCGGTGCCCCGGGCCGTCCGCCGGCGCCCGTACGGCGTGCGGCCGAACGGCTTGAACGTCGACAATGCCACGTTGAGCAGGTAGACGGTCAGGGCGACGCTCGGCGCGACGACCAGGCTCAGCTCGCCCCGGTCCGGGAGGGGTAACGGCGTGGCGGCCCCCGCCCCGGACACCCAGGCGGCGGCCTCCTCGATCTGCGGGCGGAGCGCGAACACCGAGGCGATCAACGCGGCCGTGCTGGTCACCAGCTTGAGCAGCACCCAGTGGTACCTGACCAGCCCCCAGGGCGTGTACAGGCCGAGCACGACGCCGGTCAGCACCGCGATCAGTCCCACGGGGACGATCAGCGTGTCGCCGAGGACGTCCATGGCCAGGTAGGAGGCCTTCACCAGTGCGGGATCGCCGGTGGTCAGCGCGGTGACACCGAGGGCGAGCAGACCCAGGTCGAGCCCGAGCCAGCCGACCGAGATCGCCACGTGCACGGTGAGGACGGTCTTACGGAGCCGGGGCGGCATGACGGTGCCGGATCGGCGTTCGGCGGGCCGGCCGCCGCGTTCGCCACGCGGGGCGGCGGGCACTCCCGACGGGACGGGCTCGGCGGCAGGATTCGGCGGGGTCGGGACGGGCGCGGGCATGGGGTCGCCTTCCGGGCACGTACCGCGCCGCGTCCCGGCCTCACCCCGGACACGCGGAAGGCGATCCGTTGCCGTCGGGGCCCGGGGAGGGCAGGGGGAGGCGCGGTGGGAGCGGACATGGTCGTCGTGCTGTCCGTCCCACTGTGGCCGTGAACGCGTGTCCGGCCGTCCCCCGCAGGAAGGTCCCTTCTCTACGCCTGGCGTCGTAGGGCGCCTCGTGCCGACGGGCGCCGCGCGTCGTACGAGCGCGTCGTCGTCGTAGGGGCGCGTTGTCGTACGGGCGCCCCGTGTCGTACGGGCGCGTTGTCGTACGGGCGCCGCGTGTCGTACGGGCGACGTTCCGGGCCGGGCGGGCCCGCCTGCGGCTCCGTACCCCGGGAAGACGTCACCGGGGTCGTTCGTCGCCGGGGCGGGCGGCCGGACGCGGAACGCGCCCGCAGGCCGCTAGGAGCTGTTCGAGGTTCGGATCTACGTGAGGTCCGGTAGTGGGCTGGTCGTGGCTGGTAGAACTCGGACGTGGC
>NZ_JBNCLF010000033.1:0-32372 GCF_049844535.1 Streptosporangium sp. DT93
ACTACCGTCGTCAACAGGCCGCACTCACCGCTGCAGAAACCAAGTAGCCGAGTCTCCACGAAACCCGGCGCGGTTCACTCCTCGGTTCCGGTCGAAGAAGGACAACCGGCAGGCGGTTCGCTTCACGAAGAACGCCCGCTTTGCGATCACGGCGGCCGGGAGGCTGCGCCTGCCGAAGGTCGGAGAGGTGGATGTCCGCTGGTCGCGGATCCTGCCCTCAGAGCCGTCGTCGGTAACGGTGATCAAGGACGCGGCTGGCCGGTACTTCGCCTCGTTCGTGGTCGACACACCGCACGAGCCGCGCCCTCCGGTCACGTCCGAGGTCGGTATCGACCTGGGGCTGACGCACTTCGCGGTGTTGTCGAACGGCCTGAAGATCAGCAACCCGCGTGTCATGCGCCGCGCGGCGAAAAAGCTCCGCAAGGCGCAAAAGGCTCTCAGCCGCACGCAGAAGAGTTCGGCGAACCACGCCAAGGCCCGGGTGAAGGTCGCCCGCGCACACGCCCGGGTGGCCGACATCCGGCGGGACTTCGCGCACAAGCTCTCCACGCGGATCATCCGTGACAACCAAGCGGTGTACGTGGAGAATCTGGCCGTGTCCGGCCTGGCCCGCACCAAGCTCGCCAAGAGCGTGCACGATGCGGGCTGGTCGCGGTTCGTGACCATGCTGGAGTACAAAGCCGTCCGATACGGTCGGACCTTCGCCAAGGTCGATCGCTGGTTCCCCAGTTCGAAGCTGTGCTCGGCGTGCGGGGTGGTTGCGGAGAAGATGCCGCTGGACGTCCGGTCGTGGATCTGCGCCTGCGGGACGGCCCACGACCGGGACGTCAACGCGGCGATCAACATTCTGGCCGCCGGACGGGCGGACAGACTAAACGCCTGTGGAGACCAGGTAAGACCACCACTTGCGGTGGCTCAGGTCGACGAAGCAGGAAGCCCCAGAGGTGCCGCATGACACGGCACAGCCGGAAACTCCGGCCTTCAAGCTGGGGAGCGCGTCAATCGCTCCGGCCGCGCCCTCACCGCCAGGAAAGTCGCTCCCCACCAGCACCGGCGGCCTCTCCCCGCACGCCCCCGCCCGGCCGCCCGGCGTCCTCCTCGCCGATCCGCGAGAGCAGCACCGGGTCGGCCAGCACCAGGACCACACCGACCACGAGGCCGGCGATCAGCAGCAGTATCCCTGCGACGGTCATCTCTTCTCCCCGTTCCTTCGCCTTCACGACCCCTCCAGCATCCGTGGCGAGGTCCCCGCGCCGCCTCCCCTGAAGGTCCGGTCCGGGCGGGGGCCGCTCGGCCGAACGGCCGATAGGACATGTCGGCCATGGGGCCTAGGCTCGGTGACCGTGGGAGAGAACAGCCGGCTCGTGTACTGGGTCAAGAGGCTCAGCGAGATCGCGTTGATCGGCTGGCTCCTGCTGCTGCTCCTGGTCGACGTGCTGCTGTGGGGGTCCTCGCCCGACGTCGTGGGGTGGCTGACCCCGGTGTGCGGGGGGCTGGGCATCGCGGCGGTGCTGCGGCGCCGGCGGCACCGGGTGGGCGATCTGCGCGTCCTGCTGGCGGTGTCGGTCCTGTCCACGCTGATCATCGCGAGCGCGGGCGTGGACGGCAGGCCGGGCCTGGCCGAGATCGGGGCGCTGCTGATCCTCACCGTCGGCGGGCTGCGCGCCATCGAGCCGATCCGCCGGGCCGCGCTGTTCGCGCTGACCACGATGGTCGTGCTGGAGATCTCCTGCGCGCGCATCCTGGAGGCGAACGCGGGGATGGCGATCGGGTTCCTGCTCTTCGTCGGCTGGTCCTTCGCCGCCGGGACCGGCGCCTACCTCCGCTTCCAGATGGAGCGCCGCCGCGAGGCCGTCGACTCGGTACGGCGGGCCGAGCGCCTGGAACTCGCCAGGGAGCTGCACGACCTGGTGGCCCACCACATCACCGGGATCGTGGTGCAGGCCCAGGCGGCCAAGGTCGTCGCCGAGCAGAAGCCCGAGGCCGTGGTCCCCTCGCTGGAGGCCATCGCCAACGCCGGGGCCGACGCGCTGACCTCGATGCGCCGGCTGGTCGGCGTGCTGCGCGCCCAGGAGGAGGCCGCCCGCTCGCCGGGCAGCACGCTCATGGACATGCGCACGATGGTGGAGCGCTTCTCCACGGCCGGCCCCCAGGTGGCCTTCGACATCGGCCAGGGCATCACCGACGAGACCGTGGCCCCCGAGGTGATGACCACCCTGCACCGGGTCCTGCAGGAGTCGCTGACCAACGTCCGGCGGCACGCCCCGGGCGCCGGCTGGATCGAGGTCGACCTGAAGCTGGCCGACCGTCCCGGTCCGGATCCCTGGAGCGGGCACGTCCCCTGGACGGGGACCACCGTGCGGCTGCGGGTGCGCAACTACGGCTCGGTGACCGACGCGCGGATCAGCCGCCTCGGCGGCGGGTTCGGCCTGGTGGGCATGGCCGAGCGCGTCGAGGCGCTCGGCGGGCGGCTGCTGGCCGGCCCCACCGCGTCCGGGGCGTGGGAGGTGTCGGCGGAGTTCCCGCTCCAGCCGGAGACGCCCTGACGGGGAACGCCCCGGCCTGACCCGCCTGATCCGAGCCCTCGCCGCGCCTCACCCACGACGCCCGGGCCCGTGGCGCTCCGGGCCGGGCCGGGACGGCCCCAGCCCGGGAGGCGGGGAGGCCGTGAGGCCCGCCCCCGCCCCGGCGTCCGGTCAGTGGTTGGCGAGGAAGGCCAGCAGGTCCTGGCGGGTCAGCAGGCCGACCGGCTTGCCGTCGTCCAGGACGACCGCCGCGTCGGCCTTCTCCAGCGCCTCGACGGCGATGGATACCGGCTCGCCCGCGCCGATCGTCGGCAGCGGCTGCGACATGTGCGAGGCGATCGGGTCGGTCGGCCGCACCCGGCCCCGGTAGAGGGCGTCCAGCAGGTCCCGCTCCAGGATCGAGCCGACCACCTCGGCGGCCATGACCGGCGGCTCCTCCTTCATCACCGGAAGCTGCGACACCCCGTACTCGCGCATGATCGAGATGGCCGTGTCGACCGACTCGTGCGGGTGGGTGTGCACGAACTCCGGCATGCCGGGCCCCTTGCGGTTCAGCACGTCCTTGACCAGGCCCTCCTCGCTGGAGGTGGTCAGGAAGCCGTAGTCGGCCATCCACTCGTCGTTGAAGATCTTCGACAGGTAGCCGCGTCCGCCGTCCGGCAGCAGCACGACGACCACGTCGTCCGGCCCGGCCCGCTCGGCCACCCGCAGCGCGGCGACCGTCGCCATGCCGCAGGAGCCGCCCACCAGCAGCGCCTCCTCGCGGGCGAGGCGCCGGGTCATGCCGAAGGAGTCCCGGTCGGAGACCGCGATGATCTCGTCGCAGATCGTGGTGTCGTAGTTGGCCGGCCAGATGTCCTCGCCGACGCCCTCCACCAGGTACGGCCGCCCGGTGCCGCCGGAGTAGACCGAGCCCTCCGGGTCGGCGCCGATGATCTTGACCCGGCCGCCGGAGACCTCCTTGAGGTAGCGGCCGGTGCCGCTGATCGTGCCGCCGGTGCCGACGCCCGCCACGAAGTGGGTGATCCTGCCCTCGGTCTGTTCCCAGATCTCCGGGCCGGTGGAGTGGTAGTGGCTCTCGGTGTTCTGCGGGTTGGAGTACTGGTCGGGCTTCCAGGCGTTCGGCGTCTCCCTGGCCAGCCGGTCGGAGACCGAGTAGTAGGAGTCGGGGTTGTCGGGCGCGACCGCGGTCGGGCAGACCACGACCTCGGCGCCGTACGCGCGCAGTACCGAGATCTTGTCCTGGGCGACCTTGTCCGGCACCACGAACAGGCAGCGGTACCCCCGCTGCTGGGCCACGATGGCCAGGCCGATCCCGGTGTTGCCGGAGGTGGGCTCCACGATCGTGCCCCCCGGGCGCAGCTCGCCCGACCTCTCGGCGGCGTCGATCATCCGCACCGCGATGCGGTCCTTCACCGAGCCGCCGGGGTTGAAGTACTCCACCTTCGCGAGCACCTGGGCCCCGATCCCCTCGGTCACCCTGTGCAGCCGGACCAGGGGGGTGTTGCCCATCAGCTCGACGAGCGAATCATGTACGCGCACCGGGATAATCACCTCGAAATACCAAAGCTGGGTCAGCTTGTTTGTCGTGCGCCGTGATCCCATGGGGGTGGCGGGCCGCGGCGTGGGTTCCAAGGCAACGCTACCGCCCCGCACGCGGGGAGCGCCGCCTCGTGATCCGGACGCCCGGGACGGCACGCGCCGCCCGCCGCGTCGCCGCCGCGGCCGCGCTCGGAGGAGGGGGCGTCACCGCGCTCGGCGCGGCGGTCGAGGCCGGCGGCCGGTGGCCTTCGCCGGCCCGCCGGGACAGGAGTTCGGCACGAACCCGGCGGAGATGGCCGGCCTTGATCGTTAACACCCATCTGCACAAGGTTATCTACAGATCGCTTACGCGGTGCTACCGTCTGTGTGCGGCGCGTTGGAGCTGTGGCCCGACCCCCGGGCCCGGCGCGCCGAGTCGATCCACCTCGCGGCGGCCAAGGCCGCGGAGGAGCCCGGCGCCGAGGTCATCGCGACCCGTGTCGGCGGCCGGGCCACCGGACCTCACGGACGGTGGGCCACCATGCTCGGCCGCAGGCCCGGAACGCGGCCCGACCGCGCCTGAACACGGTCACCCTCCGCGGCGACGCCGTAACGCCTCGCCCGCATTGGAGTGGAATACCCGTGATCCGGCCCCTCGCGAAACCGGCCCTGGTCCTCGCCGGAGTTCTGACCCTGGGCGGCTGCTCCGGCAGTGAAGCGGCCACCCCGAACCATCCCACCTGGCACAACACCGAGATGAACGCGGTCAGCCGCACCACCGTCGCCGGCGGTGTGGCCACGACGACCTCCATGAAACCCGACGGGACCCTGGAGACCGTGGCGCTGGACCTGGTCACCGGCAGGAGGCTCTGGGCCCACCCCTCGACCATGGCGGGCCGCCTGCCGGGGATGGGGGTCTCCCCCCCGGCGATCGTCGAGACCGCCTCAGGGCGGACCGTCGCGGTGACGATCGACCCGGCCAGGAGGGGCCGCTGGAAGGCCACGCTGGTCGGGCTCGACGGGCGGACCGGGGCCCGCAGGTGGAACCGGCCGGTGCACTCCACGTTCGGGCCGCAGCGGTGCGGGGCCTACGTGTGCGTGTCCGAGAACACCGCCCTGGCCGGCGCCCGCGTCGTCGTGCTCGACCCGCTCACCGGCAAGGTCGCCTGGCGGCTGCCCGGCATCGCCGAGGCCCAGTGGTCCGACGCCTCGCGCGTGGTCTTCCTGCGCCTGGCCCGCCGCCCGGTCCTGGAGGCGCACGAGCTGAGGACCGGCAAGGTCCTGTGGCGGGTCCCGGTCGAGGAGGCCCTCGGCACCGGGATCGACCTGTCGGGCGGCTGGTCCTTCGGCGCGACCGCGAACGACCTCGTCGGGTACGTCGCCCCCTACACCAACCCGAAGACGAACAAGGCCTCCGCCTTCGGCCTGTTCTCCGTCCGGCTCTCCGACGGCAGGATCAACTGGATGCGCCCCTCGGTGGTGCGCGTCTACCCCAGTGGCAGCCCGGGGCACGCGCCGGTGGTCCGCCCGGTCGACCAGGAGGGCCGCTACGGCGGGTTCGCCCGGCTGGCCGCCGAGGACGGCCGGGTGCTCGGGCAGATCTCCGCCGAGCAGGTCCCCGAGGCGGGCTGGTGGCTGGCCTTCCCGCCCCGCATGGAGAAGGTCGGTTTCCTGCGGCACGGCAAGCCCGGCACCGCCTTCGACCTTCCCACCGGCCGCGCCGCCGACGTCAGGGAGGCGCACGCCTGGTCCTTCTGTGTGACCGATCCCAAGCCGCTCCCGCTCAAGGGCCAGCCCGCCGGTTTCTACTCGGTGGCCTCGCTGTGCGAGTTCAGGCTCTCCGACGGCTCGCGGGTCGCCGGGCCGGGCGTCCCGCCCTCCTGGTTCACCGGCAGCCAGAACGGCTGGCGGATGTGGCGCGACGAGAAGGGCGGCCTGCACGGCATCAGGGACGGTGACGGCACCGCTCCCGGCATGTACGGCTGACATCCGGCACGACCGGCGTACGACTGGCTCCCGGCACGCACGACCGGCGTCCGGCACGCACGTCCGGGGTCCCGCGTACGCGGCCGGCGTCCCGCGGGGGCCTCCGGGGTCCCGCGTACGCGGCCGGCGTCCCGCGGGGGCCTCCGGCGTCCCGCACGCGCGGCCGTCCCGCCCGGCAGGGCCCCGTCCCCGGACGGGGCCCTGTGCGTCCGGTACAACATTCTGTTTCGGTCACCCCCGGGGCGTGGAATCCCGCATACCGCGCGGTACGCTCCGCTGCAGGAGCAGATACGAACCCAGGAGAGCCACATGCCCGAGGCAGTCATCGTCGCGACCGCGCGCTCGCCCATCGGACGCGCCTTCAAGGGGTCCCTCAAGGACATCCGCCCCGACGACCTGACCGTACAGATCATCCAGGCGGCGCTTGCCAAGGTCCCCCAGCTCGACCCGACCACGATCGACGACCTCATGCTGGGCTGCGGCCTGCCCGGCGGTGAGCAGGGCTTCAACATGGGCCGCGTGGTCGCCACCCTGCTCGGCCTGGACACCGTTCCGGGCACCACCGTGACCCGCTACTGCTCGTCCTCGCTGCAGACCACCCGGATGGCCCTGCACGCCATCAGGGCGGGCGAGGGCGACGTCTTCGTCTCGGCGGGCGTGGAGTGCGTCTCCCGCTTCGCCAAGGGCAACTCCGACGCGCTGCCCGACACCCAGAACGCGCTCTTCGACGACGCCCGTGCCCGCTCGGCCCGGGCCGCCGAGGGAGGCGGCGACGTCTGGCACGACCCGCGCGAGGACGGCCTGCTGCCCGACGTCTACGTGGCGATGGGCCAGACCGCCGAGAACCTCGCCGCGCTCAAGGGCGTCTCCCGCCAGGAGCAGGACGAGTTCGGCGTCCGGTCCCAGAACCTGGCGGAGAAGGCCCTCGCGAACGGTTTCTGGGAGAGGGACATCACCCCGGTGACCCTGCCCGACGGGACCGTGGTGAGCAAGGACGACGGCCCCCGCGCCGGGACCACCTACGAGGCGGTCTCCGGGCTCAAGCCGGTCTTCCGCCCCGACGGCACGGTCACCGCGGGCAACTGCTGCGCGCTGAACGACGGCGCCGCCGCGGTGATCGTGATGAGCGACACCAAGGCCGCCGAGCTGGGCATCACCCCGCTGGCCCGGATCGTCTCCACCGGCGTGACCGGCCTGTCCCCCGAGATCATGGGCCTCGGCCCGGTCGAGGCCTCGAAGCAGGCCCTGGCGCGGGCGGGCATGTCCATCGGCGACGTGGACCTCGTCGAGATCAACGAGGCGTTCGCCGCCCAGGTCATCCCCTCCTACCGGGACCTCGGCATCGACCTCGACCGGCTCAACGTCAACGGCGGCGCCATCGCGGTGGGACACCCCTTCGGGATGACCGGCGCCCGCATCACCTCCACGCTGCTCAACAGCCTGGCCTTCCGCGACAAGGCGATCGGCCTGGAGACCATGTGCGTCGGCGGCGGCCAGGGCATGGCGATGGTCCTGGAACGCCTGAGCTGACCGGGCACACCGCCCGGGGACGCCTGAACCGGCCGGGCACGCCCCCTTGAAACGCCTGAGGCGCCTCGGACACCACCCGGGGCGCCTTGGGCCCGGGAACGACCGAGCCGACCGGACACGCCGCCCGGGGACGACGCGCCCCGGGCGGCGCCGGTGCCTGCGGTCCGTCAGCCGTGGACGTCCGGGCCGGCGTGGGTGATGTCGATTCTCACGATCACCCGCCGGTCCCTCTCCATGACCGCCCGGTAGTCGTCCCAGTCGGGGTGCTCGCCGGAGATGTCGCGGTAGTAGGCGACGAGGAGCTCCATCGCCTCGGGGAGCGGGACGATCTCCGCCGTGCCGTCGATCTGGATCCACTCACCGAAGAAGGCGTCCGTCGTCACGCAGAGCGAGACCCGGGGGTCCCTGCGCAGGTTGCGGACCTTGGCGGCGGTCTCCCGGGTGCTGACGATCGGCCTGCCCCCGGCGTCGATCCCCACCGTGACCGGGGAGAGCTGGGGGCGCCCGTCGGCGTGCGTGGTCAGCATGACCGCGCGGTGGTTGGTCCGGATGAAGTCGCGTGCCCTGTCATGATCCATGCGTCCATCATGGCGGGTGCCCCGAACATGATCCACACGTCCGTCACGTCGAGCACGCTCCGTACGTCCGTCCCGGCGGGTGCGCCGAACGTGGTCCGCGCGTCCGTCCCGGCGGGCACGGCGAAGCCCGCACCACCGGGGTGGCACGGGCTCGGCTGAGATCGGCGGCCTCTACAGGTAACGGGTACGACGGTGCCGCTCGTGCTCGTGCACGATGGCGGTGGCGTAGCCGTGGGACAGCCCGTGCTCGTCGGCGAGCCAGGTGGCACGCTCGTCGCAGCGGAGGAACGACGGGCCGTTGTCGATTGCTTGGAACCACTCTGGGAGTGCGCGCCCCGTGATGTCCGGGACCCTTGCGATCAGCTTGCTCTGCGTCTCCAGTGAGTGGTTCAACGACATGGGCACCTCCACGGATAGGCTCCTTTGCTCGACAGTGCATCACGAAAGCGCAGATGGCAAGCCCCGGGATGCTTCTTCCGTCGTGCTTCGTCCATCCCCCGGCAGCCGCCTGTTCACTCGCGCATGCCCCGGAAAACAGAAGAGCCCCGCCGGAGGTGTTCCGGTGGGGCTCCGCTGACGGAGTCGTCTAGTCGTTGCCGGTGAAGTAGCTCAGCAGGCGCAGGATCTCCAGGTAGATCCAGACCAGCGTCATCGTGAGGCCGAAGGCCATCAGCCAGGAGTACCTCTCCGGGGCGCCGTTCTTCACGCCGCGCTCGACCTCGTCGAAGTCGAGGAGCAGGAAGAAGCAGCCGATGAGGATCGTGGCGATGCTGAACACGTACGCCAGCGGGCCACCGGAGCGGATGCCGATGCCCTCCGGCATGAAGAACCCGGCCACCAGGTTGACGAGCATGAGGCCCATCAGGCCCAGGCCCGCCGCCACGACGAACTTGGTGAACTTCGGCGTGACCCGGATGATGCGCAGCGAGTAGACCGTCAGCATGGCGCCGAAGGCCAGGGCCGTGCCCACCACCGCCTGGAAGACGATGCCGCTCTGGATGTCGTTGTAGACGTGGCTGATCACGCCGATGGCGACACCGTAGGCGACGGAGTAGCCGAGGATCAGCACCGGGTTGGTGCTCTGCTTGAACGAGATCACCAGGGCCAGCACCAGGCCGACGATGACGCCGACGATCGCCGCGACCATGCCGAGGTTGAGCGCCCAGGCCGCCGCCGCCGACACGACCAGCGTGCCCAGCGTGATGAAACCGCGTACGACCACGTCGTCGATCGTCATCGTCCGCTGTGCGGGCGGTGCGTACGAGGGCGTGTCGTACATTCCCTGAAGCTGGTCAGGGGTGGGGGTCGGCGTGCCCCAGCCCTGCTGATTCCCCTTGGCCTGCCGACTGAAAATGGGGTTCTTGCTCTCCATCGCTGCCTCCACGCTGCGACCTACGCGATCAGCGTATTAGATCGGTTGTCACGCGGCCGTATCGTGTTGATATCCATATGTTCGGATGGCCGCACGGCTACCGCCGATGATCCCAACGAACGGGTGCCGCGTCTGGTTCCCGGCCCTCACACCCGTTTCACCGGCCGCTCGCCGGACGGGCGTCCCGGGGCCCGCGAGGTCCGCGGTCCCCCGCGGGCGCGGGGTGCCCGCGTCACGTACACCGGTCATGCTCGCCTCAACCCCAGCGGTCCCCGCTTTATGCCCGCCCCCCCGGGAACGTCGCGGCGGCGGTCGCCGGGAAAAGGGACGTGACCGCGTTTCCACTGGTCGGGGGCGCCATTCGGCAGGTCTTCATAGGTGCCCCCGGAGGGACTCGAACCCTCACTCGAACCCTTTTAAGGGGTTTGCCTCTGCCATTGGGCTACGGGGGCGCCGTAATCATACGTAACGGACCACTCATGCGTAACTGCTGGAGCCAACCGTCGCATGTTCGAAGGCCTGAAATCTACGGATCGCCCCGAATAGCGGTGATCCGGCCGACACGAAGAGCCGCCTGAAACGACGAATCCGGAGGCGGGCGACATCGCCCGCCTCCGGATGGGAACGGTCCGTTTCCGCGTTCGCGGAGCTCAGCCCGTCGCCGCCCTGCGGAATTCCGTGCGCGGCTCCTCGATCTCCCCGAGGGAGACGGTCTCACGCTTGAAGAAGAGCGCCAGGGTCCAGTCGGCGGTCACCCGGACCTTGCGGTTGAAGGTGGGGACGCGCGACAGGTGGTAGGTGCGGTGCAGGAACCACGCCAGCAGCCCGCGGACCTTGATCCCGTAGACGTTGGCGACGCCCTTGTGCAGGCCCAGGCCCGCGACGGAGCCGACGTAGCGGTGGCGGTAGTCGACCAGCTCCCGGCCGTGCAGGCTGCGGGTGATGTTGTCTGCCAGGACCTTGGCCTGCCGTACGGCGTGCTGGGCGTTGGGCGCGCAGTACTGGCCGGGGTTGGTCACGTCGGGCACGCCGGCCACGTCGCCGGCCGTGTAGGCGTCCTCGACGCCGACCACGGTCAGGCGGGTGGTGGCCTTGATCCGGCCGCGCTCGTCCAGCGGCAGGTCACCGGCGTTGACGACCGGGCTGGGCTTCACCCCGGCCGTCCACACGATGGTGGCCGCCTCGAACTCGTCGCCGTCGGAGAGCTTGACCAGGCCGCCCTCGCAGGAGTCCAGCCGGGTGTTCATCTTGAGCTCGATGCCGCGCTCGCGCAGCTGCTCGGCGGTCCACTTGCCCATCTCCGGGCCGACCTCGGGCAGGATGCGGTCGGTGGCCTCGACGAGGACCCAGCGCATGTTCCTGCGGGAGATGTTGCGGTAGTAGCGGGCGGCGTCGACCGACATGTCCTCCAGCTCGGCGAGCGCCTCGATGCCGGCGTAACCGCCGCCGACCACGACGAACGTCAGGGCGCGCCTGCGCAGGTCCTCGTCGTCGTCGCTCTCGGCCCGGTCCAGGAGCTCCAGCACCCGGTTGCGGAGCGCGATGGCCTCACCGACGGTCTTGAAGCCGATCGCGGCGTCGGCCAGGCCGGGGATGGGCAGGGTGCGGGAGACCGAACCGGCGGCCATGACCACGATGTCGTACTCGATCTCGTGGGGCGTGCCGACGTTGGGGGCGAAGGTGACGGACTTGGCCGCGTGGTTGACCTTGGAGACCTTGCCGTTGAGGATCGTCGCCTTCGACAGGACCCGGCGCAGGGGTACCACCACGTGCCGGGGCGAGAGGTTCCCCGCGGCCGCCTCGGGAAGGAAGGGCTGGTAGGTCATGTGGGACTCGGGGGTGAGAACCGTGATTCGCACGCTTCCGTCGCGCAGTTCCTTGCGAAGGGTGTGCTGCAGGCGCAGCACGGTGTAGAGGCCGACATAGCCTCCACCGACTACCACGATGTGCTTGGAGTTGCGGTCCACTGTGACGCCGTCCTTAGTTTTAGAGGCTTGTGAAACCTTTCACAAGGATACCTCCGCGACTCCGCTCGCGCCAGGCGGGCCCTTGGCAACGCAGCGGAATTTTTCGCTCTTGGTTAGAAAAACCGACTTTTCACCGGAGAATTCCGTGCGATCTTCCCTTTGTGATCGACTTCACAAGGTGCGCAGCACGTTCGCCCTGGTGAAGAGGTCGTCGAGCATCTGGGCGGTCACCCGGCCGGTGAAGGTGTTCTGCTGGCTGGGGTGGTAGCAGCCCAGCAGCCGTGCCGTGGCTCCCGCGGGAGAGACGATCTCCACCTCGGCGCCGTGACCGAAGGGCGGTCTCGGCCGGGGAACGGTGTAGCCGGCCTCCCTGAGCGCGGGCCAGAGCGCCTGCCAGGCGAACCCCCCGAGCGCGACGACCACCCGCAGGTCGTCCGAGGCCAGGGCGATCTCGCGGGCCAGCCAGGGAGAGCAGGCCGCCCGCTCGGCCGGCTCCGGCTTGTTGGCGGGCGGGGCGCACCGCACCGCCGCCGCCATCCGCGCGCCGATCAGCCGCTGCCCGTCGCCGGCGCGCACGCTCGTCTCCTGCGCGGCCAGGCCCGTCCGGTACAGCGAGGCGAACAACCAGTCGCCGCTGCGATCCCCGGTGAAGATCCTCCCCGTCCGGTTGCCGCCGTGCGCCGCCGGGGCCAGCCCCACGATGAGCACCTGCGGCCGCTCCTCGCCCCACCCGGCGATGGGCCGCCCCCAGTAGGTCTCCGTGGCGAACGCCCTCCTTTTGACCGTCGCCACCTCCTCGCGCCACTCCACCAGGCGCGGGCAGGCCCTGCAGACGGACTGGGCGGCCGTGAGCTCGGCGAGGCCGGAGCTGCCGTACGCGAGCTCGCGCACCTCGTCGGGGTTCCGGGCGACAGGGGTGCCGGGCCGGGCGGGGTCTTCCGGCCAGCCCGAGCCGGGAGGAACGTGGGTCATCCTCCGATGGTGCCCGATCCCGGGTCCGCCCAGAGCCGTCCCGCGCCCGTCCCGCGGCGTCCCGTGGCGTCCCGCGGCGTCCCGAGGTCGCTCCGGGCCCGGGTCCGCGCGGTGTCCCGGGGTCGCTCCGGACCGGTGCCCGAATGCGAGAAGGCGGCGCCCGCGAGGTGCGGACGCCGCCTTCTCGTACTCGTGCTCGTGCTTCGGGGACGGCCGGCGCCGAGGCGCCGGCGCGTCACCGTGTGACCCGTGCGGGGGTCACACCGTGACACGGTGACCCGTCAGGGGTCACCGTGACCTGCCCGATCGCCGGGTGCCGGAGATCTAGGCGCTCGGGGTCGGGGTCGGGGTCGGGGGCGCGACGCAGGTGACCTTGCCCGTCGCGGTGCTGCTGGTCGAACCGCCCTGGACCTCGATCGCGCGCTTGGACTCGCCGGAGGCCGAGGCGCTCCAGACGTCGGTCACGCTCACGCTCTGGAAGCCACGACCGCCGATGTACTGGCTCTGCCAGGCACCGGCGACACCGTCACGGATCCAGCGGTACTTCACGGCGACGTGGCCGTGAGAGGCGCTGATCGTGCCGGTGAAGGCGCGGGTCGCCGGGCAGACGCCGGAGTAGTCGGACGGGGCGCTGACCGAGGCCGAGACCTTCGGCGCCTCGTCCTCGCAACGGATCTTGAAGTACTCGCGGCCGGAGGAGGCGTCCACCGGGCCGACGATCTCCAGCGAGGCCCAGCCCCTGAAGTCGTCACGGGGGCTGATCACGTGGAAGACCCTGCGGGAACCGTCGACGCGGACGGCGTCACGGTCGACCACGTGGCCGTTGACGACCCACTGGTAGCGCACCCAGCGGGTGCCGGAGGCGCTGATACGGCCGACCAGGGTGGCCTTGCAGTCACCCTCGTCCACCCAGATCCGCGCGTCGACGCGGGGCCTGGGCGGCTTCACGACCTCGTAGTCGTCCTCGCCCCCACCACAGGAGACCGCGAAACGACCCTTGGCGGAGGTGGCGCCGCGGGGAGCCACGAGCTGGATGGCCTGCCAGCCCTTGACGTCGCCCTTGAAGGTGGCGCTCTCCTTGACGGTGAAGTGCTTGACGCCCTTGCCGCGGAAGGTGAAGCTCTTCACCTTGCTCTTGGACCCGTCACCGCGCAGCCAGCGGTAGGCGACGGTGGTCTTGCTCTTGACGGCCTTCACCTTGATCTGCGAGGAGAAGGTCACCTTGACCGGGCACTTGCCGTTGTGCTTGGAGGGCGAGGCCTTGGGCGTGCCGGCCCAGACCGCGGGCCTGGGCTTCGGCTTGGCGACGGCCGAGGTGGCCGCCGTCGCCGTCTGCCCCGCGCTGGCCGAGGCTGCGGGCGTGAACAGCAGCCCTGTCGCCATCGTCGCCAGCATGGCCACGCCGGCTCCTGTTGCGGCTAGCTTTCGTGCTAGTCCGGACTTCATGAGGGGATGCTCCGTTCGTTGGGAGACAAGATCGCCCCAGGAGACGGTTGCCGCCCCGACGTCACCCGAGCCGGGTCGCACGGCAAAGCCTCCCCAAGGCTCCTTTAGCACACCATAAACGGAAAATCTTTCCCAATACCCTTGAACGTCAGAATTGTTCCGGCTTGTTATGGTTTAGCGACAGACCATGCGATGCCGTCAAGGATGTCGCGCTCACTGGTGACCACTTCGCCGAAACCGTACCGGCTCACTATCCGGTCCAGGATGAGCGCTCCCGCGCCGATGACGTCGACCCGTCCCGGATGCATGACGGGAATGGCCGCACGGCGCGCGACGGCCATTCCAAGCAACCGTTCGGCGATGTCATGCACCTGACCTGCGGCGATTCTCGAATGGTGGATTTTCTCCGGGTCGTATTCCGGCAGTTCGAGCGCCATGCCGGCGACGGTGGTGACCGAACCGGCGAGCCCGACCAGGGTCATCGCCCGCTCCACGGGCACCTCGGCCGCCACCCGGTCCAGCGCGTCGTCGATGTCGGCCGTCGCCGCCGCGACCGCCTCGGCCGACGGCGGGTCGCCGCCGTCGCGCAGGTGCCGCTCGGTCAGCCGGACGCACCCGATGTCCACCGAGAGCGCCGCCTCCACGTGCGTGGAACCGAGCACGAACTCGGTCGATCCCCCGCCGATGTCGACCACCAGGTACGGGGGGCGGGTGCCGCCGGTGGAGGGCATGCCGGTCTCGGGCGAGAAGCGCACCAGGTCGCGGGTGGCGCCGGTGAACGACAGCTCCGCCTCCTCGGCCCCCGTGATCACCTCCGGCTCCACCCCGAAGATCTCGCGTACGCCGTCCACGAACTCCTGCCGGTTGGCGGCGTCGCGGGTGGCGCTGGTGGCGACCACCCGGACCCGGGCGGCTCCGTGCCGGTCGACGAGCCCGGCGTAACCGCGCATCGCGGTGAACGTGCGCTCCAGGGCCTCGGGGGCGAGCCTGCCGGTCCTGTCGACGTCCTGGCCCAGCCGGACGATCTCCATCCGGCGCTCGACGTCGGAGAGCCCTCCGGCGCCGGTGCCGTCGCCGACGTCGGCGATGAGCAGGCGGACGGAGTTGGTGCCACAGTCGATCGCGGCGACGCGCATCACACGGTCTCCTTCGGGGCTCGGGATACGGCCGGGGCTCGGAATACGGCCGGGGTCGGGTTCACGACCGGGGTCGGGTTCACGGCCACGGTCCGGGACGCGCCCGGGGCCGGGGCCGGGGTCCTGGTCAGGGAGGTGGCCGGGACCGGGGTTCCGGTGCGGGAGGTGACCGGGGTCAGGGGCGGGGGCGTCACGGGCCCGCGTCCTCGACGCAGGGCCCGGCGGCCCACCACGCGCCGAGCGCGTCGAGGGTCTCCCGGCCGAACGGGTTGCCGCCGGGCACCGCGAGCTCGTGCCCGGCCAGGGCGTGCAGGCACTTCACCCGGCTGGGCATGCCCCCGGTGCTCTGCATGTCCCGGGGCAGCGGCTCCAGGCCCTCCTCGGCGGCGGCCCGGTCGCGGCGGGCCAGGTAGTCCTCGTGGGCCGCCCGGTAGGCCTCGGCCAGCTCCGGGTCCTCGGCCAGCCTGGCCTGCATCTCCCGCATGATCCCCGACGTCTCCAGCGTGCCGATGGCGGAGGCCGCCCGGGGGCACGTCAGGTAGAACAGCGTCGGGAACGGCGACCCGTCGGGCAGCCTCGGCGAGGTCTCGACGACGTCGGGCAGCCCGCACGGGCAGCGGTGCGCCACCCCGCGCAGTCCTCGCGGCGCCCGGCCGAGCTGTCGCTCCACCGCCGCCACGTCGCGGTCATCGACCATTCGTGACACCCCCTGAAAGACGAGCACCAGGGTATCGGCGTCACCCGGTCGCCTTGGCCGCCTTCTCCCCGCCACCGCTGTCGACGGCCTTGACCGAGTCCCACAGGGTCGCGTACCACGGCGGCCTGGCGGTGGCCTTGCGCGCGACGGCGCCACCGTCGCGGGAGGGCGTCTTGCCCATGACGACGTAGCACTTCTCCCCGGGGGCGCAGTAGAAGAGCCGCTCCCTGCCCGTCCGCTTGATGTAGCCCGGGTCCTGCGCCTGCCTGCGGCGGTCGTCCAGCGCCTTGATGGCGGCGATCTCCCTGGCCTTCTCCTGCTCCAGCTGGGCGATCTGGCGGCGCTGGGCGACGTACTCCCTGATGGGGTAGGCCAGGCTCATGGCGATCGCGCAGACCACGATCGCGAGGATCGCGGCCCGTCCGGTCAGCTGCGGCCGTGCCGCCATCGCCCCTCCTTCGTCCGGGCACGGCCCGCCCCCGGAAGCGGGAGCGGGCCGCCGGAACCGAAACTACCGCCGGAACCGCGGGAACGCGGCACGACCCGCGTAACGGGCCGCGTCGTCCAAAAGCTCCTCGATGCGGAGCAGCTGGTTGTACTTGGCCACCCGGTCGGAACGGGCCGGGGCGCCGGTCTTGATCTGGCCGCAGTTGGTGGCCACGGCGAGGTCGGCGATCGTGGTGTCCTCGGTCTCGCCGGAACGGTGGCTCATCATGCAGCGGTAGCCGCTGCGGTGGGCCAGGTCCACCGCGTCGAGGGTCTCGGTCAGGGTGCCGATCTGGTTGACCTTGACCAGCAGCGCGTTGGCGGTGCCCTCGGCGATGCCGCGGGCCAGGCGCTCGGGGTTGGTCACGAACAGGTCGTCGCCGACGAGCTGCACCTTGTCGCCGAGGGCGCGGGTGATGGCGTTCCAGCCCTCCCAGTCGCTCTCGTCCAGCGGGTCCTCGATCGAGACCAGCGGGTAGTTCGCGACCAGGTCCTCGTAGAAGGCGATCAGCTCGGCCGAGGACAGGCCCTTGCCGTCGATGGTGTAGACGCCGTCGGAGTGGAACTCGGAGGCGGCCACGTCCAGGGCCAGGCCGATGTCCTCGCCCGCCACGTATCCGGCCTTCTCGATCGCGACGAGGATGAGGTCGAGCGCGTCGCGGTTGGAGGGCAGGCTCGGGGCGAAGCCGCCCTCGTCGCCCAGGCCGGTGGCGTAGCCCTTCTCCTTGAGCACGGCCTTGAGCGCGTGGTACACCTCGGTGCCCATCCGCACGGCCTCGCGGAACGTCTCCGCCCCGATGGGGGCGATCATGAACTCCTGGATGTCGACGTTGCTGTCGGCGTGCGCGCCTCCGTTGAGGATGTTCATCATCGGCACCGGCAGCACGTGCGCGTTCGGGCCGCCGAGGTAGCGGAACAGCGGCAGCTCGGCGCTCTCGGCGGCGGCCTTGGCCACGGCCAGCGAGACGCCCAGGATCGCGTTGGCGCCCAGCCGCTCCTTGTTGGGCGTGCCGTCCAGGTCGATCATGACCTGGTCGATGCTGCGCTGCTCGGCCGCGTCGAAGCCGAGGATCTCGTCGCCGATCTCGTCGGTCACCCCGAGGACGGCCTTCTCCACACCCTTGCCGCCGTAGCGCTCGTCGCCGTCACGCAGCTCCACGGCCTCGAACTGGCCGGTCGACGCACCGCTGGGAACCGCGGCGCGGCCCTGGCTGCCGTCGTCCAGGAGGATGTCGACCTCGACCGTCGGGTTGCCCCGGGAGTCAAGGATCTCGCGGGCGGTTACGCCCTCGATGGAAGCCACGAAGCGCTCCTATGGTCGCAGGACAGTTTGCCTCGGAAGCCTACCGAGCCCCTCTCACCACTACGTCGGCCGGGACCGGATACCGCCTTCCCTTCACCTCGCGGCCGGTAGCCCTTCACGGGCCGGACACCCGGCGACCTGGCCGTCGGCGGTCCTTCACGGCCCGGACACCCCAGCGACCTCACGGCCCGGACACCCCTCACGGCCCGGACACCCCGGACACCCCGGAGACCTCACGACCCGGAGACCCGGCGATCTCGGCGAGGACGTCAGGACCGCGGGTCGCGGACCCGGTCGCGGTAGGCGCGGGCGACGGCGCGCAGTTCCGCCTCCGGATCCAGCCCGGCCGCGTGCGCCTGGCGGACCAGCTCGAAGAGCCGCGCGCCCAGGCCGTCGGCCGGGACCCGCTCGGGGAGTTCCACCGGCGCTCCGGCGCGCTCGGCGCGGCGCAGGAGCTGGGCGGCAAGGGAGAGGGCGGGCTGGCCCATCGGGACGCCGTCGACGGCCGATCCCGGGTCGCCGCCGTTCTTGGCCGCCCGCTCGGCCGCCTTGATCGTCTCCCAGTTGGCGCTGACCTCGCCCGCGCCGTCCACCCGGGTGCCGGCGAAGACGTGCGGGTGGCGCCGGACGAGCTTGGAGACGATCCCGTCGGCCACGTCGTCGATGTCGAAGCCACCGCCGTCACCGCCGTCACCACCGCCGCCGATGACGACGCGGTCCCTGGCGACCCGGGCGTGGAAGGCCACCTGGAGGAGCAGGTCGCCCAGCTCCTCGCGGAGCGCCGCGTGGTCGCCCTCCTCGATGGTCTCCAGCACCTCGTAGGCCTCCTCGATGAGGTACGGGGCCAGGGACTCGTGGGTCTGGCGGGCGTCCCAGGGGCACTCGACGCGGAGGCGGTCCATCACCGCGACCAGGTCCAGCAGCCGGGCGCCCGGCAGGTCGTAGGAGCCGGGCACGATCTCGATCACCGGCGGGTCGTCGAGCGCCACGGCGGCGTGGCCGATCGAGCGCATCAGCGCCTCGTCGGCCTCCAGCCACACGACGGTCGCCGCCCGGGCCTCACGGACCAGCGCGGCCGGGTCCGGCGCGACCACCTCGACCTCGATCCCCGCCTCGGCCAGGTAGGGCAGGTGCGGGTGTGCGGCGGAGCCGGTGCGGACCGGCCCCTCCTGGAGCACCTGCCACGCCCGGTGGCCCAGCAGCCCCGGGGCGACCCGGGGCGAGGTGGTGACGACGATCAGCGGCATGCCCGGCGCTACTGCTGCGGCGGCGGGGCGGGAGCCGCCGGAGCCTTGACCTGGGTGCTGAAACGGTCGCCGGCGACGAAGAGGCCCGGCTCCTTCTCGCTCGGCGCCGTGTTGAGCTGACCGTAGCGGGGGTTCCAGTCGACCTTCACGGCCGCCGCGTCCTTGTCGGCCTGCTCCTTGCCCCGGTTGAAGGCCGCCTCGTCCGAGCCCCCGCCGTAGCCGACGATGAGCTTGTTGAACATCACCTGCGCCCGCAGGAACTCGCGCATCTGCGAGGGGGCCACGGCGAGCTGGAGCAGTTGCTGCTCCAGCTTCTGCATGCCGCCCTGCCTGGCGATCAGCTGCTCGACCTCGCCCTCGGTGGCCGTGACGCCCTTGTTCGCGGCGACCTTCGCGTACTTCTTGGTGGTGACCAGCTGGTAGAGCACGACCTGCGTGACGCTGCCGGGGAACTGCAGCTGCGCGGGGTTGACGCCGGCCTTGGTCAGCGCCCCCTCGTACTCGCGCACGTTCCTGTCCAGCTCGTCGGAGCTGATCCGTTCCCCGCTCACGACGGCGGCGGCACCGGCCTGGTTCGGTGAGCAGGCGGTCAGCGCGACCCCGGCGGCGGCGACCGCCAGGATGACGCGTACTCGAGTCGACTTCACATGCGTTCCCTTCACGACAAACGCCGCTTACTTTACCCGTACGGGTTCGAGGAACATGGCCTCGACGAGATCACCGCACCACGTGAGCAGTTCCAGGTCGCGCAGCGGCTGTCCGCTGATCGGCCTGGTCTTGGGCACGGGCACCAGCAAGGTACCGGCCGCCTGCTTCAGCAGTGCCTTCGGGTAGAGCCTCTGCAGCCTGACCTGCTGGGAGTCCCTCAGGTCCACCGGGGCGAACTTGATGTTCTGCCCCTGCAGGGTGACGTCGGTGAGCCCGGCGCGGCGGGCCCTGATCCGGAAGCGGGCGACCTCCAGCAGGTTCTCCACCTGCTGGGGCGGGCGCCCGTACCGGTCGACGAGCTCGTCGCGGACCGCGGCGATGTCGTCGTCGGAGCCGATCGCGGCGATCCGCTTGTAGGCCTCCAGGCGCAGCCGCTCGGAGGTCACGTAGTCGTGCGGGATGTGGGCGTTGATCGGCAGCTCGACCTTGACGTCGGGCCGGTCGTCCTCGCGGGGGGTGCCCGCCAGCTTGGCCTTCTGCTCCTGGACGGCCTCGGCCATCATCCGTACGTACAGGTCGAAGCCGACCCCGGCGATGAACCCCGACTGCTCGGCGCCCAGGATGTTGCCGGCGCCGCGGATCTCCAGGTCCTTCATGGCCACGTACATGCCCGCGCCCATCTCGGTGTGCTGGGAGATCGTGGCCAGGCGCTCGTGGGCGGTCTCGGTGAGCGGCTTCTCCGGCGGGTACAGGAAGTAGGCGTAGCCGCGCTCGCGGCCCCGGCCGACCCGCCCGCGCAGCTGGTGGAGCTGGGACAGGCCGTAGTTGTCGGCCCGGTCGACGATCAGCGTGTTGGCGTTGGGCACGTCCAGGCCCGACTCGACGATCGTGGTGCAGACCAGCACGTCGAAGTCGCGCTCCCAGAAGCCCACCATGATCTTCTCAAGCTGGTGCTCCTGCATCTGGCCGTGCGCGACCGCGACCCTGGCCTCGGGCACCAGCTCGCGCAGCATGGCCGCGACCTTGCCGATGCTGGCCACCCGGTTGTGCACGAAGAAGACCTGCCCGTCGCGCATCAGCTCGCGCCGGATCGCCGCGCCCATCTGCTTCTCGTCGTACGGGCCGACGAAGGTCAGGATCGGGTGCCGCTCCTCGGGAGGGGTGAGGATCGTCGACATCTCCCGGATGCCGGTCAGGCCCATCTCCAGGGTGCGCGGGATCGGGGTCGCGGACATGGCCAGCACGTCGACCTGGGTGCGCAGGTGCTTCATGGCCTCCTTGTGCTCGACGCCGAAGCGCTGCTCCTCGTCGATGATGATCAGGCCGAGCTGCTTGAACCTCACCTCGGGCGAGAACAATCGGTGCGTGCCGATCACCACGTCGACCGAGCCCTCGCGCATGCCCTCCAGGGTCGCCTTGACCTCGCCGTCGCTCTGGAACCGCGACAGCGCCCTGACGTTGAGCGGGAAGCCGGAGAAGCGCTCGGCGAAGGTCGACATGTGCTGCTGCACCAGCAGCGTGGTCGGCACCAGCACCGCCACCTGCTTGCCGTCCTGGACGGCCTTGAACGCCGCCCGCACCGCGATCTCGGTCTTGCCGTAGCCCACGTCGCCGCAGATCAGCCGGTCCATCGGGATCGGGCGCTCCATGTCGCGCTTGACCTCGTCGATGGCCTCCAGCTGGTCGCCCGTCTCGGCGTAGGGGAAGGCGTCCTCCATCTCGCGCTGCCAGGGGCTGTCGGGGGCGAAGGCGTGGCCGGGCGAGGCCATCCGGGCCGAGTAGAGCCGGATCAGCTCCCCGGCGATCTCCTTGACCGCCTTCTTGGCCTTGGTCTTGGCCTTGGCCCAGTCGGCGCCGCCCATCCGGTTGAGGGTGGGCGACTCGCCGCCGACGTAGCGGGTGACCTCGTCGAGCTGGTCGGTCGGCACGTAGAGCCGGTCGCCCTTGGCGTACTCGATCACCAGGTACTCGCGGGTGGCGCCCTGCACGGTGCGCTGCACCATCTCCACGTAGCGGCCCACGCCGTGCTGCTCGTGCACGACGTGGTCGCCGATCTTGAGCTGGAGCGGGTCGACCATGTTGCGGCGCCGGGACGGCAGGCGCCGCATGTCCTTGGTGGACGCCTTCTGGCCGACCAGGTCCAGGTGGGTCAGCACGGCCAGCGACGGGGTCACGAAGCCGTGCTCGACCAGGCCGGTGGCCACGTGCACGACCTGGGCGTCGAGCGTCCCGGTCAGGCCCGGCTCCAGGCGCGCGGGCAGGTCGACGCCCTTGAGCAGCTCGACCATGCGCTCGGCCGGGCCGTGGCCCTCGCTCAGCAGCACCACGACCCGCTCGGAGTCGAGCCAGCCCTTGATGTCGGCCAGTGCCCGCTGGGTGTCGCCCCGGTAGGACTCCACCTCGCGCGCGGGCAGCAGCAGGCCGTCGTCGCGGCCGCCCTCGCCCCCGGGGCCGTCCGCCCCGTCCCCGGTCGCGCCGAACGGCGCGATCGACCACCAGGGCAGGCCCAGCTCGCGCGCGTGGTCGCGCAGCTCCTCCAGCGTGCGGAAGGCCGCCTCCCCCAGGTCGATCGGGGCCTCGCCGCCGGACGCCGCGGTGATCCAGGACGCCTCCAGGAACTCCTGGCTGGTGCGCACCAGCTCGTCGGCCCGGCCGCGGATCCGCTCCGGATCGCACACGAAGATCCCCGACTGCTCGGGCAGGTGGTCGACCAGCAGGTCCATCTCCCCGGCGAGCACCGGCGCGAACGCCTCCATGCCCTCCATCGGGATGCCCTCGGCCAGCTGCTGGAGGATCTCGGCCAGCGCGGGGTGCGCCTCGGCGAGCCGCGCCGCCCGCTCCCTGACCTCGGGGGTCAGCAGCAGCTCCCGGCAGGGCGCGGCGAACAGGCCGTCCTCGGCGACCTCCAGGGAACGCTGGTCGGCGACCTTGAACCAGCGGATCTCCTCGACCGTGTCGCCCCAGAACTCCAGGCGCAGCGGGTGCTCCTCGGTGGGCGGGAAGATGTCGAGCAGGCCGCCCCTGACGGCGACCTCGCCGCGCCGCTCCACCATGTCGACCCGGTGGTAGCCGTTCTCCACCAGGGCCGCGACCACCGCGTCCGGGTCGGCGTCGTCCCCGGCGCGCAGCCGCACCGGCCGCAGGTCGCCCAGGCCGCGCACGATCGGCTGGAGCAGCGCCCTGACCGGCGCGACGACCACGTGCAGCGGCCCGGCCGAGTGGTCGCCCTCGACCGGGTGGGCCAGCCTGCGCAGCACCGCGAGCCGCTGGCCCACGGTGTCGCCGCGCGGCGACAGGCGCTCGTGCGGGAGCGTCTCCCAGGCGGGGAAGACCGCCACGGTGCTCTCGTCCAGCAGGCTCGTCAGGGCCGCGGCGAGATCCTCGGCCTCGCGGCCCGTGGCGGTCACCGCCAGCACGGTCCTGGCCGTCCCCTTGGCCCCCTCCCGGGCCAGCGCGGCCACCGCGAAGGGGCGCAGCGCGGGCGGCGCGACCAGCGCCACGTCGGACGGGTCGCCCCCGCGCACGTCCCGCAGGAGGGAAGACAGCACAGGTTCCCCGACGACAAGATCAAGAAGTCCGGAAAGGCTCATCAGATTCGCCCACAGCCCCACGACGGCAACACGACGGCCCCGGGCCGAGAAGACGCGGGGTTCCCCGTCAAGGCTACTTGGCCCGGCGCCCGCCCTCGCATGGAGCGGTAAATGCACGATGAATCGTGCTGAGTTGACTACTCTCGGTTATATGTCTGAGGTGAGATCGGTCGTCGACCGAGACGATGTGCTGAGTCAGCGGGTCAGGGACCATTGGGACGGCCGGCTCGGCCGGCGGCTGGACGTCCTGATCGCCGGGTGCGGATGGCCCGAACCCCTCGATCTGGCACAGACGGAGACCAGGGTCGTCGGCATCGACGAGGACCTGCCCGCCCTGCGCACCAGCACGTCCGCCCGCAAGGACCTGGACTCCTGGACGCTGGGCGACCTGCGCTCGGTGCCGGTGCCGCCGCGCGCGTTCGACGTCGTCTACGTGTCGTTCCTGCTGGAGCGGATCGAGCACGCCGAGCTGGTGCTCGACCGGCTGATCACCGGGCTGCGCCCCGGCGGGCTGCTGCTGGTCAGGATGCGCGACCGCGCCTCGGCGTACGGGGTGTGCGACCGGCTGGCCCCGGCGGCGCTGCGGCGGCTGCTGTGGCGCAGGTTCACCCCGGAGGGCACGGTGGGGCCGCTGCCGGCCGTCTACGAGCCGATCGCCTCGCGCGAGGGGATGCACTCCTTCTGCCTGGTCCGCGGGCTGATGGTGACCGAGGACATCTCCGCCCGCAGCGGTCCCGCGCTGGACGGACCTCTCGGTAAGCTTGCCCGCGCCGCCTGCTCGGCGGTGGAGACCCTCTCCAGGGGACGCCGGCCCGCATCTCGCGACGAGGTGACCATGGTGATCCGCAAACCCCAGAGCCACTTCGCCCGGCTGGTCTGAGATCCGGCCGCCGGTCGTCCCGGCTCGCCCGAGGGGGGCGCCATCCGGGGCGGGCGGGCCGGAACGACCGACGAGCGGGATTGTGGAGCAGATGACGGCGCCTTTCGAGTGGACCCCCGACGCCCGTGAGCTGGCCGACCTCGAGCTGCTGCTCTCCGGTGCCTTCAGCCCTCTGACGGGCTTCATGGGCTCGGCCGACGCGCACGCGGCCGACGAGCGCGGCACGCTCGCCGACGGCACGCCCTGGCCCGTGCCGGTCACCCTGACGCTGCCCGACGACCACCCGGCCGCCCCCGGCGACCGGATCACCCTGCGTGACCCCGAGGGCGCGGCACTGGCCGTGCTGACCGTCGAGGGGCGCGAGGACGGCTTCGCCGCCGGGCCGGTCGAGGCCCTGGACGCCCCCGAGCACGGCCCGTTCGCCCGGCTGCGCCGCCCGCCCGCGGAGATCCGCAAGGAGCTGGGCGAGCGCGAGGCCGTGCTGGCCGTCACCATGCGCGGGCCGCTGGGCGACCTCGACGACCTGGTGACCACCGCCCAGGAGCTGGAGGCGTCGATCCTGCTGCTCCCGCTGGCGTACGGCGAGGGCGGGCCCGCGGTGGTCCGCGCCGCGCTCAAGGCGCGCGACAGGCTGCCCGGGGACACGGTGGTGGCGGTGGTGCCGCTGGCGCCCAGGGAGCCCGCACTCGACCTGGAGCTGCGCGAGCGGGTCGCCGAGGCCTACGGCGCGACCGAGCACCTGGCCGGCCCGGAGCCGGTGACGATCCCCGGGCCGCCGCACCGGCGGGGGCTGGTGGTCTTCTTCACCGGCCTGTCCGGCTCGGGCAAGTCCACCGTCGCGCGCGGGCTGCACGACGCGCTGCTGGAGCGCGGAACCCGCACGGTGACCTTCCTCGACGGGGACGTGGTGCGCCGCCTGCTCTCGGCGGGGCTGACGTTCTCCAAGGAGGACCGCGACCTCAACATCCGCCGCATCGGCTTCGTCGCCGCCGAGGCCGCCCGGCACGGCGGGCTGGCGATCTGCGCGCCCATCGCGCCGTACGCGGCCACCCGCGAGGAGGTGCGCGCGATGGTCGAGGCCGTCGGCGCCGACTTCGTGCTGGTCCACGTCTCGACCCCGCTGGCCGAGTGCGAGCGCCGCGACCGCAAGGGCCTCTACGCCAAGGCCCGCGCCGGGCTCATCCCCGGCTTCACCGGCGTCTCCGACCCGTACGAGGAGCCGGACGACGCCGACCTGGAGATCGACACCACCGACATCGGCGTGGACCGGGCGGTCCACCAGGTGCTCGACCCGCTGATCCAGGGCGGCTGGATCCGCTGACCGCCGCCCGGCCGCCCCGGGGCGGCGGGGCGGCGGCCGCGCGGGTCGTCGCGGAGAGGGCGGGTCAGCGCGGGGGGACGGCGGGGCTCAGGCGGGGGTCGCGGGCGAGCTCGCCGAAGGCCCTGCGCGCGCCCGGCGTCGTGTCGAACCGGGTGTCGCCCCGCGGGGCCTTCGGCGAGTCGAAGTAGACCAGGGCCTTGATCCGCGGATAGTCCCCGAGCCCGTCCCGCACCGAGGTGAAGAAGGACTCCTTGAAGGCGGGCCGGCCGCGCCGCTCGAAGACGCCCCACTCGGCCACCATGACGGGCTTGCCGGGGAGACGCTCCTGCGTCCAGCGGTAGAACCCCGGCCACCGGGGAAAGTCGGGGCGGGTCTTGTCGACCAGCTCGCCGAAGCCGTCGGCCCGGTGGTCGGCGTAGGGGTCCATCGCCACCCAGTCGACCACGTCGTCGCCCGGGTAGAGCCGCTCGAACCACGGTTCGGAGGCCCAGTTCGGCGCGCCCATGTAGGTCATCACCGTGACGGCGTTGGTCACGCCGCCGGCGCGCAGTCGCCCCACCACGTGCCGGAACATCTCCGCGTAGTCGTCGGCGGACATCCCCGCGCCGGGGGTCTCCCGTACGTCGTCCTCGGGCTCGTGGTGGACGGTGAGGAAGAACCTCTCGGGGAAGGTCCTCACGATGTGGGCGGCCAGCCGGTCGATCCGCGCGTCCAGCGCGCCGCCGGCGATCTCCGCCCAGGTGTGGGACAGGTCGGCGGACGGCTTCCAGTTGACCAGCAGGATCCTGCGGCCGTCCGGGTCCCGGGCGATGGCGCGCTCGGCGGGGGTCGGGAAGAGCTCGTCGTCGCGGTGGTAGACGTGCATGATCGCGGCCGGGCGGCCCATCCGCCGCTCGGCCCTCTCCAGGGCCCGCTGCGGGCGCCGCCCGGTGAAGATCTCGGGTGCGACCCCCCACCAGGCGCCGCAGGAGGGGACGAGCGTCCGGCTGACCTCGCAGGCGCCCTGGCGCGGCGGCCCCTGTACGCCGGGCGGCGCCGCGTCCCCGGTCCCCCCGGCGGCGCCCGGGGCCGTGCCCGTGGTGCCCGCGGCGCCCCCGGTGCCCGTGGTACTCCCGGTGCCCCCGGCGGTGTCCACCGCGCCCGGGGCCCTGCCACCGGCGGCCCCGGCGGCCCCGGTGACGCAGTCGTCGCCCCTGCACCCGCCCAGTCCCGCGACGGCCAGTGCCACGCACCCCAGCCCCAGCGCCAGGACGAGTCCCGAACCGCCTATTTTGACCATACGCGGAATTACCTCTATAGAGCCATTTGTCTGATGCAACGATCCCTCGCAGATGTCGTCCGCAGGCATTCGCCGGCCGTCTCGGGGAAACACCTTTCCATCGCACGGACGTGCCTCGTCCAGGACTTTGCCGCTCCATGCCACAGAGCCGGGACCAGGCAAGGGAAATATCCAGTAAATATCCGTTATATGCGTGTGATCAGCCGGGTCAACACGAGAAAAATCTTGCGTACCGGTCCGGAGAAAGGAAAAGCCGACCTATAGTTCCAAGGGTTCCCAGCAGCTGTTCGCCGGAGAGGCACCCGCGAAACATGAGCCCGTCACCGGACGCCCCCGCCCGCCGTTCAGGTGGAGACCTGGCGGACTACGTGTCGCTCCTGCGCCGCCGCCGGCTGATCGTCCTGTCCATGCTCCTCACCGGGGCCGGTGCCGGCCTCGCCCTGCTGTGGATCACCCCGCCCTCCTACACCGCCTCCGCGCAGGTCCTGGTGACCCCGGCGGGTCCCCCGGAGCAGGTCAACCAGGTGACCGCCCGCCAGCGTGAACCGCTCAACCTCGACACCGAGGCCCAGGTGGCCCGGTCGGCGGTGGTCGCCACGAAGGCACGCGGGCTGTTCGGCGGCCTCTCCGGACCGGCCGAGGTCTCCGTACCGCCCAACACCTCGGTCCTGGAGATCTCGTGCACGGCCGCCGCGCCGGCGACGGCGGCCTCCTGCGCCGACGCCTACGCCACGGCCTACCTGGCCCAGCGGCGCGAGTCGTCCACCCAGACGCTCACCGCCCAGCTCAAGACGGTGCTGGTCAAGCTGAAGCAGGTCAACGCGAGCCTCACCGCGGTCGCCACCGCCCTCCCGGGGCTGAGCAACGGCACCGCCGAACGCGCCCTGGCCCTCCAGCGGCAGAACGTCCTCCTGCGCCAGGTCCACGCCCTCACCGCCCGGTACGACGCCCTGAGGACCGTCGCCGTCACCCCCGGCTCGGTGATCAGCCGCCCGGTGGCCCCCACCGAGCCCCGCGCCCCCCGGCCGCCCCTGTACCTGGGCAGCGGCCTGATGGCCGGGCTGCTCTGCGGAGTGGGAACCGCCTGGGTCCGCGACCGCCTCGACACCACCCTGCGCGACGCCGCCGACGTCAGACGGCTGACCGGCCTCGACGCGATCGACGAGGAGGGACTGCGCGGCCTGGCCGGCGCGGTGCTCGTGGTCTCCGTGCCCGGCACCCCTCCCAGGGAGGTACGACGCGCCGCACGCGCGCTGCGGGAGCGCGGGGTCCCGGTGGCGGGCACCCTGCTCGCCGGCGGCGCCTCCTCACCGCCCGCCGTACGCCCGCCGCACCCGCCCCCTCCCGGCGGAGGGCGGGCCCGCGAGGGCGGGCGGGGTCCGGAGAGCAGGGTCCGCGTGGACGGGTGGGATACGGGTGGACGCGGCACGGGGAGCCGGGACACGGGCGAGCGGGGCACGAAGGACCGGGTCGCGGACGTGCACGGCATGGACGGGCGGGTCACGGAGGGGGGAGTCACAGGCGAGCCGATCACGGGCAGGCGGGGCACGGACGGGCGGATCACGGACGGGCGAGGCACGGACGAGCGGATCACGGACGGGCGGGGCACGGACGGGCGGATCACGGACGGGCGGGGCACGGACGGGCAAGGCGTGGGCGGACGTGGTGCGGCCGGGCCGGATCTTCCGGTCAGGGATGTGAGCGGCCGGGTCCACGGAGCCCTCCCGAAAAGGCCCGCCCGTCCCCTCGCGGGCCTGGCGGGCGGGCACCGGGCCGCACCCCCCTCGGCGCCACCGGCGTTCCCGGCACCGGTTCCCCCAGCACCGCTGTCCCCGGCACCGCTGTCCCCGGCACCGGTCCCCTTGGCGCAGGCCTCCCCGGCACCGGCCCCCCTGACGTCGGCACCCCCGGCACCGGCGCCCTCGGCGCCCTCTGTACCGGCGGCGACGTCCCAGGCATTCCCGGTGCCGGTGTCGGCGTCGGCGGCGCCGCGACCGGCGCTCCCGGCACTCCCGCCCCCGTCCCCGTCGGCGGTCGCCGAGGCGCCGGCGGGTCCCGCGCCGTCCCGGACCGACGGGAACGTTCAACCGGGGCGGAGGATCGCGGGCGGGCGGAGAGGGCGCCTGTCGTGAGAGGCCTGCGCCCGGCCGCCTGGCCGATCGCCGCGTTCCTGGTGGGGTACCCCGTCTGGTGGGCCCTCGGCTTCGGCGGTCTCTGCGTGATCGCGGTGGCCCCGGCGATGGCGGCGGTGCTGTGGCGACGGCGGCCGATCAGGGCACCGCGCGGCTTCGGGCTCTGGCTGCTCCTCCTCGCGGGCTACCTGATCAGCGCGCTCATGCTCGGCGAGATGCCCCCCGGGACCTACGGGGAGTTCGGCGCGGGGCGGCTCATCGGCTACCTGATGCGTCTCGCCCTCTACGTCTCCCTGCTGGTCATGGTGCTCTACCTGGGGAACCTCACCGAGGAGGAGCTGCCGCAGCTGACGCTGGTGCGGATGCTCGGCGCGCTGTTCGTCACGACCGTGGCGGGCGGGCTGCTGGGCGTGTTCGCGCCGCGTGCCGCCTTCACCTCGCCGGTCGAGATGGTCCTCCCGGACTGGATCAGCGGCAACCCGTTCGTTCACAACCTGATCCATCCCACCGCGGCGCAGACGCAGTGGGTGCTCGGCCACCCCTCGCCCCGCCCCGAGGCCCCGTTCGAGTGGGCCAACGCCTGGGGCGGCAACCTGTCGGTGCTGCTCGTCTGGTTCGTGGTCGGCTGGTGGGCGCACGGCGGCCCGCGCAGGCGGGCGGCCGTGGTACCGCTGGTCGCGCTGGCCGCGATCCCGGCGGTCTACTCGCTCAACCGCGGGCTGTGGCTCGGGCTCGGCGTCGCCGCGGCGTACCTGCTGGTGCGCCTGGGCGGACGGGCACGCGTCGCCACCTGCGCGATCCTGGCGGCGGCGGCGCTGGCGTTCGCCCTCAGCCCGTTGCGGACGATGGTGGCCCAGCGGCTGGAGAGCCCGCACAGCAACGACATCCGCGCCTTCACCGTGACCGCGACCCTCACGGCCGCGGGCACCTCTCCGATCATCGGGTACGGCAACACCCGCAACGCCAGGGGCAACCATCGGACGATCACCACCGGGAAGACCGACTGGTGCGTCACCTGCGGCCACCCTCCACTGGGCGGCGACGGCCACCTCTGGCATCTCATGATCACGCAGGGGTTCACGGGAGCCGCGCTCTACGTGGCGTTCTTCGCCGGGGCCGTACGCCGCCACTGGCGTGACCGCAGTCCGATCGGCGTGGCCGGGGTCCTCGTGATGATCCTCACCCTGCTCTACATGTTCGTCTACGACGGCCTGGTCACGCCGCTCAGCCTGTACCTGATCTCGTTCGCCCTGCTGTGGAGGAACTCGATGGCGAGCACGGCCGCATGAACGACGCCCGCGCCCGCCTGCGCTACCTCGACCGGACCATCGACCTGCTCTTCCCCGGCCCCGGGGAGGAGAGGCCCTACACCCTGCTCCCGCACCGGCTGCTGCCTCGCAGGCTGGTCCCGCGCGCGTGGTGGCACCCGGGCGGACGGGTCATGGTCCGGTCGGGGCGGGACGGCATCGAGAGCCATCTGAGCGAGGTCTTCGGCACCCGCCTCCGCGTCACGCTGCGGGTGTCCCCGGCCCGGCGGGCCAACCGCAAGCCGATCCTGGAGGCGCGCGCGCCCGACGGGCCGGTCGCCTTCGTGAAGATCGGCGACACCGACCTCACCCGGGAACTCGTCGCGCACGAGGCGCGGACGCTCGGCCTGCTCGCCGGAGTGCCGCTGAAGACCGTCGTCCCGCCCGCCGTCCTGCACCACGGGTCCTGGCGTGGCCTGGCCGTCCTGGCACTGACCCCGCTCCCGGTGCGGCGGGGGCGGGTCCGCGACGACGTCCTCACCGCGGCGATCACCGAGATCGCCCACCTCCCCACGGGCCCGGCCCTCGGGCAGGCCTGCTCCGGACATGACCTCACCGGGCACGCCTTTCCCGAAGGCGCACCTCCGGGAGACCCGTTCCCCGGGACGTGGTCTCCCGGACCTCCAGGCCGTCGGGACCCGGACTTCGCCTGGCACGGGGACCTCACGCCGTGGAACATCTCGCGCGGCCCCGACGGACGACTGCTGGTCTGGGACTGGGAACGGTTCGGCACGGGGGTCCCGCTGGGCTTCGACGCCGTCCACCACTTCTTCCACCGCGCGCTGCGCCGCCAGGCCCCGGTCACCGCGGCCGGGGCCTGCGTGGCCCGCTCCCTGCGGATCCTTGCCCCGTTCGGGCTGTCGGCCGCCGAGTCCCGGCTCACCTCCATCCGTTATCTGATCGCACTCGCCGACCGGCACGCGGCCGACGGCCACGCCCCCCTCGGGCCGCCGGAAGCCTGGCTCGGCCCGGTCGTCGACGGCGAGGAGACCCTGCTGTGAGACCCACCGTCACGAGATCCGCCGTCACGAGACTTCGTACCCTGAGGCCCGCCGCCGCCGGGCCGGCGCTGAAAGGCGCGGTTCACACGATCTCGTGGACCACCGGGCGCCTCACCGCGTCGCGGCGGACACCGCCCTCCTTCCTCGTCGTCGGCGCCCAGCGCTGCGGCACCACCTCGCTGTACCGTGCCCTGGCCCAGCATCCGCTGATCTTCAAGCCCCTGCTGCGCAAGGGCGTGCACTACTTCGACACGGCCTACGACAGGGGTCCGTCGTGGTACCGGGCGCACTTCCCGCTGCGGGTGTCGCTCTCCCACGCGGCACGCAGGTACGGCCATCGCCCCCAGGTCTTCGAGTCCTCGCCCTACTACCTGTTCCACCCGCTGGCCGGGCCGCGGATCGCCCATGACCTGCCGGGCGCCAAGTTGATCGTGCTCGTCCGCGACCCGGTCGAGCGGGCCTTCTCCGCGCACGCCCACGAGCTGGCCAGGGGGTTCGAGACCGAGACGTCCTTCGCCAGAGCCGTCGAGCTGGAGGAGGAACGGCTGGCCGGTGCGGCCGAGGCCCTGTGCGCCGCGCCGCACTCGACGAACCTGGCCCACCGCCATCACGCCTACCTGGCCCGGGGCCGCTACGCCGAGCAGCTCGCCCGTCTGGAGCCGTTGGTCGGCCGGGAGCGGATCCTCGTCCTCGACAGCGGCCGGTTCTTCACCGAGCCGGAGATCGTCTACGACCGTGTGCTGGCGTTCCTCGGGTTGCCGCACCTGGGCGATCCGGTGTTCGAGCGGCACAACGCCCGGCCCAGACCGGCCCCGATGCCCCCGGAGCTCCGCCGCGAGCTGGCAGATCACTTCGAGGAGCAGGACGCCCTGCTGATCTCGTGGCTGGGCACGGACCCCTCATGGCGCCGCTGATCCCGGCCGACGAAACGAAGGAGGCCGTGCGTCCGGCAGAAACGGGCCGCACTACCCCTGAAAGCTCCGGCCCGGAACTCCGGAACTCCGAAAACTCCGGACCAGCTCCCTGGAACTCAGGGAACTCCGAACCGGGACCCCGGAACCCGGAAAACTCCGGACCGGTTCTCCGAGACGCCGAGAACTCCGGCCCGGAACTCCGGGACTCAGAAAACTCCGGACCGGTTCTCCCGGACCCCGGACGGCCCGTCTCCAGGGACAGGGTGGCGGGGCTGGCCGGGGCGGGTGCCGGGGCCGTCGCACAGTTCCTGATGGTCGTGCTGGTCGCCAGGGGAACGGATCCGGAGACGGCCGGTGCCTTCTTCGCGGCGACCACCCTGTGCCTGCTGGCCGCCGCGGTGCTGCGGCTGGACGCGGGGAACGGGCTGATCCACATCCTCGCCGGGTCCGGGTCCGAGTCCGGGTCCGAGTCCGGGTCCGAGTCCGGGTCCGAGTCCGGGTCCGAGTCCGGGTCCGAGTCCGGGTCCGAGTCCG
>NZ_JBNCLF010000033.1:32472-74434 GCF_049844535.1 Streptosporangium sp. DT93
GGGTCAGGGCGGGCGGCCGTCCCGGCGCCGTGGGCCACCTGCGTGCGGCGATGGTCCCGGTGGCGTCGCTCTCGCTGGCCGCCGGTGCCGTGACCTTCCTGATCGTCCCCGACCCCGCGCTGCGGGTGCTGGCGGTGGCGTTGCCCGCGGTGACGTGCTCGGGGGTCGCGGTGAGCGCGACCCGCGGGTTCGGGACGATGCGGCCGACGCTGCTGCTCACCGGTGTGCTCCAGCCGGTGGGCCAGCTCGCCCTGGTCGCGGCGGTGGTGATGCTGGGCGGGGGTGACGCTGCCGGGCCCGGTGGCTCCGGCGACGTCGGGGGCGTCGGGGGCGTCGGGGGCGTCGGGGGCGTCGGCGGTTCGGTGCCGCTGCTGGCCGCGGCCTGGGCCCTGCCGTACCCGGTGGTGCTGTCGCTGGCCTGGCTCTGGTTGCGCCGGCGGCTGCCGAGGACGTCCCGCCGCCCGCCGGGCACCGCGTCCGAACTGTGGCGCCACACCTGGCCACGGTCGCTGGCCGCCGGGGTCCAGGCGGTGTTCCAGCGGCTGGACATCGTGATCGTGGCCTCGCTGGCGGGACCTGCCGAGGCAGCCGTCTACACCGCCGCCACCCGGTTCAAGGTCGTGGGCCAGCTCGCCGGGCAGGGGCTGGCGCAGGCGGCGCAGCCGAGGCTGGTGCGGGCCATGGCCGGGGGCGACCTGGTCGGTGCCCGCGAGCTGTACCGGTCGTCCACCCGCTGGCTGGTCCTGCTCACCTGGCCGATCTGGCTGGGGTACGCGGTGTTCGCGCCGTGGCTGCTCGGCGCCGTCTTCGGCGAGGAGTACGCCTCGGGTGCGCCGGTGGCGCTGGTGCTGGCCGCGACGATGCTGCTCGCCACCGCGTGCGGGATGGCCGATGTGGCGCTCACCGCCGCCGGGCACACCGGCGCCGGTCTCGCGTACCTCGTCGCGGCCGTCGCGACGACGGTGCTGCTGGACCTGATGCTCATCCCCTCCCTGGGCTCGCTCGGCGCGGCCCTGGGCTGGGCGGGAGGCACGGTGGTCAAGAACCTGCTGCCGCTCCGGCACGTTCACCGCCGGTACGGCCTGCACCCCTTCGGACCGCGACAGGACCGCGACCTACGAGCGCCCCGGGCCCGGAGGGGGCGGAGGACGCGGTGACTCCCGTGCTGGTCACCGGGCTGCCCCGGAGCGGGACGAGCTGGACGGGCAGGATGCTCGCCGCCGGCGGGGAGCTGGTCTACGTCAACGAGCCGCTCAACCCCCAGCACCCGCCCGGCCACTGCCCGGGCGTGCTGGACGCCGTGGTCGGGCATCGTTTCCAGTACATCTGCCCGGACGACGAGCGGGACTGGCTGCCCGCCTTCACCCGGACCGTCGCGCTGCGCTACGGGTTCCTGGCGGAGCTGCGCCGCAACCGCTCGCCGTACGACCTGGCGAGGATGGTCCGCTACGGTGCCGCGTTCACGCTGGGGCGACTGGCCGGGCGCCGGGCGCTGCTGGACGACCCGTTCGCGCTCTTCTCTGCGGGATGGTTCGCCGACCGGCTGGGATGCCGGGTGATCATCCTGTTGCGCGACCCGGTGGCGTTCGTCGGTAGCTGGCAGCGGCTGGGCTGGACGGTCCACCTCGACGAGCTGTTCGACCAGCCGCTGCTGATGCGCGACCACCCGCACCTGGAGGAGCTGCGCGCGCTCACCGGCACCCGGGACCGGATCGCCACGACCACGGCGCTGTGGCGGGCGGCCGCGATCAGCGCCACCCGCCTGGCCGACCGGCACCCGCGGATCACGCTGGTCCGCTACGAGGACCTGGCCCTCGATCCGCTGACGGGCTTCCGCGGCCTGTACGAGCAGACCGGCCTGACCTGGTCCGCCCGTGCCCGGGAGCGCGTCCGCCGCGCGTGCACGGCCGCCCCCCGGGCGGGCACCGGCGGCTTTTCCTGGCACGGCCTGTCCCGCACGGCCTACCGGCCGACGGACTCGCGCCGTGCCCTCGCCGAGGCCGGTGCCCGGCTGAGTCCGCAGGAGGCCCACCGCGTCAGGGAGCTGGCCTTCGGCGGACATCCGGCCCCCTTCCCGGCGCTTTTCCCGGACCCCCTCCCGGGCACCTGACGACCGCCGTCCGGCGGACGCTCCGTCGCGACCCGTTCCCGTGACGGCGGAGCCGAGGGCCCCCGTCAGGAGAACAGGCCGCGGAACAGCGAGACGGTGAGAAGGCGGATCGCGTACGGCAGGTCGTCGACCAGGTAGCGGCGGGACAACCTGCCCGGCTCCCCCACCAGCCGGAAGAGCCACTCCAGGCCCGCGCGGCGCATCCACCGCGGCGCGCGGCGCGCGGTGCCCGCGGTGAAGGCGATCGCCGAACCGCATCCGACGAACCAGGTGGCCGGCAGGTCACGGCGGAGGGAGGCGATGAGCCGTTCCTGCTTGGGAAACCCGAGGCCGACGAAGACCAGCCGGGGCGCGGCGGCGATCACGGCGTCCCGTACCCGGGCGTGGCTCTCGGGGTCGTCCTCGAACCCGGACGGCGGGGCGTCGGTCCCGGCGACCACGAGCGCCGGATGGCGGGCCACCAGCTCGCGGGCGGCCCGCGCGGGTGCGCCCTTCGGGCCGCCGAGCAGGTACACCGGGTGGCGGTAGAAGGCGGCGGCCTCGGACAGCGACCAGATCAGGTCGGCGCCGGTGACCCGGCCGGGGACGGGGGTGCCGAGCAGCCTCGCCGCCCACACCAGCGGCATGCCGTCCGCGACGACGATGTCGGCGCCCTCGACGAGCGCCCGGGCCCGCGGGTCGCGGGCGGCGATCCGGCCGATGTCGACGTTGGGAGTGACGAGGTGGCCGCCCCTGCCGCCTTTCAGCGCGGCCACCACATGGTCGACGATCTCGCCCTCGGTCATCGGGTCGAGCGCGACCCCGGCCACGTGTACGCGCCTGCGCAGCCGTCTGCGGGTGGCCCGGTCCGGCCGGCGTCGCCGGCGGGAGGCGGCCCGCGCCGCCCCCCGCCCGGCGACCGGCGACCCGGCCTGCCCGGCGACGGAGGGCAGGCCGGGCACCGGACCGTGACCGCCGGCGGCCCGGTGCTCGGTGGAAGCGGGACGGTGACCGGTGACGGGCGGCGGCTGTGGAGGCGCCGGGATCGGGGTCATGGCGTGGCGGGTCACGGTGGGCACGGCCCGGCCCGGTGCGGGCGGAGCGCTCCGGAGATCGCGGCGTACGACGACCCGCGGACGCTCCACCTCCTGCCCACCCGCGAACGACGCCGGCACGAACGGTGTCGGCGCGAACGATGCCGGGACGAACGATGCCGGAACCAACGGTGCCGGGACGGACGCCGTCATGACGGGCGGCGTCGTCGCGGGCAGGATCGTCATGCGCGCCGCAGGGACGGGCAGAATCGCGACCGGCGCCCCCGTGGACCGGGTCACGGGAGCCGTCGTCACGGGAGCCGTCGTCACGGGAGCCGTCGTCACGGGAGCCGTCGTCACGGGAGCGGGGCGGGCGGTCACGCGCGGGCGTTCGGCCAGGGGCGCCATCAGATACCGCGTCCCCGGTGGTGCAGGACGCTGAGCAGCCCCCGCGCGGGGAGCAGCCCGGCCGCCACCGCGAGCGCGATGGGTGCCCGGAGCTCGCCGTGCCGGGCGGTGAACGCCCGCCAGGCCCAGCGGCCCGCCTCCCGCCTGCGGCCCAGGGCCGCGTGATGGAAGGCGAGCTGACCGTAGACCCGCGCCGCGCCGCGCGGGTCCACGGTCAGATCAGGGTGCCGGGCGAGCATCCACTCCAGCCCGGCGATTCGATCGGCCCAGCGCGTCACGTACGAGGAGCCGCCCCAGCGCACCCGGACCAGGGGCCGGTCGACGTGCACGATGGGGTGCTGGGCCGCGGCGCGCAGCGCCAGGTCCCAGTCCTCGTTCTGGCCCCCGGGGGCGCTCTCGTCCACCCAGAGGCCGCCGCGCCGGAACACGAACGTCGAGGAGTGCACCATCACCATCCGCGAGCGCACCAGGTGGCGGTAGGTGACGCGGCCGGTCCCGGCCAGGCGGGGAATGCGGCGCGAGCCGTACTCGACCTCGATGGCGCAGCTGGAGAAGCGCGCCCGCGGCTCGGCCTCCAGTGCCGCGACCTGAGCGGTGATCTTGCCGGGGAGCCACTGGTCGTCGTCGTCGCAGAACGCCACCAGGTCGGTGGCCAGCGCCGCGATGCCGGTGTTGCGGGCACCGGGCAGGCCGGGGGTGAGCCGGTTGGCCATCACCCGCACCCCGCGCGCGGGCGCCCCCTCAATGCCGGGGGTCAGTGCCCTGCCGACCAGCAGGTCGGCCACCTGGTCGGCGACCCAGGCCGGGTCTCCGCCGTCCACGACGACCACGACCTCGACGGGACCGGGGTGATCCTGGCCGAGCACGGCGAGCGTGGCCGCGCGCAGCTGGTCGGGCCGGTGTCCCCGGGTGGGGATGACGACACCCACCGATGTGTTCACGCGAGTCTCCTGTGGTAGCCGTACTTGATCATGAGGGGCCAGGTCAGCGCGGTGACCAGGCGCAGGCGGCGGGACGACGCCGCGGTCCGCCAGCCGTCGTCCCTGGTCAGCTCCGTGCGGCCGACCGTGAAGCGCACCGGGTTGCCCGAGGCCGTGTGCGCCGTGGACAGCTCCGCCCAGCCGCCCGAGAGGAAGTCGAGGCGGCACGGGACGCCGATCGCGGCGACCAGGCGCCGGAGCGTGTCGGCGGGCGCGTCGAGCAGGTCCTCGTAGCGGACCCGGGTGACCGGGACGCCCCTGCGGGCCAGCAGTTCCAGCCCGAGGTTCTCGCTCAGCCAGTGCAGCGAGGTGCGGGCCGGCGACCAGTGGGTCATCAGGTGCCCGTCCTCGGGACGCGCGACCCTCCGGCGCCAGGAGTGCGCGACCGCGCGGGGGTCGCGGACCACGTGGACGACGTGGACGTCGACCCCGGCCGCCGCCAGGCAGAAGGCCAGGGAGGCGTGCTTGCTGGAGTCGATCACGACCGGGCAGTCGGCGACCTCCCCTGCGGCGTCGTACAGCCGGCGATGGGCGGCGACGTACTCGTCCAGCTCGGCGGTGCCGGACGCCGGCCACCTGCCGGTGCCCGCCTGCTCCTCGGCCAGCAGCCTGGACAGGGTCGGGATCCGCCGGGTGCGGTCCACGCGCGGCCTGAGCTCGATCATGCGCCGGGCCGTGGCCGCGGACCAGCCGCCGAACGCGCGCTCGCCGACCTTCTCCCAGAACGGGCACGACCCGAAGGGCTCGCCGCACCCGCACGCCTCGTCCGCGAGCACGCTCCTGGCCCAGAGGTGGACGACCTCGCCGAGCGGCGCGATACCGGGGACCTCCCCGAGCAGGCGCTCCAGCAACGTGGTCCCGCTACGGCCGAGACCACCGAGGAAGACCACCCGGGCGGGTGACGGACTATCAGACACAGGCACGGACCCCAACCCCACGGATACGGAACGCGACGAGGCTAGCGCGTAGCGTAACGGAGGGGTCAGAGAACGGACAAAGGATCTACCCAGTGCCAGGAACGTCGCCCCCACCACGGCACGCCGTCCCGCCGCGGGTCACCAGGTCCTGGAACGCGGACGCCCGCGCCCGCCCTCGTGTCCCTCCCGTGGCGTACGGGAGGGGCGCGACGGCCGGCGCGGGCGTCGGGCACCCGGGTGGGCGGTCTACCTGGCGTCGACGATCATCCCGGCGCCGACGGTGTTGTTGGTGGCCTCGTCCACGAGGATGAAGCCGCCGGTGAGACGGTTGCGGGCGTAGTCGTCCACGAACAGGGGCTGGGTGACCCGGAGCGAGACGCGCCCGATCTCGTTGAGCCCGAGCGAGGCGGCCGTCTCGTCCCGGTGCAGGGTGTTGACGTCCAGCCGGTAGTGCAGCTCCTTGACCAGGGCGCGCGCGCTGCGGGTGGTGTGCTTGATGACCAGCTTGGAGCGCGGGGCCAGCTTGACCGTGTCGGCCATCCAGCAGATCATCGCCTCCAGCTCCTGGGAGGCCTGGGGCTGGTTGTTCGGGCGGCAGATCATGTCGCCGCGCGAGATGTCGATGTCGTCCTCCAGCCGGAGCGTCACCGACATCGGCGGGAACGCCTCGTCGATCGGCCCGTCGAAGGTGTCGATCGACGCGATGCGGGTGGTCAGCCCCGAGGGCAGGTGCATGACCTCGTCCCCCGGCTTGAGCACGCCGCCCGCGACCTGCCCGGCGTAGCCGCGGTAGTCGTGCAGGGACGGGTCGGTGGCCCGCTGCGGGCGGATGACGTACTGGACCGGGAAGCGCACGTCGACCAGGTTGCGGTCGGAGGCGATGTGCACGTGCTCCAGGTGGTGCAGCAGCGAGGAGCCGTTGTACCAGGGCGTGTTCTCCGAGCGCGCCACCACGTTGTCGCCGTGCAGCGCCGAGATCGGGATGAACGTCAGGTCCGGCGCGTTCAGCTTGGAGGCGAACGCGGTGAACTCCTCGCGGATCTGCTCGAACCTCTCCTGGGAGTAGTCGACCAGGTCCATCTTGTTGACGGCCAGCACCAGGTGCGGCACCCGCAGCAGCGTGGTCAGGAACGCGTGCCGGCGCGACTGCTCCAGCACGCCCTTGCGGGCGTCGATCAGGACGATGGCCAGGTCGGCGGTGGAGGCGCCGGTGACCATGTTGCGGGTGTACTGGATGTGGCCGGGGGTGTCGGCGATGATGAACTTCCGCCGGGGGGTGGCGAAGTAGCGGTAGGCCACGTCGATGGTGATGCCCTGCTCCCGCTCGGCGCGCAGGCCGTCGGTGAGCAGCGACAGGTCGGTGTACTCGGTGCCGCGGTCACGGGAGGTGCGCTCGACCGCCTCGAGCTGGTCCTCGAAGATCGCCTTGGAGTCGAAGAGCAGCCGCCCGATGAGCGTCGACTTTCCGTCGTCGACGCTTCCCGCCGTAGCAAAGCGAAGGATGTCCATCAGATTCTCGGCAGGAGACCGTCGGTGTCCCGACGGGCGGCGCCGTCCCTCCTCGTGAGGTGTCGTTCTTCCGTTGCGGGGGTCGGGAGCCGGCCACCGGACACGCGCGGGAGTCCGTCCGGGCCGGGGAGGGGGCGGGGCGCTCCGCGGGGGAGCCGCCGCCCGAGCGGGGACAGCGGGGACATCAGAAGTATCCCTCTCGCTTGCGGTCCTCCATGGAGGCCTCGGAGGCGCGGTCGTCGGCGCGGGTGGCGCCGCGCTCGGTGATCCGCGTCACCGCGATCTCGTCGATGATCTCCTCGACCGTCGCGGCCCCCGACTGGACCGCTCCGGTGCAGGTCACGTCGCCGACCGTACGGTAGCGGACCGTCATGTCCACCAGCGTCTCGTCCTCGTCGCGGACGATGAACTCGCTGTCGGCCAGCAGCATGCCGTCGCGCTCGAAGACCTTGCGGGTGTGGGCGTAGTAGATCGAGGGGATCTCGATGCCCTCACGCCGGATGTAGTCCCAGATGTCGAGCTCGGTCCAGTTGGACAGCGGGAAGACCCGGATGTGCTCGCCCTTGCGGATCTTGGCGTTGTAGAGGTTCCACAGCTCGGGGCGCTGGTTCTTCGGGTCCCACTGGCCGAAGTCGTCGCGGAAGGAGAACACCCGCTCCTTGGCGCGGGCCTTCTCCTCGTCGCGGCGGGCGCCGCCGAACACCGCGTCGTACTCGTTCTCCTCGATCGCGTCCAGCAGCGTGGTGGTCTGCAGGCGGTTCCGCGAGGCCCTGCGGCCGGTCTCCTCGACGACGCGTCCGGCGTCGATGGAGTCCTGGACGCTCGCGACGACCAGCCGCGCTCCCAGCTCGGCGGCGCGGCGGTCGCGGAACTCGATGACCTCGGCGAAGTTGTGGCCGGTGTCGACGTGCATGAGCGGGAAGGGGATCGGTGCGGGCCAGAACGCCTTCTCCGCGATGCGGAGCATGACGATGGAGTCCTTACCTCCGGAGAAGAGCAGACAGGGACGCTCGAACTCGGCCGCGACCTCGCGCATGATGTGGATGGCCTCTGCCTCGAGTACGTCGAGCTGCGACGTGGTGTAGTCGCGCTGAAGCATCTGTCTCTCCTAGCGGGGATTAGCGGTGCAGATCCCGGATTCCGGCGAGCAACGTTGGCGCCAGTCCCGGTAGGGATACCAGGATATCCGGCAGCGAGGGGTCGGGCTGGTTGTAGACCAGCGGCGAGCCGTCGATCCTGCTCGCGTGGGCGCCGGAGGCGAGGGCCACCGCGACGGGCGCGGCCGAGTCCCACTCGTACTGGCCCCCGGCGTGCACGTACGCCTCGACCTGGCCGGTGAGCACCGCGGAGATCTTGGCGCCCGCCGAGCCGATCGGCACCAGGTCCGCTCCGGCGAGCTCGGCGAGGGCGCGGACGAACTCCGGCGGCCGGGTCCGGCTGACCGCGATCCGCGGCCTGGCGCCGGGCCGGGGGGCGGGCGTCACCGGCGGTTCGAGCGTCGAGAGCGTGCGGCCCTGGGCGGGCAGCGCGACGGCGCCGGCGGTCAGCGTGCCGCGCTCCCAGAGCGCGACGTGGACCGCCCAGTCCTCGCGGCCCTCCTCGGCGAACTCCCGGGTGCCGTCGAGCGGGTCGACGATCCAGACCCGTTCGGCGCGGAGCCTGCGCGGGTCGAGGCGCTCCTCGCTGGTCGCCTCCTCCGACAGCACGCTGTCGTCGGGACGCAGCCGGGACAGGGCCTCCATCAGGAAGAGGTGGGAGGCGGTGTCGCCCTCCTTGCGCAGCTCGGAGGGATCGGCGAAGCCGCGCTCCGCGCGCAGGGCGGTCAGTCTCCCGCCCGCCTCGGTCGCCAGTTCCGCGGCGAGTACGTGATCGTCGTGAACGGTCATCAGTATGCTCCAGCTCCTCGCACGACGGCCGACCAGGTCTTCCACAGGATCTGCAGGTCCAGCATGAGGGACCAGCTCTCCACGTAACGCAGGTCCAACCGTACCGATTCCTCCCACGACAGGTCCGAGCGGCCGCTCACCTGCCACAGGCCGGTCATCCCCGGCTTGACCAGCAGGCGGCGGCGGACGTCGTCCCCGTACCGGGCGACCTCCTCGGGCAGCGGCGGGCGGGGGCCCACCAGCGACATCTCCCCCAGCACGACGTTGACCAGCTGGGGCAGCTCGTCCAGGGAGCGGCGGCGCAGCCGGGCGCCCAGCGGGGTCACCCGGGGGTCGTTCCTGATCTTGAAGAGCATGCCCGGGCCGTCGCTGGACAGGGTGATCTTCCGGTGTTCCGCGTCGGCGCGCATCGTCCGGAACTTGTAGATCGTGAACTCGGCGCCGTCGCGCCCCACCCGGCGCTGCCGGAACAGCACCGGCCCCGGCCCCGAGGTCCGCACCGCGAGGGCCAGGCCCGCCAGGAGCGGCAGCAGCGCCACGAGCAGCAGCCCGGCGCCGATCCGGTCGAACATGTTCTTGAGCAGCCGGCGCAGCCCGGAGAGCTCGGGGTGGTCCACGTGCAGCAGCGGCAGACCGGCCGCCGGGCGGATGGTGATCCGCGGCCCGGCCACCTCCATCAGCGCGGGGGCGACGACCAGGTCGGTGTCGCTCTCCTCCAGTCGCCAGGCCAGCCGGCGCAGCGCCGTTCCGTCCATCTCCGGGCAGGCGAGCACGGCCACGGTGTCGGCGTGGGCCCGCCCGGCCGCGAGGGCGACGTCGGAGAGGTCGCCAAGCACCGGGACGCCCTCCACCTGCCGCGTCCCGCCGGAGGGGACGCACACCCCGACGATCTCCAGGCCGTGGTAGCGCTCCCGGCGGAAGCGGCGGACCAGCTCGGCGACGGCCACCCGGTGGCCCGCCGCCACGACGCGCCGCATGCAGCCGCCCCGTGCCCGCCTGCGGTGCAGACGGCGGCGCAGCGCGTACCGCGCCAGGAGGGTGAGCAGCGTGGTCAGCGGCAGCGCAAGCACCACGTACCCGCGGGCCACCTCGGTCTTGGTCAGGTAGGCGCCGACGGCGAGGGCGGCGGTGAGCATGAAGCCGCACTGCAGGATGCGCTGGAACTCCTCCGAGCCCAGGCCGACCAGGCGGGCCTCGTAGGCGCGGTTCAGCGCCACCACACAGACCCAGACCGTGGGCAGGGCCGTGCTCAGCACGACGTAGGGGAAGACGTAGGCGGTAACCTCGCCGAATCGGAGGATCAACGCGAGTGCCCCGGCGAGGGCGGCGCAGACGGTGTCGGCGACGATCGCCATCGCCCGGTGCCCCCGCACCCAGTCCGGCTCGCGCCTGCGCGTGACCGGCGGCCTGCCGGTCGTCGCCCCGGGTGCCGCCTGGACTGCGGTCACGTCGTGCACGCGCTCCCCCTGCGTAACCGTTCGCGTACGGACAGTCATGGAATGCTATCGGCGGCTGGAGAGGCCCGAGGGTTGAAGACGGAAACGTACATCTCTGTAGACATAGAGGCCGATGGCCCGATTCCCGGGCCGTATTCGATGATCAGCTTCGGTATGGCGGTGGCCGGGCGGATGACCGGCCGGGTCTTCGAGCCCGTGGACCCGCGGAGCCGTACCTTCTACGCGGAGCTGCGGCCGATCAGCGACGACCACGTCCCCGAGGCGCTCGCCGTGAGCGGTCTCGACCGCGACACGCTGGTCCGCGAGGGCCGCGACCCGGCCGGAGCGATGCGGGAGGCCGCCGGGTGGATCCGCGAGGTGAGCGGGAACGGCTCGCCGGTGCTGGCGGCCTACCCGCTCTCCTACGACTGGATGTGGATCTACTGGTACTTCATGCGCTTCACCGGCGCCTCGCCGTTCGGGCACTCGCGCTGCATCGACCTCAAGACGCTGTACGCGGCCAAGGCGGGCGTGCCGATCGGCTGGGCCACCAAGCGGCAGATGCCCGCCCACCTGCGCTCCGGCAGCCCGCACACCCACAACGCCCTGGACGACGCGGTCGAGCAGGCCGAGCTGCTGCAGAACCTGATGGCCTTCACCCCGCCCGGCCGGCCCGGCCGGTCCCCCGCCCCCGAGGAGAAGGGCCGGCCGGGGGCCGTCCCGCCGGTCCCGCGGGGTGACCCCGCGGGACCGTGACGTGAGGACCGGGTCAGCAGAACATCGGCTCGGCGGCGTCCTCGGGAACCTCCGGCACGGAATCGACGACCTTCACCGTCATCACCGCCGCGCTGCCGCTCTCGATCTCCCTGACCCGCCCGCCCTCCCGCTGCCCGATCCAGCCCCGGTAGCCGAGGAACCGGTACGTGGCCGGCTCGAAGACGAGCTCCCCGCGTTCCCAGCCGTCGGGCGTCTCGTACCTGAGCGAGACGCCCACCCCGTGCCTCCCGGCGGGGTCGGTGAGGTCCGGCACGACGGTCGCGGTCGCCGTCCGGGACAGCGCGGCGAAGACCGCGGCCCTGGTCCCGGAGGGGGTGAGCGGGTTCTCCGCCAGCCTGAACAACCGGCCCCCGACGGCCTTCTCGACCCGCATGCCGATCTCGTCCCGGCTCAGGTCGCCCTCTCCCCGCCTGCTCTGGTCCGCCCGGACGAACGCCTCCGCGTCCCGGCGGACCGCCGCCAGGAGCCGGTCGGGGTCGGAGGGAAGGTCGGCGGCCCGGGGGGGAAGGCTCCGGGAGTCCGCGGGGCACTGCCCCGCGCGCCGGTACTCCACCGTTCCGGGGGACTGCACGTGCTCCGGGTCGCGTCCGCTGACGACACGCGTCCGCCCGTACGTCGAGCGCGTCAGGGCCCTGGCGGGATCGCCGGCCGGCATCCAGATCTCACGGCGCACGTCCTGGGTGTAGTCGCCCTCGGAGCCGCTCGCGTAGGTGACGGTCTTCTGGTCGACGTAGAGGTACCGCCCCGGCCCGGGCCGCAGGTCCTCCCGCGCCGCGGCGGAGGCCGCGTGCCGGAGCAGTTCGGCGGCGCTCGCCGGGGGCGTCCCGAACGGGACCGAGTCCCGATCGCCGCGCACCAGGATCAGCCCCGCGGTCACCGTGGCCGCGAGGCCCGCGGCCACGCCGGCCCTCATCGCCCATCTGCCGCCGGGGAAGGCGGACAGAGGCCGCCGGGGTGACCGTGCCGGTCGGCGCCGGCCGCTCCCGGCCCGCTCGGCCTCGACCTCCCCGGCCAGCAGCACGCGTGCGCGCGCGGTCACCTCGGGCGCGGGTCCGGGCAGGCCGTCGTGGTGATCCTTGATTGCTTCGAGTTCGTTCGTCATAGTTCCTCCCCGACGGGACCGATGATCGTGCGGAGCTTCCGGCGGGCGCGGTTGAGACGCGATCCCACCGTTCCCCGGGGTATGCCGAGGGCCTCGGCCACCTCCTCGTAGCTGAACTGGGCGCAGGCGACCAGCAGCAGGACCTCCCTGTCCCCGGCCGGGAGCCGGGCGAGACCCGCGGCGAGCCGCGGCCGCATGACCGACGCGGAGACCCGTTGCGCCACGCGCTCGTCGTGACCGGCGACCTCCGTGGAGGTGGCGCTTCTGGCCAGCGCCCGATATCTGCGCGCCTCGCCGCGACGATGCTCGGCGACCAGGTTGGAGGCGATGCCGTACAGCCAGGGGCGGGCGCTGGCGCGGGTGAGGTCGAAGCGAGCCCGGTCGTGGAAGGCGCGCAGAAAGGTCTCCGCCGCGAGGTCGTCCGCGGCCGCCTCGCCCAGGCGCAGGTGGACGTAGCGGTGGATCTGCGCGAAGTAGCGATCGAAGACGGCACCGAAGCGGTCGGGATGACGCAGTGATGCCTCCAGCACCTGCGCGTCGGTGTCCTCGCCGGGTGGCGCCGAGTCTTGGGGGGGAGCTGTCATGAACGCCGGTCTCTCAATCGGTTGTGTCGGCCACCCGTGGTTCGGCGAAGCCCCGGTTCTTGTTCACGGTCCGTCCCGGACCCGCGCTCCCCTCGCGACGCCACGGCGGGAGATCAAGCATGGGGGAGATCATCACCCCGGGCGCTCCGAGCGGCCTCGCCGCGACGCGGGAGGTCGCCGTGGGGGGGAGACTTGGCGGGTGACGATCGAGAACGTCCCCTCGGGGCCGCCGGTGACCAGCCCCTCCGTCGTGCTGCTCACGCTGGCGCACCGGATCGAGTCCGAGCTCGGCGCCGCCCTGGCGCCGCTCGGGCTGACGGTCAGCCGGCTGGGCCTGCTCGGCCACATCTCCTCGGTGCCCGGGGCGTCGTTCAGCGACCTGGCGCGGATGTCGGGGATCACCGTCCAGAGCGTGCACACGGCGGTCAAGGCATTGTCGGCCGCCGGGTTCGTCCGCGACACCACCGCCCGCGCCGGGTCCGCCTCGGCGATCGAGCTCACGCCCGAGGGCAGGCGTCTGATGCGGGCGGCGATGGGGGTGGTGTCCGAGGTCGACGAGCGTTTGTTCGGCCCGGACGCCGACCCGGTCCAGCGCCGGATCGCCGACACCGTGCGTGCCGCGTTCGGAGATCTCTCCCAGCCCTGAGGGGCGACGCGAGGCGCCGGGAGCGCCCGTCACCGCGCGACGACCCCCTCCCGACCTTCAGTCCGACTGAAAGCGCTGCTAGGCTTCAGCCTGACTGAAGGAAACGAGAGGAGAGCTCGTGGAAGGTCTGCTGCTGTCGATCCATGTACTGGCCGGCATCGTGTTCGTCGGGGGTTCGGCCGTCGCGGCCAGCCTGTTCCCCCGCTACGCCCCGGTCGCCGTCGGCGTCGCGGCGAGCACGGGCGCCGGCCCGGCGCCGGACCCCCGGGAGGCCCCCGAGGAGCGCAATCGGGCGGTGGCGGTCGCGATGCACCGCATCACCCGCGTGTACGGCGTCCTCGGCGTCGTCGTCCCCGTCGCGGGGATCGCCCTGGCCCTCGTCCAGGGCCGGATGGGCGAGATCTGGATCAACGTCTCCCTGGTCCTCACCGCCGGCGCGGGCGGGCTGCTCGCCCTGCAGATCCACCCGCGTCAGCGCGACGCCCTCGCCGACCCCGGCGACGCCGGGCGGCTGCGGACCCTGAGCATGCTCGCCGGGATCTACAACCTGCTGTGGGCGGTCGTCGTGGTCATCATGATCGTCCGCCCGGGCGCCTACCCCTAGCGGGGCGGGCCGGAGACGTTCAGGTCGAGACCGTGGAAGGCGTTCTGGGTCGGCTCCAGGCCCACCTTGATCAACGACTCCACCACGTCGGCGGCCCGGTCGACCAGGAACGCCAGATCCTTGCGCTCGGCCGTGGCGAAGTCGCGCAGGACGTAGGAGGCGGCGTCCATCCGGCCCGGCGGACGGCCGATGCCGAACCGCACCCGCAGGTAGTCCTTGGTCGCCAGGGACTTGGTGATCGACTTGAGACCGTTGTGACCGTTGTCGCCGCCGCCCAGCTTGGCCCTCAGCGCGCCGTACGGGACGTCCAGCTCGTCGTGGACCACGATCACGCGGGCCGGCTCGACCTTGTAGAAGTCCAGCAGGGCCTTGGTCGGCCCTCCGGAGAGGTTCATGAAGGAGAGCGGCTTGGCCAGCACGGCGGGGACTCCCGCCACGCGGCCCTCCATCACCTCGGCCCGTGACCTGTGCGCCTTGAACCGCCCACCGGCCCGCGCGGCGAGCTCGTCCAGCACCATGAATCCCGCGTTGTGGCGGTTTCCGGCGTACTCCGGCCCGGGGTTCCCCAAACCCACGACCAACCAGCGGTCCACGACGGCGATCCCTTTCGTGCGCGCGTCAGGGCGGCTCGCACGCGAGCCGCCCTGACGGATCCGGCAGGTCTGACGGAGAAGGCTACTCGGCCTTCTCGGTGTCGTCGCCCTCGGCGGCCGGAGCGTCCTCGGAGACGACGGTCTCGGCCTCGGGGTCCGGCTCGGCGACCGGGGTCGGGGCCACGATCAGGACCAGCGCCTCGGGGTCGGCGGCCAGGGTGGTGCCCTCGGGCAGCTTCAGCTCGGCGGCGGTGATCTGGGTGCCGATCTCCAGGCCCTCGACGTCGACCTCGACGCCCTCGGGGATGTGCGTGGCCTCGGTCTCGACGGAGACCGAGACGAGCTGCTGGTCGAGGATGCCGTCGGCGACCTCGCCCACCACGGTGACGGGGATCTCGACCGTGACCTTCTCGCCACGCCGGACCAGGATGAGGTCCACGTGCTCCAGGAAGCCCCTGATCGGGTCACGCTGGACGCCCTTGGGAAGCGCGAGCTCGGTGACCGCGCCCTCGAGGCGGATCAGGACGTTCGGCGTACGCAGGGCGAGCAGCAGGTCGTGACCGGGCAGCGACAGGTGCTGGGGCTCGGAGCCGTGGCCGTACAGGACGACGGGTACCTTGCTCTCGCGGCGGATCTTGCGCGCGGCGCCTTTTCCGAACTTGTCACGGAGCTCGGTGGTGATTACCACTTCGGACACGGCTGATCTCCTAGGGATCTCGGGAGCGGAAGAGGTGCGCTCCCCCTCACCCGCCCTAGCGGAAGGCGTTACGAGCGCACACAATTCCCCCACCCTATCGCGTCATGGCGACGCTTCGCGTCGCGGTGAGCCCGCTGGGATCCGGCTCCTTCCCTCGTCGGGTGAAATCGCTCGTTCCTCGCGATTCCTCCCTCCTCAGTCCAGTCGCCGGCGCGGGCTCACGGGGAGTCCCTATCGGGGGGATCGGGCAGGGGCGGTGGGCATGAAGGCGCCCGGGAACGGGGGTGAGGGTGTTCCCGGGCGGTTGTGCGGGTGAGGGTCAGCTGTCGCCTTCGAAGAGGCTGGTGACGGAGCCGTCGTTGAAGACTTCGGTGATCGCGCGGGCGATGAGGGGGGCTATCGACAGGACCGTGAGCTTGTCGAACCGCTTGTCCTCCGGGAGCGGCACCGTGTTGGTGACGATGACCTCGGAGATCTGCGAGTTCTTCAGGCGGTCGACCGCGGGGTCGGAGAAGACCGCGTGGGTGGCGGCCACGACGACGTTGGTGGCGCCCTGCTCGTAGAGCGCGTCGGCGGCCTTGCAGATGGTGCCCGCGGTGTCGATCATGTCGTCGATCAGCACGCAGGTCCGGCCGCGTACCCGGCCGACGACCTCGCTCACCTTCACCTGGTTGGCCACGTCGAGGTCGCGGCGCTTGTGGATGAAGGCCAGCGGGGTGCCGAGGGTGTCGGCCCAGCGCTCCGAGAGGCGCACCCGGCCGGTGTCGGGCGAGACGACCGTGGTCGTCTCCAGGTCGATCTTGTCCTTGAGGTAGTTCACCAGGACGGGCATGGCGAACAGGTGGTCCACCGGGCCGTCGAAGAAGCCCTGGATCTGGGAGGTGTGCAGGTCGATCGACATCAGCCGGTCGGCGCCCGCCGTCTTGAACATGTCGGCCATGAGCCTGGCGGTGATGGGCTCGCGCCCCTTGCTCTTCTTGTCCTGGCGGGCGTAGCCGTAGAACGGCATGATCACGGTGATCCGCTTGGCGGACGCGCGCTTGAGGGCGTCCACCATGATCAGCTGTTCCATGATCCACTGGTTGATCGGCCAGGTGTGGCTCTGCATGACGAAAGCGTCGCAGCCGCGGACGGACTCCTGGTAGCGGGCGTAGATCTCACCGTTGGCGAAGTCGCGCAGCGTGGTCGGCGTCGCGTCCACCCCCAGGTGGCTGGAGATCTCGTCCGCCAGTTCCGGGTGTGAGCGACCGGAGAAGAACATCAGGTTCTTCTCGCCGGTCTGCTTGATGCCGCTCATGCCGTCCTCCTCGCCTGACGGCACGCCGATGTCCGCGCGATGCCGCCGCCGTGACCGCCGGGCCGCTCGCTTCGCTCACTCACTCTGGCTCCCCTGCCGTTTCCCGGTCTCGGTGGCGCCCAGCGCCGCCTTGGCCGATCTGGTGCCCGCGCGCCTGCGCGCGACCCACCCTTCGATGTTGCGCTGCCGCCCGCGGGCCACGCCGATGGCCCCGGCGGGGACGTCGGTGTCGATGACCGAACCCGCGGCCGTGTAGGCGCCGTCGCCGATGCTGACCGGCGCGACGAGCATGGTGTCGCACCCGACGAAGGCGTGCTCGCCCACGGTCGTGTGGTGCTTGTTCACCCCGTCGTAGTTGACGAAGATCGCCGAAGCGCCGATGTTGGCGCCGGCTCCGATGGTGGCGTCGCCCACGTAGCTCAGGTGCGGCACCTTGGCGCCCTCGCCCACCCGGGCGTTCTTCATCTCGACGTAGGTCCCGGCCTTGGCCTTGCGGGCCAGCACGGTGCCGGGCCGCAGGTAGGCGTAGGGACCGACCAGGGCCTCGGGGCCGATCTCCGCCTCGACGCAGACGGCGTTGCGGACCAGCGCGCCCTCGCCGACGACCGTGTCGGTGAGCGTGGTGGCGGGGCCGATCTCGGCGCCCTCGCCGACGCGGGTACGGCCGTGCAGCTGGGTGCCGGGATGGATCACCGCGTCGGGTTCGACGACGACGTCCACGTCGACCCAGGTGGTGGCGGGGTCGATCACGGTGACCCCGGCGCGCATGTGCGCCTCCAGCAGGCGCGCGTTGAGCACCCCGCGGGCGAAGGCGAGCTGCACGCGGTCGTTGACGCCCTCCACCTCCACGTGGTCGGCCGCGATGTGCGCGCCGACCCGGTGCCCGTCCTCGCGGAGGATCGCCAGGACGTCGGTGAGGTACTCCTCGCCCTGGGCGTTGGAGGCCGACACCCGCTTCACGGCGTCGGCCAGCAGGGTGCCGTCGAAGGCGTAGACGCCGGAGTTCATCTCCCTGATCTCCCGCTCCCGCGGGTCGGCGTCCTTCTCCTCGACGATCTTCAGGACCGCCCCGGAGTCGTCGCGGACGATCCGGCCGTAGCCGTGCGGATCGGGGACCTCTGCGGTCAGCACGGTGACGGCGTTGCCGTCCTCGCCGTGCCGTTCCAGCAGGGCGGCCAGGGTCTCGGTGCGCAGGAGCGGCGTGTCGCCGTAGGTCACCAGCACGGTGCCGCCGATGGCGCCCACCGTCTCCAGGACGGTCCTGACCGCGTGGCCGGTGCCCTTCTGCTCGGCCTGGACGACGACCTGGGCGTCGGGGCCGGTACCGGCCAGGTGCGCCTGGACCCGTTCCCGCTCGTGGCCGATGACGATGATGAGCCGTTCGGGTTCGAGCCCCCTGGCGGCGGTGAGCATGTGGTCGACCAGACTGCGGCCGCACAGCTCATGAAGAATCTTCGGTGTTCTCGACTTCATCCGGGTGCCCTCACCTGCGGCGAGGACGATGACGGCTGCCGGGCGCGGCACACTCACGGACGAGGCTCCCTCGGCGTCGCGGCTGAGACATGACGAAACGCGATGACGGATGGCCATCCCCGGGGCACGGCGCCGTCACCTGCTCGACAACGTGAGGATACCTCTCCCCCCTGGAACCGACCCAGCCGACCAGGCGGGTCGATAAATCAGACAGAGGGGATGGCTCCGGCACCAGGACTCGAACCTGGACAACAAGGACCAAAACCTTGCGGGCTGCCAATTACCCAATGCCGGACCGGCCAGGCGATCGGGACGGAGGGCCCGCACGCCCGGCCCCCCTACGATACAGAGCCTTCCATGTCGAACGCGCCCCGTTTGCGCTCCCGTCTCCCCCCGCTCCGAACCGGTCCGGACGCCCCGCGACGGCGCGCTCCCGTTTAGTGGGGTGAGGGCGGGTAGAAGTCGAGGTGGACCAGATACGGCATCGGCCCGAAGAGTCGTCTTCCAACTTTCGGCCCTCACGCATTCCTAACTTACGATGGCGTAGGTTACGGTGGCGTAGCCGCATGAGTTCTGTCTTTCCCGAGTCACCGCGAGGTAGCGCATGACCGTCATCGAAGAACGTCCTGCTCAAGGACCCAAATCCGACGTGGACCCCGAGCGGAAGACCCTGCCCGAGATCCTCACCTTCGGCGTGGTCGTGGGCGCCCCGCTGATCGCCCTGCTGGTGGCGATCCCGTTCGCCTGGGGCTGGGGGCTGGGCTGGTCGGACGTCGCGATCGCGGGCGTCTTCTACGTGGTCACCGGGCTGGGCGTCACCGTCGGCCTGCACCGCCACTTCACGCACGGCTCGTTCAAGGCCAAGCGGCCGCTGAAGATAGCCCTGGGCATCGCCGGCAGCCTCGCGATGGAGATGTCGGTGCTCGACTGGGTGGCCACCCACCGCAAGCACCACAAGTTCTCCGACAAGGACGGCGACCCGCACTCGCCGTGGCGCTTCGGCACCGGCTTCCTGGCCGTCTCCAAGGGCCTGTTCTGGGCGCACATGGGCTGGCTGTTCGAGACCGACCGCGCCAACCGCCAGAAGTACGCCCCCGACCTGGTCAAGGACCCCGACATCGTCCGCCTGCACAAGCTCTTCCCCGTGCTGGCGATCACCACCATCGTCGCGCCCGCCCTGCTGGGCGGCCTGCTGACCTGGTCCTGGTGGGGCGCGGCGACCGCCTTCTTCTGGGGCACGCTGGTCAGGATCGGCCTGCTGCACCACGTGACCTGGTCGATCAACTCGATCTGCCACGTCTTCGGCGAAGAGGTCTTCGAGTCCCGCGACAAGTCGCGCAACGTGTGGTGGCTGGCCATCCCCTCCTTCGGGGAGTCCTGGCACAACCTGCACCACTCCGACCCCACCTGCGCCCGGCACGGCGCCCTGAAGGGGCAGATCGACCTCAGCGCCGGCGTCATCCGCATGTTCGAGAAGGCCGGCTGGGCCTACGACGTCCGCTGGCCCACCCCCGAACGCCTCGCCGCCAAGCGCATCGCCACCACCTGACCCCCGGCCCGGGCCCCCCGGCCCGGCCCGGCCCTCCAGGAATCCACATTCACCGGCGCCACCACAACGCGCCCTCCTCCCCGCCATGGCGCCCACCGCGACACCGGCCCCATCGCGCCATGGCCGCCGCCACGACACGGCCCGTGCCGCCGTGCTCCTGCCGTGCCCTGTGCTCTCGCACCTCCGCGCCCCGGCCGCTCTCCGAACCTCCTCGCCCCGAGGCCACACCGTCGACCGCCCTGAAGCCCCAACCTTTTTCCGGTGGGACTCCCCGTGAGTCCGCGCCGGCGACTGGACTGAGGAGGAAGGGGTCGTGAGGAACGAACGACCCCTTCCGACGAGGGAAGGAGCTGGGTCTGAGCGGACTCACCGCGACGCGCTAGCGTCGCCATAGACAGGTCATTATGAGAACCGTGAGTGAACCCCGTCGGCGCATGTCAGGTAAGGAACGCCGGGAACAGCTGATCCAGATCAGCAGGACCCTCTTCGCGGAGAAGGGATTCGACGGCACCTCGGTGGAAGAGATCGCGGCGACCGCCAACGTCTCCAAGCCGGTGGTCTACGAGCACTTCGGCGGCAAGGAGGGCGTGTACGCGGTCGTCGTCGACCGCGAGATGCAGAAGCTGCTGGCCATGGTGACCGAGGCCCTGTCCGCCTCGCACTCGCTGATCAAGCTGGAACGGGCGGCCCTGGCCCTGCTGGCGTACGTGGAGGAGAACAGCGAGGGGTTCCGCATCCTGGTCCGCGACTCCCACGCCGCCTCCGGGACCGGCACCTTCGCCAGCCTGATCAACGACATCGCCAGCCAGGTCGAGGACGTCATGGTCGACGAGTTCGTCGAGCGCGGCTACGACTCCACCCTGGCCCCCATGTACGCCCAGATGCTGGTGGGCATGGTGGCACTGACCGGTCAGTGGTGGCTGGACGTGCGCACGCCGCCGCGCCAGGAGGTCGCCGCGCACCTGGTGAACCTGGCGTGGAACGGTCTGACGGGCCTGGCCCCGACCCCTCGGCTGACCTCGGCCTCGCGCGACCTGGAGCAGCGCCCGGCGCCGCAGCGCGCCGGGGAGCCGTCGCCGGCCTCGCCCCGGGAGCGCCCGCGTCCCGAGCCTCAGCCGCCGCCCCGTACGGACAAGGAGGTGCGGGAGCTGGCCAAGGCCCGCGAGCGGGAGGTCAAGGAGCAGGAGAAGGCCCATGAGCGCGAGCGGCGCGAGGCCGAGAAACTAGCCCGCGAGCAGGAGAAGACCCGTCTGCGCGACCTGCGCGAGCAGGAGAAGGCCCGTGAGCGCGAGCGGCGCGAGGCCGAGAAGGCCGCCCGCGAGCAGGAGAAGATCCGCCTGCGCGACCTGCGCCAGCAGGAGAAGGCCCGCGAACGCGACCTGCGCGAGCAGGAGAAGATCCACGAGCGCGAGCTCAAGGAGCAGGAGAGGGCGCGGCCGAAGGAGTCCAGGGCGGCCGGGCGTGGCGAGGTCGCGCGGGCCGGGGACGTCGGCCAGGAGCGGGCAAAGATCCAGGCAAGTGGGTAAGCAACAACGCCCGTTGAGCCGAAGTTAACGTTCTGTTCAACCAAAGCGGGCATTCTGGTCATATGTCCGCTGAACCCACCCAACCCGCACCCGATGGGCTCCCCCCGACACAGGATCGCTTCCTGAACCGGGAGGAGAGCTGGCTCCAGTTCAACCAGCGCGTTCTGGAGATGGCGGAGGATCCGTCCCTGCCGCTTCTGGAGCGGGTGCGGTTCCTCGCCATCTTCGCCAGCAACCTGGACGAGTTCTTCCGGGTGCGGGTGGCCGGGCTGAAACGGCGGATGGCCACCGGCCTGCTGCTGCGTACCAAGAGCGGGCTGAAGCCCAGCGAGGAGCTGGCCAGGATCGCGGCGATCGCCAACGGTCTGGCCCAGCGGCAGTCGGCCTGCTTCTACGAGCGGATCTGCCCGCAGCTGGGCGCGGTGGGCATCGAGATCGTGCGCTGGGACGACCTGGGCCGCGACGAGCGCACCGAGATGCGCAAGCTGTTCCGGGAGCGGATCAGGCCGGTGCTGACCCCCCTGGCCGTCGACCCCGCCCACCCCTTCCCCTACATCTCCGGCCTGTCGCTGAACCTGGCCGTGACCGTGCGCAACCCGTCCACCGGCAACACGGTCTTCGCCCGGGTCAAGGTGCCCAGCCAGCTCCCCCGCTTCGTCACCGCGTCCACCAACCGGTTCGTCCCGCTGGAGGACGTGATCGCCGCCCACCTCGGGCAGCTCTTCAAGGGCATGGAGATCGTCGAGCACCACGTCTTCCGGGTGACCAGGAACGAGGACCTCGACGTCGACGAGGACGTCACCGAGAACCTCATGCAGGCGCTGGAGCGCGAGCTGCTCAAGCGCCGCTTCGGCCCGCCGGTGCGGCTGGAGGTGGAGGAGACCATCACCCCGGAGGTGCTGGAGCTCCTGGTGGACGAGCTGGGGGTGGCCGACCACGAGATCTACCGGCTGCCGGGGCCGCTGGACCTGACCGGGCTGCACGCGATCGCCGACCTGGACAGGGGCGAGCTCAGCTTCCGCCCTTTCGTCCCCGCCGAGGTCGTGCACGTCGAGGATGACATCTTCGCGGTGCTGCGCGAGCGGGACGTGCTGCTGCACCACCCCTACGACTCCTTCTCCACCAGCGTGCAGCGGTTCATCGAGCAGGCCGCCGCCGATCCGGCCGTACTGGCGATCAAGCAGACGCTCTACCGCACCAGCGGCGACTCGCCGATCGTGGACGCGCTGATCGACGCCGCCGAGGCCGGCAAGCAGGTCGTGGTGGTCGTGGAGATCAAGGCCAGGTTCGACGAGCACGCCAACATCACCTGGGCGCGCAAGCTGGAACGGGCCGGCTGCCACGTGGTCTACGGCGTCGTGGGATTGAAGACCCACTGCAAGCTGGCCCTGGTCGTACGGCAGGAGCCCTCGGGCGAGCTGCGCAGCTACTGCCACATCGGCACGGGCAACTACAACCCCAAGACCGCCAGGCTGTACGAGGACCTGGGCCTGCTCACCGCCGACCGGCTGGTCGGCGAGGACGTCACCGACCTGTTCATCCACCTGACCGGCTACTCCAACCACTCCGCCTACCGGCGGCTGCTGGTCGCCCCGCACTCGCTGCGCGGCGGGCTGCTGGCCAGGATCGAGCGGGAGATCACCCATCACGAGGCCGGCCGCCCGGCCAGCATCAGGATGAAGACGAACTCCCTGGTCGACGAGCCCATCATCGACGCCCTCTACCGGGCCTCGAACACCGGCGTGCCGGTCGACCTGTGGGTGCGGGGGGTGTGCACGCTGCGGCCCGGCGTCCCGGGCATGTCGGAGAACATCCGGGTCAGGAGCGTGCTGGGCCGCTTCCTGGAGCACTCGCGGATCTACGAGTTCGGGTACGGGCGCCGCCCGGAGATCTGGATCGGCAGCGGCGACATGATGCGCCGTAACATCGAACGCCGGGTGGAGGCGCTGGTCAAGGTCTCCAGCCAGCAGCAGCGGAACTACCTCAGCGACCTGCTGGACCGGGCCATGGCCGAGGGGACCGCCACCTGGTGGCTCAACCCGGACGGGACCTGGACCCGCCACCCCGGTGACGACCTGCAGACCTATCTGATCGGCACGCGCCGGTGGAGGACGATCGATGACTGACAGAGGCCGCGAGCCGGACGACCTGATCCGCGCGGCCGGGGCACTGGTGTGGCGCGACTCCCCCGGCGCCCCCGAGGTCGCCATCGTCCACCGGCCCGCCTACGACGACTGGTCGTTCCCCAAGGGGAAGCTGAAGCGCGGCGAGCACGTGATCGCGGCGGCGCTGCGCGAGGTGACCGAGGAGACCGGACTGACCGTGGAGCTCGGCCGGTCGTTGCCGCCGAGCCGCTACGTCCATCGCGGCCGGCCCAAGCGCGTCGACCACTGGGTGGCCAGGATGGTCGCCGAGGGGCCCTTCACCGCGAACGACGAGGTGGACGAGGTGCTCTGGCTGCCGGCGGCGGAGGCCGCGAGGCGCCTGAGCTACGAGGCGGACGCCGCGCTGCTGCGCGCGTTCGGAGCGGTCTCGCCGGCGACCACCCCGCTGGTCCTGGTCAGGCACGCCCTGGCCGGCAGCCGCCGGGACTGGAAGGGCGACGACGACGACCGTCCGCTGGACAAGCACGGCCGCAGGCAGGCCGAGACGCTGGCGGCCGTGCTCGGTGCCTTCGGCCCGGAGGAGCTGGTCACCTCGCCCAGCGTGCGCTGCGTGCGGACCCTGCAGCCGTACGCCGAGCGGTCCGGGCTGCCGATCCGGCTGGAGCCCGCCCTGTCGGAGGGCCGCTACGACCCCGATGCCTGCCTGCGCCTGGCCGCCGAGGCCCTGACCTCGCAACGGCCCGTGGCGCTCTGCGGCCACGGCAAGATCCTTCCCGAGCTGATCTCCGGGATCGTGGACGCGGCCGCGGCCGCGGGCGACCGGCTCGGGGCGGGGGACGCCGTGGCGGGGGGCGGCCTGGGCGACGGGAAGCCGCGCAAGGGCGCGTTCACGGTGCTGCACCACACCGGCGGCCGCGTGGTGGCCGCCGACTCCTACCTCACCTGACGAGGACCCCCGGCCTCCTCGGTCGACGAGGCCGGGGAGACCCCCGGAAGGCCCGGGGAGGTCACAGGAGCCTGGCGACGGCCTCCGAGGTCTCCTCCCAGACCCGCGGGAACTCCTCGTGCGCGCGCTCGGCCCCGGCGCGCTCCAGCCCGGTCAGCACGCCGTAGGTGAACGTGTCCTCCCCGGCCCGGCGGGCGTTCCCCGCCTCGGCCGCGAGCCGTTCCTGGGCGACGACGCCGTCCATGTGGGTGCCCAGTACCTCCTGGACGGCCTCGGCCAGCTTGGCCATCCGGGTCATGCCGATCACCTCGGCGGTGTACCGGGCCCGCTTGGCCGCCTTGCGCACGTCGTGCATGGCGTGCTCGCGCTCGGCGGCGTCCTCCTTGGCCTGGGCGGCGCCGTAGGCCCGGGTGACCCTGCGCCAGCTCTTGGCGGCGACGGCGTCCAGGGTGCCGGCGGGCTCGCGGGCGGCCTTGGTGAGCACGGGGGTGGCGACCAGGTCGTCCAGGGCGTCGAGCAGGGCGAAGTAGCGTTCGCCGCCGAGGACGTCCCTGATCCGGTCGAGGGCCTCGTGCTCGTCGTCCAGCAGGTCGGAGCTGAGGCGCGTCCTGACCGGGCCGACGATCAGGGCGCCGTCCAGCGCGTCGAGCCTGCTCGCGAACCGGTCGCGGACGACCTCCAGGTCACGCGCCTCGCCGAGGACCCCGCCGAGCCACTTGAGCTCCTCCTGGACGTTCTCCGTCCCCTTGACGATCGTCTTGAACGACTTCAGCGCGCTGCGGAGCCGCCGGGCGGCGACGCGCATCTGGTGCACGGCGTCCGGCTCGGCCTTGCGGACCCGGGGGTCCTGCGCCAGCAGCGCGCCGGCCTGGGCGGTGAGGTAGGACAGGACGACCTCGCCCGCCGATCCCGGCTCCGCCTCGGCGCGGGGCTGCTCGGAGACCGCTCCGGCGGCGCCGAGCAGGCGGGCGAGCTTGCTGGCCGCGTCGGCGGGGACGGCCCCGGCCTTGGTCAGCCGCTTGCCGACCTTCTTGAGCAGCTTCTCGTCGCCCTCGATGATCTCGGCCTCGACCTCGCGCCAGCGCTCGACGTGCGGTGTCCCCCCGAGCACGGTGCCCTTGACCCGGTCGTCGGCGACCTCGATCAGCCGGATGCCCGCGCCGTTGACCACCGTGGTGACGGCGCGGCGGGTGTCGAGCTCGGCGATGGGCGCCAGCGGCACGCCCCGCGTGTAGGCGAGCACCAGGTCCGCCAGCTCCGCGGGAACGATCTTGGCGCTCCGGGTCAGCGGGTGGACGATCTCCTGCCGGGCGCCCTTGGCCTTGGGGAGCTTGAGATGCCAGCCCGGGTCGGTGCCGCCCCTGCGCCGGCGCAGGGTGATGCCCCTGGCGGCGAGCCTCAGATCGGGCGTGTCGAAGTAGAGGGCCACCAGCTGGTAGGTCTTGGGGCCCACGACCTCGGTCGATCCCGGCAGGCCGCCGAGATCCGGCACCTGGTACTCCGCCGGTACGTCGAACTTGTCCTCGATCTCCATCGCCACAGGTCATCCCCTGAATTCCACAGATGTCCGTACGTCTTCGCAGTACTCATAGATGCCCCTTCATCCGTCCAGGAACCGGAATCGGACGCACATACCCGATGAACCGCGAGCCGAGAGGAGGATCCGCGCGCCAGGACGGGCGAGCAGGCCCGGAAGAACCGGGCGGGTGGATAACCGGATGACCGGGACGACGACCGGCCTTACCGTGGCGGTGTGGACGTGACCTTCAAACGCACCGGCGAACGGCGTTACGGGGTCGTCGTCTCCCTGCCCGGCCGGACACCCCTGTGGATGGACCCGGCCCCCGGATACGACGACCACATCCCGCACGACATGATCCATTACACCGTGGAGGCGGAGCTGGGACTGGCCTCCGGCGTCTTCGGCCGGGCCGCCAGAGGTGGCGGCGGCGGCTTCGTCCTGGGCGGCGACGACGACCTCGACCACCGTGAGCGGCGCCGGCAGCGCCGCAGGCTGCTCAGGCGCGAGGACCGGTTCCGCCAGGACGACCAGCGGGGCCAGGGCGACATGGCCCTCTCCGAACGCCTCACCGGCCTGTGCCACGTGGCGTGGAAACGACACCACGGACCGCCCGCGGAGCGGCCCGCGTGGCTGAGGCCCCAGACGACGACGCCGGAGGACGAGGCCGCCGTGAAGCGGGTGCTGGCCCGCCTCGACCGGCTGGCCCCCCTCTGGAACCGCCTCCCCGTCGGCGGCTCCCTCACCTTCACCTGGCCCGCCACCGAACCCGCCCGGATCCTGGCCGAGGGGACGCCCCGTACCCGGGAGACGTGAGGTCGATCGAGGCCGGTCGCCGCGGAAGCCCCAGGAGGGGCTGTCCGAGCCGATCGGACGTGCCCGCCGGCGACTCACCTCTCGGCGGAGGTCACTTCCGGGCGACCACGAAGATCCTGCGGAAGGGGAAGACGGTGCCGTACGGGCCGGGAGGGTAGGCGGTGCGCAGCGACGCGGCGCAGTCGGCGAGGAAGCGCGCCGACTCACCGGGGTCCAGCCGGTCGAGCATGGGACGCAGGGCGGTCCCGGTGATCCAGCCGAGCACGGCGTCCTCGCCGGGGAGCACGTGCAGGTAGGTGGTCTCCCAGGCGTCCACGCGGCAGCCCAGGCCGGTGAGCAGGTCCAGGTATCCGGCCGGGTCGTCGACCGGCGAGCCTGGAGCCAGGTCGCCCAGCCGGTCGCGCCAGGTGGTGAGGCACAGCTCGCGGACCAGGGCGTGGCTGGGGGCGTCGAAGTTGCCGGGGACCTGGAAGGCGAGCCAGCCGGAGGGGGCGAGCGCCTCCACCCAGCGCGGCAGCAGCTCGCGGTGTCCGGGCACCCAGTGCAGGACGGCGTTGGAGACGATCACGTCCACCGGCGTCTCGGGGCGCCACCGGGTGACGTCGTCCACGGAGAAGGTCACGGAGCCGCCCGCCGGAGCCTTCGCGATCATGGCGGGCGAGGAGTCGAACCCGTGGACGCGGGCGTCCGGCCAGCGCCCGGCGAGTTGGGCGGTGAGCTCGCCGGTGCCGCAGCCCGCGTCGACCACCCGGGCCGGGCCCGGCGCGGCTATCCTGTTCACAAGATCGAAGAAGGGGCGCGCCCGCTCGTCGGCGTAGCGGCCGTAGACAGCCGGGTCCCACAGGTCTCTTGACATCAAGACGATTGATACCCGGGAAGATATCTCGATGTCAAGAGAGATAGACTCGGCCCCATGAGCCTGCACCACGCCGACCGCGACGCCGGGTCCGACGACGGGCTCGACGACACCACGACGGACGAGGTCGACCTGCTGGTCGCCGCCTGGCGCCAGGAGCGGCCCGACCTGGACGTGGAGCCGCTCCAGGTGCTCAGCCGGGTCTCCCGGCTCGCCCGCCACCTCGACCGCGCCCGCCGGGCCTCCTTCGCCGAGCACGACCTGGAGACCTGGGAGTTCGACGTGCTCACCGCCCTGCGCAGGGCCGGGGAGCCGTACGAGATGAGCCCCGGGGCGCTGCTGCGCGCGACGCTGGTGACGTCGGGGACGATGACCAACCGGATCGACCGCCTGGCGGCGGCCGGGCTGGTCAGGCGGCGCCCCGACCCCGAGGACCGGCGCGGCGTCCTGGTCTCGCTCACCGACGCCGGGCGTACGCGCGTGGACGGCGCCTTCGCCGACCTGCTGCGCCGCGAGCGCGAACTCCTCTCGGGCCTGGGCGAGCGCGAGCGGCGAACCCTGTCGGACCTGCTGCGCACGCTGCTCGTCCCCTTCGACGCGGGCGACTCCGGGGCGCACTGACCGCCGGCGGAGCGCGCCGATCGTCCGTGGAGCACACCGGCCGCCCACAGAGCGCGCCGATCATCCGCGAGGCACACCGACCGCTCGCGGAGTACACCGGTCATCCGTGGAGCGCGCCGATCATCCGCGCGCGTGCCGGCGACTCGCGGAGCGCGCCGGCCGCCGGAGGACTCACTCGCCCAGGCGGTCGGCCAGCTCCAGCCACTCGCTCTCGATCGCGTCCTTCTCCGCGACGATCTCCTTCAGCTCTGCGTCGAGCGAGGCCAGCCGCCCGTAGTCGGCGGCGGCGTCGGCCATGGACGCGTGCAGCTTCGCCTGGCGGCCGTCCAGCTTCTGGAGCTGGCGCTCCAGGCGGGAGAGCTCCTTGCGCAGGTCGCGCTCGTCGCGCGCCGACAGGCCGGGGCCGGACTCCCTGGCCGCGGTGGAGGAGATCGCCGTGGCCGTGCCCGAGATCGCGCCCGAGGCCGCCCGCGCGGACAGCGCCGCACCCGAGGCCCGCCGGGCCAGGTACTCGTCCACCCCGCCGGGGAGCATCGACAGCCGGTGGTCGCCGAGCAGCGCCACGGTCTTGTCGGTGACCCGCTCCAGGAAGTAGCGGTCGTGGCTCACCAGGATCAGCGTGCCCGGCCAGCCGTCGAGCAGGTCCTCCAGCTCGTTGAGCGTCTCGATGTCGAGATCGTTGGTCGGCTCGTCGAGCAGCAGCACGTTGGGGTCGTCCATCAGCAGGCGGAGCAGCTGCAGGCGGCGGCGCTCGCCACCGGAGAGGTCGCCGACGACCTTCCACTGCGCGTCCCCCTTGAAGCCGAGGCGCTCCAGCAGCTGGGAGGCGGTCCACTCCTTCTTGCCGACCTGGATGAACTTGCGGACCTCCTCGACCGTCTCCAGCACCCGGCGGTCCGGGTCGAGCTCGCCGAGCTCCTGCGACAGGTGCGCCAGGCGGACCGTCTTGCCCTGCACCAGCCTGCCCGAGTCGGGCCGTACGGTCCCGGCGAGCAGCCGCAGCAGGGAGGACTTGCCCGACCCGTTCACGCCGATCAGGCCGACCCGGTCGCCGGGGCCGAACTGCCAGGTCGTGTGGTCCAGCACCAGCGGCCCCTGGCCAGGTCCCCCGGCGTGCAGGGTGACGTCCTCCAGGTCGTACACCGTGCGGCCCAGCCGGGCGGCGGCGAACTTGACCAGCTCGACGCTCTCCCGCGCGGGCGGCTCGTCGGCGATCAGCGCCTGGGCGGCGTCGATGCGGAACTTGGGCTTGGAGGTACGGGCGGGCGGGCCCCGGCGGAGCCAGGCGATCTCCTTGCGCATCAGGTTCTGGCGGCGGGCCTCGGTGGAGGCCGCGACCCGGGCGCGCTCGGCCTTGGCCAGCACGTACGCGGCGTACCCGCCCTCGTAGCGCTCGACCGTGCCGTCCACGACCTCCCAGGTCCTGGTGGAGACCGCGTCCAGGAACCACCGGTCGTGGGTGACGACCACCAGCGCGGTCCTGCGCCCCGCCAGGTGCCTGGCCAGCCAGTCGATGGCCTCGATGTCGAGGTGGTTGGTGGGCTCGTCCAGGATGATGAGGTCGTGCTCGTCGATGAGCAGCTTGGCCAGGGCGGTACGGCGCCGCTCACCGCCCGACAGGCTCCCGGCGAGCGCGGTCAGGTCGATGTCACCGAGCAGGCTGGCCAGGATCTCGCGGATGCCCGCGTCCCCCGCCCACTCGTGCTCGGGCCGCTCACCGAGGACGATGTCGCGCACCGGCCGGGCCGGATCGAGATCGTCCCCCTGGGAGAGCGACCCCACCTGGAGCCCTCGGTTGTGGGTGACCCGCCCGCCGTTGGGCTTGAGATCACCGGCTATCACCGAGATCAGGGTCGTCTTGCCGCCGCCGTTGCGGCCGACCACACCGATGCGGTCACCCGCCTCGATGCCGAGGGAGACGTCGCTGAGCAGGGGCTTGGGACCGTAGGAGTGGGAGACCGACTCAAGATTGACCAGATTCATCGCGACACAAGCGTATCCGCTCCCGGCCGGCGAGGCCCCCGCCCCGGGGGACGGCCCACGTCACCGGGCGTGACCGGGCCGGGCGGGTGCCCGGGACGACGCGGGGAGCCTGGGACGACGCAGGGGCCCGGGACGACGTGGAGGGCTGGGACGACGCAGGGGCCCGGGACGACACGAAGGGCTGGGGCGGCGCCGCCCGACCCGGCGGGACCGGACAGGCCCGGCAGGACCGGACAAGCCCGGCAGGATCGGAGGCCCGGCAGGATCGGCTACGCCGGCACCGGGCCGGGGACGGGGCCGTGGGCGACGATCACGTCACGTGCCACGTCCGCCTCCTTCAGCGACGCGGCCAGCTCGCCCGCGTGCGCCTCCGACCCGGCCAGGAAGGCGCAGGTGGGCCCGGAACCGGAGACCAGCGAGCCGAGGGCGCCGTACTCGCGTCCCGCCGCCAGGGTGCGGGCCAGGGAGCCCTTCAGCATCACCGCCGCGGGCTGCAGGTCGTTGCCGAGGCCGGCGCCGAGGGCCTCGGCGTCCCCGGCGCGGAGCGCGGCCAGCAGCGGCTCGGAGACGCGGGGCCAGGGGGTCTGCTCACCGGTCGCCCGGCGCAGGCGGTCGCACTCGGCGTAGACCGTGGCGGTGGACAGGCCGCCCTCCGCCAACGCGAACACCCAGTGGAAGGTGCCCGACACCTCCAGCGGGGTCAGCCGCTCCCCCCTGCCGGTGCCGACGGCCGTACCGCCGAGCAGGGCGAACGGGACGTCGCTGCCGATGTCGGCGGCGATCTCCATCAGGTCCTCCAGCGGCAGGCCCAGGCCCCACAGCTCGTTGCAGGCGACCAGGGCCGCGGCGGCGTCGGCGCTGCCCCCGGCCATGCCGCCCGCCACCGGGATCGCCTTGCGGATGACCAGGTTCACCCCGTACGAGCGGCCCGCGTGACCGGCCAGCGCGGACGCGGCCCTGATCGCGAGGTTGTCGCCGTCCTCGGGCACCTGGTCGGCCGACTCGCCCTCCACCCGGACGCTCATCCCGGTCTCCGCGGTGGCCGTGACCTCGTCGAAGATCGAGACGGCGTGGAAGACGTTGACGAGGTCGTGGTAGCCGTCGTCCCGCAGCGGCCCGACGGCCAGCTGCAGGTTGACCTTCGCGGGCACGCGGACGGTCACGGAGTTCATGCGTCCCTCACGGAGGCTCGCTCACTGGTCACGACGACAAATCGTAACGGTCTCCCTCACCGCTCACGCAGACGGATCGACGAATCACCCATGTACCGCTGTCGGCGGGCTGATCAGGTCAAATCCCCCTCACCGGTACGGTCGCCGGCACCGCGGTTCCCGGCAGCGCCGGGCCGGGCGTCGTCGTTCCGTGCACCGTCGGGCCGGGCGTCGTCGTTCCGTGCACCGTCGGGCCGGGCGTCGTCGGGCCGGGCGTCGTCGGGCCGGGCGTCGTCCTCGGCACCGCCGGGCCGGGCGCCGCCGTTCCCGGCACCGTCCTCGGTCACGCGGTTCTCGGTCACGCGGTTCTCGGCGATGCGCGCGAAGTCCTCCACGGTGAGCTGCTCACCACGCGCCGACGGGTCGATCCCCGCCGCCCGCAGCGCCCGCTCGGCGGCGGGAGCGCCTCCCGCCCAGGAGGCGAGGGCCGCGCGGAGGGTCTTGCGGCGCTGCGCGAAGGCCGCGTCCACCACCGCGAAGACCTCCCGGCGGGTGGCCACGGTGCTGGGCGGCTCCCGCCGGGTCATCGCCACCAGGCCGGAGTCGACGTTGGGAACCGGCCAGAAGACCGTACGGCCCACCGGCCCGGCCCTGCGGACGTCGGCGTACCAGGCGGCCTTGACCGAGGGGATGCCGTACACCTTGGAGCCCGGGGCGGCGGCCAGCCGGTCGGCGACCTCGGCCTGAACCATGATCAGGACCTTGCGCAGCGAGGGCTGCGTCTCCAGCAGGTGCAGCACCACCGGGACGGACACGTTGTAGGGCAGGTTGGCCACCAGCGCGGTCGGCCTCTCCGCGGGCAGGTCCGCGGGCAGGACGCGCATGGCGTCGGCGAGCACCACGGTGAGCCGGTCGGCCAGGTCGGGCGCGTGCCTGCCGACGGTCAGCGGCAACTGGGCGGCGAGGACGGGGTCGATCTCCACCGCGATGACCCGGCGGGCCTCGGGGAGCAGCGCGAGCGTGAGCGACCCCAGCCCCGGGCCGACCTCGATGACGACGTCGCCGGGGTCGAGCCCGGCGACCCGTACGATCTTGCGGACCGTGCCCGCGTCGATCACGAAGTTCTGGCCGAGCTTCTTCGTGGGGCGGATATTGAGCGTATCCGCCAAAGTACGTATTTCCGCTGGACCGAGAAGGCTCATGCTTGTTCCTCGTACGACGCCACGGATCCGGCACCCGCCGGTCCGCCGCGCTCCCCTGCTCGTCCGCCTCGATCAGCCAAGGTCGCTCTCCAATGCCATCCGACAAGTTTCCCGCACGGAAGCCCCGGCACGAACGTGTGATGGAACACGAGAGGTTCCGTTGTGGATAACGTTGCCCTACTCGGGACCAACGGCGAGGAAGGGACCCTTCCCGGTGAAGAGGACGTGAACCAGCCCGGCGTCGAAGGGTTACGGCCCGCCGACCCCGAGCAGATCGGGAGTTACCGCCTGCTCGGCCGCCTGGGCGAGGGCGGAATGGGGACCGTCTACCTGGCGCTGGCCCCGGCCGGGCGGCCGGTGGCGCTCAAGGTCGTGAAGGCGGAGTTCGCGATCGAGGAGGGCTTCGCGTCGCGGTTCCACGCGGAGGTCGAGAACGCGCGGCGGGTGGCGTCCTTCTGCACCGCGCAGGTGCTGGACAACGGCACCGCCGACGACGGCCGGCCGTACATGGTCACCGAGTACATCGCGGGCACGCCGCTCTCCCGGCAGATCTCCGGGCACGGAGCGCTGGAGGCCGGGACGCTGCACGGCGTGGCGCTGGGGGTGGCGGCGGCGCTGGCCGCGATCCACGTCTCCGGGCTGGTGCACCGCGACCTCAAGCCCGCCAACGTGATCCTGTCCATGTCGGGACCCCGGGTGATCGACTTCGGTATCGCCAGGGCGCTGGACTCCACGCACAGTTTCACCCGTTCGGGCGAGGTGCTCGGCAGCCCGGGCTGGTGGGCCCCCGAGCAGGTCCGCGGCCTGGAGATCACCCCGGCCGCCGACATCTTCGCCTGGGGCTGCCTGGTCGCGTACGCGGGCAACGGCCGCCACCCCTACGGGCGGGGCGACCTGATGACGATGGCGACCCGGCTGCTCAACACCCCGCCGGACCTGGGCGCGCTCCCGGCCCCGCTGAACGACCTGGTGCGGCTGGCGACCGCGATGGACCCCTATCGGCGGCCCAGCGCCCAGGACCTGCTGATCGCCCTGGTGGGCGGCCAGATCGCGGCCCCCGCCGCGCCGGCCCCGCTCCCGGCCGACCCGCCCACCCTGATCGCCACCGACCTGCTGAACGAGTCGTGGCTGCCGCCCTCCAACGTGGAACCCGACTCCACCCAGACCCTCAGCGCGCTGAACCTGGACGCGGGGTTCGACGACCCGGCCACGGCGCCGACGCCCGTGCCCTCCAGGTTCACGAGCCGCAGGCCGCTGCCCCCGGCCCGCCCCCCGGTCCCACCGCCGGTGACCCTCCCGCCGGCGACGACACCGTCCGCGTCACCGACGAAGCCGGGGACGTCGGGGGCGCCGGGAACGCCGCCGGTGGCCGCGGACCCGGCCACGGCACCCGCCCCGGCCTCGCCCCCCTCGTCCCCCGCGACGCGCGTCGACTCCTCGACGTCGCCCTCGTACTCGTTCGCCGGCCCCTTCCAGAACCGGGCCGGGGAAGGGAGCGAGGGCCGCTCCTCCACCCCGCCGCCGCGTCCCTCGTTCCCGCCCGCGGCCGGCCCGGACGCGCCGGACGGCGAGAGGGCGGGCTCCACCGGGACAGCGCCCCGCAGGCGCTGGCTCTTCGCCGGGCTGGCCGCGCTCGCGGCGCTGGTCGTCACGGTCGTCGTACTGCTGAACACCGGTACCACCAGGTCGGGGGGAACCGCGCGCGGCGACCTCGCCGGCACCGCAGGCACCGCCGTCAGCGACGTGGGCCACCGGATCGCCACCGGCGCCCGCGTCAAGGACCCAGAATTGATCATCACGCGCTCCCCCGCCTGCGAGCTGACCTCCTACCAGGGGACCACCCCGGAACGCGGGCGTTTCTGCACGATCCCCTGGACGCTGGTCAACACCGGCGGGGAGACCGTCTCGCTCGCCCCCGCCCCGCTCACCCTCCAGGACGACCGTGGCGCGACCCACCAGGCCCACAGGGCCTCGACGGGCCTGCCGTCCACCCTGCCCCCGGGGGCCCGCGCGGACGGCGTCCTCGTGTACGACCTGCCTCCCTCCCGCAGGCCCGCGAAGCTGACCGGCGTGGTGATCAAGGGGGGCTCCGACGTGGAGGTGAGGTTCTCGTGAGACCGCTGCTCGCCGTCCTGACCGCGACCGCGGTCGCCGTGCTGTCACCGGCCGGGACCCCCCTGACCGCCTCGGCCGCCACCTCGTCCGCTCCCCTGACCGCCGTCCCGGCGGCCCCGGCCGGCGCGGCGGCCGTCGTCCCGGCCCCGGCCTCGCCCACGGACTGCTCCGGGACGGGGACGAGCGACTTCGACGGGGACGGTGTCGACGACGCCGCCGCCGGTGACCCGTTCACCGACCCCGGCGGGGCGGCGGGCGCCGGGGCCGTGCACGTGCTGTTCAGCCGCGGCGAGAGAGGAAAGGTCGTGACCGCGCCCACGCCCGGGGCGGGAGACGGGTTCGGCTGGTCGGTGCGGCTGGCCGAGATCAACGCCGACGGATGCGCCGACCTGCTGGTCGGCGCGCCGTACACGGACGTCGGGGGCCGCAAGGACGCGGGAGCGGTCTACGTGATCTACGGCGGCCCGGCGGGCAGGACGGTTCGGCTGGTCGCCCCCGAGCCGGAGGCCGACGCCCACTTCGGCTGGTCCGTGACCTCCGGCGCGTCCCTGGTGGCGGTGGGCGCCCCGCACGAGGACGCCGACGGCGTGACCGACTCCGGCGCGGCCTACGTGTTCGACGTCTCGGCGCCCGGCCCCGGCAGGCGCGTCTCCCAGGAGACCGGGGGCGTCCCGGGCAACGGCGAGGACGGCGACATGTTCGGCTGGTCGCTGGCGATCGGCAGGCTGGGCGGCGAGGCGGGCGATCTCGACCTCGCGGTCGGTGCCCCGTACGAGAACGACGACGGGGCGGGCCGCCAGAGCGGCGGGGGCAAGCGCGACTCGGGATCGATCGCGGTGGTCTTCGACGTGAACCGGGAACGGGACACGTACAGGAGCAGGAAGTGGGACCTGCGCGAGGTCGCCGACACCGACGAGGACGACCGGTTCGGGTACGCGATGTCCTACGCCCAGCAGGGCGACGTCGGCTACCTCGCGGTGAGCGCCCCGCTCGGTGACGGCGGGGGCGTGCCGGACACCGGGCTCGTCCAGCTCTTCCAGGCCTCCAGCTCCCTGGAGCTCACCACGGCGGCCACCCTCCACCAGGACACCGGGAACGCCACGGGCGACGGGTACGGGATGTCGCTGGCCCTCAACGCCGAGGGGGGCGTCAGGCTCGCCGTGGGCGTGCCCTTCGACGGCAAGGACCAGAAGGGCGGCGTGCACCTGGTGACGGTGGGCGACGGGACGCCGGGACGCATGATCGCCCAGGGCGGGGCCGGGGACCACTTCGGCCGGTCGGTGGGCTTCAGCGGCAACCGGCTGGTCGTCGGCGCCCCCGACCGGGCGGGCTCGGGAGCGGTCGTCCTGCTGGGCCGCAACGACGCCGAGGGGCTCGTGCTCGCGCCGGGCACCGGCAGGATCCCGGACGTCGACGGTGCCGCCCCCGTCGAGTTCGGCTCCACCGTGGGCTGATCCCGTTTCCGCGGCCTCGGGCCGGGACGCTCACCAGGAGCCGAAGACGTTCTCCCCGTTGGCGCTGACGGCGGCGGCGAGGGCGGCGACGTCCATTCCCTTGACGTCGGCGAGGCAGCGCAGCGTGAGCGGGATGAGGTAGGGCGCGTTGGGCTTGCCCCGGTGCGGCGTGGGCGGCAGGTAGGGCGCGTCGGTCTCGACGAGGATGAGCTCGGGGGGTGCGACGCGGGCGGCCTCGCGCAGGTATCCGGCGTTCTTGTAGGTGACCGGCCCGGAGAACGACATGAAGTAGCCGGCGTCGACGCACCGTTCCGCCATGCCGGCGTCGCCGGAGAAGCTGTGGAAGACCACGACCTCGGGGGCGCCCTGGTCGGCCAGCACGCGCAGCACGTCGTCGTGGGCCTCGCGGTCGTGGATCACCAGTGCCTTGCCGGTCCGCTTGGCGATCTCGATGTGCGCCCGGAAGCTCGCGTGCTGGTCCTCCCTGGAGGCCCAGTCGCGGTAGTAGTCGAGCCCGGTCTCGCCCACCGCCCGCACGTGCGGCAGGCGGGCCAGCTCCTCGATCTCGGCGAGGGTCTCCGGCGTCGCGGAGTGCGCCTCGTTGGGGTGGACGGCCACCCCGGCGTACACGTCGGCGTGCAGGGCGGCCGTCTCGGCGTTCCAGCGCGAGGACGGCAGGTCGTAGCCGATCGTGACGAGCCGGGTCACCCCGACGGCGCGGGCGTCGTCGAGGATGCCCTCGACACCGGCCCGGGCCGCCTGTGCCGCCTGGGCGACCGGGTCCCCCGAGGAGGCCTTGCGGTCGCCCACCATGATGTCCAGGTGGCAGTGGCTGTCGAACACCTCTGCCGGGAGGGGTTCGGGGGCGGCGGGAAGCTTCGTGGCGCTCACGCCGCCCAACCTATCGAGACTCCGGGACGGCCCGCACCGGCCCCCGTCGCCGAGGGCCGCCCCCGGCGACCCGCACCACGGGCACGGCCCGCCCGGGACGTGCCGGGCGGGCCGTGATCGTTCGTCGCCGGTACGGCCGGGGCCTGGGGCCCCGCCCGGACGTCACTCCGCCAGGCGGGCCAGCTCCTCTTCGACGATCTTCGGGTCGAGCTTGGCGAACAGCGGGGTGGGCGGGGCCAGCGGGGAGCCCACCCGGATCGGCATCGACTCCCAGCGCGCGGCGTCGCCCTCGTAGGAGCCGGTGATGATCGGGTAGGTCCGGCCGTCGTCGTCGGTGACCTCGTGGATCTCCGGCATGCCCGACCAGACGCCGGTGCCGCCGAGCATCGCGTAGATCTTGTTCGAGGAGTTGGGCAGCACCGGGGTCAGCAGGGTCTTGGCGTCGTCGACCACCTGCAGCGCCACGTGCAGGATGGTCTTCACCCGCTCGGGGTTGTCCTTGATCTTCCAGGGCTCCTGCTCGGCCAGGTACCTGTTGGCCTCGCGGATGACCTCGAACGCCTCGTTCGTCGCGTTCTTGAACCGGCAGTGGTGGAACTCGGCCGCGGCCTTGGGGAAGGCCGAGCGGCTGCGCTCCAGCATCACCCGGTCGGCGTCGGTGAACTCGCCCGCCTCGGGCACGACCCCGAAGTTCTTGGCGGCCATCGAGATCGACCGGTTCACCAGGTTGCCCCAGGCGGCCACCAGCTCGCCGTTGTTGCGGTTGAGGAACTCCGACCAGGTGAAGTCGGTGTCCTGGTTCTCCGGGCCGGCCACCGCGATGTAGTAGCGCAGCGCGTCGGCGTCGTAGCGCTCCAGGAAGTCGCGCACGTAGATGACGACCTGGCGGGAGGAGGAGAACTTGCGCCCCTCCATGGTCAGGAACTCGCTGGAGACGACCTCGGAGGGCAGGTTCAGCGCGCCGAACGAGCCCGGCTCGCCCCCGCGGGCCGCCTGGCCGTTGTAGCCGAGCAGCATCGCCGGCCAGATCTCCGCGTGGAAGACGATGTTGTCCTTGCCCATGAAGTAGTAGCCCAGGGAGTCGGGCTCCTGCCACCACGCGCGCCACGCCTCGGGGTCGCCGGAGCGGCGGGCCCACTCGATGGAGGCGCTGAGGTAGCCCACGACCGCGTCGAACCAGACGTAGAGCCGCTTGTTGGCCTGGTCGCTCCAGCCCTCCAGCGGGATCGGCACGCCCCAGTCGAGGTCACGGCTGATCGCCCGGGGGTGCATGTCGCCGAGCATGTTGAGGGCGAACTTCAGCACGTTGGGCCGCCAGTCGCCCTCCTTGGAGGTCAGCCACGACGCCAGGACCTCGGCGAACGCCGGCAGGTCCAGCATGAAGTGCTCGGTCTCCACGAAGACCGGCGTCTCGCCGTTGACCTTGCTGACCGGGTTGATCAGCTGGACCGGGTCGAGCTGGTTGCCGCAGTTGTCGCACTGGTCGCCGCGGGCGCCCTCGTAGCCGCAGATGGGACAGGTGCCCTCGATGTAGCGGTCGGGCAGGGTGCGGCCGGTGGAGGGCGAGATGGCGCCCATGGTGGTCTGAGGGAAGATGTAGCCGTTGGCGTGGAGCCCCGTGAAGATCTCCTGCGCCACCGCGTAGTGGTTCTCGGTGGTGGTCCGGGTGAACAGGTCGTAGGAGAGACCCAGCGCCTGGAGATCCTCGACGATCACCCGGTTGTAGCGGTCGGCGAGCTCCCCCGCGGTGAGGCCTTCCTTGTCGGCCTGCACCTGGATCGGGGTGCCGTGCTCGTCGGTCCCGCTCACCATGAGGACCTTGTTGCCCGCCATCCGCTGGTAGCGGCTGAAGACGTCGGACGGCACGCCGAATCCGGATACGTGCCCGATGTGGCGGGGGCCGTTGGCATAGGGCCAGGCGACCGCGGTCAGGATGTGCTGGGACATGGTGTCAAGCCTAAGGGACGTCGGCTCGGACCTCGCTCAGGTTTTGTCGCTCTCCAGGTCGCCCACGCTCACCGGGACGTCGGCCGGATCGCCCGCGGCGGCCCGGCTGACGGCCTCGGCGGCCTCCTCGGCGGCGGAGGCGGCCACGTCGATGGGGGTCTCCTTGGTACGCCGGATGCCCAGGATGCTGATGAACAGGGCCGCGAAGATCGTCTGGAAGCTCACGATCAGCGCGGTGGCCGAGGGCACGACGAGGCGCAGCGACTCCGAGGGGATCAGCGGGCCGAAGCTGCGCGTCTGCCAGTGGACCAGTGAGGCCACCAGGCCCGCCAGGCCCGCCAGGGCCAGCAGGCCGCCGACCACGAGCCCTTTCTCCAGGGAGACGATGTCGACGAGCTTGCGCACCCGCCGGCTCTCCGGCAGGAAGCCCTCCTCGGCCGCGTAGACCTTGGCGAACAGGGCGAACAGCACCGCCTGGAAGCCGATCACCACCATGGCGGAGGCGCCGACCAGGGTGTCGACGTCGAAGGCGAGCTTGCCGATGTAGACCGGGCCGAAGGTCAGGGCGGCGCCCGCGACCAGGCCGAGGGTCATCACGACCAGGCCGGGGATGAAGAACAGCCAGCGCGGGCTGTAGAGCAGCAGGAAGCGCAGGTGGCGCCAGCCGTCCCGCCAGGAGCGCAGGTGCGGCGGGCGGGAGCGGCCGTCGGGCGAGAGCGTGGTGGGCACCTCGCGCACGTCCAGCCCGGACAGGGTGGAGCGGACGACCATCTCGCTGGCGAACTCCATGCCGCCGGTCTGCAGGCCGAGCCGCAGGATGGAGTCGCGCCGGAAGCCGCGCAGGCCGCAGTGGAAGTCGCCGATCGCGCTGGGGAAGAACAGCCGCCCGACGAAGGAGAGCACCGGGTTGCCCAGGTAGCGGTGGAGCGGGGGCATGGCGCCCGGCGCGATGCCGCCCCTGAAGCGGTTGCCCATGACCAGGTCGGCCCCGTCGCGGAGCTGCTCGACGAACGGCAGCAGCCCGGTGAAGTCGTAGGAGTCGTCGGCGTCTCCCATGATCACGTAACGGCCCCGGGCGGCGCGGATGCCTCCCATCAGCGCATTGCCGTACCCCTTGGCGTCGACGTGCACGACGCGGGCCCCGGCCTCGCGGGCGAGCTGCTGGGAGCCGTCCGTACTGCCGTTGTCGGCGATCAGGACTTCCCCGTCGATCCCGTGCTCCCGCATGCAGGCGAGTGCCTTGCGTACGCAGGTCTCCACGGTCTCCGCCTCGTTCAAGCAAGGCATGACCACGGTCAGTTCCACGTCTCAACCCTTCACTCGCGGCACAGCTCAATCTCACCATGATGCCCTCTGCGAGAGGGTGGCCGGGTCAACTCCCTGAAACGGGCTGGCATCCTGTAATGCATGGTGACCGTCACCGACCGCCCTCGCCTGGACGCTCTTCCGCCCGAGCGGGGCGCTCGCCTGCGAGCCTTCCTGTACCGGCATCGTCTCTTCGTGGCCGCCCTCGCGCTGGCGTTCCTGCTGCGTGTGGTCACCATGCTCGGCTACGGCCCGGCCCTGTGGTTCAACGACTCCTACGAGTACGTCTCGGGGGCCGTCAACCCGAGCCGGCCCAGCGCCCTGCGCCCGAACGGCTACTCCTTCCTGCTGCTGACGCTGAGGCCGCTGCACAGCTTCGCGCTGGTGACCTTCGTCCAGCACCTGATGGGCCTGGGCATCGCGACCCTGGTCTACGCCCTGCTGCGCGCCAGGTTCGGGCTGCCCGGCTGGGGGGCGACGCTGGCCGCGGTGCCGGTGCTGTTCGACGCGTACCAGATCCAGCTCGAACACCTGATCATGTCCGACGCGATGTTCATGCTGCTGGTGGTGGGCGTGATCACGCTGGTGCTCTGGCACCGGCGGATGTCGTGGCGGCTCGGCGCGGTGGTCGGGCTGCTGCTGGCCCTCACCGCCCTGACCCGGTCGATCGGGCTGCCGATCCTCGCGCTGGTCGTGGTCTACCTGATGGTCAAGCGCACCGCCTGGAGGACGATCGCGGCGATGGTGATCGCGTGCGCCCTCCCGGTGACCGGCTACATGGCCTGGTTCGCCTCGGCGCACGGCAACGTCGCGATGACCAACAGCGACGGCGCGATCCTCTACATGCGCACGGCGCTCTTCGCCGACTGCACGAAGATGGGGGTGGACCCGCGCAAGGAGCTGGAGCTGGCGCTGCTGTGCATCAGCGTGCCGCCGCGGGAGCGTGGGCAGTTCGGGCAGAAGTACCTCTGGTGGGCGCAGAACGGCCAGCGCTTCCACGCCTTCGGGGTGGGCAGCACGTTCACGCCGGAGATGAACAAGACCGCGGGCGCGTTCGCCCAGCGGGCGATCCTGTCCCAGCCCCTGGACTATCTCGGCACCGTGGCCGGCGACTTCCTCCGCGCCTTCCACTGGGGCCGGCCGCGGTTCCCCGACACCCAGACCTACCTGCAGTACGAGTTCCCGGCGACGAACAAGGTGCTGCCCGCCTGGTCGTCGTACCGGGGCAGCACCGACACCGACGCGCGCGCGTACGACCCGGGCCTGCGGATCGCGCGGATCCAGGACAAGCCGCGCGTGATCGGCACCGACCTCAGCGACCCGTGGGCCACCTTCCTGCAGGGCTACCAGCGGGTCGTCCGGGTGCCCGGCATCGTGATCGGCGCGCTGCTGCTGGTCGGCCTGGCCGGGGTGGTGGTGCGCTGGCGCAGGCTGGGCGGGGCCGTGCTGCTGCCGTGGCTGGCGGCGTTCGGGCTCATCCTGGCCCCGGCGGCGACGGCGGAGTTCGACTACCGCTACCTGCTGCCCGCGGTGCCGCTGGCCTGCATGGCGGCGGCGATCTCGCTGCGCCGCGGGTTCTCCCGGCCCGCCGCCGCACCGGCCCCCGCCGCGCCGGACGCGCCGGAGGCCCTCACACCCAGCCGCGGAACAGCATCCGCGCCCACCACTGCGAGTGCGGGATGACCTCGGCCACCAGCACCGGGTAGAGCCACCAGAAGTTGACCAGTGCCAGCAGGGTGAAGGCGCCCACGACCGCGGCGCCGACCGCCCTGCGGTTGGGCGTGGCGCCCGCCCTCCCGATGATCAGGCCGGCGGCCATGGTCAGCGCGAGGATCATGAACGGCACCATGGTGATCGCGTAGAACAAGAACATGGTCCTGTTGTCGGCCAGGGCGTAGTAGAACCAGGGCAGCCATCCGGCGGCGTAGGCGAGCAGGACGGCTC
>NZ_JBNCLF010000034.1:0-41639 GCF_049844535.1 Streptosporangium sp. DT93
GGTGTCGTTGGTGGATGTGGGGTTGTCGTTGGGGACGACTCGGTCGGTGTTTGAGCGGCGTGCTGTGGTGGTGGCGGGGGATCGTGTGGGTGGGGTGGCGGGGTTGGTGGAGTTGGCGTCGGGTGGTGGGGGTGTGGGGTCGGTGTGTGAGGGGTTGACGGCGGTGTTGTTTAGTGGTCAGGGGTCGCAGCGGGTGGGGATGGGTCGGGAGTTGTATGGGGCGTTTCCGGTGTTCGCGGCGGCGTTCGATGAGGTGTGTGCGGGGTTTGATCGTGCGGCTGCGTCGTTGAGTGGTGTGCTGGGTGGGGTGCTTGATGGTGCGGGGATGACCTCGGGTGCCGGTGCTGGGGTGAACGCGGGTGCGGGTGCGGGTGCGGGCGTGACCTCGGGTGTGGGTGTGGGTGAGGTGTTGCGGGAGGTGGTGTTCGGTGGTGAAAGTGTGCAGCAGCAGGGGGAGGGTGTGCAGGAGGGTGTGCTGGGGGAGACGGGGTGGGCTCAGCCGGGGTTGTTTGCTTTTGAGGTGGCGTTGTTTCGGTTGTTGGAGGGGTGGGGGTTGCGGCCTGATTTTGTGGGGGGTCATTCGTTGGGTGAGGTGGTGGCGGCGTATGTGGCGGGGGTGTTTTCGTTGGAGGATGCGTGTCGGGTGGTGTGGGGGCGGGCGTGGTTGATGCAGGGGTTGGGTGGGGGTGGGGTGATGGTGGCGGTGGAGGCGTCTGAGGGTGAGGTGGTGTCGTTGCTGGGTGATGGTGTGGGTGTGGGTGTGGGGGTTGCGGCGGTTAATGGTGGGCGGTCGGTGGTGGTGTCGGGTGAGGCGGCGGGGGTGGCTGCGGTGGTGGAGGGCCTGCAGGGCCTGGATGGTGTGGACGGCGTGGACGGGGATGGTGTTGGTGTGCAGGGTGTGGGTGGTGGGCGTCGGAGTCGGGTGTTGCGGGTGTCGCGTGCGTTTCATTCGCCGTTGATGGAGCCGATGTTGGCTGATTTTGGTGTGGTGTTGCAGCAGGTGGGTTTTGGTGAGCCGGTGGTGCCGTTGGTGTCGAATGTGTCGGGTGGGTTGGTGGGTGTGGGTGAGGTGGGTGTGGAGTATTGGGTGCGGCATGTGCGGGAGGGGGTGCGTTTTGCTGATGGGGTGCGGTGTTTGGTGGGTGAGGGGGTGCGGCGGTTTGTTGAGGTGGGGCCGGATGGGGTGTTGTCGGCGATGGTGGGCCAGGTGTTGGAGGAGATCGCCGCGGAAGCAGCCGGCGGGGCAGCGGTAGGGGCCGCCCCGGTAGTGGCCGCTCCGGTAGCGGAGGCGCGGTCGGCAACAGAAGCGAGCCCGGCAACGAGCCCGGCAACGAGCACGGCAACGAGTCCGGCAACGAGTTCGGCAGGAGTGGCGAACCCGGTGGAGGAAGCGAACCGGGTGGCGGAGCCGGTAGCAGGCTCGGGGACGACAGCGAAGCCGGCGACGGCCGGGCCGGCGGAGTGGGCACCGGGCTCGGTGCGATCGACGCGGGCGGAATCGCCGGTGAGTCCGGAAGGGATGCCAGGGACAACAGGATCAGCGACGGGGGGGTCGGTGGTGGTGGCGGTGCAGCGCAGGGATCGGGGTGAGGCGTCGGGGTTGATGGAGGCGCTGGGGCGGTTGTTCGTGGCGGGGGTGGAGATCGATTGGCGGGCGGTCTTCCCGGGGGCTCGGCGGGTGGATCTGCCGACGTATGCCTTTCAGCGGGAGCGGTATTGGGTGGATGCGGTGTCGGGTGTGGGGGATGTGGGGGCGGCGGGGTTGGAGGTGGTGGGGCATCCGTTGCTGGGGGCGGCGGTGTTCTCGCCGGATTCGGATGGGGTGGTGTTCACGGGGAGGTTGTCGGTTCAGGCGCAGCCGTGGCTGGCCGATCATGTGGTGCTGGGGCGGATGCTGTTTCCGGGGACGGGGTTCGTCGAGATGGTCGTTCGGGCGGCTGATGAGGTCGGTTGCGGGGTGCTTGAGGAGTTGACCCTGCACGCGCCGCTGGTCGTTGCCGAGGACGGCGTTCAGGTGCAGGTCATCGTCGGCGGAGCGGATCAGGAGGGGGCGCGAACGGTCAGCGTCTACTCCCGCGACGGGGAGGAGTGGATCCAGCACGCCGAGGGCGTCCTGGCCGACAGGAGTGCGGAGCCCGAGTTCGACCTGGTCGAATGGCCGCCACCGGGAGCCGCCGAGATGGACGTGACCGGGGCCTACGAGCGGATCGCCGACCGTGGTTACGGTTACGGGCCGGCGTTCCAAGGCCTGCGGAAGGCATGGCGGCGCGGTGACGAGATCTTCGCCGAGGTCGCTCTTCCCGAACGGCTACGGGCCGAGGCCAAGCGGTTCGGCATGCACCCGGCCCTGCTCGACGCCACGATGCACGCCGAGGTTCTCCTCGAAGAGGACGGCCGGACGTTGCTGCCCTACTCGTGGAGCGGAGTCACCCTGCACGCCACGGGAGCGACGAGGCTGCGAGTCGGCGTCCGCAGGCACGCCGACACCTCCACGATGCTGATCGCGGACGAGTCCGGCCGACCGGTACTGACCGTCGCGGCCCTGGTGGGGCGTCCGGCAGGCACCCTCACGACGGCCTCGGCCCTGGACCGGGAACTGTTCCGGGTCGCCTGGGAACCGCTGGAGTCGAAGCGGCCCGACGGGGACACCCGGGCGGTGCCGGGTGATGCCCCGGCCAGGACCGTCCTGTTGCCGGTCGTGCCCGACGCGAGCGGTGAGGTGCCCGGCGCGGTTCGGCGGGCGACCACCGAGGTGCTGGCCAGGGTCCAGGCGTGGCTCGCCGATCCGGAGTCCGCGGAGTCCCGGCTGGTCGTGCTGACCCAGGGCGCGGTGGCGCTGGACGGCGAGGACGTCACGGACCTCCCCGGAGCCGCGGTCTGGGGTCTGGTCCGGGCCGCGCAGGCGGAGAACCCCGGCCAGATCGTTCTGCTCGACACCGACGACCGGGACGCCGCGGCCGGGATGCTGGCGGCGATCACCGCGTCCGGCGAGCCGCAGGTCGTTGTCCGGGCCGGTGCCGCCCACGTGGCCAGGCTGAGACCCGCGAGGACGACGGCAAGCCTCGTTCCGCCGCGGGACGGGCACTGGAGGCTTCAGGCCACCGGCGGTGGCGGCGTGGACGACCTGGCCCTGGTGCCCTCCCCGGAATCGGCCGCGCCGCTGGCGGCCGGCGAGGTCCGGGTCGCGATCCGCGCGGCCGGCATGAACTTCCGCGACGTGCTGATCGTCCTGGGCCTGTATCCGGGGGGCGGGAAGATCGGTGGCGAAGGCGCCGGCGTCGTCCTCGAAGTCGGCGCCGACGTGACGGACATGCGGCCGGGCGACCCCGTGATGGGTATCTTCACCAACGCCTACGGACCGGTGGCGGTCGCCGACCACAGGTTGCTGGCCAAGGTTCCGGCGGGCTGGTCGTTCGAGCAGGCCGCGACGGTCCCGCTGGTGTTCCTCACCGCCTGGTACGGCCTGGTCGACCTGGGGCGGCTCCGCGCGGGACAGCGGGTCCTGATCCACGCGGCGGCGGGCGGCGTCGGCATGGCGGCGGTCGCCATCGCCCGGCACCTCGGCGCCGAGGTCTTCGGCACGGCGTCACCGGGCAAGTGGGACACGCTCACCGGCCTCGGTATCGACAGGTCGCACCTCGCCGGCTCCCGTACGCTCGACTTCGAGGCCGAGTTCCGTTCGGCGACCGGCGGGCACGGCATGGACGTCGTGCTGAACTCGCTGGCCCGTGAGTTCCTCGACGCCTCCCTGCGGCTGATGCCGCGCGGCGGCCGGTTCGTGGAGATGGGCATCACCGACGTCCGCGACGCGGGACAGGTCGCCGAGGAACACGAGGGGGTCGCCTACCAGGCGTTCGACCTGCTGGACGCCGGCCCGGACCGCATCAGGGAGATGTTCGCCGAACTGCTGGTCCTGTTCGGCACCGGCGCGCTGAAGCCGTTGCCGCTCAGGACATGGGACGTCCGCAGGGCGCCGGAGGCCTTCCGCCACATGAGTCAGGCGCAGCATGTGGGCAAGATCGCGCTCACCATGCCGCCGCGGCTCGACCCGGACGGCACGGTGCTCATCACCGGGGGCACGGGAGCGCTGGGCCGTCTGACGGCCAGGCATCTGGCCGGTGAGCACGGCGTGCGCAACCTGCTCCTGGTCAGCCGGCGCGGACGCGAGGCCGAAGGCGCCGAGGAGCTGGTGGCGGAGCTGGCCGCGTACGGCGCCACCGCGCGGATCGAGGCGTGTGACATCGCGGATCGTGCCGCCCTGGCCGCGCTGCTGGCCGGTGTGGAACAGCCGCTGACGGCGGTCGTGCACACCGCGGGCGTGCTCGACGACGCGGTGTTCTCCGCCTTGACGCCCGATCGGATCGACGCCGTGCTGCGTCCCAAGGTGGACGCGGCCTGGAACCTTCACGTGCTCACCCGGGACACGGACCTGGCCGCGTTCGTCCTGTTCTCCTCCAGCGCCGGGATCCTGGACGGCGCCGGGCAGGGCAACTACGCGGCCGCCAACACCTTCCTGGACGCGCTGGCCCAGCACCGGCGTGCCCGGGGCCTTCCCGCGCAGTCCCTCGCGTGGGGCCTGTGGGCGGGCGACGGGATGGGCGGCGGGCTCGGCGAGGGCGACCTGCAGCGGATGAGGGCCAAGGGCGCCAAGGCGCTGACCGCCGAACGGGGACTCGCGCTGCTCGACGCCGCCGGGAGCTTCGACGAACCGGTCCTGCTGCCGGTGCCGTTGGAGTTCGGGGCGCGGGACGCGGACGTGCCGCCGATGTTCCGCGGGCTGGTCCGCACGCGTGCCCGCAGGGTCGTCGAGAACGGGCCCGTGGCAGAGCGGTCCCTGACCGAGAGGCTGGCCGCGATGCCCGCGGAGCACCGCGCGCCGTTCGTTCTGGAGCTGGTCAGAACGGAGGCGGCGGCCGTCGTCGGGCACTCCGGCGCGGCCGCCGTCGAGCCGGACCGGGCCTTCAAGGATCTCGGCTTCGACTCGCTCACCACCATCGAGCTGCGCAACCGGCTGAGCGCCGCCACCGGTCTGCGGCTTCCCGCGACGCTGGTCTTCGACCATCCCGACCCGCAGTCGCTCGCCGCGCACCTGCTCGCCGAACTGCTTCCAGGGGTGGGCGCGTCCCCGGTCGTGGACCGCGAGGAGGCCGAGCTCCGCGAGACGATCACCGGAATCCCGATTTCCCGGATGCGTGAGGCGGGCCTGCTCGACGCGCTCCTCGAACTCGCCGGACGCGCCGAGCGGCCGGACGCGACGGAAACAGACAACGTCGACAAAACGGACAACATCAAGAACATGGGCCTGGCCGAGCTGCTCCAGATGGCGCAACGCACAGGACGCGACTGACGGCCGGAGGCCCTTCCTCCCGTCACCGGCGTACCGGTCCGACCGGCATCGGCCGAGCTCCGTCGTCGAACACATCTTCGTAACCGCAACCCAGGAAGTGGGGACCGACATCGTGACATTCACGCTCTCCGTGGACCAGCGCGTCAGGCTCGACGAGTTGGAGTCGGTGGTGAGGAACGCGTCTCCCGTCGCCCTCGACGCCTCCGTGCGCCAGCGGGTCACCACCTCGCGCCGGACGCTCGAGAAGCTCGTCGTCGACGAGCGGGTCATCTACGGCGTCAACACCAGCATGGGCGGTTTCGTCGACTGGCTCGTGCCGGTCACGATGGCGCAGCAGCTTCAGGAGAACCTCATCAACGCGGTGGCCACCAACGTCGGGCCCGTACTCGACGACACCACCGTGCGGGCGATCATGCTGTCCAGGATCGTGTCGCTCGCCCGCGGCAACTCCGCGATCTCGCTGGAGAACCTGGACAAGTACATCGAGATCCTGAACGCGGGCGTCGTGCCGTGCGTGCCGGAGAAGGGGTCGCTGGGCACCAGCGGCGACCTCGGCCCGCTCGCCGCGATCGCACTGGTGTGCATCGGCCAGGGGAAGGCCCGCTTCGGCGGCGAGACGCTGCCGGGCGGTGAGGCGCTGCGGCGTGCCGGTGTCGAGCCGATGACGCTCAGTTTCAAAGAAGGCCTCGCCATGATCAACGGGACGTCCGGCATGGTCGGGCTCGGCGGCATGGTCTTCGAGCGGGCCCGCCGGCTGCTGGACGCGTACATGCTGGTCTCGGCCCTGTCGGTGGAAGGGCTGCGCGGCATGACCAAGCCCTTCGACCCGCGCGTGCACCTGCTGAAGCCGCACCGCGGCCAGCGCGCGGTCGCCGCCAGGCTGTGGGACGCGCTGCACGACTCCCGGCTGGCGGTCAACGAGGGGGACACCGAGACGGTGCTCGCCGGAGAGATGGGGGAGGAGACCAGGCACGGCTCCCAGCCGATCGAGGACGCCTACTCCGTCCGGTGCACGCCCCAGATCCTCGGCCCGGTGCTGGACATCTTCACCTCGGTCGGCGCGACCCTCGAGGACGAGCTGAACTCCTCCAACGACAACCCGCTGATCCTTCCGGACGAGGTCGAGGTGTTCCACAACGGTCACTTCCACGGCCAGTACGTGGCGATGGCGATGGACCAGCTGATCCTGTCACTGGCCACGATCACGAACCTGGCGAACCGCCGGATCGACCGGTTCCTGGACGAGTCAAACAGCAACGGGCTGCCCGCGTTCCTGTGCCGGGAGGACCCGGGACTGCGGCTCGGCCTGATGGGCGGGCAGTTCATGACGGCGTCGGTGACCGCGGAGACCCGTACGCTGACGATCCCCATGTCGGTGCAGTCGCTGAGCACGACCGGCGACTTCCAGGACATCGTCTCGTTCGGTTTCGTCGCGGCCAGGCGCGCCCGCGAGGTGCTCACGAACGCCAGCCTGGTGGTGGCCTTCGAACTGCTCTGCGCCTGCCAGGCGGTGGACATCCGGGGCAGCGAGGGCCTGTCGACCGCCACCCGGCGGCTCTACGACCGCACCCGCCAGATCGTCCCGTATCTCGACCGCGACATCACGATCACCGACTACGTCGAGGCGATCGCCGCCGACCTGCTCGACCCGGTCGCGTCGCCCTGAACCCGGCCGGCCGGGTTCCGGAGCTCGTCCAGCGTTCCCGGGACCCGGCCGCCCGCCGGCACCTCCGTCACCCATCGAGGAGAAGCCGGATCGGCGATGGATCTCGCGCCCTGCCCGGTGCCGGCACCGGGCGTGTGGAAGCCGGCCCGCGGGCGGGGGAGAGGGCCGTCCGGCTCACCACATGACGCTCGGGTGCTCATCACACCATCGAGAACATGACCCCCTGGGCCTTGGTGCCGGACAGGGGGGAGACGGGGGTGGTCAGAAGTGGGGTCGGCGTGCGAACGGAGTTCCCTTCGCCCCAACGAGTTCGGGCTGCTGCTGCGGGCCCTCCGGGAGAATGCCTGCCTCACCCAGGAGGAACTGGCGGAACGGTCGGGCGTGAGCGTCCGGGCGATCTCCAACCTGGAGTGCGGCCGGACGGGAAGGCCGCACCGGAAGTCGGTGAACCTGCTGGCCGAGGCCCTGCGGATGCGGGACGACGCGTCGGAGAGATTCCGGCAGGTGGCCCGGCGCCCGGCGGTCGCCCCACCCGGGCCGGCACACCCGCTCGCGGGCCCGGAACCCCTCCCCTCGCAGACGTGTCACCGGGGCGAACCGTGGCGGGGGGGCAGGAGCGCGCTGATCGAATGGATGCGCCAGATCCTCGTCGAGGAGCCGGTCTGCTGCCGGGAGGAGGACCCCGGCTCGCATGGCTTCAAGGTGGTGCAGCTCATCAGTGACTCCGAGACCGAGAAGGCGGCGGTCGTGGTGCGGGCGTCCGCGTACTTCCACGAATACTTCCCGGACGGCCGGTTCTACGTCGACGTCGGAGGCGGCGCGCGCGGCCCGGCCGCCCTGGTCGACCGCCTGTCGCACCTTCTCGGCGTCGCCCCGGGACCCTGGCGCCCACTCGACCAGCAGGTCCTCGCCCTGCGCGACACGGTACGGTCACGCAGGGTGCTGCTGGTGCTGGACAACGTGGCGGACGCGGAACAGGTGCGCCCCTTGCTGCCGGTCGGCGGCGGGAGCGCGGCGATCGTGATCGCCTCCCGGGGACTCGACCTGTTCGAGGGCGTCTGGACGGTGGACGTCCGCTCCGGCCACCACGGCCTCACCACGTGCGGCTCTCGCGCGGCCGTGGGACCCGGCCGGCCGGAGGCGAACGGAGGACACCGGCTCGCGGAGGGTTCCCGGAGGATGTGAGCACATCGCGACCCGGACCGGCCGGGACGGACGTTCCACCGGGAGACCGGAGGCACGGGGCCCTGCCGGGGCGGCTTCCCGCCGCGTCTGGGTCCGGGCGGCGGTCAGGCCGCGGGGGTTTCACTCCCCCGGTCGGACCAGGCCCGTCTCGTAGGCGTACACGATCGCCTGGGCGCGGTCGCGCAGGTTCAGCTTGGCGAGGATCCGGCCCACGTGGGTCTTGACGGTCTGCTCCGACAGGACGAGGTCTCCCGCGATCTCCTGGTTGGACCTGCCCCGCGCGATGAGCGCGAGCACCTCGGTCTCACGTTCGGTGATGTCGTCCAGCCGGCCGCGCGGCCGGCGCGGGCCGACGCGGGCGAACTCCGCGATCAGCCGCCGTGTCACCGAGGGCGCCAGCAGCGCCTCCCCGGAGGCCACCACGCGGACCGCCTCGGCGAGCTGCTGGGCCGAGGCGTCCTTGAGCAGGAACCCGCTCGCCCCGGCCCGCAGCGCCTCGTAGACGTAGTCGTCGAGGTCGAACGTGGTCAGGATCAGCACCTTCGGCACGGGGCCGGCACCCTCCGTGATCTTCCGCGTCGCCTCCAGGCCGTCCATGACCGGCATCCGCACGTCCATCAGGACGACGTCGGGCCGCAGCTCGGCGGTCCGCGCCACGGCCTCGCTCCCGTCGGCGGCCTCTCCCACGACCTCGATGTCGGGTTGTGTACTCAGGAACACGGTGAAACCCGTCCGTACCATTCCCTGGTCGTCGGCGATGAGCACCCGGATCGTCATGTCTTCTCCATGATCGGCAGTATGGCGGTGACCGCGAACCCGTTGCCGACGGGCCCGATCCACAGGCTCCCGCCGAGCATGGACACGCGCTCGCGCATCCCGATCAGGCCGTGTCCCGTCGGTCCCGGCCGGTCGGAGGAGCGGTGCCCGGCGCTGTTCGCCACCTGGACGCGCAGCTCGGCACCGGACCGGACGATCTTGATCGAGACGGTGGACCCCGGGGCGTGCCGCATGGCGTTGCTGAGCGACTCCTGGGCGATGCGGTAGGCCGACAGGCTCACCGCCGTGGGCAGCCCGGTCAGGTCGCCCCCGAGGCCGAGGGTCACGGTCAGCCCGGCGGAGCGCGCGGTGCCGACCAGCTCCTCCAGGCGGCCGAGTCCCGGCTGCGGCGCGGTGTCTCCGTCGCCGTCGCCGTCCCTGAGCACGCCCAGCACGCGGCGCATCTCGGTCATGGCCGTGAGCGAGAGCGCGCGGATCTGCCCGAGCCCCTCCTCCAGGCGCGCGGCGTCCCCGGCCGCCTGCAGCGGGACGGCCTCGGCCTGGATGGCGATCACCGACATGTGGTGGGCCACGACGTCGTGCAGCTCCCTGGCGATCCTGGCCCGCTCCTCCAGGGCGGCCTGGGCCGCGAGGGCCCGCTCGCTGCGCCGTTCCTCCTGGGCCAGGAGCCCGGCGGCCAGCCGCCGGGCGCGCACGTTGTGGCCGAACAGGACGCTCGCCGTGACCAGTCCGGTGACGACGGCCATCGAGTCGGGGTGGATGATCCAGGCGCCGAGGGCCGTGACGACCCACGCGCCCACGGTGACGTGCCGTTCGGAGCGGACCGCGACCGTGTAGACCACGAGCGCGTACATGATCGAGGCGGCCGCGGTGTAGGGAACGCCGCCGATGAACTGCCGTGAGACGACCATCCCCAGGGGGACGAGCAGGAAGGCCGACCGCCAGGCGGCCAGCGGCCACCGGTCGCGCAGCGCGAGCGGCAGGGAGAAGGCCAGGGCGGCGAAAACGAGCGCCTCCCGGTCGAGGGGGGAGTGGGCCGCGACCGCCTGGGTCCGCAGGTAGGACAGGCCGGAGGTGAACAGGACGAAGGTCAGCACCAGGTCGCCCAGCAGCACCAGGTCGATCGTCCGGAACGGCAGCAGCCCCAGGGCGTGCGGCACGCGGGGGGCGAGGCGGCGTGACCGGGGCCTGGCGGGGTCGGGCACCCCGGTCACCAGCGCCTCGGTGAGCGGGAGGGTGAGCCGTACGAGGGTCTTCCACACCCGCCGCGCGCGCAGTGCGAGGAACTGTCGCGCGGGGCCGGAGGTCACCGGAACAGCCTAGACAGCGTTGATCCACCCCGCGTCCCACCGTGGGGTGACACCTCGGGGTCCCTCCAGGGGACCACCTCGGTCCGGAGGGCCGTCCGGTTCGGTCGGGAAGGCCGTCCGGACGCTCCCGCGGGCGCCGCGAGGCGCCGTCAAGGGGGGCGTGAGGGTGGTGTGAGGTGCCGGTGAGCGACAGGGGAGACCGGTGCGTCACGGGAGGGACCCGTAAGGATGACCGACGGGGCCGATTACATGATTACGATCGCCCACAGTGAACACGCTCAGCCTCGGGAACATTCTGAGGCTCCCATTAATTGAGTGTCTATAACTCAACCCTTGGAGTTCACATGAGTGAGAGCTTGATCCTTCCGGTCCTGCCGCTCGACGACGAGGTCGTGCTGCCGGGCATGGTGGTCCCGCTTGACCTGTCCGAGCCCGAGGTCCGGGCCGCGATCGACGCGGCGCAGGCTCTCACCGAGAACAAGCCCGAGGTGCTGCTCGTTCCCCGGATCGACGGCCGGTACGGGCCGGTGGGCGTGCGGGCGATCGTCGAGCAGGTGGGCAGGCTTCCCGGCGGCGAGCCCGCCGCTGTGGTCCGGGGTGCCGACCGGGTCCGGGTGGGCACCGGCACGACCGGCCCCGGTGCCGCGTTGTGGGTGGAGACCACGGTCATCCCCGTGATCGCGGCCGATGAGCGGGCCCACGAGCTCGCCAAGGAGTACAAGGCGCTGGCCACCACGATCCTGCAGAAGCGGGGCGCCTGGCAGGTCGTCGACGCGGTCAACCAGATGAGCGACCCGTCGGTGCTCGCCGACAACTCCGGCTACGCCCCCTGGCTGACCACCCCGCGCAAGGCCGAGATCCTCCAGACCGCCGACCCGGCCGAGCGCCTTGCGATGCTGGTCGAGTGGTCGCGCGAGCACCTGGCCGAGCTCGACGTGGCCGAGACGATCCGCAAGGACGTCCAGGAGGGCATGGAGAAGCAGCAGCGCGAGTTCCTGCTCCGCCAGCAGCTGTCGGCGGTCCGCAAGGAGCTCGCCGAGCTCAACGGCGACACCTCCGCCTCCGAGGAGGAGGACTACCGCGCCCGTGTCGAGGCCGCCGACCTGCCCGGCAAGGTGCGCGAGGCCGCCCTCAAGGAGGTCGACAAGCTGGAGCGGACCTCCGACCAGTCCCCCGAGACCGGCTGGATCCGCACCTGGCTCGACACCGTCCTCGACATCCCGTGGAACGAGCGGACCGAGGACTCCTACGACATCGCCGCGGCCCGCGCCGTCCTGGACGCCGACCACACCGGCCTCGACGACGTCAAGGACCGCATCATCGAGTACCTGGCCGTCCGCGGGCGCAGGGCCGAGAAGGGTCTGGGCGTGGTCGGCGGGCGCCGCAGCGGCGCCGTGCTCGCGCTGGCCGGTCCTCCCGGGGTCGGCAAGACCTCCCTCGGCGAGTCCGTGGCCCGCGCCATGGGCCGTACGTTCGTCCGCGTCGCCCTCGGCGGCGTCCGCGACGAGGCCGAGATCCGCGGTCACCGGCGCACCTACGTCGGCGCGCAGTCCGGCCGGATCGTCCGGGCCATCCGCGAGGCCGGGTCGATGAACCCGGTCGTGCTGCTCGACGAGATCGACAAGGTCGGCTCCGACTACCGGGGCGACCCGACCGCCGCGCTGCTGGAGGTGCTCGACCCGGCGCAGAACCACACCTTCCGCGACCACTACCTGGAGGTCGAGCTCGACCTGAGCGACGTGCTGTTCCTGGCGACCGCCAACGTGCTGGAGTCCGTCCCCGGCCCGCTGCTGGACCGCATGGAGATCGTCACGCTCGACGGCTACACCGAGGACGAGAAGGTCGCCATCGCCCGCGACCACCTGCTCCCGCGCCAGCTCGACAAGGCCGGCCTCACCGCCGACGACGTCACCGTCGGGGAGGACGCGCTGCGCTCGCTCGCCGGCGAGTACACCCGGGAGGCCGGGGTCCGCTCGCTGGAGCGCTCGATCGCCAGGATCCTGCGCAAGGTGACGGCCAACGTCGCCCTCGGCGAGGGCGAGCTGCCCGTGGAGGTGCACGACCTCGTGCCCTACCTGGGACGCCCGCGCCACGTGCCCGAGTCCTCGCTTCCCGAGTCCAGCCAGCGTACGGCGGTGCCCGGCGTGGCCACCGGCCTGGCGGTCACCGGGGCGGGCGGCGACGTCCTCTACGTGGAGGCGTCACTGGCCGACCCCGAGACCGGCGAGACCGGCCTGACCCTGACCGGCCAGCTCGGCGACGTCATGAAGGAGTCGGCGAGGATCGCCCTGTCCTACCTGCGTTCGCGCGGCGCGGAGCTGGAGCTGCCGGTCGGGTCCCTCAAGGACCGTTCGGTGCACGTCCACTTCCCGGCCGGAGCCGTCCCCAAGGACGGTCCGTCCGCGGGTGTCACGCTGATCACGGCCCTGGCCTCGCTGCTGTCCGGGCGGCAGGTCCGCGCCGACGTGGCCATGACCGGCGAGGTCTCCCTCACCGGCCGGGTGCTGCCGATCGGCGGGGTCAAGCAGAAGCTGCTGGCCGCCCACCGGGCGGGCATCACCACCGTGCTGATCCCGGCGCGCAACGAGCCCGACCTGGACGACGTGCCCCAGGCCGTGCGCGACGAGCTCACCGTGCACACGGTGAGCGACGTGCGCGAGGTCCTGGCCATCGCGCTCACCCCGGCCCGGACGAGCGGTGCGACCGGTACGGCCGATACGACCGGTACGGCCGGGACGTCGGGGCGCACCACCGCCTGACCCGCGGTCACCGTGACGGCCCGCCTCGGGAACGCGTTCGGCGCGATCCCGGGGCGGGCCGTTCGTCGTCGGTCCGCCGTCCGGCCTCCGCTCGGCTTCTTTCCGTCCGTCCGCCGTCCGCCGTCCGCCGTCCGCCTGCTGTCCGGCTTTTGTCCGTCCGGCCTCAGTCGTGGGGCACCGTCTTCCCCGGTCCTGCCGGCGGTCCGGGTTTCACGCCCCCTCCGGCGACTGGCTTTCTTCTGCCGATATTTCCTGATTTATCGTAGGAAGTAGAAAGTGATCAGCGGAGTGACCTCGGGATTCAAGCGAGGTGAAAGTAACGGGCAATCGGGACGTCATACAACAGGGGAGACAAAATCCTCACACCCGAGAGGAACCCCTCACATGCGATTCGTCACCCGAATCATGCTGGGCGCCGGTGCGGCGACCCTGCTCGCGACGGGCGCCCCGGCGATGGCCAACGCCGAGACCGCCGTCCCCGTCCAGACCGTCACCGCGACGACCCCCTACTTCGCCGACACCTGGGGGCCCTACACCTCCGGTGACGAGCGGGCCGAGGCCGAAGGCAAGGTCACGGTGGAGAAGAAGGCCGCGAAGCACTGGTACTGGAAGAAGTACTCCAAGGTCGTCAAGAAGTGCACCTGGCACCACGGCAAGAAGAAGTGCGACTGGGTGAAGAAGTGGTACAAGAAGCACGTGTGGAAGTGGACGCACGAGTACCACTACACCGTCGACAGCACGCTCACCAACCACAAGTGGTGGGGCAAGTCCCGGCACTCCTGCGCGTGGGAGACCTTCAAGGTCGTGGGCTTCGACGGCTCGACCGACTTCACCAGCTTCAAGAACTGCTCGAAGAAGCCCGCCCACTACTCCTTCGACGGTAAGAACGCCGAGCACATCTACGTCAAGGTGAGCCGCGGGCACCACGGCCACCCCAACGGCTACCAGAGCGGCTGGAAGCCCGTCTACCACCACGCCTGATCCTCGGGCGCGCGGAGCCCGGCCCTCACACGGGGGCCGGGTCCACGGCCGCCCGGCCGCTCAGGACGACGAGCAGGGGTCCGGCCTCCACGCGAGGACCGGGTCAAGGCCGTGCCGCTCAGGACGACAGGAGCCCGGCCCCCAGGTGGGGGCCGGGCTCCGTGGCGTGCGGGTCTTCTCACCGAACCCCTAACCGAGTAATGTTCGGTTTCATGCACCCGGGAGCCATCGCAGCAGTATCGCCGGACAAGCCCGCTGTGATCATGGCGGAATCCGGGCAGGTCGTCACCTACCGCGAGCTGGACGAACAGTCCAACCGCCTCGCCCACCTCTTTCGCGCCGCCGGGCTGCGGCCGGGTGACCACATCGCCTTCATGCTGGAGAACCACCCGCTGTTCCTGGTGGTCGCCTGGGCCGCGCACCGCTCCGGCCTCTACTACACCGCCATCAGCTCCAGGCTGAAGACCGAGGAACTCGCCTACATCGTCGACAACTGCGAGGCCCAGGTCTTCATCTCCTCGGCCTCGCTCGCGGACGTGGCCGCCTCCATCACCGACCTCACCCCCAAGGTCCGGCTCAGGCTCATGACGGACGGCACCGCGCCGGGCTTCGAGCCGTACGAGAAGGCGGTCGACGCCCGCCCCTCCACGCCCGTCGAGGACGAGTGCCAGGGCGCGGACATGCTCTACTCCTCCGGGACCACGGGCCGCCCCAAGGGCGTCAAGCCCGCGCTCTCCGCGACCCCGCTGGACACCCCGGGGCCGCTGCTCCAGCTCATCCAGTTCCTGTTCGCGCCCTCGGCCGACAGCGTCTACCTCTCCCCGGCGCCGCTCTACCACGCCGCCCCGCTGCGCTACTCCATGAGCTTCCAGCGGCTGGGCGCCACGATCGTGGTGATGGAGAGGTTCGACCCCGAGCAGGCGCTCGCGCTCATCGAGCGCCACCGCGTCACCCACTCCCAGTGGGTGCCGACCATGTTCATCAAGATGCTCAAACTGCCCGACGAGACCCGCACCCGTTACGACCTGTCGTCGCTGGCGTGCGCGATCCACGCCGCCGCCCCCTGCCCGATCCCGGTCAAGGAGCGGATGATCGACTGGTGGGGGCCGATCGTCCACGAGTACTACGCCGGGACCGAGGGCAACGGCTTCCTGTACGTCGGCTCGAAGGACTGGCTGGAGCACAAGGGCACCGTCGGCCGCCCGCTGCTCGGCGTCATCCACATCTGCGACGAGGAGGGCAACGAGCTGCCGCCGCGCGAGCACGGCACCGTCTACTTCTCCGAGGGGCCCCAGTTCGTCTACCACGGGGACGAGGCCAAGACGATGTCCTCCCGCGACCCGCTGGGCCGGGGCTGGACGACCCTGGGCGACATCGGCTACGTCGACGAGGAGGGGTTCCTCTACCTCACCGACCGCCGCTCGTACATGATCATCTCTGGCGGGGTCAACGTCTACCCGCAGGAGGCCGAGAACGTCCTGTCCGTCCACCCCAAGGTGGCGGACGTGGCCGTCTTCGGCGTACCCGACGAGGAGATGGGCGAGCAGGTCAAGGCCGTCGTCCAGCCCGCCTCGATGGACCTGGCCGGCCCGGAGCTGGAGGCCGAGCTGATCGAGTACTGCCAGGCCCACCTGGCGATCTACAAGTGCCCCCGGTCGGTGGACTTCCGCGACGCGCTGCCCCGGCACCCCACGGGCAAGCTCTACAAGCGCCTGCTGCGCGACGAGTACTGGCCCGCCACGCCGTCCTGACCTCGCCCGTACGGGCGGGAACGTGTCCCGGTACGGGCGGCCGATGCGCGTGCTCTCCGGCGGTCCAGACGTGGTTCCCGAAGAAACGCACACGAAAGTGTCCGGAAATCCGGTTCCGGACACATCCCGCAGGGAAGACGCCGTTCAACCGGATCCGGCCTGAGGCGTTCCGTCGCCGAGGGCCGGCGCGGCCGATCGTCTACGAAGGGATCTCGCATGACGCTGCCCCAGCCACTCATGTGCAGGACGTGCGGAGCGATGGTGGAACACCCCGGACGCCATCGGGAATGGCACGAGGCCCTCGAACGCCTGGTGCCGGGCCTGGGAGCCGAGTTGGAGAGAACCCAGGGGACCGGCACGGACAAGGGCTTCACCTTCTAGCGCCCCAGGTTCCGCGACCCGGACACGGGACGGCCCCTGGGCGAGTAAGTCCTGCAGAGGAGAGCCGGTACGGCTATCCGTACCGGCTGATGAGCCCGCCCCTGAGGCACCCCGGCAGCGGGCCGGGCGTTGCCCACCCGGGCTGCGCCCCAGGACAGACGAATCCGCCCTCGACTCCAGGGCGCAAGCGCGACGAGGGGTGTTGAGGATCGATGTGTGACGAACGACCTCAACGCCCTTCCGGCCGCGCCGTACGTCAGGATCGATGACCGGCTCACCTCCGCGAGCCGCCCTTCCTCTGCTGACCGGACCTCCTTGTCCAGGGTGATCACCAGATCTCCGGTGTGCGGGTTTTTTGGTCGTCGAACCCTGTACCGGAGATCTCTTTGCTCAGCGACCACGACACATCGCTACATACCGGACTTCTAGACAGGTCTAGACCCGCGACGACAGGCGAAGCGCCTCGGGCGGCCTGGCCGCCTCCGAGGCGAAAGCGCCAGTAATGCCACTATTCGCCATTTATCTACTTTATGGCCCAATATCTTATTTATAGTTATTTTCGTATTTTCAACTGTAGATATAGGTCATACCGGAATTGTGATCTCGGGTTTACCGGACATACCTGCGCGGCGCGATTAATCTGGTGATCCCTAGCGCCATGCGCGGTCCGGGGAGCCATCCGCCGAGGCTCCCGAGTCGATCTTCTGGGAGCAGTGTGTCCCCTCTCAACGACCAGCGTGCGCGCGTGGTCGGTTACTGGCGTGCCTGCGAGTTCTTCAGTCCGCAGAGCGTGCCCAAACCCAGTCCGCGTGACGCGCTGACGCCGGTGTTCGACGTGAGCGCCGGTCGCCCCCTCCCCTGGCAGCGAGGGCACGAACTGCGGGCCCGGACCATCCGGCCGGGGTTCACCTGGCGGCACACCCTTTATGGGGGCATCTTCAAGCGCGACCGGGTCCGCGCGTTCCTGGAGCACATGTTCGGAGCCGATCCCGAGGGTTTCGACGCGTCGTCGACCGATTCCAGCGCGCTGTTTTCCCTCACCATCCTCGACGAGGGCCGGGCGCTGTTCGGATCGGAGGTGTTCTCCAGTTGCGCGTGGGCGACGGAGCGCACGCTGCACCGGGGGCCGGCGCGGCACGACTGGCTGGACGGGTTCGAGGAGGCGTGCGACGCGGCGAGCGCGGAGCTGGAGAGTGCCATCCACGCCTACAAGAACGACGCGCGCGCCGCCGAGCTGCTGAAGAGGGGGCATCGCGTCAGCCGTACGCTGGACTACGGCGATCTGGCGGCGCTGCTCGACCTGGTGTCCGAGCGCATCGGCGCTGAGAAAGTCCTCAGTCCCGAGGGACTGATGGTCAAGAGCGTTCAGGTGTCGAAGAAACGGGAGTTCCTCCTCGACGACGGGGCGGACTTCCTCAACAGCTTCATCATCGGCGATCTCCGCCGGGTCTCGGACGCCATACGCGGCGGCCGGTACGGCGCCGCACTGGACGCGTACATGCGCACCGCAGAACCCGAGCGGATCGACGTGCGGAAGCGTCCCCAGGTCGTCTTCGACGGCGTGGCGCCGGACCTCGTGCCGCTCGGCCGGTGGCCGCAGGCCAAGGAGGTGCCGCTCGCCCTGAGCCAGCAGTTCGCGGTGAACAGCGTGATGGCCGGCCTCGCCCGCGGATCGGGAATGTTCGCGGTGAACGGCCCGCCCGGCACGGGGAAGACCACGATGCTCCGCGATCTGATCGCGGCCATCGTCGTCGAGCGCGCGCACAGGCTTTCCCGGCTCGCCGACCCTCGCCAGGCGTTCACCGGCACCCACCAATGGACGACCGGCGACTACAAGCGGGTGGTCCGCGCCTGGAGAGAGGACCTCACCGGTTTCGAGATCGTGGTCGCCTCCGCGAACAACGGCGCCGTGCAGAACGTCACCCTGGAGATTCCCGGCCGGGACGCCTTCCTACCACCCTGGCGCGACGGCACCGACTATTTCGCCGACATCGGCGGCCGGGTACTTGGCCAGCCGGCCTGGGGCCTCGGCGCCGCGCGCCTCGGGCGTAAGAGCTATCGCCAGGACTTCATCGACAAAGCCTGGTTCAGCCTGCCCGCCACCCCGCCCGCCACCGAGCCCACCCCCGAGCAACGCGGGCTCATGGACGTGCTGAAGCACTGGGAACAGGAGGCCCTGAAGAACGACACCGACGGGTGGGCCGAGGCCGTCGCGCGCTTCACCCGGGCCTACGGCAGAGCGCGCGAGCTCCAGGACGAACGTGCGGGGATCCTGCTCGACCAGCGCGCGATCTCCCGGCTGTCGCGCGAGATCGACGAGGCCGGCGGTGAGCTGCCGGGCCTCGAGGAGGATCTCGCGTTCGGCCGGCGGCGGCTCGCCGCCGCCGAGGCCGACTTCATGGCGGCACGACGAGAGATCGATCAGTGGCTGCACAAGCGGCAGAAGCACCAGACGTTCCAGCCGAGCCTGATCACCGCGATCTTCACCCTGGGCAAGGCGACGCGGGTGTGGCATGAGCAGGACCGGATCCTGGCGCAGGGCGTGGACGCGGCGGAGGAGAAGGCCGGTCAGGTGGGCGAGATGGCCATGGCGATCCAGCGGCAGATCGCCGGTGTCTCCGCCCGCCTGGACGCGGTCCACGCCACGCTGGCCCGGCTTCGCGATGACGTCGAGAAAAGGCGCCGCCGGCTCGCACCGCTGCTCGACGCCCTGGGCGGCTTCGTCCCGGGCGACGACTGGTGGGCCGACGACTCCGTGCGAGAGTACAGCGCGCCATGGATAGACCCGCGGTGGAACGCCGTCCGCACGGATCTGTTCGCCGAGGCGCTGCGATTGCACCAGGCGTTCCTGCGCGCCCAGGCCGGGACGATGCGCAGGAACCTGCAAGGCGCGATGGACGTCCTTGCCGGCGCGGTTCCGAAACAGGTCGAACAGAACGCCATCCGGGCCGCGTGGCAGAGTTTCTTCTTCGTCGTCCCGGTGGTCTCGACGACGTTCTCCTCCATCGATCGCATGTTCCCCCAGCTCACCCAGGAGGCCCTGGGATGGCTGTTCATCGACGAGGCGGGTCAGGCGACGCCACAGGCGGCGGCCGGGGCGATCTGGCGTTCCCGCCGGGTCGTCGTGGTGGGCGACCCGCTTCAGCTCGAACCCGTCGTCCCGCTGCCCTTCACCGCGCTGGAGGCGCTGCGCCGGGCCTTCCAGGTGCCGGAGAGCCGCTGGGTACCCGGCCTGACATCGGTGCAGCAACTGGCCGACCACACCAACGTCTACGGGACGTACGTGCCCACCGACGGGGAGCCCAGCTGGGTCGGAGCCCCCCTGCGCGTGCACCGGCGATGCGACCAGCCGATGTTCGGCATCTCCAACAAGATCGCCTACGACGGTCTCATGGTGTACGGGAAGCGGCCCGGCGAGCCGCTGGAATGGCCCACCAGCGCGTGGATCGACGTGAGCGGCGCCGACGCGGAGGGGCACTGGATCCCCCAGGAGGGCAAGGCGCTGGCCTGGGTGTTGAACGGCCTGGTCAACGTCTACGGCGTGGATCCCGGGCAGATCATGGTGATCGCCCCCTTCCGCGAGGTGGTCCAGGGCGCGGTACGGCACGCGGCCCCCCACCGAAATGTCCGGGTCGGGACCGTGCACACCGCTCAGGGCAAGGAGGCCGATGTCGTCATCCTGATCCTCGGCGGCGACCCGGATAGGCCGGGCGCCAAGAACTGGGCGGCGCGACGCCCCAACCTGCTCAATGTGGCGGTCAGCCGTGCCAGGCGGCGGTTGTACGTCATCGGCGACCGCGCCGAATGGAGCCGGCGGCGCCATTTCGACGTTCTCGCCGCGAACCTGGAGACTCGCCCCTACTCACAATGACCGCATGGCCTCCTGTCGCTCAGGCGCCGGCCGCGGCACGGCCGGGCCCTGGGCGCGAGCCGTCTTGATGCGGCGACCTCGTGACTCGTCGTCATGGCGGCCAGGAGTCTCGCCGGGGCGGGGCCGGTCAGGTGCGCGCCGAGCCCGGGGTCGACCACCAGGAGCTCGGGCGTGGCGACGGCGCGCGTGGTCGCGTCGGAGGACCGGGCGGGAACGCGCCGGATGACGTACGCCAGGCCGAGTGGAACTCACAGCCGAGTACGGCGCGCCGACAAGCCGGAGCAGGACCCCGAGGACCTGGGCGTCAACGCCCACGTCACCTCTTCGGGGGATCGGGCGGCGGTCCGCGTTCCCGATGGAAACTTTCATTCCTCCGGTGACGCCGCGACGGCTCCGACCTGTCCCGATGGGAATGGGGTCTCACGGGTGCTGGACCGCGCCGCCCGGCGGACGCAGCATCGTGGTAGGCGGCGACACCGCGCCGTCCCGCTCGGGGGAGTCATGCGACGACCAGCCGCCGGGCCGGTGCGCGCTCGTGGGGGACCGCTTCGGTGCCCGGTGGCCGGTCGGCGTCATCGTCGTCGTGCGCGTCCGACAGCAGCACCTTCCCCCGGCCGGTATGTCACGGCCAGGTCCGCCCGGTCCCGGCCGCCCGACGAGAGAGGCAGACGATGCTCTTATCCCGTCCCCGTGGGGCCGCCTCGCGCGGACTTCTGCTCGGATGCTGCGCGGCCGCCGCCGCGGTGGCAGTGCTCGGCGCCGGATCGGCACCCGCCTCGGGCGCGGTCTCGGGCGCGGTCTCCGGCGCGGTCCGGGCGGGTGTGACCGTCGCCGACACCACACCGCCCAGCACGCCCGAGGCTCTCACCCCACGGAACGTCTATCTGAACGGTGTGGCGGGCCTGTCCTGGACGGCGTCGACCGATGACGTCGCGGTCGTCGGGTACGAGGTGTACGCCTGGTCGTACGGCAATCCGACGGTCGCCTCCTTCGGTCGCGTTCCCGCGCGCATCACACCCTCGGCGACCGAGGTCACCGCCGAGGTGTCCGGCCTCACGCCCGGCCGTGACTACCTGTTCTACGTCCGCGCCGTGGACGCCACCGGCAACAGGAGCGTGCCCAGCCTCCTGGCCCGGAACAGGGCCATGGCCGAGCCGCCGATCCCGGGCCCGTCCCCGGGGCCGGCGGCCCCGGCGAGCCCCTACGACCTGCGCCTCCACAACGGGCCCGCCCCGGAGTACGTGGGGCTGTCCTGGACGACCGCGGGGGGCACGACCCAGGACCTCATCGACGTCTTCCGCCGCTCCTCCTCCGAGTGGAGCTACGCGGGATACAGCCGGCTTCCGCGCACCATGGTGCAGATCGGTGACGAGGCCTCCTACACCTTCCAGGTGGTGGGGGTCGGCGAGACCGGTGTCCTGAGCCGGCCGTCCAACGCCGCCACCTACCGGCGCCCCTCGCCGACCGCGACGCCGACGGTGACGCCGGTGCCCACGACCTGCGCGGTCACCTACGCGGCGAAGAGCCGGCGGACCGGCTTCACCGCGAACGTCACCGTGAAGAACACCGGCACGACCCCGATCGACGGGTGGCGTCTGGAGTTCGGCCTCCCCCTCACCGCCCAGCGTCTCGCCTCGGGCTGGTCCGCCACCTGGATCCAGTCGGGCACGTCCGTCACCGCGACCAACCTGGCCTGGAACAAGACCATCCAGCCCGGCCGGTCCAGGACGATCGGCTTCAACGGCACGCACTCGGGCGACAACCCCTCGCCCCTGGCCTTCACGCTGAACGGCGGCCGCTGCACCCCGGGGTGACCGCCGCACGACCCGGCCCGGCGCCCCGGCGGAGCGGGGACCGTGCCGGCAGCAGCCCGGCCACCGGCGCGATCAGGGCCGGCGGCGGCAGTGGGCCCGGCCCGCGTGGCCGTGGCCCGTCATCGATCGCTCGGCTGGTCCTGGTCGGGCCGCGACCGAGGGGCGCCCGCCGTGTCCCGTACGGGATCCGGGCAGGGGGCGGGATCGCCGTAGAGGATCGACGTCCACGCGTTGGCGAGGGTCGCGACAACGGCGGGCCGGGCGCCGCCGCCGGCTCACCGGCCGGCCGCCCTGGAGGTGACCTTCACCGAGGACGAGCTGGGCGCCCTCGACCGGGCGAGCGCCGTCGGGCCCGGTTTCCCGCAGGACCTCCTGAAGCCTCCGATGACGCGCCACGTGACGTCCGACGGTGCCGAGATCGAGCCCGGGTGGTAGCCCGCCGGGCGTCCGGCCCGGTCCCGCACCGGATGTGGGTCCGTGACGACCTGGGCGGCAGGCTGTACTTCTTCCGCGCCCCGTTCCTGCGGATTCATGGTGGTCGTCCCGCTGCTCTCCGGCGTCGGCGCCCTGGGAAGCGGGCGGGGATGAAGTACGGGGCGTCGAGATCGAGCCGGCTGTCCTTTCGTGCCCGCCGTCTACCGGAGATCTCTTCGCTTGGCGACCGCGATACATCGCTACACACCGAACTTCGAAACAGACCCTAGACCGGCTGGGGCGGGTCCTCGCCCACCAGGCCGTCGATCGCCTCGCGGAACAGGTCCGCGTGACCGACGTGCCGGGCGTACTCGTCGTGGAGGTCGACCAGGACGCGGCGCACGTTGGGTGATCGGCCGTCCTCGGTGACGGTGAACCCGGCGGGCCGGTCGAGGCCGCCGTCGGCCCGCACCCTGGCCACGGCGGCCCGGGTGCGGGCGACGGCCTCGCGCCAGCGGGTGTAGAGCTCGCCGGGCGTGTCGTCGGCGGCGGATTTCCATTCCCAGCCGTGTCCGGCGGTGTCCCAGGGCGGGGTGGGCCGCTCCCCGAACAGGCGCCAGGCCGCCGTCTCCTCCTCGACCCGGGTCAGGTGCTTGATCAACCCGGCCAGGGTCATCGCGCTCGGCGGGTGCGGCCGGTTCAGGGCGCCGGCGTCCAGGCCGCCGGTCTTCCAGGCGAACGTGGCACGGGAACGGTCGAGCGCGAACAGCAGCATCTCGACCTCGCCGGCGGTCAGGGACGGCTCGTTGATGACGGTGTCGTCGGCCATGGTCCGAATGCTAGGGCAGGCTCCGGCGCCCCCGTGCTTGTGCCCGTGCCGCGCGTGCCCGCCCACGCCCGTGCCGACCGGCTCGGCCACCGGTCCCGGGCATGTCCCCCAAGAATTTTCCAGGCGGATTCTCCGCCCTCGGCAGGGGCTCCGAGCACGGCTGATAAAGCCGTTGTCAGGAGAAGGCGATCACTCGGATCATGGGCTTAACCAGGTCTTACACGCTACCGGGCATGCTTTTCATCAACCGGTGGACACCGGTTTCCGCCCCGAGGAACCGGGGGGATGTGGACGTGGGGGAAGACATGGACCCGACAAGGAACGAGCAGCAGACCGCATCGACCGAGGCGACCCCCGGGAACGACGGCTGGACCCAGTTCGGCAAGGTACCGCCGCGTACGGGGACCTACCGCACCGGTTCCGGCGACACCGCGCCGCAGCCGACGCTGATCCACCCGGTGCCGGAGCGCCTCGGTGCCGGGGCGCCCGGGGGAACCGGTGGAAGCGGTGGGAGCGGCGGCGGGTACGGGGCCTGGGGCGCACCCGGCACGCCCGCCGCGGTTCCGGCACCGCGCGGCCGGCTGAGCGCGGGGCAGAAGCTGGGGGCCGGGCTCGCGCTGGCGGCCATGGCCGTCGGGGGTGGGGTCGCAGGGGCCTTCGCCGCCACGGCCCTGAACGAGCCCGTCGTGACGGTCTCGTCCTCGGCGCCGGTCGTCAGCCAGGTCGGCAACGCGACGACCGTCGCCGACATCGCCCAGGCCGTCCAGCCCTCAGTGGTGTCCATCGAGGTCAAGACCGCCGCGGGCGGGGGTGAGGGGTCCGGGGTGGTGCTCTCGTCCGACGGCCTGATCCTGACCAACAACCACGTGGTGGCGGCCGGGGGGCAGAGCGCCGAGGGAAACCAGGTGACGGTCAGGTTCAGTGACGGCAAGAGCGCGACCGCCAAGGTCGTCGGCACCGACCCGGCCACCGACCTCGCGGTCATCAGGGCGGAGGGCGTCTCCGGGCTCACCAAGGCCTCGATCGGCGACAGCGACCGGCTCAAGGTGGGCGACTCCGTCCTCGCCATCGGCAGCCCGCTGGGGCTGTCCGGCTCGGTGACCGCCGGGATCGTCAGCGCGCTGAACCGCACGCTGACCGTCGGCGGGGAGCAGGGACGGCAGCAGCTCCCGCCGGGCTGGGGCGGGCCGGGCCAGGTGCAGGGCGGGGGCGGCGGCAGCACCACCATCGGTGGCGCCATCCAGACCGACGCGGCGATCAACCCCGGCAACTCGGGCGGCGCGCTGGTCAACGCCGCCGGGCAGGTGGTGGGCATCAACACCGCCATCGCCACCAACGGCGGCGAGGGCAGCATCGGTGTCGGCTTCGCCATCCCCATCACCACCGCCAACCAGGTCGCCCAGGAACTGATCGCGGACGGTACGGTCTCCCACGCCTTCCTCGGGGTCAGCGTGACCGACGCCACCGGGGACGCGGGCGGTGCCCTGGTCGGCCAGATCACCCAGGGCAGCCCGGCCGACAAGGCGGGCATCAAGCAGGGCGACCTGATCACCAAGATCGACGACACGGTCGTGGACGAGGCCGCCACCGTGGTCGGCGCGGTCCGCGGTTTCAAGCCGGGACAGCAGGTGACCATCGCCTACGTCCGGGACGGGCAGGCGCAGACGGCCACCGTGACCCTCGCCGAGAAGACCGCCGAGTAAAGGTCCGCGCGTACGGGGCGCCGCCGGGATCGTCACGACCCCGGCGGCGCCTTCCGCGTGGGCCCCTCCGCGCGGACCCTCCCGGTTCTCCGGCGATCAGTGCCTCCCGGCGATCAGTGCCTCCCGGCGGTCAGCGCCTCCGACCGCCACAGATCGCGGTAGTAGCCGGGGGAGGAGACCAGCTCCTCGTGGGTGCCCCGCTGCGTCACCGTCCCGTTCTCCAGCACAACGATCTCGTCCATCGGCTCCAGCCCGCGCAGCCGGTGGGTGACCAGCAGCGTCGTACGGCCGTGGGTGGCGTCCAGCAGGTCGGCCATGAGGGCGTCCGCCGCCGTCTCGTCCAGGGCCTCCGCCGGCTCGTCCAGCAGCAGCACCGGCGGATCGTGCAGCAGCGCCCTGGCCAGGGCCAGCCGCTGGAGCTGGCCTCCGGAGAGCGTCCGCCCGTCCTCGCCGAGCACGGTGTCCCAGCCGGTCCGCTCCACCCACCCGTCCAGGCGCGCCCGCCGCAGGGCCTCGTGCAGCTCGGCCTCGTCCGCCTCCGGCCCGGCCAGCCGCAGGTTGTCGCGCACCGACGTCTGGAACACGTACGGGTCCTGGGTCAGCCCGGTCATCACCCGCCGGACGTCGTCCCCGGCCAGCTCGCGGACGTCCACCCCGTTCACCCGGATGGTGCCCGACGCGGGCTCGACCAGGCGCATCAGGGCCGACAGCAGGGTGCTCTTGCCGGCGCCGCTGGGGCCTACCAGGGCGACCCTCCTGCCGGGGGTGAGGGTCAGATCGACCCCGTTCAGGGCGGGGGCGCGGCTCGCGTCGTGCCGGACCACCAGGTCCCTCACCTCGACGGTCGGCGGTCCGGCGGGGACCTTCGCCGGAGCGTCCGGCTCGGTCACCGCCGGAGGGGCCGCGCCCACCTCACGCAGCCTGCGCAGGGCGGCGAGCACCCCGGTCAGCCGCTCCCCGGCCCCCGCCATCGGAAGCACGGGCTCGAAGGAGACCAGCGAGGTCAGGGCGAGCACCGCGATGGTCACGGAGCCGGCCCCCGCGCCCTGGGCGGTCAGCACGACCGCCGCCACGGTCAGGCCCTGGACCAGCACGCCGAGAGCCGAGGCGGCGGCGTTCGCCCTCGCCTGCCGTCGTTCCAGCCCGGCCAGCCGGGCGTCGGCCTCTCCGGCGGCGGCCAGGGCCCGCCCCCCGGCCCCGTAGGCGGCCAGGTCGGCCGCGCCGTGCACCAGGTCGGCGACCCGGGCCGCGAGGTCCGCCCGCGCCGGGGCGATCCGCGCCGCCCAGCGCCGCGCGGCGGCGGCCGTCGCGGCCGGGATCAGCACCCCGGCCACCAGCAGCCCGGCCAGCAGCACCAGCGCCGCGACCGGGAGCAGGAAGAGCCCGACCGTCACCGCGGCCACGCCGGTGACCAGCGCCGCGGCGGCCGGGAGCAGGCAGCGGACGAGCAGGTCCTGTACGGCGTCGGTGTCGTCGACCATCCGGCTGAGCAGGTCGGCGCCCCGCCGGTCCGCCGATCCCGCCGGGATGAGCGCCCGGTAGAGCCGTTCCCTGGTGGTGGCCTGGGCGCGCAGCGCCACGTCGTGCCCGGCGAGGCGTTCGCCGTAGCGGAAGACGCCCTTGGTGGTCGCGAACGCCCTGACCCCGACGATGGCCACGCTCAGCGCCGCCAGCGGCGGCTGCTCGGCGGCCCTGGTGATCAGCCAGGCGGCGGACGCGATCAGGCCCAGCCCGGCCAGCTCCGCCGCGGCGCCCGCCGCCGCCGCGAGCAGGGGCCGCCCGCCCGCCCGGCCCGCCGCCCTGCCCACGGGGACGCCCATGAGGTCGATCATGACGAGGCTCCTCCCGCGCGCACCACGGCCGCCGGTCTCTCCGCGCCTTTCGCGTCGGGTTCCCCCGTGGCGACCACCCGGCCGTCGGCGATCCGGATCACCCGGTCGGCCAGCTCGATCATCGCGGGCCGGTGGGCGACGATCACGGCGGTACGGCCCCCGGCCAGGTCGCGGGTCGCGCTCACGACCGCGCCCTCGCTGCGGCCGTCCAGCCGCGCGGTCGGCTCGTCCAGCAGGAGCAGGCCGGCCCCGGGGCGGCAGAACGCGCGGGCGAGGGCCACCCGCTGCCGCTGCCCGGCGGAGAGGTTCGCCCCGCGCTCGCCGACCACGGTGTCGTAGCCCCGCGGCAGCGCCGTGACGAACTCCTCGGCCTGCGCGGCCCGCGCCGCCTCCCTGATCTCGTCGATCGTCACGCCGGGGGCACCGAGCGCGATGTTCTCGGCCACGGAGGTGGCGAACAGGTGCGGGCGCTGGGGCACGAAGGCCAGCCTGGCGCGCCAGGCGTCGAGGTCGCCGATCTCGGCGCCGTCCACCAGCACCCGTCCCTCGGACGGGCTGACGAAGCCGAGCAGCAGATGCAGCAGGGTGCTCTTGCCCGCCCCGCTCTCGCCCACCAGCGCCACCCGCTCGCCGGGCGCGATCACCAGCGAGACGTCCTCCAGCGCCGCGTCCCGCCGGTCGGGATAGCGCACCGTGACGTGCTCCAGACGGATCTCCGGAGCACGTCCCGCGACTCCTGCGACCCGGCCGGTTCCGCCGGACCCACCGACCTCGCGGTCATCACCGGAACCCGACCCACCCGAACCAGACTCGCCGTCACCGGCCTCACCGGAACCGGCCTCACCGGAACCAGACTCGCCGTCACCGGCCTCACCGGAACCGGACGCGCCGGAACCGGTCCCACCGGCCTCGTCGGAACCGATCCCGGACGCCCCCGCCCCGGCCCCGGTCTTCCCGTCCAGGACGGCGAACGCCTCGTCGGCCGCGGCGACGCCCTCCATCGCGGCGTGGAACCGGCTCCCCATCATGCGCAGCGGCAGGTACGCCTCCGGCGCGAGCAGCAGCACCAGCAGCGCGGTCGACAGGTCCAGCGAGCCGGACAGCAGCCGCAGGCCCACCGGGACCGCGACGAGCGCCAGGGAGAGCGACGCGGCCAGCTCCAGCACCAGCGAGGACAGGAACGCCACCCGGAGCGTGCGCATCGTCGCGCTCCGGTGGGCGTCGGCGACCCGCTGGATCACCTCGGCCTGGTAGCGGGCCCTGCCGAAGGCGCGCAGCGTGGGAAGGCCGCGGACCACGTCCAGGAAGTGCCCGCCCAGGCGCGACAGGGCCCGCCACTGGCGCTCGGTGACGGCCCTGGTGTGCATCCCGACCAGCGCCCCGAAGATCGGGATGAGCGGGAGCGTGACCAGCACGATCAGGGCGCTGGGCAGGTCGGCGGCGAACAGCCGCACCAGCACCGCCACCGGCACGACAGCCGCGACCGCCACGGCCGGCAGGTACCCCGACAGGTAGGGGTCGAGGGCGTCCAGGCCGCGGCCGGTCAGCGTCACCAGCTCCCCCGAGCGCTGGGAGGCGGGCCTGACGGGGCCGCTCTCCTGCAGCCGCGCCAGCAGGCGGTGCCGCAGGGCGGACTTCACGCCGGTGACCATCCGCCCGGCGGCGGCGCCCTGCGCCAGGACGAGCAGCGCCCGGACGCCGACGACCAGCGCCAGCAGGATCAGGGCGGAGGCCGCGAAGCGCCCGGACAACACCCCGGCGAGCAGCTCGGCCTGGAGCAGGACGAGCAGCCCGGCCAGGACGGCGGCGGCCAGGCAGACCACCAGGTGCAGGCGGACCGCCCGCTCGCCCAGCGCCAGCCGTACCAGATCCTTGTGCATGTCGACCTTAGAAGATCTCAGAAGAACGACGGAACCCGATCGGCGGCCCGTCCGGGACCGAACGTCCGCCATGTCCATACTTGCGCACCCACCATGACCGGCGCGAAGGGCAGGATGATGACACTCAACACACCCAGCGCCCCGGCCGAGGCCGTACGGTCCAGCAGCCACGGGGCGAGCGCGGCCAGCAGCACCGCGGCGGGCGCGGCGGCGGCGGCGCCGGAGGCCACCAGCGCCCACCCGCCGCGCCGGACGCGGGTCGCCCGGCCGGGCAGCCGCCAGGCCAGGAACGTCCGGCCGTGGAAGGCGAGCAGGGCGGCCACCAGCAGGCCGCCCGCCAGGCCGGGCAGGCCGATCAGCGGCGCGTCCAGCCCGCGGGCCATCGCGACCAGGGCCGTGCCCCAGCTCAGGGCGAGCCCCCAGGAGCCCGCGCAGACGGCCGCGTTCCAGCCCTCGCGCCACGCGCCCCCGTCGGCGCGGCGCCGGAACCAGAGCCCGGCGTCGCGGATGATCCACGACACCAGCAGGGAGACCACCAGCGGGTAGAGGCCGAACAGCACCTCTCCCTCGGCCGCGGGGAAGGCGCCGAACAGCACGCCCGCCACGGCGACCAGCCAGACCTCGCCCGCCAGGACGAACGGCGCCATGGCGGCGACGATCTCGTCGCGGTCGCGCCGGGTCCTGCCGGGCGCGAAGAGCAGCATGCCCGTCCCGATGCCGGGGCCCTCCAGGGCGAAGTAGCCGACCACCAGGACGGCGAACACGCAGAGCCACAGGATGTCCACGGTCTCTCCTCCTAGTGACTGAGCGCGTGCGCGCGCTCGTGGGGGTCGGCCGGGGCGGGCTCGCCCAGGGTGACGGCGGCGGGCCCGCGCCGCACGGTACGGGCGATCAGCACGTAGTCGACGATCGCGAGCAGGCCGAGCAGCCCGGCGAAGGCGACGAGCGAGCCGGTGACCATGGCGGGGGTGAGCCCGGGGGACATGGCGTCGGCGACGGTCAGCCTGCCGTTGATCATCCAGGGTTGCCGGCCGTTCTCCCTGGCCAGCCAGCCCAGGATCGCCGCGACGAAGGGCAGCGGGGTGATCGCCATCAGCACCGGCTGCGCCCAGCGCCAGCGGGGCAGCCAGTACACCAGCGGCGCCAGTACGAACGTGACGAGAAGCTGGAGCAGCTGGCCGATGAGGATCATGAAGCCCAGGCCCAGCCCGGCCGGCCCTCCGCCGTCGAACTTGCCCGGCTGGATCTCGCCGATCGCGCCGAACTGGGCGTAGCCGAAACCGACCGTGATCAGCGACCCGGCCAGGGAGACGATCACCCCGGTGCGGAGCGAGCCGGTGAAGAACTCCCGCTCGGGGGTGCGCCGGAACAGCTGGTACGCGCTGGCCCCCATCACCACGAAACCGCCGGTCCACAGGCCCGCGCCCAGGACGTGCGGCAGCGCCATGGTCAGGGCCGGGTTGGTGAGCAGCGCGCCGGGATCGGTCAGCACCAGGTGCCCGTCCCGCGCCACGGCACCCACCGGGTTCTGCAGGAACGAGTTGGCCATCATGATCCACAGGGCGGAGGCGTAGGCGGTCAGCGTCACCACCCAGATGCACGCCACGTGCAGCCAGGTGGGCAACCGGTGCCAGCCGAAGATCCACAGGCCCAGGAAGGTGGACTCCAGGAAGAACGCGCCGAGCGTCTCGATCGCCAGCGGCGCGCCGAAGACGTCTCCGGCGTAGTGCGACAGGCCGCTCCAGTTCATGCCGAACTGGAACTCCATCACGAGGCCGGTGAGGATGCCGAGCGCGTAGTTGATCACATAGATCTGGCCCCAGAAGCGGGTCGCCCGCTCGTGGATCTGTTTGCCGGTGACGGCGTAACGAGTGTGCATGATCGCGATCAGGGGGGCCAGGCCCAGTGTCAGGACGACGAACAGGAAATGAAGACTCCCCGTCACGGCGAACTGCGTCCGGGCCAGGTCGAGCACGTCCACGATCTCACCTCCAATGTCATGTCTGTCTACGTATAGACACTCTACATGTAGATGGCCTACATGTAGAGTGTCTATACGAGAGGTAGGCTGACCAGGTGAGTGATCGAAGCGGGCGGACCGGTGAGCCCGGTGGCCCCGGGGCCGGCCGGCGGGAAGAGGGAACGACATGAACACCGACGCGCTCCGCGGCCACATGGACGCCCTGCTGCTCTCCGTGCTGGAGCAGGAGCCGCTGCACGGCTACGCGATCATCGAGGCGCTCCAGACGCGGAGCGGGGGAGCGCTGACCGTGCCGACCGGCACGGTCTATCCGGCGCTGCGGCGGCTGGAGCAGGCGGGATATCTCACCGGCGAGTGGGCCACGGTGGGCGGGCGCAAGCGGCGCACCTACCGGCTGACCTCCGCGGGCCACGCGGCCCTGGCGGGGGAGCGCTCGGCCTGGCGGGAGTTCACCGGCGCCATCGGCAGCGTCCTGGAGCCCCGCCCGGCCCGCTGACGCCCTCCCCCCCGGGGGATCGTTTTTCGATCAGGCCCGCGGAAGGTCCGGCGGCCGTTCGATCATGTCGTCGCCGAAGGCGGCGGCGAGCGCCTTCGCGATCAGGTCGGGGAGCTCGCTGCGGCCGTCGTCCTCGGCCCAGCTCACCAGTGCCGTGTGCAGGGCGGCCAGGCAGGCGCTGGCCGTCGCCCGGGCGCGGAACGCCGCGTCGGGATCGGCGGCGTCGTCGCCCAGGGCGTCGACGATCGCCTGCTGAAGGGCGTACTGGTTGTCCAGGTGCCTGGCCCGCAGGGCCGGGGTCGAGATCATGAGCTGGAGGCGGGCGAGCAGGAACCGCCTGCCCGTCGTCGACTCGTCCTCGTGGCCGCCGCCGGTCAGCGTCGCGGCCGAGTCGACGAGCGCGCGGCCGATGCGGCGGACCAGGGGCTGCGCGGCGGAGGACGCGGCGATCCGCCCGGCGACGAGCCGGCCGTGCTGGTCGACCAGCACGAGGTCCTCCTTGGTGGGGAAGTGCCGGTACACGGTCATGGGCGACACCCCCGCGGCCTCGGCGACGTCGGCCACGGTCGTGGCGTCGTACCCGTGCTCGACGAACAGCCGTATCGCGTGCGCCTGGATCGCGCGCTGGGTCTCGGCCCGTCGGTGCGCCCTCAGTGTCGATTGCCGGTCGGACATGTGATAGACACTACCATCGTGTTAGTGACTACCAGATTGGTAGTCACTAACGGAAAGGTGGTCGACATGGGTGATCTGACCGGCAGGACGGCCCTCGTGACCGGAGCGTCGCGCGGCATCGGGCAGGCGATCGCGACCCGGCTGGCGGCGAAGGGGGCGACGGTCATCGTGCACTACGGCACGGACGAGGAGGGTGCGACGGCGACGGTCGACGAGATCGGGCGTGCCGGTGGGACCGCGTTCGCCGTGCGGGCGGAGCTGGGCGTGGACGGCGACGTCGAGACGCTCTTCGCGGGGGTCGAGGCCGGCCTGGCCGGGCGGCCGCTCGACATCCTCGTCAACAACGCGGCGGCGCCGCCCGCCGGCCCGCTCGGGGTCACGACCCGGGCGGAGTTCGACCACCTCTTCGCGGTCAACGTGCGAGCGCCGTACTTCGTCATCCAGCGGGCGTCGCCACTGCTGCGCGCCGGTGGCCGCGTCATCACGATCTCGTCCGTGGCGACCCGGATGGCCAACCCCGCCCAGACGTCCTTCGCCATGACGAAGGGCGCGATCGAGACGATGAGCATGACCCTGGCCAACGAGTTCGGGGTCCGGGGGATCACGGTGAACGCGGTCGCTCCCGGCGCCACCCGGACGGCGACCAACGGAGCGGTCTTCGACACGCCGGGCCTGAGCGAGTTCATCGCCGGCACGACGGCGCTCGACCGCCTGGGCGGGCCCGGCGACGTCGCCGACGTGGTCGCCTTCCTCGCCTCCGACGCCGCGCGCTGGATCACCGGTCAGGTCCTCGACGCGAGCGGAGGCCTGTTCCTCGGGCCGCGCGCCTGATCGCGGGTCACGGGGACGCGCCGCCGTCGGCGGGCGGACATCCGCCGGGGGTCGCCCTGCGTACGCCGCGTGCTCGGCGTGCCCTGCGTGCGCCGGGCCGTGTCAGCGGCGGGCGAGGACCTCCTCCACCGCGTCGGCCGCCGCCGGGGCCCCGCCCGCGTCGGTCATCTCCCGCCGCATCCACGTCAGCCGTTCGCGGACGCGCTCGTCACCGGCCACGTCCTCCACGGCCCGCCACAGCGCCCCGGGAGTGATCTCGCCCGGGGGCAGCACCGTGCCGAGACCCAGCTCGGCGATGCGGTCGGCGTTGGCCCGCTGCTCGGCCATCTGCGGCACCGCCACCATCGGCACCTCGAAGTGCAGGCCCTCCATGGTGCCGCCCATCCCGGCGTGCGTGACGAACGCCTTCGCGTGCCGCAGCACGGCCGTCTGCGGCGCGTGCCCGTGCACCTCCACGTTGGGCGGCACCGCTCCCAGCGCCGCACGGTCCGTCTCACCCACGGCCAGCACGACCTGCCAGGGCCGGTCGGCGGCCGCGCGCAGCACGGTGCGGTAGAAGTCGGGCCGGTCGTTGTAGCCGGTGCCCAGCGAGACCAGCACCACCGGGAGATCGCCGGAGGGTTTCCAGCCGCCCTGGTAGGCGCGCTCGGAGATGCCGGGCCCGGTGAAGACGTACCGGTCGGTGAAGGTCTCCCCGGCGTACTGGAAGGCGCGCGGCAGCGTCACCAGCCTGAGCGCGGCCTCGTCGCCCCGCATGAACGCCTGCAGGTCACGGAACCCCTCCGCCCGCAGGAAGCGGCTCAGCCGGACGGCCATGAGCAGGAAGCGCGGGCTCAGCGGGTTGAACGTCGTGTACTTCGTGCTCATCGACCAGTGCTCGTTGCTGACCAGGTTCGGCCAGGTCTCCACCGCGCGGACCCCCCACCGGCCGGCCAGGATGCGGCCCCACCAGCACAGCGGCCCGTCGTGGACCACCAGATCGGGACGCTCGCTCCCCTCCAGTTGCGCGAGCATCGCCCTGGTCTCGTCGAGCAGCAGGCCCATGGCCCGGACGAGCTCCCTGCCGTGCATCTGCGGCACCTCGATGTCGTCGCGCCCCTCCCAGGTGGAGGTGACCGGGACGACCTCGGCGCCGGTCTCGGCGACGCGCTCGGCGTACGCCGCCGTGGTGGCGTAGGTGACCCTGTGACCACGCCGTACGAGCTCGGCGGCGAGGGCCAGCGTGGGATTGACGTGCCCCGAACCGGAGGGGGCGAAGAATGCGACGGTTGCCATACCTGTGTATTTTAATACCTACGTATGGGATAGGGGAAGTCATGCCGAAGAAGGTCGACCACGACGAACGGCGCCGGCACATCACCGAGGCCGTGCTGAGCATCGCGGGCCGCCACGGCCTCGACCGCGCCACGCTGCGCGACATCGCCGTCGAGGCGGGCATCTCGCTCGGGGCCGTGCAGCACTACTTCCGCAGCAAGGACGAGCTGCTCCGGCACGTGATAGCCCACACGGGCGACCAGGTGACCGCACGGATCATGGCCGAGTTCACCGGCCCCGGCGGGCCCGGAGGCCCCGGCGGTACGGCCTCCGTGCGGGCCTTCCTGCAGGTGATGGCCGCCGAGATGCTGCCCCTGGACGCCGGCCGCCGGGCCGAACGCCGCGTCCTGCAGGCGTTCGGCGTCCGTGCCGCGGACACCCCCCACCTGGGGGAGTCCCTGCGGGAGGGCTACCACTGGCTGCACGACCGGGTCGCCGAACTGATCGGCGAGGCCCAGCGGGCCGGCGAGCTACGGCCCGAACTGGACGCCGGGCACGAGTCGATCGCGCTGCTCGCCATGATCGAGGGGCTGGCCTCCGACATCCTGATCGGCGTGCGCGACCCCGGCCAGGCCATGGCGAGCGTGCGCTACCACCTGGACCGGCTGGAGCGCGCCGGGTGACGCCCGCGGGAACCCGCGGCGGGGCGAGGTCGGATCCGCCGGTGGTGGTGCCGATCACCGACGCCCGCGGGGCCCCGCGGGGGAACGGCTCAGAGGGTGGGCACGATCGAGCGGATCATGCCGTTCGCGTCGAACTCCATCCGGTCGACGGCCACCTCCCGGTTGGTGCCGTTCCCCGCCGGTACGGCGAACCGGTGGTAGACGACGTACCACGTGTCGGTGCCGGGGGTCCGGACGACCGAGTGGTGGCCGGTGCCCTTGATCCCGGCCTCCAGCCGCTTCTGCAGCACGACGCCACGTCTGGTCCACGGCCCCATCGGGCTGGTCCCCGTGGCGTACGCCACCCGGTAGTCCTCGCTGCGGGTGTCGTTCTCCGACCACATGAGGTAGTAGGTCCCGTTGCGCTTGAACACGAACGGCGCCTCGTTGTAGCCCGACGGGGTGATCACGCGCACCTGCGCGGGATCGAAGGAGGTCATGTCGGCGTTCAGCGGCACGACGCGAGCGGCGCCCTGCCCCCAGTACAGGTAGGAGCGGCCGTCGTCGTCGGTGAAGACCATCGGGTCGATCGCCTGGCCGGAGTACCGTCCGGCGGCGATCAGCGGGCGGCCGAGCGCGTCCCGGAACGGGCCCGTGGGCGAGTCGGACACCGCGACCCCCAGCTGCTTGGCGGTGTTCCCCGAGGCCGCGCCGCCGCTGAAGTACAGGTAGTACCTGCCGCCCGCCGCCGCGACCGCCGGAGCCCAGGCCGAGTCGTCGGCCCACGACACGTCCGGGCCGTGGTCCAGGACCACGCCGTGGTCGGTCCAGTTGACCATGTCGGCCGAGGAGAACGCCTTGTAGTACGTGCCGCCCCAGCCCGCGTAGCCGTCGGTCGTCGCGTACAGGTGGTAGCGGCCGTTCGCGACGATGACGTGCGGGTCGGCGAACAGGCCGGGGATCACCGGGTTGCGGCTCGTCCTGGGCGCCCACGGCGCGGCGATCCTGAACGAGCTGTCCGCGCGGAACGCCGCGGTGTCCTGGTAGGCGTCCAGCCAGAGCCCGAAGTCGCGGTGCCTGATCCGCCGGCTCGGATAGTTGTAGGAGACCAGGGACGCCGAGCCGGCGACCGACCCGTCCACGGCGCAGAACGTGGCGTCGGCGCGGAAGGTCGCGTCACCGGTGTTGGCGTCGACGCGCAGCCGCCAGTCGTAGTGCCGCAGGAACAGGCCGTCCTTGGTCTGGAAGGAGTAGCACGACGGCGAGGCCAGGCCGTTGACCACGGTGAACGTGGCGTCCAGCCGGGTCTGGGCCGGGCTGGCGGAGGTCACCGGGTCGAGGCGGCCGAGCCCGCCGGTGTGCCGGACGTAGTGGCCGGAGTAGTTGACCGCCTCCAGCGACCGGGCGCCGGTCGGCAGCGTCGCGGCGTACACCGGAGCGGCCGTCGCCACCAGGGCGGAGCCCGCGAGCACGAGCGCGGCCGTCCCGGCCGTCCATCTGCCGCCTGTCATGCGGGCCCCTTCCCGTACACGGGGATGTTTGCGTTAACATTCGTCGGCCCAGGACTCCCGGACGAGGTTCGGAGACCACCGACACGTGGAGCACGCCGTCCGCGACCACCGTGAGGCGGCAAGGCGGGGCAGCGCCCCATCAGTGTCCGCGCTGACATCCGATCGGTCAAGACCGTCAAACCCGGCGAAACCGCGCCCCGGAGCTCCCGTGCCCTGCCGCGTTCGACGCCCTTTCCGTCGGGCTCGCTCGTCACCGGTCAGGGCGCGGGAACGCGCGGGTGCACCAGGCGGCGGCCACGCGCGCGGACGGCGGCCGCGACGCGCGCGGCCCCGTCGGCGGTCACCGCCCGGGGCGCAGGAACTCACGGGCCCCGCGAAGCCGTGTGTTCAGGCGCTCCTGGGTGCGGGTGCCGTCCAGGCGCACGTCCAGCGCGGCCGCACCCGTCCGCGCGCGGCGGCCGTGGGGGAGGGCGCCCGGGTCGTACCCGTCGCGGCGGGCGATCAGCATGCCGAGCTCGTGCCGGCTGAGCGCGTCGGCGCCCGCGAGGTGGACGATCCCGGTGTGGTCGCCGGCCGCCACCTCCAGCAGGGCGGCCGCGAGGTCCCCGGCGTACACCGGGCAGCGGATGTCGTCGGTGAACAGCATGCCCCGGCGTCGTCCTGTGGCCAGCGCGCGGACGAGCTCCTCGTGCGCGGAGTCGCCGTCACCGATGATCAGGGACGTCCGGGCCACGGCGGCCGACGGGTCCAGTGCCCGGACCGCCGTCTCGGCCGCCGCCTTGGCGGCACCGTAGGGCGTGATCGGATCCGGCAGGCTGTCCTCGTCGTAGCGGACGCTCGTACCGGAGAAGACGGCGTCGCTGGAGACGTGCACCAACCGGCGGCCACGTGCGCGGGCGGCGGCCGCGACGCGTGCGGCCCCGTCGGCGGTCACCGCCCAGTCGGCCCCTCCGGACGAGGCGTTGATCACGACAGCGGGCCGGACGGTGTCGACGGCCTCGGCGATCCGGCCGGGAACCCGCAGGTCGACCGGCAGCCATTGGACCCCGTCGCCGTCGGGGGGACGGCGGGTGGCGTAGGTGGCCGTGACGGTGTGCCCGCCGGCGCGCGCGAGCCGGACGAGCCACCCGCCCAGATGGCCGCTACCGCCCACGATCAGGATGTCCACGAGGAACCACGACAGGCAGGAACCTCGACGTGCGACGCTCGCGAGCCGTTCGGCCGAGGCTCCTCGCGGTGAACGTTCAGGCGGCGGCGGGGGTGTGGCGGGTGGCGGTCAGGCAGCGTAAGGCGCCGTAGAGTTGCGCGGTCCAGGCCGCGTAGCTCACCAGCGACGCCGCCATCCCCGGCGGGTAGTCGCCGAAGCCGAACGAGCCCCCCGAGCCCACCATCAGGGCCCCGCACAGCAGGGCCATCACCGGGAACGCGCCCCAGACGAACAGCGCCAGGCAGCGGATGACCAGCCGGGGCCTTCTGATCCTGCGCAGCCCCCGGCCGAGGACGAGCAGCGTGACGCCGCCCATCAGGCCGATGAACAGCTGCAGCATGTCCACGCCGCGGGCGACCGGGACGAACCAGGCGGGCGTGCTCTCGTACACGGTCCCGGCGGTGGGGAAGACCTTCCATATCATGCTCCAGACGAGCGTGGTGAGCGGCACGCCGACGAACAGCATGGCGGCCAGCCTGCGGCCCGCCGCGACGCCGAGCCGTTCCTGGTAGTCCGGCGCGATCTCGCGGATCGGCCCGAACTCCTCGACCGCGGCGCGCTCGGCCGCCTCGCGCTCCAGGCCGGCGTCCTGCATCGCCTCGGCGGTGTCGAGCAGGCCGTCGCGGGCCTCGGCGACCATGTCGAGCCTCAGGCTCCTGGGGCCCCGCAGGGCGCGGTTCAGCCCGGTCACGTAGTCGTCGATGACCCCGGCGCCCGCCATGTGCTCTCCACTCGCCCGTTCCGCGTCCGGGACACGTGATCCCCGTCCCGGTTCCCCGCCCGCACCATCTTGGTCCCGCTCCGTGGGGGAAGCATCCGGGACCACCCTGAGAAGACCCTGAATCCTCGCCCCCGCGCCCGGTCGCGCCGCTCGGAGGGGAGCGCGCAGCCGCTCAGCCTGAGCCCCTCGGGGTGGCGGAGCCCGGTCAGGGGGCAGGCGCTCAGGTCCAGGTCGGCCAGTTCCAGGTCCCCGGCGTCCAGCTCGCACAGCGAGACCAGCCGGGCGCCCGCCCGGCCCCTGACCGTGGCCGGGCCGCGCAGGACGGCCCCGGTCAGGTCCGCCCCGGCGCCGTCGAGCCGTACGGTCAGCCGCCCGCACACCTCCAGCCCCCTCAGGTCCACCGGGCACCCGCCCGCGGTCACGGCGAGGTCCCTGCCCGCCCACGCCCCGGCGAGGCTCAGGTGGCGGCGGACGAGGACCGGCGCCAGGTGGCCGCCCGCGAAGAAGCGCGCCCCGCCGAACCCGGCCAGGCCGCCGAAACGCGTGCCGCGCAGGGAGACGGTGCGGCGGAACCGGCAGCCCCGCAGGCTCGCGTCCCCGGCGAAGGCGGCGCCGTCGAAGGCGGCGAACCCCTGGAAGTCGGCGTTCTCGAAGGACGCGTCCCGGCCGAAGAGCGCCCCGCCGAACAGCGCGTCCCCGCCGACGCGCATCCCGTCGAAGGCCGCGTGCCCGTCGAAGACGGCGCCGTGCAGGGACAGCTCCCTGGCGAACCGCGCCTCCCGGAAGGAGACGTTGCCGGCGAACCGGACGCCGAAGAACGAGGCGAGGTGCCGGAAGCGGGCGTGGTCGAACGAGGCGTCCCCGCGGAACACGAGATCGCCCAGGCGCGCGCCGTCGGGGAAGACGGCCCAGTCGAACCGGGCGCGTCCCGGCCGGCCCCGGGTCGCGGCGACGATCCGTTCCAGCAGGCGCGCGCCGACGGAGGTGGCCCGCAGGTCGATCGCGGAGCCGGGGGAGAGGTCCGCCAGGACCTCGTCGAGGTCGGCGGCGTCCAGGTGGGCCAGGCACCGCCCGTAGGGGCGCCGCGCCGAACCGGCGCACTCGGGGGAGGCGGCGCAGGTGACCCACCCCACGTCCAGGGCTCTCATGAGAACGTCATACCCGCATGCGCCGGGGCAAGTGATTTCCAGGTCAAGGAAAGCCATATCTGGCGGACCCGGATAGACATGAAGTGTCAATATTCCATGATTTCACCTCCTATCAAGGTGCAAGTCGGTGTCCTTTGATCCACCGGCCTCTACGCTCCGGGTCATGCGTGCTTTATCCCGGGCGTTCGCCGCCCTCGCGGCCGCCGGTCTCGCCGCCACCGGCGTCGCGGCCCTCACCTCAGCCCCGGCCCTCGCGGCGCCGGGCACCGTCGTCATCGGCCAGGTCTACGGCGGTGGCGGCAACGCCGGAGCGCCGTTCGCCAACGACTACGTCGAACTGTTCAACCGCGGGGCCGCGCCGGTCTCCCTGGACGGCTGGTCCGTCCAGTACGCCAGCGCCACCGGCACCGGAAACTTCGGCGCCAACCCGGTCGTCCCCCTGACGGGCACCCTCGACCCCGGCCGGTACCACCTCCTCCAGCTCGCCGGCGGCACCAACGGCTCCCCGCTGCCCGCGCCGGACGGCACCGGGACGATCAACCTGAGCGGGACGTCGGGCAAGGTGGCCCTGGTCCGCTCGGCCGAGGGCCTGGCGTGCAACGGCGGCTCGACCCCCTGCGCGCCCGAGCAGACGGCCCTGGTCGCCGACCTGGTGGGCTACGGCACCGCCACCTACTCCGAGGGCACCCCCGCCCCGGCGCTCTCGGCCACCCTGGCGGGACTGCGCAGGGACCACGGCTGCGCCGACACCGACGACAACGGCGCCGACGTGGAGGCCGCGGCCCCCGCGCCGCGCAACGGGGCCGTCGCCGCCGCTCCCTGCGGCGCCGTCGAGCCCACCCCCACGCCCACCCCCACGGTGGAGCCCACGCCCACCCCGACCCCGACCCCGCCGGGGGAGCCGTGCCAGACCCCGGCGACCCACCGGATCGCCCAGGTGCAGGGCAACGGTGAGACGAGCCCGCTGGCGGGCCAGACGGTCCGCGTCGAGGGCGTCGTGACCGCCGACCTCCAGCAGAGCACCCAGCTCGGCGGCTTCTTCCTGCAGGACCCGACCCCGGACGCCGACCCCGCCACCTCCGAGGGCCTGTTCGCCTTCGCCCGCGACTCCTTCAAGGACGTCAAGGTCGGCGACCGCGTCCTGGTCACCGGCCGGGCCGTGGAGTTCAACGGCTGGACCGAGCTCTCACCGGTCACCGCGGTCGACGTCTGCGGCACCGGCACGATCAAGCCCGCCAAGCAGAGCCTGCCCCGCGCCGAGGGGGCGACCTTCGAGCCCGTCGAGAACATGCTCGTCACCTTCCCCGAGCCGCTCAGCCTCAGCGACCACTACAACCTGGGCCGCTACGGCGAGATCACCGTCGCCTCCGAGGGACGCGTGTTCCAGCCGACCGACCGGCCGGGCGTGGACGCCGCCAAGAACGCGCGGCGCACCCTGCTCGTGGACGACGGCTCCGGCGTGGAGAACCCGCCGGCCATCCCCTACACCGACCCGCGCACCGTCCGCCTGGGCGACACCGCGTTCGGCGTCACCGGCGTGATGGGGTACGGCTTCGGCAAGTACCGCCTCCAGCCGACCAAGAAGATCGACTTCCTCCGGCTCAACCTGCGCCTCCCCGCCCCGTTCCCGGTGATCGGCAACGTCAAGGTGGCCAGCTTCAACACGCTCAACTGGTTCACCACCCTCGGCTCGCGCGGCGCGAGCAACGCCGACGAGCAGCAGCGCCAGCTCACCAAGCTGGTCGCCGCGCTCAAGGGCATGAACGCCGACGTCGTCGGTCTCATGGAGGTGCAGAACAACGGCCAGACCGCGGTGCAGGCGCTGGTCGACGCCCTCAACGCCAAGGTCGGCGCGGGCACCTACGCGGCGCTCGCCCACCCCTACCCCGGCACCGACCTGATCCACGTGGCGATGATCTACAAGCCGGGCAGGGTCCAGCCGGTGGGGGCCGCGCGCTCCTCCACCGACCCGGTCTTCCGGCGCCCCCCGCTGATCCAGACCTTCCGCAGGGCCCAGGGCGGCGAGTCGTTCACCGTGCTGGTCAACCACTTCAAGTCCAAGGGCTGTGACGAGCAGGCCGTCGGCCCCGACGCCGACCAGGGCGACGGGCAGAGCTGCTACAACGGCGAGCGCGTCCGCCAGTCGCAGGCGACGCTGGGCCTGATCGACACCCTGAAGCTGACCAACCCGCTGGTGCTCGGCGACCTCAACGCCTACGGCGCGGAGGACCCGATCGACACCCTGGAGCAGGCCGGCCTGACCAGCGTGACCAAGAGGTTCGTCCCGGCCCCGCTGCGCTACAGCTACCTCTTCGACGGCCTGGTCGGCGAGCTGGACCACGCCCTGGTCGGCCGGGACCTGCTCAGGCGGGTGACCAGCGCGACGATCTGGCACATCAACGCCGACGAGAGCCGGATCACCGACTACAACACCGAGTTCAACCCGCCGGGCCTGTACCGGCCCGACGCGTTCCGCTCCTCCGACCACGACCCGGTGGTCATCGGCCTCACCCTGCCGGGCGCCCGCCGCTGATCCACGGCGCGGGACACCGGTGAGGAGTCCGGCGCGGGGGGCGGGGCCGGGGGCCGCCGCCCTGGCGCCCCCGCTCGGCACCCTCTACCGGCCGGCCATCACCCCCGACCACCCCTGGGC
>NZ_JBNCLF010000034.1:41649-71762 GCF_049844535.1 Streptosporangium sp. DT93
CGGGGGGGGCGGGGGGCGGGGGGGGCGGGGGCCCCGCGGCGGACTCCTCGTCCCGGCCTCCGGCGCGGCCGGTGGGAACGGGATGGAATGCGGGGCGGGGGGAAGTGGTTATGCCAGCCGTACAGACGTGAGCGACAGGAGGAGCCACCGGTGGCCACCATCGAGGTAACCGAGAAGAACTTCAACGACATCGCCGACGAGGGGATCGTCCTGCTGGACTTCTGGGCGTCCTGGTGCGGACCGTGCCGCACCTTCGGCCCGATCTTCGAGAAGTCCTCGGCGAAGCACGCCGACATCAAGTTCGGCAAGATCGACACCGAGGCGGAGCAGGCCCTCGCGCAGGGGTTCGAGATCACGTCGATCCCGACGATCATGGCGATCCGCGACGGCATCGTGGTCTTCGCCCAGCCGGGCGCCCTGCCCGCGCCCGCCCTGGAGGACCTCATCGGCCAGGTCCGCGCGCTCGACATGGACGCGATCCGCGCCGAGCTCGCGGGCGAGCTCGAGGTCAAGAAGGGCTGACCCGAGGACGTTCGGAAGAGCCGGCCCGAAGGGCCGGCTCGGCGACGAAAGAGCCCCGCTGCCGGACGGCGCGGGGCCTTCGTGTGCCCGGGACCACCCGGGGCCGATCCGCGTCCGGTCCTTCCGGGACCGGACGCGCCTCCCGGCTCGGGACGAGCCTCCGGGATCCGGCACGTCCGGGTCCGGGCGTGCCGCCCGGGGGCGGTCAGACCGAGCGGTAGAGCTCGGCCACCCGGAAGGCCAGGTCCAGCGACTGGCCGCGGTTGAGCCGCGGGTCGCAGGCCGTCTCGTACCGGCGGACCAGGTCGTCCTCGACGATCTCGGCGCCGCCGCCCACGCACTCGGTGACGTCGTCGCCGGTGAACTCGATGTGCACACCGCCCGGGTGGGTGCCGAGCGCCCGGTGCACCTCGAAGAAGCCCGCGACCTCGTTCAGGACGTCGTCCAGGCGGCGGGTCTTGTGGCCGCTGGGCGCCTCGAAGGTGTTGCCGTGCATGGGGTCGCAGATCCACGCCACCTGGGCGCCGCTCGCGGTGACCTTCTCCACCAGCTCGGGCAGGTGATCGCGGATCTTGGCCGCGCCCATCCGGGTGATGAAGGTCAGCCGTCCGGGCTCGTTCTCCGGGTTGAGCTTCTGGATCAGCGCCAGGGCGTCCTCGGCGCTGGTCGTCGGGCCGAGCTTGACGCCGATCGGGTTGCGGATGCCGGCGAAGAACTCCACGTGGGCGCCGTCGAGCTGGCGGGTGCGCTCGCCGATCCAGACCATGTGCGCCGAGACGTCGTAGGGGCGGCCGGTCCGCGAGTCGATCCGGGTGAGCGCCCGGTCGTAGTCGAGGATCAGCGCCTCGTGCGAGGAGTAGAACTCCACGGTGTGGAACTCCTCGGGCTCGGCCCCGCAGGCGCGCATGAAGGCGAGCGCCTGGTCGATCTCGCGGGCGAGCTGCTCGTAGCGCTTGCCGGCCGGGGACTCGATCACGAAGTCCTGGTTCCAGGCGTGCACCTGGCGCAGGTCGGCGTAGCCGCCCTTGGTGAAGGCGCGGACCAGGTTGAGGGTCACCGCGGAGGAGTGGTAGGCGCGCAGCAGCCGCCACGGGTCCGGGACGCGGGACTCGGAGGTGAAGTCGAAGCCGTTGACCATGTCGCCCCGGTAGGCGGGCAGCTCGACGCCGTCGCGCGTCTCGTCGTTCTTGGAGCGGGGCTTGGCGTACTGGCCGGCCATGCGGCCGATCTTCACCACCGGCACCTTGGCCGCGTAGGTGAGCACGATCGCCATCTGGAGCAGCGTCTTGAGCTTGTTGCGCACGTCGTCGGCGGTGGCGCCGGCGAAGGTCTCGGCGCAGTCGCCGCCCTGGAGGACGAAGGCCTCGCCCCGCGTCACGGCCGCCAGATCCGCCTTGAGGTTGTCGCACTCACCGGCGAAGACGAGGGGCGGAAGGCCCTTCAGCTCGTTGACGACCTTGTCCAGCTCGTCGCGGTCGGGCCACGCGGGTTGCTGCGCCGCGGGCAACTGACGCCAGGAATCGAGGTTGATGCTCACGACGACCAGGCTATTGCAACCGGCCGGGCGGACCGACCCGTTTGTCCACGCAGTGAGAACGTCTTTATGCCTGGTGAGATCGCTCAGGGGTCCTGACATGCTCGGGAAGGAGGCCGTTTCCGATGAAACGCCTGGTCAGAGCGCCTACGACCGGAAGGCGGGAAAGATCCCGGGGCAGCGGCAGCGGACGGCCCCTGCCGGTCAGCGCCGGGCGGATCAGCCGGTCCTGGACGAGCCGCTGGGCGAGCTGGGTCAGGACGGTCGGCGGGGTACGCCTGCGCTGGAGGCGGGCGAGCAGCGACTCGGGGATGTCCGCCCCGGCGGCGAGCGGACCGGCCAGCAGGTTGGCGGCGGCGACCGCGTCCTGCACGGCCAGGTTGATGCCGACGCCGAAGATCGGCGACATGGCGTGCGCGGCGTCGCCGATGACCAGCAGCCCCGGCCGGTGCCAGCGGCGCAGCCGGTTGAGCGCCACCGACAGCACGCTGACGTCCTCGAAACCGGTCAGCAGCCCGATCCGGCCGGCCAGGAAGGGCAGCAGCTCGGCGACCGGGCCGCGCAGCGCGTCGATCCCCTCCGAGCGCAGGGCCTCGAAGCCCCCCTTGGGGATCAGGTAGGCGAGCTGCCAGTAGGTCTCGCGGTTGATCGAGACCATCAGGCCGCGGGTGGAGAGCCGCAGGAACGTCGAGCCGGGGTCGGACGGCTCGCGGGGCAGCCGGAACCAGACCACGTCCATCGGGGCCCCCTGCTCCACGGGGACGAGGCCCGCGGCCCGGCGTACGTCGGATCCGCGGCCGTCGGCGGCCACGGTGAGGGTCGCGCGCAGCTCGTGCTCGCCGGAGGGGTCGCGGTAGCGCACCCCGCGCACCGAGCCGCCCTCGCGGATCACGCCGTGCACCTCGGCGTTCATCACCAGGCGGAAGGCCGGGTACCGCGCGGCCGCCCGGGTCAGCAGGTCCAGGAAGTCCCACTGCGGGACGAAGGCGATGTAGCCGTAGCGGCCCCTCAGCCTCGTCAGGTCGGCCACCGGCACCGTGGCGTCGTCGGTCTGGATCTCCATCGTGTACGACTTGCGGTGCGGGATCCGGTGGAACTCCTCGGCCAGCCCCAGCTCGTCGATGATCTGGAGGGTCGACGGATGGATGGTGTCACCCCTGAAGTCCCGCAGGAAGTCGCCGTGCTTCTCCAGGAGCGTCACCTCGACGCCGGCCCTGGCCAGCAGCAGTGCGAGCATGGCCCCCGCCGGGCCGCCCCCGGCGATCACGCATGTGTTCCGTGTCATAATTCATCACCCAGTGAAATGATGACACACGGAAGCGTCCGGGGGAACGGGTTTCCGGGTGGTTCCCGTCACTCTCGCGGGGACCGTCCAGCCGTCCAGCCGCCCGGGCGGGCCTGGAGGGCCGCCCGGACGGCGTGGAGGGCCGCAGGGAAGGCGTGGAGGGCCGCCGGTGGGGCGGGGCGCCGGATCGGGTGCCGGGAGGGCCGTCAGGCCGACGAGCGCTCGATCAGGTGGGTGTCCAGTATCACCACCGGCTGCTCCAGGTGCTCGCCGTTGATGCGGGCGACGAGCAGGTGGGCCATCTGCCGGCCCATCGACTCGGTGGGCTGGTGCACCGTGGTCAGGGCCGGGGAGGAGTGCGCCCCGGCGGGGGAGTCGTCGAAGCCGATCACCGCGACGTCACCGGGGATCGTCCTGCCCTCCTCGCGCAGGACCCGCATCGCGCCCAGCGCCATCGGGTCCGAGGCGGTGAACACGGCGTCCAGGTCCGGGCTGGCGGTCAGCAGGGAGCGCATGGCCTCCATGCCGCTCTCCTCGCTGAAGTCCCCGTAGGCCACCGCCTCGCGCACGCCGGTGGCGAGCAGCGCGTCGCGGTAGCCGGCGAGCCGGTCGACCCCCACGCCCATGTCCTGCGGCCCGGCGATGGTGGCGATCTTGCGACGTCCCTTGGCCAGCAGGTACTTGACCGCCTGCCTGGCCCCGGCCCTGTTGTCCACGTCGACGTAGCTGTAGGGGGTCAGGCCGACGGGCCTGCCGCCGATCACGGTCGGCACGCCCATCGCCTCCAGCCGCCCCGGAAGCGGGTCGGCGCCGTGCAGCGAGATCAGCAGCACCCCGTCCACGTGCTGGCCGGTCAGGTAGTGCTCCAGCCGCTCGTGGTCCTGCATCGACTGGGCCATCGCGAGGATCAGTTGCAGACCGGTCTCGGAAAGAGCCGACCCGATGCCACGGATGGTCCCGGCGAAGTACGGTTCGTCGAAGACCCGCAGTTCGGACTCGGAGACGACCAGCGCCACGGTGTCGGTACGCCGGGTCACCAGGGCGCGCGCCGCCCGGTTGGGAACGTAGCCCAGCTCCTCGATGGCGTGCAGCACGGCGCCACGGGCCTTCTCGCTCACCTTGGGTGAGCCGTTGATGACCCGCGACACCGTACCGCGGCCGACACCGGCCAGAGCCGCGACCGCCTCTAGCGTCGGACGACGGTCGCCGTTCATGTGTTGGATCCCCCAGTGCTGAATTCGCCGGCTCCTTATTCTGCCGGACCGCTCAGGCCACCACGCCTGATTGTCCCGGCATACCAGAGAGCGCTCTCTTTGGGAACTCTGACCTGGGTCTCGTAGTCGACGTGGACCAGCCCGAAACGCTTGCCGTAGCCCCAGGCCCACTCGAAGTTGTCCATGAGCGACCAGGCGAAGTAGCCCTCCAGCGGGATCCCGGCCTCGATCGCGGCGTGGCAGGTGCGCAGGTGGGCCTCGATGTAGCTCACCCGGTCGTGGTCGCGGACCGAGCCGTCGTCCTCCATCACGTCGTCGAAGGCCGCGCCGTTCTCGGAGATGACCAGGGGGACGCGCGGGTACTCGGCGGCCAGCCGCTGCAGGATCTCCAGCAGGCCGGTGTTGTCGATCTCCCAGCCCATGGCGGTCACCGGACGGCCGCCCCCGACGAACGACACGTGCTCGCTGCCGACCCAGGGCGACCCGGTGTCGGTCGGCGCCGCCGCGGCCGACGCCGCGCCGCCCGGGGTGCCCGAGACGGTGAAGCGGCTGTAGTAGTTGATCAGCAGCTTGTCCAGCGGCGTCGAGATGATCTCCATGTCGCCGTCCTGGACGAGCCCTTCCGGCCGGCCGAGGTCCTCCAGCACGTCCTCGGGGTACTCGCCCTTGAGCAGGGCGTCGAGGAAGAAGCGGTTCTGCAGGCCGTCGATGCGGCGCGCGGCGTCGCGGTCGGCCTCGGAGGTGGTCTGCGGGGAGATCGCGTACAGGTTGACGCAGCCGCCGATGACGGTGTCCGGGCGCTGGGCCCGGATCGCCTGCGCGGCCAGGCCGTGCGCGAGCAGCAGGTGGTGGGCGGCGAACACGGCCTTCTCGGGCTCACGGCGCCCGGGGGCGTGCTCGCCCGAGGCGTACCCGAGGAACGCCGAGCACCAGGGCTCGTTGACCGTGCTCCAGTTGCGCACCCGGTCGCCCAGTGCCTCGTGCACGGCCGCGGCGTAGTCGGCGAAGCGCTTCGACGTGTCGCGCGCCGGCCAGCCGCCCTCGTCCTCCAGCGCCTGGGGCAGGTCCCAGTGGTAGAGCGTCACCCAGGGGTCGACGCCCCGCGACAGCAGCTCGTCCACCAGGCGGCTGTAGAAGTCGATGCCCCCGGGGTTGAGGGCGCCGCGCCCGTCGGGCTGGACGCGGGGCCAGGAGACGGAGAACCGGTACGCGCCGAGGCCGAGTTCGGCCATCATCCGCACGTCGTCCCGGTAGCGGTTGTAGTGGTCGATGGCGACGTCGGCGTGCTCGCCGTTCACCACCCGCCCCGGCTGCTTGACGAACGTGTCCCAGATGGACGTTCCCCGCCCGTCCTGGGTCACGGCGCCCTCGATCTGGTAGGCGGAGGTCGCCGCTCCCCAGACGAAGTCGGTGGGGAACATCAGATCCGGGGTCGTGATACGAGTCTCTTGCGTGGTCACGCCTTGACCGCACCTTCCATGAGTCCGCCGACGATCTGGCGGCCGAACGCGATGAAAACGATGAACAGGGGCAGGACGGACGCCGCGGTGCCGGTGAAGAGCATCACGTAGTCGGTTCCGTGCGCCTGGTTGAGCGCGGCGATCGACGTCTGGACCACCGGGTTGTCCGGGTTCAGGACGATCAAGGGCCACATGAACTCGTTCCACGTCTGCATGAAGACCAGCAGGGCCAGCACCGCCATACCGGGGCGGAGCGCCGGGAGGATGACGTTCACGTAGATGCGCATGGTGGAGGCGCCGTCGACGCGGGCCGCCTCGACCAGCTCGTCCGGCACCGCCTGGGTGGCGTACTGGGTCATCATGAAGACGCCGAAGCCGTTGACCAGGAAGGGCAGGATGACCGCCTTGAGCTGGCCGGTCCAGCCGAGCGTGACCATGAGCTCGTACAGCGGCACGATGCCCATCTGCTGGAGCGGGACCATCATCGTCACCAGGATCAGGCCCAGCATGATCTTGCTGCCCCGGAAGCGCAGCTTGGCGAAGGCGAACCCGGCCAGGGTGGAGATCAGCACGACCGAGACCGTCACCGTGATCGAGACGATGGCCGAGTTGATCAGGCCGGTCACGAAGTAGGCGTCCTCGGTGGACAGCAGCCGCTGGATGTTCTCACCGAGGTGACCGCCGGGCAGGAGCGGCGGCGGGACGTCGATGGCCTCCTCGTTGGTCCGGGTGGCCATGATGAACATGTAGTAGATCGGGAACGCCGAGAGGACGAGGGCGAAGGCCAGCACGACCTTCGTCATGGGGCCGGCGTCCCAGATGCTGTTCCGCGCGGCCGCGGGGCCCTGGCGGCGCCTGGGCGGCGCCGGGGGGCGCTTGAGCTGGGTGGCCGTCACTTGGAACCCCCGATACGGCGGGTGAAGGAGTAGTTGATGAGCGTTCCGATCAGGATCAGCGCGAACAGCAGCCACGAGGCGGCCGCGGCGTAGCCGAAGTCGAAGTCGCGGAACGCCTCCTTGACGATGAACATCGCCACGGTCTGGTACTGGCCGGTGGCGCCGCCCGCCATCGTCGGGTTGCCGTCGAACATGACCGGCTCGGTGAAGAGCGTCAGCCCGCCGATGGTGGAGATGAACACCACGAAGATGATGGTCGGGCGCAGCATCGGGAAGGTGATCTGCCAGAACTGCCGCCTGGCCGAGGCGCCGTCGATGGAGGCGGCCTCGTAGAGGTCCTTGGGGATCGTCTGCATCGCGGCCAGCAGGATGATCGCGTTGTAGCCGGTCCAGCGCCAGTCGATCATGGTCGAGATCGCGATCCACGAGGACCACTTCTCGTTCTGCCAGTTGATCGCGTCGACGTTGAAGAGGCTCAGGAACCAGTTGATCATGCCGTAGTCGCGGCCGTAGAGCTGGGTGAAGACGACGGCGACGGCGACGACGGAGGTGATCAGCGGCAGCAGCACGCCGAGGCGGAAGAAGAGCCGTCCCCGGATGCGCTTGTTGAGCGCGTTGGCCAGGAGCAGGGCGAGGACGAGCTGCGGGATCGTCGACATGACGAACATGCCGAGGGTGTTGATCACCGCGTTCCAGAAGGCCTCGTCGGTGATCAGCTCGACGTAGTTGTCGAGCCCCACCAGGGTCTTGTCGCCGGCCAGCTCCCACTCGTGCAGCGAGACCCAGAGGGTGTAGCCGAGGGGGAAGATGCCGAAGACGGCGAAGAGCAGGAAGTACGGGGAGACGAGGAAGTAGGGGGTCGCCCGGAGATCGAACCGGGCCCACCCGCTGCCGCGTCGCGGTCCGCGGTGCCCCGTCGGCCGCTCGGGGCCGGGCCGGGGCGGAGCGGCCGGGGAATCGACGTGCAGTGTCATCGGTCAGAGCCTTTCAGCGGGGGCAGACGACCGGCCCGGCGGCGGGCTCACCGCCGCCGGGCCGATGCGGGTCGGGAGAGGGATCAGCCCGCTGCCTTGACGCCGGCCTCGATGAACTTGGTCCAGGCCTCGCCGTAGGGGATCGAGCCCTGGTCCATCCCTTCCAGGACCTTCTCCACCGAGGTCTTGACCTGGGCGTGCTTCTCGCCGAGGAAGACCGGCAGCAGGTCCTTGACCGACTCACCGAAGATCTTGCCGGTCGGGGCGTCGTTGAAGAACTCGTTCTTCAGGTCGGCGACCGCGGGGTCCTGCTGGGCGGGGAGGGAGCTCGGGAAGGCGGCGGCCTCCTGGAAGGCCATGACGTGGCCCTCCTTGCCGGTGAGGTAGTTCAGGACCTCAGCGGCCTCCTTGGGGTGCTTGCTCTGCTTGGGGATCGCCAGGTAGGAGCCGCCCCAGTTGCCGGCGCCGCCGGGAACCGCCGCGACGTCCCACTTGCCCTTGTTGCCCTCACCGGCCGCGCCGGAGACCACGCCGAGCATCCAGGCCGGGCAGCCCATGGTCGCGAAGCCGCCCTTCTTGATGGCGGCGTTCCACGGCGGGGTGAAGGAGGCGAGCTTGGCGGTCAGGCCCGCCTCGCTGAAGCTCTTCACCGTGTCGAAGGAGGTCTTGATCGCGGGGTTGGTCTCGAGGACGAGCTTGTTCTCCTTGTCGAAGTAGGCGATGTTGCCGTTCTTCGGCGCCTCCTGCGACAGGATCACGTTGTAGAGCGTGTTCGGGCCGTCGAGGAACTTGGGGTCGCCCTTGGCCGGGTTGGCGGCCTGGAACTTCTTGCCGACCTCCATGAAGGCGTTCCAGTCCGGCCAGAGCTTGCCGACCTCTTCGCGCTCGCTGGGCAGGCCCGCCTTCTCGAACAGGTCCTTGCGGTAGCACATGGTCATGCCGCCGATGTCGGTGCCCAGGGCGAAGAGCTTGCTGTCGGCGTTGATGCCGTTGTCCCACTTGGCAGCGGGGAAGTCGGCCTTGCGGCTGTCCAGCCCGTACTCGGCCAGGTCGGTGAAGAACTGCGGACGGGCCTTCATGAGGCCCATCGCGCCCTCGTCCAGGGCGATGATGTCGGCCGCGCCGCTGTTGGCCTGGAGGCGCTGGAGCAGCTGCGGCAGGTAGACGTCCTCGAACCGGTCGGTCAGGTTCTGGTACTTGACCTGGATGTTCGGGTGAGCGGCGTTCCAGGTCTCCACGGCCTTGTCGTAGCCGAAGTTCTCGCCACCTCCGAAGGTGTGCACGGTGATCGTCACCGGCTCGGCCGCGGCCGCGGTGGAGGAACCACCGGCTGCGGGCTTGGCGGGCTCGCTGGAACTGCACGACGTGATGGCCAGGGCGGTGGCCGCCATGACCGCTACGGCGGCCAGCTTGCCCTGCCGCTTGTTGTTCAACATTCCGGACCCCTCTCAGGTGGTCGCCCGAATCATTGGGAGATGACATCGCTCACCGGCCCCGACAACGCGGTCTCACGATGTGGTCTTTCCTCAATGAGCTTTGGGAGCGCTCCCACGAAGAGTGGACGATGGGCGTCCAGCACGTCAATACGCCGAAACGTAACCGTTACATGCGAGGCGTTTTGCGGGGTCTAGAGGCCCTAAATGGTGATATACATCCCATATAGGGTTTTGGGAGCGCTCCCATCACACGGGCATACAGTCAGGGCATTTCGCGCTCCCAACCCGGGGCCGATCCGGGTGTGATCCAGCGCGGGGCCCCGCCTTCGTGCCATCATGCCGCCATGCCCCGTACGGTCGCGGTGCCGTCGCACCCGCGTGCCGTCGTGCTCGCTGTCGCCGTGCCCGCCTGCCGTCATGCCCGGCGTACGGGTCATGCCCGCGTACGGTCGTGCCCGGCCCTGCGGTCGGCGTCCGCGTGTCGTCGTGCCCGAGGGTGTCGTCGTACCCGCGGGGTGTGGCCGGCGCTGGGGTGGTACGGCTCACGCGCACGGGATCCCGTACGGCCGCGTGGGGGCCGGAGGGCGCGCACGGCGAGGCCCGCCTCCCTGGTGGGTGGGACGGCGGGCACGGGCGGTCACAGGCAGGCGCAGGCGGTCATGGGCGGTCATGGGCGGGCACGGTGGACGACGGGTGCGTCCCGGCCGGGTGAAGACCCCGGCCGGTCGGGAGGGGATGGGAGGGGTCAGCCGGCGTAGACCGGGTAGCCGTAGCCGACGACCTCGGAGACGGGCCGGACGAGCTGCTCGACGTCACCGTTGCCGGTGTTGCCCTCGATCGTGGTGATCGTGCCGTCCCCGTTGTCCTGCTTGACGAAGCCGACGTGGTCGATCCCGTCGATGCTCTTGCCCTGCTGCCAGTCGAAGTAGACGACGGCGCCGGGGGTGGGGACGGTGCCCCAGTGCCCGTTCTCCGCGAACCACTTGGCGTGGGTGACGGTGTAGGCGTCCCAGCCCATCGTGGGCCGGATGCCGGCCATCTCGCCGACCCAGGACACGAACATCGCGCACCAGGGGGCGTTGGCGTAGCCGTAGATGTTGCCTCCGTCGCGGGCGGCGGTCTCCTGGGCACGGGGGGAGGACATGTACCACTGGTGGAACTTGGTCCCGCCGCCCATGGAGTTCTCCCGGACGCCGATCTGCTGCGCGGCCAGGTTCAGCACCTGCGCGGCCGTGACCTTGGGAAGCCGCTGGGCCGCGATCTCCAGGGGGGTGGCGGATCCGGCGTCCTGCGAGACCTCCGCGGTCCTGGTGTCGGCGGGAGGGGTCAGGGAGGTGTGGTCGTCGGCCAGTGCGGCGGGGCCCGAGACCCCGGCGGCCAGGACGACGGCGGCGCTGAGCAGGATGCGTGCCAGTCGGGGGGCGGTGGGGGTGCGGGTGGGGGTGGGGGTGTGCTCGGTCATGATGGGGGTTCGACTCCTTGCGTCGCTTCCATTCCACCTACCGGGTTAGCTGACGGGTTCGGGCTGGGAAGTGCCCTACGACGCACGGATGCGTTGATTCACCCCAGGAACGTGGTTCCCCGGTTCCGCAGACCTCGCGGATTCGGCGGCCGTGCTCACCGGGGGCGGAGGGGGTCCGCTCCGACGAGACACGGTCGGGCAATGTGACGGCAATGCTCAGACCTGGATAGACCTAGACATTTGCCATGAACGGGATGAACTTACGTCATCCGGACAGACGATTACAAGCAAGACATATTGCCTTCACGTGGCAGTAGGCCCTGGTCAGGAGGGTAGGGAGGGGTATTCCGCCCCCGGGGGAGGGGAATGGATCGCCCTTCCCGCGACCTGCGCGTGCCCCTTTCCGGGGCCGGGCTTTTCCGGTCGGCCGGGCGAGGAATCCCGCTGCCCCCGGCGATCCGGTCGTGGTACGCCGACTCCCCCTCGCGCGGGCAGAGGTCTCCGGAGGTGTGCCGGGACGCCCGCCCCGGACGTCACCGAGGGCGCGTTTCATCGAACTGGCCTTCGATGGTAAAAACTCGGGGAGCGCCGGACGACCCCCTCGTAAACCTATTCAAAACCTATTCAAACCCCTCGCGAGGCCCTTCCGGGCACCGGATCCGGCGATGCCCGGGCAGGGCTCAGGGCCGCCTTCAGGACTCCGCGAACCGTACGCCGGTCAGCTCCTCCGACACCTCCCACAGGCGCGCCGCCACCGCCGGATCGGCCGCCCGCGCGGAGGGACGCAGCACCCGGGGCCCGGGGCCGACGTACTGCCCGCCCTCGGCCTCGGGAGAGGTGGCGGCGTACAGGGAGGGCAGGGCGCCCTTGGCGGGCGAGCGCAGCAGCAGGCGCATCAGGACGCTGAGGGGGCGGCCCGTCCTCAGGATGCCGGTGGCGGTCGTGCCCGGATGGGCCGCCAGGCTGAGCAGGGTCGCCCCCGACGCCTCGGCGCGACGCTGCAGCTCCAGGGCGAACAGCAGGTTGGCCAGCTTGGAGCGGCCGTAGGCGGCCCACGAGCCGTAGCCGCGTTCGAGGCCCAGATCGTCGAAGTCGATCTCCCCGAAGGCGTGCGCGCCGCTGGAGACCGTGACCACCCGGGCCGCCGGGGCGGCCAGCAGGCGCGGCATCAGCAGGCCGGTCAGGGCGAAGTGCCCCAGGTGGTTGACGCCGAACTGCGTCTCGAAGCCGTCGGCGGTCGTCCCCCGGGGCATCGGCCCCACCCCGGCGTTGTTGACCAGCAGGTCCAGCGGCTCGCGGACCGTCTCGGCGAAGGCGCGCACCGAACCCAGGTCGGACAGGTCGAGCGCCCCCACCTCGACCGCGGCCCCCGGGACCTTCGCCCTGATCTCCTCCAGTGCGGCCCGGCCCCGCCCGGGGTCACGGGCGGTCAGCACCACCCGGGCGCCGTGCGCGGCCAGCGCCAGCGCCGTCGGTACCCCGATACCGCCGCTCGCCCCGGTGACCACCGCCGTCCGGCCGGTCAGGTCGGGTATCTCCTTGGCCGTCCACATGGCTCGCCCCTCTCCGGCCCCGCCCGCCGCGCGGCCCGCCGCCGGTCCCCGGCGTGGATCTTCAGGTACGGGCAGTGTACGGAACGGCCCCGTGTCCCGCGGAACACCACGCAAGATCACAAAAAGGTGCGCGTGGCCCGCTGTTCATCCGCAGTTCCCGGTCCGGTAAGGCCGCCGGGTTACGGTGTGGCGGTCGTGAACGGGTCATCGCCCGGCGTGGAGGACGGCCGAGACCACGCGCGGGAGCAGGGTTCGGCCGTGGCCTGGGTGGAGTCCCCGCTGCAGATGCTCTGCGCCGTGGAGGCCCACCATGCCGGGCTGCTCGGCGCCCGCGCCCGCCTCGTGCCCCGGGCGGGCCTGCGCCCGCTGGCCGTGACGGCACGCGAGCTGGGGCGCCTGCGGCTGCCCCCCGGCCTCGAACTGGCCGAGGCGGGGAAGGACATGCCCCGCCCGCCCAGGGGACGCACCTGGGCGCTGGGCGACGCCTTCTCCGGCAAGGTCCAGTTCCGCTGGCTCACCGCCTCACCCGGCCGGGTCGTGATCGTCGACGACGGCCTGGCCACGATCAGGCTCCTGGAGCTGATCACCGGCGGGTTCGGGACGCCCCTGCTGCGGGCGCGCGGCGGTGCCGGACGGCTCAGGACCGCCCTGGGCGCGGCGGCGGGCCTGCGGCTGCGCGCCGCCGCCCGCTCCGGCCGGCTCTCGATCTTCACCGCGCTGCCCGTCGCCCCCGGCCTGGCCGGTGCCGTACGGGCCGCCGGGGTCGACCTGGTCACCCACGACTTCGCCTGGCTGCGCTCGCAGCCGCTGCGCAGGCCCCGCCCGCAGGAGCGGACCGTGGTCCTGGGCACCTCACTGGTCCGCAACGGCCTGATCCACCGGGAGCACTACTTCACCTGGCTGGCCGGGCTGGGCGCGGACGGGCCGGTGGCCTACTTCCCGCACCGTCGTGAGGACCCGCACGACGTCGCCCGGGTCGCCGAGCAGCTCGGGATCACCGTCTACGACGGAGGCGTCCCCGCCGAGCTGACACTGCGCGGCCTGGGCGCCGAGCAGCGGGTGCTGAGCCTGCCGTCCACCGCGGTCACCTCCCTGCGGATCCTGCTGTCGGCGCGGGGCGTGGCCGTGCGGACGGTGGACGTGCCCGACGAGTGGTGGACGGCCGAGGCGGCGCCCTCGCTCCGCTCCCACCTGTCGATGTTCGCCCACCACGACACCGGGGTCGCCGGATCATGACCCGCCGGCCCGCGCCCCGGACCCGCCGGGCCGTGACGCGATGACCCCGTGAGCCCGCGATCCCCCCGGGGATCGGTCGTCCGCGTACCGTGCCGCCCTTTTCGTCCGCGTTTCCCGTCCGTGTTCCCTGTCCGCGTACGACCCCGGGGGACGACACCCCCGGCTGGAGGTTCTCGTTGAAGGTCCTGGCCGTGGCCGACTCCGATTCCTACCTGAAGTGGGCCGCCTGCCTGCTGCGGGAGCTGCCCTCGGGCTGTACGACGGAGCTGGCGGTGATCCGCACCCCGATCGTCCCGTCCCCGGCGCAGATCCAGGCCGCCGTCGCGGGTTCGGCGGCCGAGCCGCCCGTGCTCTCGGCCCGCGCGCTGCGCCGGGCCGCCGAGCGGTTCAGGCCCGACGTGGTGCTGGCCGCCTGCACCGGTCCCGTGGTGGACGTGCTGGTCGCCGAGGTCCTGGCCGGGCTGCGGACCAGGCCGGTGTTCGTGTCGGGGCTGCCGGGCATCTCCGTCCCCGCCACCGAGAAGGCGTGGCTGTTCCGCAGCGGGTGCGAGCTGTTCGTGCTGCACAGCGGGCGGGAGGTCGAGGAGTTCTCGGCGATCGGCCGCGCCCTGGGCGGGGGCGGCCAGGTGGGACTGGCCCGGCTGCCGTTCCTGCACGGTGCCGGGAAGGCCACCACGACCGGCCTCGGCACCGGCACCGGCACGGGCACGGGCACGGGCATGGGTCCCGGGACCGGCCTCGCGACCGGGACCGGCCCCGGCATCGGGCTCGTAACCGGGAGCGATGCCGCAAAGGCCGTCGCCGGCCCGCGCGACCGGGTGGTGTTCGCCACCCAGGCCAAGGTCCCCCGGCGCCGGGAGGAGCGCGAGAACATCCTGCTGGCCCTGGCCGAGCTGGCCCGGCACCGGCCCGGCCTCGACGTCGTCGTCAAGCTCCGCGCCCTGGACACCGAGCGCCAGACCCACAACGAGCGTCACCACTACATGAGCCTGTGGCGGTCGCTGGCCGAGCAGGGCCGGGTACGGGACGACGCCGTGCGCTTCGCGACGGGCCCCATGCACGAGCACCTGGACCGGGCCGCCGGGTTCGTCACCGTCAGCTCGACCGCCGCACTGGAGGCCATCGCCGGCAAGGTGCCGCTGCTGGTGCTCTCCGACTTCGGGGTGAGCGCAGAGATGATCAATCTGGTCTTCGAGGACAGCGGGTTGCTCGGCACCCTCGACGACCTGGCCGCCGGACGTTTCCTGGACCCGGACGACGCCTGGTGCCGGGCCAACTACTTCCACCCCCGCGCCGCCGACGACTGGACCTCCCGCCTGGTCTCCCTGGTCGGCCAGGCCCGCTCGGGGCGGCTCGTCCCGGCCCGCTCCCTGCTGGACGGTTCCGAGTACGCCACCGCCCGCCGCCGTGCCCGGATGCGCGTGGAGGTCCCGCCGAACGTGCTGCGCGCCGGCTACCGCGCCAAGCGCCGGATGCGCCGCTATCTCCGGGCGCTCCGGTGACCCCGGTGACCCCGGTGACCTCGGTGACCCCGATGGGCCGCGTCGGGCCTCGACGACCGATGCCCGGCGGCCCCGAACAGCGCCGAACGGCACCGAACGGCACCGGGTTCCCGGCGAGCCCCGGCGAACTCCCGTGTGTCCCGGGCGGCGTACCCCGGCCCGGAACTTGGTCCAACCTTGAACGTCCGGTCGTGTCGCCCCCGGCGAAAGCGGTGAGGGTCCTGTCGGGAGACATCGGAAGAATCCAAGGACGGTCCCATGTCGCATCATCTCGACTCCGAGCAGGCCCGGCGGGACGGCCGCCTCGACATCACCGACCACTACGTCTTCCGAGGCGAGAGCGGGACCGTTCTCGTGCTGAACGTGAACAGCTCCCTGTCGGGACCGGACACGCGGCCGGGGTTCCACCCGGAGGCGCGCTACGAATTCAAGATCCACATGGACGGCGCGGCGGCGGAGGACCTCACCTACCGGGTGGCGTTCGGCGAGCCCGCCCCCTCCGGGGAGCAGCGCCTCACCCTGCACGTCCTGACCGGGTACGCCGCCCGCAACGACACCGCGCCAGGCGACCTCCTCGCCGAGGGCACGACCGGTGAGGTCGTCGCGGGTCCTGACGGCCTGCGGCTGTGGGCCGGGCGGGCCCTCGACCCCTTCTACGTCGATCTGACGCAGGTCCGCGCCGTCGGCACGGCCGTCAGGAACGGCGCCCCGGTCGAGACACCGGGCTGGGAGCCGGGCGCGGCGAAGAACAGCTTCTCCGGCTCGACCGTCCACTCGATCGTGCTGGAGATCCCCGACCGGGACCCGCGCCTGGGCCGCGACCGGCGCATCGGCGTCTGGGTCACCACCAAGCTCGCCACCGACGCGGGCGGCTGGCGGCAGGTGAACCGGGAGGGACGCCCGATGATGTGGCCGATCTTCCGGCCCGACGACGGCGAGGAGGCCGGCGCCGCGAACCTGGTCCACCCCGCCGACGAGATGGGAGCCGGGAGCGAGCACATCGCGCGTCTCGTGGCGGCGGTCGCCGCCGCGAACGGCGTCCCGGGCGACCCGGTCGCCTACGGAAGGTCCGTGGCCCACCGCCTGCTTCCCGACCTGCTGCCCTACCGGACGGGCACCCCGGCCGTCTTCGGGTTCGCCGAGCACAACGGCCGCACCCTCGCCGACAACGCGGCCGAGGTCATGTTCTCCCTGGTGCTGAACGCGGCGACGAGCACCGGGCTGTCCCCCGCGGAGTTCGCGGACACGCGCGGCGACCGGTTCCCGTACGTGGCGGCGAGACCGGACGGCACCGGACCCGCTCCGGGCCCCGCGCCCGGGACCTGAGCCCCGAACCCAGGTCCGGGGACGACGGGAACCGGGCTCAGGCCGACGGAAAAGCCCTGGTCAGACGGCCACGGAGCCTGCCGAGAGCGGATCGCTCCCGGGGTGCGGGGGAGGAGACGGGCAGGAGGTCCAGGACGGCCAGCCGCCGGTTCTTGAAGTAACGGTCCGGGCCGTACGCCCGCAGGTAGGCGGCGGCCGTCTCGCGCAGCCCCGGATACGCCTCGCTCTGCATGCAGTGACCGACCGCGCCCACCAGCGCCGGGAGGTCCACCGCCGGCGGGTCCTCCAGCGATCCGTCCGCCGACAGGCGCGGCAGCAGCGCGTCGGTGATCGTCACCGGGACCCGGTTGCTGTTCTCGTACGGGACGAGCCGTTCCAGGACCAGCTCGCCGCCCATCGTCGCCACGGGGAGACCGAAGTACCGCCCGGCGGTGATCAGGGCGGTGGAGAAGCAGCCGACCACGAGGTCCGGCCGGGACGCGGCGAAGCACGACTCGGCGGGAACGGTCTGCGCGACCACCTCCAGCTCGACGCCCAGCTCGGCGGCGGTCTCGCGCAACCGCAGGGCGTGCCGGCGCCCGGCGGCCGGATGGGGCTTGAACAGCACGTCGCCGAATCCCCGGGCGACGAGGGCGCGCAGCATGCCGGCGTGGAGCCCCTCCTCCTCGGCGGGGGTGAGGATGTCGAGGGCGGAGAGGTACTGGCCGAGGATCATCGCCCGGCCCGAGGGCGCGCCGCCCGGGTCCGGGGAGGACCCGCCGGCCGGCGCGCCGATCACGTCGAGGAAGGCGCGGTCCGGGACGATCTCGGAGGGCACCCCGTACTCCGACAGCAGCAGCGGGCTCAGGTCCGGGACGAGGTCGAGGTGGAGCAGGCGGGTGATCCGCCCGGCGATCTCCAGCGGCAGCGGGTCGCGGGTCGGGCCGTAGCTCATCAGGCCGTCGGAGTAGACCGACACGGGACAGTCCCTGACCAGCCCGGCCAGGGTCCTGGCAGGGGGGACCGCGACGGACTCCACGACCAGCTCGGACACGCCGTCGTCCAGGGACAGGCGCGAGCCGAGCAGGCGGCCGAGCATCGGCACCTCGACGACGCGGGCCTTCCAGTCCGAGGGGTGCAGCGGGGCCACGATCTCGTTCCACGAGTGGATCTCGTCGAAACGCGGGCGCAGCGCGGTGAAGGCCGGCGCCTCGGACAGGGCGGGGGTGATCTCCGGGATCGCCGCGTTGTTGGAGACCAGCAGCACCCGGCGGTCGTCGCGGGGACCGAAGCGGCCGTCGTCGATCGCCGCCGCCAGCGTCATCGCGCCGAACAGGGTCGAGGCGTAGAACAGCTGTGTCATCGGCCCTCCAGGAGCCTGTTCAGGATCTCGTCGCGCTCCGGGTCCAGGCGGGCCTCGGCGAGCAGGCCGGCCGGGAGCCGCCTCAGGGTCGCGGCGCCCCGCTCGGTGAAGCGGGCGCGCAGCTCGGGGGAGAACCGCTCGTCCAGCTCCAGGTGGTGGGCGAGCAGCGCGCGGAAGGTGCGCACCGCCTTGGGCATGAACTCCTCCTCGGTCTCGGCGAAGACCGTGTCGAAGGCGTCGAAGAAGTGGAGCTGGCGGGCGTCGCCCGTCTGGGTCAGCGAGCCCGCGACCAGTCGTCGGTAGAACACGCCGGCCAGCGAGACGACCGCGAACGAGCCCGCCCGCCGGTGCAGCCGCCAGATCCACGGCCTGTCCTCGGCGGTGTGCAGGTGCCCGGGGAAGGTCAGCAGGTCGCCCAGGTCCCGGCGGTAGATCCCCGCCCAGGCGTACGGGTAGTCGACCATGGTCTTGGAACGGGCGGGCAGGATGTGCTCGCGCGGCGTGAGCACCCTCTCCCGGGTGGCGAGCGGCGCCCGGTGGATCACCCGTTTGCGGCCCTCCACCTGCACGTGGTCGACCCTGACGAAGTCGCAGCCGAGCCGCTCGATCGCCGCCACCAGGTCACCCAGGTACCCCGGGGCCAGCCAGTCGTCGCCGTCCATGAACGTCACGTAGCGGCCCGAGGCGAGGGAGAGCCCGAGGTTGCGCGCGTCGGCCAGCCCCACCGGCGCCTCGTTGCGCAGCACCACCAGACCGGGCAGATCGGCGCGGAAATCCTCGATGATCTGCCCGGTCGCGTCCACCGACCCGTCGTCCACCACGATGAACTCGAAATCCCGGCGCGCGTTCCTCACCAGCGAGGTCAGCGCGTCACCGATGTAGAGCTCCGCGTCCCGCACCGGAACGACGACGGACAGCGTGATCAACGAACCCTCTCCGTTCCGGGACCCGCTTCGGAGCGACGCGTCGGCGTGAAACGGCTCACCGTGACGCGTTGGCGTCGCGATGAAGCACCTCGTCGCCATAGGAACGCCGCAGTCTGGCGCGCGGTGCCTCTTCGCCGGGGAACACCCGCTTGATCCCGTCGCCCAGGGCGGTCTCGATGATCCGGATGTCGCGGACCAGGTGCTCCAGCCCGGACGGCTCCAGCGAGGCGGCGTGGTCGGAGCCCCACATGGTGCGGTCCAGCGTGATGTGCCGCTCGACGGTCACCGCGCCCAGCGTCACCGCCGCGAGCGAGATCTGCAGGCCGCGCTCGTGGCCGGAGTAGCCGACCGGCACGCCGTAGCGCTCCTGGAGGGTGACGATCGTGCGGAGGTTGGCCTCCTCGGGGGGGAGGGGGTAGGTGGAGGTGGCGTGCATCAGCACCAGCCTGGAGGTGCCGAGGACCTCCACGGCCCGGTCGATCTCCTCCAGCGTGGACATGCCGGTGGACAGGATGATCGGCTTGCCGGTCGAGGCGAGCGCGCGGAGCAGCTCCAGATCGGTCACGCTGGCCGAGGCGACCTTGTGGGTCACCACGTCCATGCTCTCCAGGAACTCCACCGACGGCACGTCCCACGGCGAGGCGAACCACTCCAGGCCGCGCTCCCGGCAGTGCTCGGCGATCTGGCTGTACTCCTTCAGGCCGAACTCGGTCCTGATCTTGTACTCCAGGTAGGTCATCTCGCCCCAGGGCGTCTGCCGGATCTGGTCGCGCTGCTCCAGCGGCACGCAGATCTCCGGGGTGCGCTTCTGGAACTTGACCGCCTGGCAGCCGGCCTCGGCCGCCACGTCGATGAGCCGGCGCGCGATCTCCACGTCGCCGTTGTGGTTGATGCCGATCTCGGCGATCACGTAGACCGGCTGTCCGGAGCCGACCAGCGCCTCGCCGATCTGGACGGGCCTGGCGATCGGGTTGAGCCGCAGCTCGGCCCGGGGGGCGGTGGCGAGCTCGACCTGGTCCACCGGGCGGGCCGCCAGGACGCGGTCGCACAGCTCGCGGACGGCTCCGGCGCCGCCGGGCCTGGTCAGCACGGTCCTGGCGGCGGCGCGGACCCGGGGGTGGGCGTCGGGGACCGTGATCGGCCAGCCGACGTCGCTCATCGGGCCCAGGTCGTTGACGTCGTTGCCGACGTAGGCCACGCGGGCCGGGTCGATGCCCTCGATGGCCAGCCAGTCGCGCAGCACGGTCCGCTTGTCGGTCAGGCCCTGCAGGACCGGCACCTCGAGCTTGCGGGCGCGGGCGGCGACCACCGGATTGTGCTCGGTGGACATGATCATCAGCTTGACGCCGGAGCGGCGCAGCAGCGAGATCCCCATGCCGTCGGAGCGGCTGACCGCGACCGTCTCGCGGCCGTCCTGGTCGACGTAGGCGCGGTCGTCGGTGTGCACGCCGTCGAAGTCGGTGATCACCGCGTCCACGTCGATCGGCTCGGGCCGGTCCACGAACGGCGCCAGCGCCCGTGCGATCTCCAGGTCCTCGGGGGTGTCCACCTCGATGGCGTGGTGCGGGGAGACCCGCTGCACGGCGACGGTGCCGAAGAAGCGGTGGCCGTGCTCGCGCAGCCCCTGGGCGCGCATGACGTAGAACGCCCCGGTCTCGCGGAAGTCCGGCTCGCGGTCCTGGCGGCGCGGACGGTGCGCGGGGTCGTGGTTGACCCCGTCGCCCTCGGCGTTCCACAGGAACTCGTGTGTCTCCAGGCCGGAGAACACCACGTCGGCGTCGCCGTTCAGGACCCTGGTGACCGCGGCGTCGAGGTCGGCGGGGTCGATGAACGCGCTGGTGCACTGCACCAGGACGACCACGTCGGGGGTCTCGGGGAGGTGGTCGAGCGCGTGCAGCACGGCGGACTCGCTGGAGGCGGTCGCGCCGCTCAGCTCATCGGGCCGGTCGATCACGGTCGCGCCCGCCTCGCGGGCGGCCTCGGCGATGTCCCGGTGGTCGGTGCTGACGACGACCTCGTCGACCAGTTCGGCGCGTACGCAGGCTCGCACCGCACGGGCCACGAGGGGACTGCCTCCCACCGCGGCCAGGTTCTTCAGGGGGACGCCCACCGAACCTCCACGGGCGGGGACAACGGCCAGGACTCGCAAGGTGGCTCCTCATGACATACGGCGGAACGCCCCGGTCGGGGATGTCAAAGGAACCTAGTCACGAGGGTGACCGGCAAGGGGTGCCCGAGCTGAACGCCCAGAGTCGTCCGTATTAACTTTCCGCCCGCGCGGCGGGCCGCGCTCTCAGACGGTGGCGCCGATGGTGCCCATGAGCATCGGCAGGGCGCGCTCCAGGCCGCGCCGCCAGTACGGCCAGGTGTGGGTGCCGGGGCCGTAGAAGTCCGCGGTCACCTCGGCCCCGGCCGCTTCGGCCCGCTCGGTGAAGGTCACGGCCTGGCGGAGCAGCGCGGCCTCACCCTCGTCCCGGCCGGTGGAGGGGGCGTCCAGCGGGCCGGGGGAGCCGTCGCCGCCGGAGACGAAGAGCCGCACCTCGCGCAGCTCGCTGGCGAGGTCGGCCGGGTTGTGGGCGGCCCACGCGGGGTCCTGGGGCGGCCCCCAGAGCTTCGCGGAGTCCTCCTGGTTGCGCTTCAGCAGCCAGTCGACGCCGCCCTCGCCGTCGCGGGTGTGCAGCACGCCGGAGAACGAGGCCGCGGCCTGGAACATGCCGGGGTGGCGGGCCGCGTACGACATGGCGCCGAATCCGCCCATGGACAGCCCGGCCACCGCCCGCCGGTCGCCGGCGCCGTAGTCGCGCTCCAGGATGCTCCTTACCTCGGTGAGGTGGAAGGTCTCCCAGCCGGGGCCGTCGCGCCAGTCGGAGTAGAAACCGACCGGGCCGCCCTCGGGGACGGCCACGATCGCCCGGTAGCCGGAGGTGAGCCGCGCGGCGTCCCCCTTGCCGACCCAGGCGGCGTAGTCGCTCTGGCAGCAGCCGTTCAGCAGGTACAGCAGCGGCCAGGGCCCCGAGCCGGGCGTCCACCCCTCGGGCAGCAGCACCCGGACCATGCCCTCGCGGCCCAGCGCGGCGGAGGTGACGGTGAGCTCGTGGTCGCGTGCGCCCAGCTCGCGCACGGTGAAGGCCGGGATCGGCCCGCCCCCGTCGCGCGCGCCGGCCGCGCCGGTGCCTTCGCCGGGGGAGGAGGGGGGGAGCAGGGCGAGCAGCACGGCCGTGATCGCGACGGCGGTGAGCAGGAGCACTCCCAGGAGGCGTACGGCAGCGGTGCGGTTCACGTCGTCAATGATCCCGCGTCCGGCCGCCCCCGTGAACACGCGCGCCGCGACGGTCCCGCGGAGAGTCCGGGTGAACCGGGCAGATCACCCCGGCGTCGCGGCGGGGGCGAGGAGGGCGGCGGGGAAGGTGCCGGAAGGAGGGCGCCCATTCTGGCCTGCCCTGTTCACCCTGATTTTTATGACATATGGCGTTTTACGCGCCCGAAAGCTTGAAAATTTCACACGATCTATTCAGGATTTTCCACGTGGGTTGTAAAGATCATGTGCATCCCGCGTCGCCCTGCCGGGCGGGAGACTCCCGTCCGGCGTGAAGGAGACCGCGTGTCAAACACCCCCCGCCGCCGGCGATCGATCCTGATCGGGACCGTCACCGCCCTCGCCCTCCTCCTCCCCCAAGGGGTGGCCCAGGCCGCCCCCGAACCCGACAAGATCCACAAGACCGTCCTGGCCGAGCTGGCCGTCGACGACAAGGCCACCTTCTGGGTGCGCCTGAAGGGCGGCGCCGACCTCGGCGCGGCCCGCAGGGCGAGGACCAGGACCGAGAAGGCCACCCAGGTCTACCGCGCCAAGACCGAGCTGGCGGAGTCCTCGCAGGCGGGCCTGCGCAGGCTCCTGACCGCCGAGAGCGCCGACTTCACGCCCTTCTGGATCTCCAACGCCATCCGGGTGACCGGGAGCGCCAAGCTCGCCGAGGAGATCGCCGAGCGGCCCGAGGTGGACCGGATCGAGCCCGTCCGGGTCGCCACCCTGCCCAAGCCGATGCCCGGCAGGCAGACGGCGAGGGTGAACGCGACCGAGTGGAACATCGACCGGGTCAACGCCCCCAGGGTCTGGGGCGAGCTGGGCGTGCGCGGCGAGGGCATCGTCGTGGCCAACATCGACAGCGGCGTGCAGTTCGACCACCCCGCGCTGGCCGCCCGGTACCGCGGCAAGAAGGCCGACGGCACCGTCGACCACGCCCACAACTGGTTCGACCCCGCCGGGATCTGCGCCGGCACCGCGCCGTGCGACAACAACGACCACGGCACCCACACCATGGGCACCATGGTGGGCGGCGACGGCGCCGACGTCATCGGCGTCGCCCCGGGCGCGACGTGGATCGCCGCCAAGGGATGCGAGACCAACACCTGCTCCGACGCCTCGCTGCTCGCCGCCGGGCAGTGGGTGCTGGCGCCCACCGACCAGAACGGCGACGACCCCCGCCCCGACCTGGCGCCGCACATCGTCAACAACTCCTGGGGCGGCAGCGGCTTCGACCCCTGGTACAAGGAGACCGTGGACGCCTGGGTCGCGGCGGGCATCTTCCCCGTCTTCTCCAACGGCAACCTCACCAACGCGGGCTGCACCTCCAGCGGCTCCCCCGGCCAGTACACCGCCTCCTACAGCGCCGGCGCGTTCGACGTGAACAACGTGATCGCGCCCTTCTCCACCCGCGGCTCCGGCGAGAACGGTGAGATCAAGCCCAACCTCGCCGCCCCCGGCGTCGACGTGCGCTCCTCCGTGCCCGGCGGCTACGACGTCTTCTCCGGCACCTCGATGGCCGCCCCGCACGTGGCCGCCACCGTGGCGCTGATCTGGTCGGCCTCCCCGGGCCTGCTGGGCGACATCGCGGCCACGCGCGAACTGCTCGACCGCACCGCGATCGACGTCGACGACGTCCGCTGCGGCGGCACCGCGGCCGACAACAACATCTGGGGCGAGGGCCGCCTCGACACGTTCGCGGCGGTCCAGGCCGCCCCGGACGAGGCCATCGGCACGCTGGCGGGCACCGTGACGTCCAGCGGCTCGCCCGTGGCGGGGGCGACCGTCTCCGTCACCGGGCCGCTGAACCGCACCGTCGCCACCGCGCAGGACGGGACCTACACCCTGCCCCGCCTGCCCGAGGGCGCCTACCGGCTCACCGTGGAGAGGTTCGGCTACGAGGACGCCGCCGCGGACGTCACGGTCGTGGCGGACCGGACGGTCACCCGGGACGTGTCGCTGACGGCGCTGCCCTCGGGCACGGTGTCGGGGACGGTCACCTCCGGCGGCGCGCCCGAGGAGGGCGCCACCGTGACCGCGGTGGGCACCGCGGTCACCGGGGTCACCGACGCCGCGGGACGCTACCGGCTGACGCTGCCGAACGGCGACTACGAGCTGAGGTTCACCCCGCGCTCGCGGTGCGCGAACGTCCTCACCGTGCCGGTCACCGTGAACGGGGACCCGACCAGGGACGCCGAGCTGCCGCGCCGCACCGACGCCTTCGGCTACACCTGCGCGGCCGGCGCCGAGCCGTACGTCGCGGGCACCGTCAAGACGGCGATCACCGGCGACGACGTGATCCAGCCGATCACGCTGCCGTTCACCTTCCCCTTCTACGGCACCGGGTACACGGCGGGCTGGGTCAGCAGCAACGGGTTCCTGACCTTCGCCACCAGCACCGCCCTGGCGGGGAACGCGACCCTGCCCGCCTCGGCGGCGCCCAACGCGGCGATCTACCCCTTCTGGGACGACCTCGTGCTGGACGACCAGTCCGGCGTCCACACCGCCACCCTGGGCACCGCGCCCAACCGGACCTTCGTCCTGGAGTGGCGCAACGCCCGCTTCTACGCCGACGCCACCCAGCGCATCTCGTTCTCGGCGCTGCTCGGCGAGAACGGCTCGATCGGCTACCGCTACGACAGTATCGACAGCGAGCGCGACGCCGGGATCGGCGCCACGATCGGCGTCGAGAACGCGACCGGCACCGACGCGCTGCAGTACTCCTTCAACGCCGCGGCCCTGGCCGACGGCCAGAGCCTGACCTTCGCCACCAGCCGGCACGGCCTGCTGACCGGCACCGTCACCGACGCCAACGACGGCCGGCCCCTGGCGGGCGCGACGGTCAAGGTGGGCGACGTGGTGACCCTCACCACCGCCGAGGACGGCACGTTCCTCGGGCAGGTCCCGATGGGCGACTACCGGGTCGAGATCTCCAAGGAGAACTACGGCACCTTCACCCAGGAGGTCACCGTCACCGCCGGGGCCGTCACCCGGGCCGACACCGCCCTGGCCACCGGCAGGGTGACGGCCTCGGTCGCGGAGCTGACCCTGGTGCAGCCGGCGGACTCGACCAGGTCGGGCACGGTCGAGCTGTCCAACCTGGGCGTGGCCACGGACTACACCGTCGTGACCGAGCCCGCCCAGGGCTGGCTGGCGGTGACGCCGGCCTCGGGCCGGCTGGTCACGGGCGGCTCGCAGAAACTGACGGTGACCGCCTCCAGCGCGGGCGTCGAGCCGGGCACCGTACGGACCGGGAAGCTGCTGGTCCGCTCGGCCAGCGGCCGCAACCCGCAGATCGAGATCGTCGTCACCCTCGTGGTGCCCAGGCACCGGGTCGCGGTCGAGGTGGGCGGCACCAGGGACGTCGTCGACGCCGCCGGCGACCGCTGGAGCGCCGACCGGAAGTACACCACGGGCGGTCACGGCTACGTGGGGACCTCCACCAAGACGAACACGGCGAGCAGGACGATCACCGGCACCGTCGAGCAGGCGCTGTTCAGGAGCGTCCGCGAGGGGATGCTGGAGTACCGGTTCGACCAGGTGCCGGCCGGCACCTACACCGTCGAGCTGGGCTTCGCCGAGACCCGGGGCAAGCGGGAGGGCCAGCGCGTCTTCGACGTCATCGTCGAGGGCCAGCTCGCCGTCCCCGCGCTGGACCTGGCCCTGGAGACCGGTGCCTACACCGCCACCACCCGCCAGTACACGGTGAAGGTCACCGACGGCCAGCTCAACGTGCGCTTCGCCAAGCGGACGGGTGACACCGTCGTCAACGCCGTCCGCATCTCCGAACGGCCCGACCGGGCCACCCCGTAACGCCTGATGTCACCTCGCAGCACCCTGTGACACCCCGGTGCCCGCCGCCCCGTCCTCGCGACGGGACGGCGGGCACCGGCCGTCAGCCGTCGCGCCCCGCCGGACGCCGAGCCTTCATTGCGGTACGCGGAGCACGGGGGGCATACGGCGGCCCTACGGGGGTGCCGTGATCGAGGATCCGGGTTCCCGCGACGCCCGTTCATCCCGCGGCCGGGGGCGCCGTTCCCGCCAGCAGGGAACGCAGCGCGGCCAGGGCCGCGCCGGGGTCGACCCGGTCGGGGGCGAGGAGCCACTGCTGGTGGATGCCGATCCCGGCGCCGATGATCGCGACGGCCAGCGCCTCGGCGGACGCACCGTCCGGCAGCGGCAGCCGTTCCAGCCCCCGCCTGCAGTGGTCGCGCAGCGTGTTGTGGAGCTCGACGTAGCGGTCGCGGATGGGGGAGTCCGGCTCCAGCGCCTCGGCCAGGAGCGTGACGAAGAGCCGGGTGGCGGGCAGCGAGAACAGGGCACCGGCGCTGCGTGTCAGGCGGTCGGTGCCGCCTCCGGTCTCCCCCGGGGAGGCCAGGCCGGTGCGGATCAGGGCCACCGCGCGTTCGAACACCGCCAGCAGCAGGCCCTCCTTGCTGTCGAAGTGCCAGGGGATCGACCCCCTGCTGATCCCGGACCGCTCGGCCACGTCGACGAACGTGGTCCTCCTGTAGCCCTTCTCCGCGAACAGCTCCGACGCCGCCGTGAGGATCAGCTCCCGGCTCTCGTTGCTGGTCCGCTCCCGTCGCGTTGTCACACCGCCTCCTTCTATGCTAACAATCATAACCTATGTTGCTCAACATAGAAGATCGCTCGGCCGGGGGGACGACCCCCGTCGAGAGGAGCGAAGGAGAAGACCATGAAGGTCGCCATGCTGGCGAACCACTATCCGCACGCCGCCCACCGCGACGCGTTCGTCGAGCGCGTCCACCGGGTCGCCGAGGAGTTCCTGCGGGGGCCGGGATGCCTGTCGGCCGAGTGCTGGCTGACCGGCGACGCTGTCGTCTCGTTCGTACGGTGGGAGTCCGAGGAGGCGTTCGTCACCGCGTTCACCGCCCTGCGGACGGAGGAGCTGGACATCGACCATGACGAGCGCGAGTCGCGTCCCCGCGAGATCGTCAAACTCGTGGAGCCGCCCGCCGGCGCCTGACCGGATATCGCGTTGCCCGGCGGTCACGGCCGCTGCGATCATCCTGGGGTGGGCGCAGAGGAGCTATCGCGAATCCAGGAGAACGTCAGCCTCGCCATCGAGGAGCTCGGGCCGCTGAGCGACGTGGACTTCGGTCTCAACCGGGAGTCCGTCGAGTGGGTCGAGGGCTTCATCGAGAGGCAGCGTTCCCGGCCGGGCTTCGACCTGGAGCGGGCCGGCGGCCTGGTCGGCGTGCTCGGCTCGTTCCTCGGCGCGTGCGTCGTCGCCGCCACGGACGGCCACTGGCACTGGTCGGACGACCACGGGTGGGGCGTGTCCCTCCCCGAGGGCAGCACGATCTTCCCGTTCACGAAGGTGGACAAGCAGTTCCGCATGGGGCTGGAGGGTGGCGAGTCGGTCGCCGGTTTCTACCGGATCGTGGTCGACGTGATCGCCACGGGGAAGATGCGGAGAATACGCGAGGGCGGCACCGGCGCCGCCGAAGCCTCCGCCTAGTCTCCAGCCGTGGATCGTGACGATCTGGATGAGTATCGTCTTCGTATGCCCGAACGATCATGCCCACCACGCGCCTGCACTCCGCCTGGCTCGAGGCGCGTCACGAGTGGGGTCCCGGTCTCCACGAGGACGGATTCGGGCTGGGGGCGTCCGACGAGGTCGAGATCTGGTCGTACCGTTCGTGGACGTTCCGGCCGGGCCTGGCGCCTGCCGCACGACGAGGCGCCCGGCGCCGTTCCGAGGGTTGCCGGGGACATCCGGGAGCGTCCGGGGCGGGAGGGAAGGCTCAGCGGGTTCCCAGCAGGGCGATGACGGACAGGGTGCCCAGGGACAGGACGCTGGAGACGAGGATGGTGTCGCGGGGCAGCTCGGTGGGGCGGCCGTACTCGGCGGCGTAGACGAACGTGTTCTGGGCGGTGGGCAGTCCGGCGAACAGGACGGCCGCGAAGAGCGCCGGGCCGTCGAGGCCCAGCAGGAAGCGTCCGGCCAGGAAGGCCACCAGCGGCTGGGCCAGCAGCTTGAGGGCCACGGCCGCCCCGGTCGCGCGCCAGGAGACGGCCGTTCCGTTCAGCGACATGCCCAGGGAGAACAGCGCCAGGGGCACGGCGGCGCCACCGAGGATCTCCAGGGGCCTCAGTGCGAGGTCGGGAAGGCGCAGGCCGAGGGCCGACACGCCCAGGCCGAGGAGCGAGGCCACCACGATCGGCGTCCGCAGCGGGGCGAGGAAGGACGAGCCCCCGGCCCCGAGGCCCAGGAAGATCAGCGGGGAGACCAGCAGGACCTGGAACATCAGGACCGACACCACGAACGTCGCGTCGTTCAGGACGTACAGGCCGACGGGGATGCCGAGGTTGCCGGCGTTGACGTAGGCCGAGGACATCGCGCCGGTCACCCGGTCGGACGATCCGCCACGGAACAGTGCGAACGCGAGCAGGCCGACGGCGAAGGTGCTGATCGCGAAGGCGAGCAGCGGGCCCGGCCGGATCCGGTCGAGCGGGGTGCGGCTGAGCGTGGTGAACAGGACGGCGGGCATCGCGACGGTGAACGCGAACGCCGTCAGCGCCTCCCGGACCTGGGGCCCCACCCGCCCGGACCGGGCGGCCAGCCAGCCGAGGGCGCCGATAAACCATATGGGGATAAAAGCCGCAATAACCGCCTGCACCTGACATACCGTAACCGGACATCGGTCCGCGGTCCCCGTACGGTGGCGGGTCGCCCGCAGGGCGGCACTCGATCGTCCCGGCGCACGATCGTTCCGGAGGGCGCCGGGACGGCTCGGTGGCCGACGTACCCCGGCCCGGTCTCGCTGCCCACCGCCTGGGGACCGGCCCGTGGTTCCGGAGGGCGCCGGGACGGTTCAGTAGCCGACGTATCCCGAGCCGGTCTTGCTGCCCACCACCCCGGGCACGTTGGAGACCGACCCGTACCGCTCGATCGCGTACCGCACCCCGGCGATGATGTTGTCCACCGGGTTGTAGATGTCGCGGTGCCCGGGGAGCGCCCATCGGGAGAACGTCGGGTCGATCGTCTGCATCAGGCCCTTGGACGGGTGCCCGGCCGCCGCGTTGGAGTCCCAGAGGTTGATGGCGCGCGGGTCGCCGCCCGACTCGTGCTTGATGATCATCCAGATGTCGTCGACGTTCATCTTCTCGACCGGATGGCCCTGGGCCCTGAGGATCTCGACCGCCTGGTGGATCCATTCGACCACCCTGCCCTGGGGCGCCGGCCCGCCGCCCGGTGGGGGTGCGCCGCTGGGCCCGTAGCCGCCGGCCCCGCCCCCTTCGCCGCCGGAGGACGAGCCGCCGGAGGACGTGCCGCCGGTCGACGTGCCGCCCGAGGACGAGCCGCCTCCGGTGTGCGACGCCGGGCGGATCTGGTCCTCCGGCACCGGCACCCACCGGGTGGTGTGCCCGTGACCGGGGACGAACGCCTCGTCGCCCGCCGCCGGGATACCCGCGAAGCCGGGGACGGCCTCGCCGAGGTGCTTGCCGATCTCGCCCCGCGCGGTGGACAGCGCGGTCTCCGCCGTGTCGGCATGCCCCCGCGCGAGGGACGTCGCCGCCGACACCTGCCCGCCGATACCGGGCCTGAGCTGGTCCTCGGTGGCGTGCGGGTTGACGCGCCGGTACTCCGCGACCCAGGCCAGCAGGTCGTCGCAGACCTGGCCGATGTGCCTCCTCGCCGTCTCGACCGCGCCCGCGGCCGCCTCCAGCGAGGCGGCGCAGCCGGTGAGCGCGTCGTGCAACGCGTCACCCGCGCGGCCGTACCGGCGCATGTACGCCACGAAGGCGTCGGCCGAGGAGCCGTTCCACGCCGCGTCCACGCCGCCGACGGCCGAGCCGAGGGCGTCGAGCGGCGCGACCACCCTTGGGGCGGCCGCGCGCCAGCGGGCCGCGATCGCCCGGATCGCGGCAGGGTCCCCCTCGGCCTGATCGGCGAGACGCGCCAGCGCCTGGCCGCCGGGCAGCGCCGCCACGGCGTTCGTGTCGGTCATCGTGCGAGGTCGTGCGGTCTCATCGAGTGCCTCTCGTGGATACTCCGGCCTTCAGGCCGGGGAGGAAACGGGAGCGGGAAGGCGCTTCGGCGCCTGAGCGTGCCTGGACCCGCACGACCCGCTTCACCCGTTCCATCCAGCACCTGACTGACGTTGCCATATCGT
>NZ_JBNCLF010000035.1:0-40207 GCF_049844535.1 Streptosporangium sp. DT93
TCAAGCATTTCCGGACTCCATGTATTTTCCAGGGTTCATGCGTTTCCCGGGATCATGCGTCCGGGGTCACGTGTTTTACGGGGCTCTAGCTGCCGGTGGGGGCCTTCGTGTTTTCCTGTTTCGCGCTTTTCTTTAAGGCCTTCACCGCACGGTGAGGGCCTTTCGTGCTTTCCCGGGCTTTCGGCGTTGTCGGTTCGGGATCGTCCGCCTCGCCGGAGCGTCACGCGTTCCTCAGGCGTTCGATCACCTCGGCCATCACCAGAGGGTTCTGGTACTCCCTCCAGAGGGCGATCTTGCCGTCTCGTGCCCTGAGGACCCCGATGAACGACGAGGCGGCCTGGTGACCGGTGGCGACGACGGTGCCGGCGAGCTCGTACTCGACAACGATCACTTCGGGGTCGACGGTCTCGTGGGTCACCATGTTGCGGATCTCTTCGAGTCTGTACTGCTGTGCGAAGGCCGCCTGTTCGGGGCCGGTGAAGCGGCGGACCGCCTCCGCCCCCTCCAGTCGCCGGGGTGTGCCCTCGACGGCGAAGGGAATCTCGACGACGGCGTCCTCGGCCAACTCGGCCGCGAGGTCACCGGTGTTCTCCATCCAGTGGCGCCGCATACGGTCGAAGAGCTCGACGGGGCCGGGGACGACAGCGGATTCGGGCATGGTGAATCCCTTCGAGGGGAGGATTAAGATGAGTGGAGACTCATTTCCATAATCGTGAGTCTAGACTCACTTTGTCAACGTCGTCTCGAAGCCGACGTCGTGCGGCTTTCATGTCGTCGCCTCGTCGCCTCGTCGCCTCGTCGCCTCGTCGCCTCGTCGCCTCGTCGCCTCGTCGCCTCGTCGCCTCGTCGTTCTGATATCGGCTCGGTCGTCGGCTCGGCGTCGCGTTCCGAATCACCGTGGAAGAGGATGGCCCCATGACTCCGTCGAAGCCGACACCGGACCGGACGGGTGATCCCGGCACCGCCAGACCGTTGCGTGCGGACGCCCGGCGTAACCGGGAACGCATCATCGCGGAGGCGGAGGCCGTCTTCGCGGAGAAGGGGCCCTCGGCGTCGACCGAGGAGGTCGCCGCCCGGGCGGGAGTCGCCATCGGCACGGTCTTCAAGCACTTCCCGACCAAGCAGGCCCTGCTGCAGGCCATCATGAAGGGGCTGCTGGAACGGCTGCACGAGGAGCTGTCCACCCTCGCGGCCGACGCCCGTCCCGGTGAGGAGCTGTTCGCCTTCGTCACCGGGGTGGTCGAACAGGCGGCGCGTAAGAGGACCGTCGTCACCCTGCTGGCCGAGATCGGTGTCGATCTTCAGGTCGCCGGCTCGCTGCAGTTGCTGCGGGACGGGATCGAGACGCTCCTGGTCCGTTCGCAGCGCGCCGGGACCGTCCGCGAGGACGTCCGGCTCGACGAGGTGCTCGCCCTGCTCACCGGCCTCTGCCACGGGGCGCTTCACGCGGGCTGGGACGCCGACCTGCAGCGTCGTACGCTGGCCATCGTGTTCGAGGGGTTGCGGGGTCAGCCGGAGGGGGCGGCGCGGAGCAGGGGTTCGATCCGGTAGGGGATCTGGACGGAGAGGGCGATCGTGGTGTCGGTCCGCTGGACGGCCGGGGAGGCCAGGACGCGGGCGATGACCTCCTGAAGGTTCGACGTGCTGCGCGCCACCACCCGGCAGAGCAGGTCGGCCTGGCCGCTGGTGCCGTACACCTCCAGGATCTCCGGGACGGACTCCAGGGCCCATACGGCCTCCTCCAGGCGGCCCTGGGCGATCTGGAGCGAGACGAACGCGAGGATCGGGTATCCGGCGCCCTCGGGGGTGACCGTGGGACCGAAGTCGGCGATGACGCCGCGGGCGGTGAGCTTCTCGACGCGGGCCTGAACGGTTCCGCGGGCCACGCCGAGCAGGCGGGCCAGCTCGGTCAGGCCGATACGCGGGTGTGCCCGCATGGTGATCAGGAGGCGGCCGTCCAGCTCGTCGATCGACATTCTCAAAGGGTCTCACCGGATTGGTCGATTCGACCAGTGGTCATGGTGAGACACCATACGTTTTCAGGCAGATCGCCCAGCTGAACTGGTCGCTCTTGTCAACGTTCCGAGAAGTTGCTGTCATTCCATACATGTTCGAGGAAGCGCAGTACTTCGCACCGGTGGCGACCCGCGACGACGGCACGATCGAGGTCGAGCTCGGCGCGGGTCATCCCGGTTTCGCAGATCCGGTCTACCGCGCGCGTCGTAACGCGATCGCCGCGCTCGCGGTGGGGTACGTGCCCGGCACGCCGATCCCGACGGCCGAGTACACCGACCAGGAGCACGAGGTGTGGGCCCTGGTCAGCCGTGAACTCGCCCTCAAACACCAGAAGTACGCGACCACCGAGTACGTGGACGCGACGGAGCGGCTCAGGTTGCCGGCCGAGCGCATCCCGCAGCTCCAGGAGGTCGGGGACCTGCTGGAGCCGCTGACCGGGTTCCGCTACGTGCCGGCCGCCGGGCTGGTGGCGCTGCGGGACTTCTACGGGGTGCTGGCCGACGGGCTCTTCCACTCCACGCAGTACATCCGGCACCACTCCACGCCGCTGTACACGCCGGAGCCGGACGTGATCCACGAGGTGATCGGGCACGCCAACGCGCTCGCGTCCGACCGCTACTCGCGGCTCTACCGCCTGGCGGGGCAGGCCGCCCGCCGGGTGGAGGGCAAGGACGCGCTGGAGTTCGTCTCGAAGATCTTCTGGTTCACGATGGAGTTCGGCGTGATGACGGACCAGGGCGAGCTGCGGGCGTACGGCGCGGGCATCCTGTCCTCCTACGGGGAGATCGAGGAGTTCCGGGGGATGGACATCCGCCCGCTGGACGTCGCCGCGATGGGCACCACGCACTACGACATCACGAAGTACCAGGACGTGCTGTTCAGGGCGGAGTCGATGGAGCACCTGGAGGACGTCGTGGGGGGCTTCTGGGAGACCTGCGACGACGAGAGCATCGCCCGGCTGATCGCCGACGCCCGCTGACCAGGGGCTCGCCACACCGACGGTCACGGGCGTTCGCCGGCGCCTGGATCGTCGCCGGACCGGTCTCCCGTGTTCGTCACGCGACCGGCCGCGGACGTCAGCGATCGGGGTCGGGGGCCGGTCGGCCGGTGGCCGCCGGTGGCAGCCCGGGGCGTGCCGCGGCCGGATCATCTTCCGGGTAACCGTGGACGTTCACCAAGGTCGCGCACCGATCCGCTATGACATTCCATAGCTCATGCCCTGTTTGAGGCTAGGTTCCACTTCATCGTCTTCTTGCCAGTCTCGGTTGGATATATCCCGATCGTGACGTAATGAGGGAGACGGGTGGGATGGATGATGAGAGCCGGTAGCCGGGTGGCCGGGGTCGCGCTTCTGCTGGCCGCCGCGCAGACCGCCGGGTGCGGCGTGCACCGCGACCCGTCACCGGTGAGCCTGCCCTCCGCGACCCCGTCCTCCACGCCCCAGGCGGCACCGACGCCCCCGGTGCCCCCGGCCTCTCCTGACGGGCCGCTCATGGCCGCGAGCCCCCTGCCGACCTTCCCCGGGAACGCGTTGCCCCCCGTACCGGGCCGGGTGCCGGGCGGCGAGTCACCGCGCGTCCACGCCCGGAGACTGAGCCGCACGCTCGACGCGTTCCTCGCGGTGTACGGCGGCCGGACCACCCTGTCGGTGCGGGATCTGACCACGGGCCGGCGCTATCGCTACCACCACGCCCTGCGGCTGCCGACGGCCAGTGCCTCCAAGGTCGGCATCCTGGCGGCGCTGCTGCTCGAGACGCGGTGGCGCGACCTCGGCCGGCGTGCCAGGTCCGACGCGCGGAAGATGATTCGCTTCAGCGACAACGGCGCCGCCGACCGGCTGTACGAGCGGATCGGCATGGAGAACGGCCTGGACACGGCGAACCGCAGGCTGGGGCTCAGGCGGACCCACACGCCCGGTGGACGCTGCGTCGACCTGTACTGCTGGGGCATCACGCAGACCACCGCCGAGGACCAGACCCGGCTGGTCAGAGCGCTGGCCACGGACAGGAGCCCGCTGGCACCCGCGAAACGCCGCCGGGTGCTCGGGCTGATGGAGCGGGTGACCCCCGACCAGAAGTGGGGGATCAGCGCGGGCGCGTGCGAGGGCGACCGGGTGGCGCTGAAGAACGGCTGGCTGCGGCACGTGGCGAACGGGCGCTGGGGGGTCGTCAGCGCCGGGCTGATCCGCGGGCACGGGCACGACTACGCGGTGGCCGTGCTCACCGAGGACAGCCCGAGCATGGGGGCCGGCATCGCCAGGATAGAGGGCGCGGTCGAGCGCGTCATGGCGGCCTTCCGGGGCGCTCCCGGCTGCCGGGCCGGTGAGGCCGGCGAGGGCGGTACGGGCGGCGAGCGCGGGACCGGCCGGGCCGATGAGCCCGGTGAGGTGAGCAGGGCCGGCACGGCCGGTGAGGACTGACTCCCGCCGGTCGCGCTCTCCGGCGTCCCCGGTGTTCCCGGCGTCTCGTCCGCCGGGGACCGGTCAGGAGGCCCTGGCCGTCAGGCGGTACCCCACCCCCCGGACGGTCTGGATCAACCGGTCGTCGTTGTCGCCGAGGCGGGCGCGAAGGCGCTTGACGTGCACCGCGATGGTGTTGGTCGAGGTGGTGTCGGTGGAGTGCCAGACGTGCCGCATGATCTGCTCGCGCGTCACCGTGCGGTGGGCGTTGCGCATCAGGTAGTGCAGCAGCTCGAACTCGCGCAGCGGCAGGTGGACGATCCGGCCGTCGACGCTCACCTGGTAGGCGTCCACGTCCAGCTCCACCGCGCCGACCACGAGCGTCCCGCGCGTGGCGGGGTCGCCGCTGAACGCGGCGTGGATGAGCGGCAACAGCTCGGGCACCCGGTACGGGCGGGCGACGCACGCGGTGGCCCCGGCCGCCAGCGCCTGGACGGCCTGCTGGGCGTGCCCCTCGCCTACTCCCAGCAGGACGGGAACGGCCCTGGTCAGGCGTACCGCGCGGACGAACTCGACCGCGCCGATGACCGGCAGCGAGGCACTGACGAGCACGACGTCGGGCCGGAACGCCCCGGCCTGCAGCAGGGCCTGGGCGCCGTCGGTGACGGCCATGACCTTCACCCCTTCGCGTTCCAGGGTCTCTGCGAGGTCATGGGCCATGTCCGCTTCCGGATCGGCCACCAGCAGCATGGGCGCCGTCCGTGTGTCCTCGTCCACCTCGGGTGCCGTTTGCGGCTGGATCACCCGGATCCTCCAATATGGGTTAGCCGAAGCGGCCGGTGATGTAGTCCTCGGTCCGCTTGTCGGTGGGGTTGGTGAAGATACGGCTGGTCTCGTCGAACTCCACCAGGCGGCCGTGCCGGACCCCGGCCTCGTCCACCTCGGCGGTGAAGAACGCCGTACGGTCCGAGACGCGGGCGGCCTGCTGCATGTTGTGCGTGACGATCACGATCGTGTAGTCGCGCGTCAGCTCCTGCATCAGGTCCTCGATCTTGGTGGTCGCGATCGGGTCCAGGGCCGAGCAGGGCTCGTCCATCAGGATCACGTCCGGCTTCACCGCGATCGCCCGTGCGATGCACAGACGCTGCTGCTGTCCTCCGGAGAGGGAGAGCGCGTTCTGCTTGATCTTGTCCTTGACCTCGTCCCAGAGCGCCGCCTTGGTCAGCGCGCCTTCGACGATCTCGTCCATGTTGCCCTTGATCCCGTTGACCCGGGGACCGTAGGCGATGTTGTCGTAGATCGACTTGGGGAAGGGGTTGGGCTTCTGGAAGACCATGCCGATCCGACGGCGGACTTCGATCGGGTCCACGTGATCACCGTACAGGTCCTCGTCGTGATAGAGGATCTTGCCGGCCGCGCGGGCGCCCGGGATGAGGTCGTTCATCCGGTTGAAGCAGCGCAGCACGGTGCTCTTGCCGCAGCCGGAGGGACCGATCATGGCGGTGATCTCGCGGTTGCCGATGGTCAGGTCGACGCCGCGTACCGCCTCGTAGTCGCCGTAGAAGACGCTGAGGCCGGAGACGGTGAAGACCGGGTCGAGGGCCTCGATGGTGCGGGGGACCTCGGGGCCGCGCACGGTCACGTTCGGCACGGAAATTCCAACTTCTGACATTTCTTACCTCACCAGCGCTTCTGGTAGCGGTTACGGAGCCAGATGGCGACCGAGTTCATCGCCAGCAGGATCGCCAGCAGGATCACGATCGCCGCCGCGGCGAGGATGGCGAACTCCTCCTGGGGGCGGCTGATGAAGCTGTAGATCTGCAACGGCAGGACGGAGAAACTGCTCCACACGCCTTCCGGGTTGAACCGGACCAGCGTCGCGGCGCCGAGCATCAGGAACGGCGCGGCCTCGCCGATCGCCCGGGAGAGCGCCAGGATCGAGCCCGTGGCGATGCCCGGGATCGACGCGGGCAGCACCTGGCGGTAGATGGTCTGCCACTGGGTCGCGCCCAGCGCCAGCGAGCCCTCGCGGATCGACGGCGGCACCGCGCGGATGGCCTCGCGGGCGGAGATGATCACGATGGGCAGCACCAGCAGCGAGATGGTGACCGCGCCGGTCATCACGGTGAAGCCGAACTGCAGCCAGCGGGCGATGATGCCCAGGCCGAGGATGCCGTAGACGATCGAGGGAACGGCCGCCAGGTTGGAGATGTTCAGCTCGATCAGCTTGTTGTACCACTTGGTCTTGTCGGCGTACTCCTCGAGGTAGATCGCCGCGAGGATGCCGGTGGGCAGGGCCATGACCGCGGTCAGGCCGATGATCCACAGGGTGCCGAAGATGCCGGACTGGATGCCCGCGGTCTCCGGGCGCCGGATCGAGGGCTGGTTCTCCCACAGGAGCGCGTTGAGCCGCGGCCAGCCCTCCTCGACCACGTAGACGATGAGCATGGCCAGGAACAGCAGCGCGATGGCCAGGCTGGCCATCAGCGCGATGCGGAAAAGGTGCTCCTTGAGCGGGCGTCCCTTGCTCGCCAGCTGTACGGCCGAGCGCGGGGTGGTGAGGATGGCCATCAGTCGTAGACCTCGCGATACTTCTGGACCATGCGGGCGCTGAAGTAGTTCATCGTGAACGTGATCACGAAGAGCAGGGACCCCACCGCGAAGATGGTCTTGTAGGCGATCGAACCGACCGAGGCGTCGCCGGAGCCGGCCTGGGCGATGAAGGCCGCCATGGTGGCCATCTCGTTGCCCGGGTAGAGCGTGAAGACCGACTTGAACCCGCCGGCGATGGCCACGATCATCGTCTCGCCCGCGGCCCGGGAGACCGCCAGGATGATGGCGGCGACGATGCCGGAGAACGCGGCGGGGACGACGACGCGCACCGAGGTGAGCATCTTGGAGGCGCCGAGGGCGTAGGAGCCCTCGCGCAGGCCGTTCGGGACCGCGGCCATCGAGTCCTCCGACAGGGACGCGACGATCGGGATGATCATCACGCCGACGAGGAGGCCCGCGGCGAGCGCGTTCTTGCCGTCCAGGTCCAGGAAGGGGAAGACGTCCCGCAGGAGCGGGGTCACGAAGGTGAGGGCGAAGAAGCCGAAGACCACGGTGGGGACGCCCGCGAGGACCTCCAGCACCGGCTTGAAGATCTTGCGCGTCCTGGAGGAGGCGTACTCCGACAGGTAGATCGCGGCGGCCAGGCCGAGCGGCACGGCGACCACGACGGCGATGAGGGTGATCTCCAGGGTCGCGACGATGAGCGGCCACACGCCGAACGACGGCGGGTTGAACAGCGGTCCCCAGCTGGTCGAGCCGAAGAACTCTCCCACGCTCACCGAGGCGAAGAACTCGACGGTCGGTTCGAGCAGCGCGATGACGATGCCGACGGTGGTCGCCACCGACACCATCGCCGCGGCCAGCAGGACGACCTTGATGACGGACTCGCCGTAACGCGGGCGCGACCGCGCCAGGGACCCAGAGGTCCCCGGAGCGGTCGTGCGGTGCTGTGCCGACATCAGCCGGCGCTCTTCAGCGAGGTGATGTCAGCCTTGAGCTTGGCCTCCTGCTCGGGGTTGAGCGGGATGAACTTCGCGTCCTTGGCGATCGCGGTGATGTTGCCGGCGTAGAAGTCGAGGAAGGCCGCGACCTCGGGCCGCTTCACCGCGGTGGCGGAGGGGTAGATGAACAGCGGGCGGGCGAGCGGGGTGTACTTGCCGCCCTGCGCGCTCTCCACGCTCGGGGCCACGCAGCCCTCGCCGGAGTCGATCTCCAGGGCCTTGAGCTTGGCGGCGTTCTCCTCGAAGTAGGTGAAGCCGAAGTAGCCCAGGCCGCCCTTGGCGCCCTCGACACCGGTGACGATGTCGTTGTCGTTCTCGCTCGGGCTGTAGTCCTTGCGGCTGGCACCCTCCTCACCGTTGATCTCGTCGGTGAAGTAGTCGAAGGTGCCGGAGTCGGTGCCGGGGCCGTAGAGCTTCAGCTCCTCGGCCGGGAACGTGGCGTCGACGTCCTTCCAGGTCTTGACCTTGCCCTCGGCCGCCGGCTCCCACATCTTCTTGAGCTGGTCGGTGGTGAGGCAGGTGGCCCAGGTGTTCTCCTTGGGGACCACGACGGTCAGCGCGTCGACGGCCACCGTGAGCTCGGTGAACTTCACGCCCTTGGTGTCGCAGGCCGCCTTCTCCTCGTCCTTGATGGCGCGGGAGGCATCCGAGATGTCGGTCTCGCCGGCGCAGAACTTCTCGAAGCCGCCGCCGGTGCCCGAGGTGCCGACCGGCACCTTGACCTGGGGCTGCTCCTCGCCGAAGAGCTCCGCGGCGGCCTGGGTGAGGGGGGCCACGGTGCTGGAACCGTCGATCTTGATCTCGCCGCTCAGCGCCGCGCCGGCCGCACCGGCCTCGCTGGAGGGGGCGTTCGCGGCGGAGGTGCTGCCGTCAGAGCCGGGCTTGGCGTCGCCACCGCAGGCGGCCGCGAGCGAGACGACGAGCGCGGCCGTCGCCACCGCGCTGAGGCGGCGCTGTCCACTGGTCACGATATGTTCCTTCTCCGTAGTGAGATCTGTTCTCGATGACTCCGATGTAACCGGGGCAAAGTGAACGGAGATGAAACGAGTCATGACCGGGTTCGGAAGAGGTGAGCCCGAGGATGTGAATATCGGGGCCTGGCCGGGGGTGGGGCGCCGTCTTCCCGGCGGTGGGAGAGGGCCGGGCCGTCATGGTTGTTTCCTGGCACGGACATGGTGGACGTGGCGGGCGAGGTGGCCGGGACGTGGCGGGGCGCATGGTGAGGACGGGCCGCAGGCACGGCCCGGTAGGCGAATCCTGCCTGGTCGGGCGGGTGCGTGGCGTGACCGGCCGCGAGATCCCCTGTGCGGGGTGAAGGGTGGGATGCGGCCCGCAGGGCCGTGCGGCGGCGGGGCGGTGACGGTCCCGGGGAGTTCGGCCGGTCGTCACGACGGGTGCGCCGATCCGTTCACCTTCCGGACATCTGCCTGAGGAGCCGCGGAAGGTCAGACGGGCAGCGTCAGTGGCCCGGAGCCCAGGCGTTCGAGCACCGCGCCGTGCAGGGGGCCGTTGCTGCACAGCAGGCTGCCGCCGTCGATGTCGGGAACGCCCGACAGGTCGGTCCAGATGCCGCCCGCCTCCTCGACGATCACGGTCAGTGCCGCGATGTCCCACCGGGAGAGCTCCGGCTCCGCCGAGACGTCGACCGCGCCCTCGGCGACGAGCATGTGGGACCAGAAGTCCCCGTAGGCGCGGCTGCGCCAGACGGAACGGTTCAGGTCGAGGAACGCGTCGAGCTTTCCGGCCTCCTCCCAGCCGCCCAGGCTGGAGTAGGAGAACGAGGCGTCCTGCAGGGAGGCGACCGAGGAGACCTGGCAGCGGGTGGCCTTGGTGAGGCTCCTGCCGGTCCAGGCGCCGCTGTCACGGGCGGCCCACCAGCGGCGGCCCAGGGCGGGGGCCGAGACCAGGCCGACGACGACGCGCCCCTGGTCGAGCAGGGCGATGAGCGTGGCCCAGACGGGCACCCCGCGTACGTAGTTCTTGGTGCCGTCGATCGGGTCGACGATCCACGAGCGCTCGCCGTGGCCGCTCTCGCCGAACTCCTCGCCGATGACGGCGTCGCGCGGACGGGCGCGGGCGAGGGTGTTGCGGATCGCCTTCTCGGCGGCCTGGTCGGCGTCGCTCACCGGGGTGAGGTCGGGTTTGGTCTCCACCCGCAGGTCCATGGCCTTGAACCTGCGCATGGTCAGATCGTCGGCGGCGTCGGCCATGACGTGCGCCAGGCGGAGATCGTCGTTGTAACCCGTCACGGGGGGCAACGCTACCGTGTCGCCGGCCGGGGGGAGGAGAGCCGGAGCAAGCGGAACAATCGTGTCGCGTCCCACCAGTCACCGGGATAGCGCGTAAATCATCCGTCGACGGCGGGGTTACCGGTGAGTAGCATTCGTGGCATGACCTTCGATGTGGGTGACCTCATGCTGCAGAGCGTCCCGTTCGCCAGGACGCTGGGCGTCTCGTTCGACACCGTGGAACCGGGGCACGTCGTCGCCCGGCTGCCCGATCGGGACGATCTGCACAACCACGTGGGCGGCCCGCACGCGGGAGTCCTGTTCAGCGTCGCCGAGACCGCCTCCGGCGCCACCATGCTCTCGGTCTTCGGCGACCAGCTGTCGAGGGCCACTCCCCTGGTCACGAACGCGACGATCCGCTATTCCAAGATCGCCAAGGGGGAGATCGTCGCCGAGGCGCGCCTTCAGGCCTCCAAGGAGGAGGTCATGGCCGGACTGGACGCCGGGGAGCGCCCCGAGTTCGACGTGCTGATCGAGATCAGGACGGCCGACGGCACCCCCGTGTCCGAGATGACCGTCACCTGGACTCTGTCACGGCGACGCTGACGCGTCGCGGTGAGTCCGCTCTGTTTCATGGCGACGCTGCGCGTCGCGGTGAGCCCGCTCTGTTTCATGGCGACGCTGCGCGTCGCGGTGAGCCCGCTCTGATCCGGCTCCTTCCCTCGTCGAGGAGGATCGTTCGTTCCTCACGACCCTCCTCTCCTCAGTCCAGTCACCGGCGCGGGCTCACGGAGAGTCCCTCGGGAAATGGTGAGGGTGTTGACGGCAATGCCGACATGTTGCGGTTCGGGAATGGGGGCGGGGGGCACGGGCGCGGCCTCACCGAGGAGTCCTTGGGGGGAGGGGGCGGGGTGCGTCCGGGGGGCGGATGAGTCAGGGGTCCTGGGGGTGGTCCTCTTCGGGGGCGCCCTCGCGGCTGGCCAGGAGGCGGCGCAGGGAGGCCAGTCTGGCCGGGTCGGCGTGGCCGGTCGCGACCCAGGCGTCCAGGGCGCACTCGTCGGAGAGGTGGTTGCAGCCCTTGGGGCACTGGACGGTGCCCTCGATCAGGTCGGGGAAGCCCGCCAGCACCGTCTCCACCGAGACGTGGGCCAGCCCGAAGCTGCGCACGCCGGGGGTGTCGATGATCCAGCCGCCCTCCGGGAGTTCCAGGGCGACGGCCGAGGTGGAGGTGTGACGGCCCCGGCCGGTGACGGCGTTCACGTGTGAGACGGCGCGGTTGGCGTCCGGGACCAGGGCGTTGACCAGCGTCGACTTGCCGACCCCCGAGTGGCCGACGAGCACGCTGATGCGGCCGCTCAGGCGCGCTCGCACCTCGTCGAGGCCGCCGCCCTTCTGCACCACCACGTACGGGACCCCGAGGGGGGCGTACAGCGCGACCAGTTCCTCGGGGGAGGCGAGGTCGGACTTGGTGAGACAGAGCAGCGAGTCGATGTCGGCGTCGAAGGCCGCGACCAGCATCCGGTCGATCATGCGGGGGCGGGGCGGCGGGTCGGCCAGGGCCGTCACGATGACGAGCTGGTCGGCGTTGGCGACCACCGGTCGCTCGATGCCGTCGGTGTTGTCGGTGTCGTCGGCGGAGCGGCGGAGCATGGAGACGCGGGGCTCGACGCGTACGACGCGGGCCAGCGTGTCGGCCATGCCGGAGACGTCGCCCACCAGGGCGACCCGGTCGCCGACCACGATCCCCTTGCGGCCCAGCTCGCGCGCCTTCATGGCGACCACGACCCGGCCGCTCATCGCGGCGCCCTCGGCGTGGTCCTTCTTGCGGCGGCGCCCCTTCTCGCCCGCCGACTCGACGAGGCACGTGTAGCGCCCGCGGTCCACGGCCACCACGAACGCCGGGACCGCGTCCTCGTGGGCAGGGCGGATCCGGGTCCGGGGCCGGGAGCCCTTGCCCGGCCTGACCTTGACGTCGTCCTCGTCGTACTCGCGCTTTCTCAGCTTGTCCGCCTCGTCCGGCCCGGCGCCGCCCCCTCGGGGACGGTCGTCACCGGGCGCCTCCAGGGCCTGACGGCCGCCGTTCGCCCATCATCGCGTGCCGCGCAGCATGTCCGCCCACATGGAGGCGAACTCGGGCAGGGTCTTACCCGTGGTGGCGATGTCCTCCACCTCGACGCCGGGCACGGCCAGGCCGATCACGGCCCCGGCGGTGGCCATCCGGTGGTCGGCGTAGGAGTGGAACACCCCGCCGGACAGCGGGCGGGGCCGGATCTCCAGGCCGTCCTCGGTCTCGTTCGCGTCGCCGCCCAGAGCGTTGATCTCGGCCACCAGGGCCGCCAGCCGGTCGGTCTCGTGCCCGCGGATGTGGGCGACGCCGCCGATCCTGCTGGGGGAGTCGGCCAGGGCGGCCAGCGCGGCGATCGTCGGGGTCAGCTCCGCCACGTCCCGCAGGTCCGCCTCGATACCGGTGATCCGCCCGGTGCCGGTGACCGCCAGGCCGCCGGGCGTACGCTCCACCGAGGCTCCCATGCCGGCCAGCAGCGTGCGGAGCTGGTCACCGGGCTGGGTCGTCCGGTCGGGCCAGCCCGGGACGGTGACCGTGCCGCCGGTGACCATGGCGGCGCACAGGAACGGCGCCGCGTTGGACAGGTCGGGCTCCACGGTGAAGTCCCTGGCCCCGATGGGGCCGGGCTCGACCCGCCAGACGTCGGGCTCGGAGTCGTCGACCACGACGCCGAACTCGCGGAGCATCTGGACCGTCATCCGGATGTGCGGCTGGGAGGGGATCGGCGGGCCGTCGTGGCGTACGGTCACGCCCTTGGCGAAGCGCGCGGCGGTCAGCAGCAGGCCGGAGAGGAACTGCGAGGAGCCCGAGGCGTCCAGCCGGACCTCGCCGCCGGTCAGCGGGCCCCTGATCGTGAACGGCAGCGCGTCGCCCGACACCTCGGCGCCCAGGGCGCGCAGCGCGTGCAGGATCGGCCCCATCGGGCGCCTTCGGGCGTGCGGGTCGCCGTCGAAGAACACCTCGTCAGCCGCCAGGGCCGCCATGGGCGGCACGAAACGCATGACCGTGCCCGCCAGGCCCACGTCGACGCGGGCGCCGCCGGTGACCGGGCCCGGCGTGATCGCCCAGTCGACGGCGGAGGCGCTCTCGCCGGAGGGGGTCATGCCGGCGCCCAGCGCGCGCAGCGCGTCCGCCATCAGGTCGGCGTCACGGCTGCGCAGCGCACGCCTGACCGTGCCGGGGCCCTCGGCCAGCGCGGCGAGCAGCAGCGCGCGGTTGGTCACGGACTTCGACCCGGGCAGGGCGACGATCGCGTGCACGGGTTCGGTCGCGGTCGGGGCGGGCCACAGCGGAGCGGACATGGTCAAAAGCCTACCGGGACGCGGTACGGGCGGGTGTGGGGTGGCCGCGAGGGGATCGGTGGCGTCGGGACGGGGGAGCCGGTCGTGCCCGCCCGCGCTTTCCGGAAACGCCGATGCCTGCCACGGACGCGCTCGCTCGCGGCACGAACGGCGATGCCTGGGTGCCGTCCACGGGGGCAGGATCGGGGAAAGAGGTCGCAGGGCCCCGTCGGGGCAGGACGTGACAAGGTGGAGACATGTGCGGGAGATACGCCTCTGCGCGGAAGAAGCAGGAGTTGCTTGAGGAGTTCGAGGTCGAGCTGGACGGCGCGCCCGACGACGAGCTCAGGCCGGACTACAACGTCGCGCCCACGAAACCGGTGTACGCGGTGATGAGCCGGGTGCCCAGGACCGCCCCGGAGGGCCGCGCGGTACGGCAGCTCCGCGTGGTCCGCTGGGGGCTCGTCCCCGCCTGGGCGAAGGACCCGTCCATCGGCTCGAAGATGATCAACGCGCGGGTGGAGACGGTGGCGGAGAAGCCGTCCTACCGCAAGGCGTTCGCCGAGCGCAGGTGCCTGATCCCGGCCGACGGCTACTTCGAGTGGGCCGTGCTCGACGAGAAGGACGCCAAGGGCAAGCCGAAGAAGCAGCCCTACTTCGTCCACCCCGCCGACGGCGGCGTGATGGCCATGGCGGGTTTGTACGAGTTCTGGCGGGACAAGGGGCGGGCCGAGGACGACCCGCTCTCCTGGCTGGTGACCTGCACGATCATCACGACCGACGCCGTGGACGCGGCGGGCGTGGTCCACGACCGGATGCCGATGCTGATCGAGCGGGACCGCTGGGGCGACTGGCTCGACCCGGGGGTGGCCGACGCGCAGGAGTTCCTGATCCCCGCCGGTTCCACCGGGCTGGAGATCCATCCGGTCTCCACCGCGGTCAACTCGGTGCGCAACAACGGCCCGGAACTGCTGGAGCCCGTCGAGGCCGGGGAGGGCGGAGATGCCGAAGAGGCCGGAAAGGGAGGAAAGGACGGCAAGGGCGGAAAGGGCGGAAAGGGCGGAGGCAAGGCGCGCGCCTGAGCCGGCCGGGTCCTCCGGTTCCTTCGGACCCGGTGCCCCCGCGCGTTCGCCGGCTCTTCCGGACGCGGTGACAACCGGCTCCTCCGGCCGTAAAACAGGTGACGACCGGCTCCTCCGGCCGTAAAACAACGGTCCTTCCGGTGTAAAACTTCCGCCGAGCGGGCATCCGGTGAGGAAAGCGGTGCCTCGGGTGCGGCAAGGAGGTCACCGCCGCAGAGCTCACCCCTTTCGCGCCTGACGGGGGAGTCGGGGATCCCTTCACAGGCCGCCCCCGTTCGCCCGGAGGTGCGCAGTCGTGGATGTCGTGACCGTGCGCGAGCGCCTGAAGAGCATGCTCGCCGAACTCGACCGGTCCATCGAGGTGCTTCGCGGGGACTCCCCCGCCGTACGGGAGCGCTCACGGGCCGACGGCGGCCTGGACCTGACCGAATCCGGCCGCAACCAGGCCCTGCTGGACGTGGCCGTCCGCCACCGGCATTCGGTGCTGGAGGCGCTCGGGCGGATGGACGAGGGGTGTTACGGCCTGTGCGCCGACTGCGGCGGGCCGGTCCCGGAGAGCAGGCTGGAGGCACGCCCGGAGGCGGCCCGCTGCGTGCGGTGCCAGTCCGAACGCGAACGCAGACGCTGACCCCCGGTCGGCCTTCCCTCACCAGCCCCGCTCATCTCACCAGGCCCTGCCGTGCACCCATGCCCCGGCGACCTCCCCCGGGGGACTCCCCGTGAGTCCGCGCCGGCGACTGGACCGAGGAGGGAGGAATCGTGAGGAACGAACGATTCCACCCGACGAGGGAAGGAGCCGGGTCCGAGCGGACTCACCGCGACGCGCCAGCGTCGCCATGAACACAGACTCACCGCGACGCGCCAGCGTCGCCATGAACACAGACTCACCGCGACGCGCCAGCGTCGCCATGGGCACGCTTTCTTGCGCTTGCCACCAGGTGGATCCCCACCGTGTCGTCGTCCTCGGGGTGGGTGTCCAGTTCGGTGTTGACCAGCCAGGTCAGCGCCCGTGAGTCGGAGGCCAGCACGTGGTCGACGGTCGAGGGGGACAGCACCGTGCGGGGCCGTATCCACTCGACCTCCAGGCCGGCGTCGGTGAGCAGCTCGCGGAGCTGGACGCTGCTGAAGCACCGGGTGATGCTCCCGTCCGGCCAGGGCACGAGCATGACCTCGCCGGTCTGGCGCAGGTGGGCCCAGTAGTTCTGCTCGGCGAGGATGGCCATCCCCAGCACCAGCGAGTCGACGCAGACCAGGGCCCGCCCGCCGGGGCGCAGGACCCGGGCGACGTCGCCGATCGCGGACTCGGCCATCAGGTCCACCGACAGGGCGCGTTCCTCGGCCATCACGGCGTCCACGCTGCCGTCGGGCAGGAAGCGCAGGTCGTCGGCGCGTACCTGGCTGACCTTGGAGATGTCGTGCAGTGGCTGGACGTCCACGGGGCGGCGGAAGTCGACCACCTCGACCACCCGGTGCCCGGCCTTGGCGGCCTGGGCGGCCCAGCGGCCGTTGCCGCAGGACATGTCGAGGACGGTGGAGGGGCTCTCCGGCAGCCATCGGCCCAGTTGCTCGGCCACGACCGCGTGGTAAAAGGTCCAGTACGGCCCGAGCGCACCTGAGCCGTTCAGCTCTTCGGCCGGGATGGGCAGCACAAGCAGCTCCTGGCGTCGGGAGGATCCGGTGGTCTTAGCTCCTACCGGTACGTACCTTCTTTTTCCCCGTACCGGGCCGTTCGTCACCTTCTATCTTGTGGGAACAGATGGCCGGACGAGCGTGTTGCAAGCGGACAACGCACGATCCTTTCGGAGGTTGGCAAGCAGATGCTCGCCCTCATCGAACCAGTCACCCGCCCCGGTGATCGGCCTGTCCGTCCTGAACGGGTATTCTCCGCTCAGTACGGTGTCCCGCGTCAGCAGGACTCCGGCGATCTTAAGGGGGTGGGTCCGGTCCCTGCGACAGACGAGGAGACTCTGGAGCAGCGGAGTACACGGTTCGAGCGGGATGTCATGCCCTACCTCGACCAGCTCTACTCTGCCGCACTTCGGATGACCCGAAACCCCGCGGACGCCGAGGACCTTCTGCAGGAGACCTTCGCCAAGGCCTTCGCGTCCTTCCACCAGTTCCAGCAAGGCACGAACCTCAAGGCCTGGCTGTACCGGATCCTGACCAACACCTTCATCAACAGTTACCGCAAGAAGCAGCGGGAGCCCAAGCAGTCGGGTGCCGAGGAGATCGAGGACTGGCAGCTCGCCAGGGCCGAGTCGCACACCTCGGCCGGGCTGAAGTCGGCCGAGATCGAGGCGCTGGAGCACCTCCCCGACACCGACGTGAAGCGGGCGCTGGCGGCGCTCCCCGAGGAGTTCCGCATCGCGGTCTACCTCGCCGACGTCGAGGGCTTCCCGTACAAGGAGATCGCCGACATCATGGGCACCCCCATCGGGACCGTGATGTCGCGGCTGCACCGTGGCCGTCGCCAGCTGCGGACCCAGCTCGAGGACTACGCCCGCGAGCGTGGCCTGGTTCCGGCGGAGGGTGCCAAGTGAGCGAGCCAGACAGGGACGCCGAGATCGCCCGTGCGGGTCGCGGACGTCCGGAGCGGGTGATCGCATGAGCTGCGGCAAGCACCACGACACCGACTGCGCCGAGGTCCTGGACAAGGTCTACACCTACCTGGACGGCGAGCTCGACGAGAGCAACTGCGCCGACATCCGCCAGCACCTGGACGAGTGTCATCCCTGCCTGGAGGAGTACGGGCTGGAGCAGGTCGTCAAGCAGCTCGTCGCCAAGCACTGCGGCTGCGACCAGGCCTCGGCCGACCTGCGGGCCAAGGTGCTGGAGCGGATCGACAAGGTCCGCTCCGAGATCGCCCGCTGAGCTTCTAGGATCTTCCGCAGGGTCGTGGCCACTCGTGCGACCGTGGCCGTACGACAACGGGGGTTGACCATGCGCGTGCTCGTGACCGGCGGGGCCGGATTCATCGGATCCACCCTCGTCGACCGGTTGCTGGCCGACGGGCACGAGATCGCGGTGGTGGACGACCTCTCCGGCGGGGGCCGCGCCAATCTGGACCGTGCCGCCGGGAGTCCCCGTTTCTCCCTGCACGTGATGGACGTCCGCGATCCCGCCCTGGGTGACCTGGCCGCCGACTGGCGGCCCGAGGTCGTCTGCCACCTCGCCGCGCAGATCAGCGTGCGCAAGAGCGTGGCCGACCCGGTCCACGACGCGCGGCTCAACGTGGAGGGGACCGCCTCGGTCCTGACCGCCGCCCACCGGGGCGGCACCCGCAAGATCGTTTTCGCCTCCTCGGTGGCGGTGTACGGCAGGCCGGAGGTCATCCCGGTGCCCGCGGGCGCGGCGACCGACCCGCGTTCCCCGTACGCGGCCTCGAAGCTGAGCGCGGAGATCTACCTGTCGGCGTTCAAGGCGCTGCACGGCATCGACTACACCACGCTGGTGCTCTCCAACGTCTACGGCCCGCGCCAGTCGCCCGACGGCGAGGCCGGGGTGGTCGCGATCTTCACCGACGCGCTGCTCAACGGCAGCCCCACGGTGGTCTACGGTGACGGCGGCCAGACCAGGGACTACATCTTCGTCGACGACGTGGTGGACGGTTTCGCCCGCGCCTGCGGCACCGAGGGCGGCGGCGGTCGTTTCAACCTGGGCACCGGCGTCCAGACCACCGACAGGGAGCTGCACTCCCTGATCGCGCGGGCGGCGGGCGCCGCCGACGAGCCGGGCGCGGCCCCGGTCCGGCTGGGCGACCTGCCGGCCATGGCCGTCGACCCCTCTCCCGCCCTTGAGGGGCTGGGCTGGCGCCCCCAGGTGGATCTGGCCACGGGCCTGAAGGCCACCGTCGACTGGGCCAGGACCAGGCTCCCGAACCGCTGACCGGCTCCCGCGCGCCGCGGGCGACCGGACCCGCACCTCTCCCGACCGGCCCCGCACCTCCTCCCGACCGGCCCCGCACCTCCTCCCGACCGGTCCTGGACGCGCTCCGGACCGGCCTCGGACCGGTGGCGGGGATTGTGTCAGCGACGGGGCATGGCGTCGAGTGATCGCATGATTACGCTTTGCTTGCGATTGGCCGTCTCGCCTTCCCGGTCAGGCTCGTTTCTGTAGCCTGAGTGCGAAATCGACGTGGAGGAGCGCATGGTGAAGGAAACGGCCGACCCGGTCTCTCCCGGGATCTCCTGGACCTGAGCACGCGCCCTTTGGAACCGTAGGGTGGCCGCTGTGCGTGGACTGCCGTGGTTTGCCAGGATCTATCTGGTCCTTGTCATCGGAGCCGCGTCCGCGCTGCTCGGATACAGCGTCCTGTCGGACGGCCGCCTGGACCGGCTCGACTGGTCCAACCTCATGGTGCTGGCCCTGCTGTTCCTGGTGTGCGAGTCGGTGCCCACCCTGCTGAACGTCAGGCAGGCGGCGGTCTCGGTCAGCTTCTCGGCCGTGCTCGCCGCGGTGGTGCTGCTCGGTCCCGAGGGGGCGGCGCTGGTCGGCGTGACGGCCATGTTCAGCGTGCGGCCCGGCCTTCCGCTGGTGAAGCGGCTGTTCAACAGCGCACAGTTCGCCATCTGCGGCTATGTCGCGGGCCGGGTCTACGTGGGGCTCGGCGGCGCGCCCGGGGTGCCGACCATCGCCGGGTTCGACGACATCATCGCGCCGTTCGCGGGCGCGGCGGCCGTCTTCGTGCCGCTGAACTTCACGCTGATCGCGATCGTGCTGGCGCTCACCGGCCAGGCCGACCAGGTGCCGCTGCGGGGCATCGTCCAGTTCATGGTCTCCTACTTCGGCTACGCCACCTTCGGCCTGCTGATCGCCGGGCTCTGGGCCACGGTCAACTCGATCTCCGCGGTGCTCGTGCTGCTCCCGCTCTTCGTGGCGCGCTGGGCCTTCGGCCAGTACCTCGCCCAGCAGCGCTCCTACGACGCCACGATCGCCGCGCTCTGCCAGGCGGTGGAGACCAAGGACTACTACACGCGCGGCCACTGCACCCGCGTCTCCCAGGCCGCCGGCATGATCGCCGAGGAGATCGGGATGGGGTCGGAGCGCCTGCGCGCGATCCGCTACGCCGGGATGCTCCACGACGTGGGCAAACTGGGCGTGCCGACCAAGGTGCTGCAGAAGGACGGCCCGCTCAGCGAGGAGGAGCTCGCCGCCATCCAGCTCCACCCGATGCGCGGGCTGGAGATCGTGCGCGGCATCGACTTCCTGGACGAGGCGTTCGCCGGGATCATGCACCACCACGAGCGGCAGGACGGCAAGGGTTACCCGATGGGGCTGGCCGGTGAGGAGATCCCGGAGTTCGCCAGGATCATCGCGGTGGCCGACGCCTTCGACTCGATGACCTCCGACCGCTCCTACCGCACCGCCCGCCCCCGCGAGGTGGCCATGGCCGAGCTGCGCAAGGGGGCCGGCACCCAGTTCGACCCGGTGATGGTCGTGGCGTTCATCAAGGCCGTCGACCGGGACGGCTGGGAGCCGCCGCGCACGGTCGTCACGCCCCCGGCCGGCGCCGCCGAGACGACCGCGAAGGACCACGACGACCCGACCGTGCCGATCCAGGTGGTGTCCGAGCGATGAACGGCACCGGCGGCACCCGGGCCCTCCAGGGGCTCGACTCGGGTCAGCTGCTGCTGATCTGCGCGGCGGGCCTGCTGGCGGTGGCCGGGGTCGCGCACACCGCCGCGACCGGGCTGCTCGACCCCAGGGTCGCCGTCGCCTTCGGCGTGCTGATCGCGATCGGGGAGCTGGCCAGGCTCACCATGCCCGGCAACAGGGAGGTGGCGCCGATCGGCGCGGCCGCGGCGCTGGGGTACACGCTCCTGCTGGACATGGGCGGCGTTCAGGCGCGGCACTCGGCGCTCCAGGTCGTCGCGGTGCTCTCGGTCGGCATGGTCGCCGGGGCGCTGCCGCACCTGGCGGTGGGCCGTCCGCCCCGGCTGGACGCGATGGCGCGCAGGCTGCTCACCGGTGCCCTGCTCGCGCTGGCCTACCGGCCGCTGGCCGGGCCGCTGTTCGAGATGGCCGGCAGCGGGGAGACCGGCTGGTGGCCCGCGCTCGGCGTGATGGCGCTGCTCATCGTGGTCATGGTGGCGGCCGACGTGCTGCTCGCCGCCATGCTCCGGGCCGAGCAGGTACGCGCCGCCTTCCACGTGGCCGTCCGCGACGAGCTGCGGATGGCCGCGCCGCTGGGGGCCGCGGTCGCGGCGTCGGGCATCCTGCTCGCGCTCGCCTCGCACAGCATGGACATGGCCGCGCTGCTGGTGTTCGCCGCCCCGCTGCTGGTCACCCAGGTCGCCTTCCGCAAGTACGCCGGGATCAGGGCCACCTACCTGCAGACGGTCCGCGCGCTGGCCCGGGTCACCGAGGTCGCCGGGTACGTCGAGCCAGGCCACTCCCGCCGGGTCAGCCGCCTGGCGGTGGCGGTCGGGCGCGAGCTCGGCACGGCCGAACCGGAGCTGCTGGAGCTGGAGTACGCGGCCCTCATGCACGACATCGGTCAGTTGTCGCTGCGCGATCCCATTCCCGGCGGCGCCACGGTGCTGACCGATCCCGCGCAGGCGCGGCGCATCGCCGAGCTGGGCGCGGAGGTGATCCGGCAGACCGGGGTGCTGGACAGGGTGGCGGAGATCGTCCGCCGCCAGTGCGACACCTGCGCGGAGGCGCCGCCGACGGCCAGCCACATCATCAAGGCGGCCAACGCCTACGACGACCTCGTCGGCGGTTCCAGCGACCGCGACCGGGCCGGTGCCGCGCTGGAGCGGCTCAGGCTGGGCGTGGGCCGGGAGTACGACCCGACGGTCGTCGAGGCGATGGCCAAGGTGATCGACAGACTGGCCCCGATCCACCGGCTCTAGGGTCCCGGCTCCGGGTTCCCGTCGTGGCCCCGGCGAGGGCCGGGCGGTCAGCGGGCGAGCCGGGCCAGGAAGCGCTCGCGGTCGACGACCACCCGTTCGATCGTCCCGGTCGCGGCGACGCTCTCGCGGTGGCGGGCGGTGAAGGCGAAGGTCAGCCGGCGTCCGTCGACCCCGGTCAGCTCGGCGGTGATCTCGACGTGCGTGCCGACCGGGCTGGCCCCCAGGTGCTCCAGGTGCACGCGGGTGCCCACGGAGGTCTGGCCCGCGTCCAGGGCGCCGGCGACGGCCTGGACCGTGGCCTGCTCGGCGAGTGCCAGCAGGCGGGGCGTGGCCAGCACCGGCACGTCCCCGCTGCCGACCTTCGCGGCGGTGTCCTCCCGCTCGACCATGATGAGGAGCCGTGCCTGCAGACCCGGAGCGAGCGTCATGCGCGCCAGCATAGAGTCTGGTCCCGTGATCTCGTACTGCGACCACTGCGGGGGCCCCGAGGAGGAGCCCGGCCACGAGGGGTGCCGCCGGGCCCGCGTGATGGAACCGCCGCGCTACTGCGCCCGCTGCCGCCGCCGGATGGTGGTGCAGGTGACCCCCGCCGGCTGGACGGCGCGTTGCGCCGAGCACGGCTCGCTGAGCGGCTGACCTGGCCGGGACCCTCGTGGAACGTCCTCTTCACTGGCTTTATGTGTTCTTTGTTTACTCTTATAGGGTTTTACTGATGCGTCTCACGCCTTGCGGGGTGTCTTCGTGTCTTGGGGTGGTTGTGCCTGGTGTGGCCGTCGAGTCCCCTTGGGGGCAATGGCCTGCAAGGTGACCAAGTGCCCGCATAAGTTCTTGGTTTTGTGCGATGCTACGGCTCGCGTCGTGTGTGAACCGCATGGCGAGCAGGGTTTCGTTACGGCGCCGAGACGGTGCCGCGATGCGGATCCGCTTTGTTGGAGAGCTCTGAGGTAGGAGTGGACGGGGTTACGGGGGAGTAATGGTGGCCCAAGGCACGACGCTGGCGGGGCGGTATCGCCTGAGCACCCGCATCGGCGCCGGCGGTATGGGCGAGGTGTGGCGCGGCGAGGACATGGTCCTGGCCCGCACCGTCGCCGTGAAAGTGCTGCTCCCGGGCCGTACGGACGACCCCGGCTTCCTGGTGCGCTTCCAGGGCGAGGCGCGCGCCATGGCGACGATCAACCACCCCGGGGTCGTCGACGTCTACGACTACGGGGTGCACGAGGTGCCGGGCGCGGGGGCGACGGCGTACCTGGTGATGAGGTTCGTCGACGGCGAGCCGCTCGACCGCCTGCTCGGCAGGCTCGGGCGCATCGCCCCGGGAGCCGCGATGGACCTCATCGCGCAGGCGGCCTCGGCCCTTCAGGCCGTTCACGACCAGGGCATCGTCCACCGCGACATCAAGCCCGGCAACCTGCTGGTGCGCTCCGACGGCACGCTCGTGCTCACCGACTTCGGCATCGCCAGGTCGGACACGGCCAGCCGGCTGACGGACGCGGGCATGGTGCTCGGCACGGCCGCCTACTGCGCGCCCGAGCAGGCCGAGGGCGCTCCCGTCACCCCGGCCGTGGACATCTACGCGCTCGGCGTGGTGGCCTACGAGTGCCTCGCCGGGCAGCGCCCGTTCGACGGCGACACGCCGGTCACGATCGCGCTCAAGCACATCCGCGAGGCGCCGCCGCCGCTGCCGGGGTTCGTCCCCCCCGCGGCACGCGCGCTTGTGGAGCGGTCCCTGGCCAAGGACCCGGCCCGGCGTTTCCCCAGCGCCGCGGCCATGAGTTCCGCCGCCGGGCAGGCCGCCTTCGAGGCGGGGAGCGGGGGGGCACCCTCGCAGAGCGGGCAGCGCGCCGACGGGGCCCCCGAGACCGGCTGGCAGGCTCAGGCTCCCCAGGGGTTCGTGCCCGGCCAGGCCGACTGGCAGGGCACCGACCGGCAGCAGGGCCACGACCTCGCCACCGGCGCCACCGGGCCGCAGACCAGCCGGCGGGACGTCCAGGCGGGCGGCTGGGACTCCCAGGCCGGCGCCTGGGAGGAGACCCGGGCGACCCATGCCCAGGCCGGACGGACGGCGGAGGGCCATACGGCCGGTCCGTGGCCGTCCGGGCAGGCGGGAGGCCGGGGCGCAGACGCGCAGGGCAGGGGCCGGCGCGCCGCAGGGAAACCGCGGAGCCGCGTCGGACTGGTCGTGGCCTCGGCGGTCGCGGCCGCGCTGTGCGCGGGCGCCGCGACCTTCACGGTGAACGCGATCGCCACCGGTTCGAGCGACCCCATCCCGCTGAAGAAACCGACGACCTCCTCCGTCGCGGAGCCGTCGCCGTCGCCGCCCACTCGCCGAACCACCAGAAGGCCCAGCCCGCGTCCGAGCACGCCCCCGCCGGTGCGGTCAGAGCCGACGCCCAGCGAGAGCGAGGAGCCGTCGCCGACCCCCACCCCCACGAAGCCCAAGCCCAGTCCCTCCCCGTCCCCCAGCCCGTCGCCGTCGGCGACCCCCAAGCCGAAGAAGCGGGTGCCCGAGACGCTGGGCATGACGCCGGAGGCGGCGAGCGCGGTGCTCGCGCAGGCGGGTTTCAAGCCGTACGTCTTCAAGAGCGCCGACGTCAAGGACGAGAAGTGCCTGCAGATCGTCGAGTCCCGTCCCGCCGCGGGCACGATGTGGGACCCGTCCAAGAAGGTGGAGATCACCGCGATCGCCGTCGACTGCCCGCCGACGCCCACCCCGGCGGCCACGGCCCCCAAGGGCTGATCCACCCCCGGTCCCGGCCGGTTGAGCCGGGTGCCGCTGGGGTGTCGTGAGCGGGACCCGGGCCCCTGCGGAGACCGCTCCGCGGGGGCGCCGGAGGAGCCCTAGACGCCCGTGGTGTGGCGGGGGTAGGCCACCGACGGGTCGGTGGCGATGTTGACCATGTAGGGGATGCCGGAGTCGAACGCGCGGCGCAGGGCCGGGCCGATCTGCGAGGGGTCGGTCACCAGCTCGCCGCCGCCGCCCAGCGCGGTCACGACCTGGTCGTAGCGGCACTGGGGCTGCAGCTCGGCGGCCACGTCGTAGCCGTAGAGCATCTGCATGGGGTGCTTCTCCAGGCCCCACATGCCGTTGTTGCCGCAGATCATCACGACCGGCAGGCGGTGCCGCACGAGCGTGTCGACGTCCATCAGCGAGAAGCCCGCCGCGCCGTCGCCGAGCAGCAGCACGACCTGCGAGGAGGGCCGGGCCACCCGGGCGGCGATCGCGTACCCCAGGCCGGTGCCCAGGCAGCCGTACGGGCCCGGGTCGAGCCAGTTGCCCGCCTGCTTCGGCTCGACGTACTTGCCCGCGTACGAGACGAAGTCGCCGCCGTCGCCGATCACCACGGCGTCGTCGGCGAGGACCTTGCTCAGCTCGCCGTAGATGCGCATCGGGTGGATCGGGTCGGAGGCCGACTCCAGCAGGCCGGCGTCGGCGGCGATGGCGGCCGAGGCGGCCTCGGAGAGCTTCGCCACCCACGGGGCGTAGCCCTTGGGGGAGACGCCCGCGTTGGCGCAGGCCGCCCCCAGGCTCCAGAAGAGCAGCGAGAGGTCGCCCGCGGCGGTGGCCGCCGGGTCCATGTGCGTGGTCAGCTGGGACGGCGCGTCGGCCAGGTGGACGACCTTGGCCAGCGGCGCCCCGTCCTTGCCGCCGAACCAGCCGTAGCCGAGCCGGAAGTCCATCGGCGCGCCCGCGACGATCACCAGGTCGGCCTGGGAGAAGGCCAGCCCCCTGGCCCGGGTGACCAGCAGCTCGTGACCGGCGGGCAGGATGCCTCGCCCCTGGCCGTTGGGGATGACCGGCAGGCGGTACTCCTCGGCGAAGGCCCTGGCCACCTCGTCGGCGCGGTCCATCCACACGTCGGAGCCGAGCACCAGCACCGGGCGCTGGGCCTCGGCGAGCAGGCGGGCGACCGCGGCCAGCGAGTCCGGGTCGGGCTCCAGCGGCGAGGGCGTCAGCGTCTCGGGCTCCTCCTCCAGCGGGGGCGCGGCCGAGAACAGGTGGTCCATGTGGAAGTCGAGGAAGACCGGGCCGCGGTGCGGGGCGAGCGCCGTGCGGAAGGCCATCTCCACGTCCTGGGCGATGGAGTCGGCCCCCGAGCCGGTGAAGGCCAGCTTGGTGATCGGCGCGAACAGCGGCGGGTGGTCCATCTCCTGCAACGCGCCCGAACCCCACCGCGACTGCGGGGCACGACCTCCCAGGACCACAACGGGGGAGCCGTTGAAGTGCGCGGTGGCCACCCCGCTGACCCCGTTGGTGATGCCGGGGCCCGCGGTGAGCACGGCCAGCCCGGGTTTGCGGGTCAGCCGCGCGGTCGCCTCGGCGGCGAACACGGCGCTCTGCTCATGGCGGACGTCCAGGATGGGCATGCCCTCGTGGACCGCCCCGTCGTAGAGCGGGAAGACGTGCCCACCGGACAGGGTGAACATGGTCTCGATGCCGTATGCCTTGGAGACGGCGACCGCGATGTCACCTGCGTGCTTGGGAGACTCCATATCGCGCAACCTACCAGTCAGTCACTTAGCCGGACAGGGAATGTTCCCCCTGCCCAGAACCCCCCGCCTAATGCGGACGGCATCTATCCCGTCTGTCCGGAAATATGCGGCCGGTGCTGGGGGAGGACACCCGCGAGGGGGCGCGGGGGCCGGGCCTCAGAGGGTCTGCGACAGCGCCTTGATCGGCATCCTCAGCTCCGCCAGCAGGTCCAGGTCCGCCTCCGCCGTACGGCCCAGCGTGGTCAGGTAGTTGCCCACGATGATCGCGTTGATGCCGCCGAGCATTCCCTCGCGGGTGCCCAGGTCGCCCAGGGTCAGCTCGCGGCCACCGGCGTAGCGCAGGATCGTGCGCGGCAGCGCGAGCCGGAAGGCGGCGATCGTCCGGAGCGCCTCGGACCCCTCCAGCAGCGGGTAGGACGCGAACGGCGTGCCGGGACGCGGGTTGAGGAAGTTCAGCGGGACCTCGTCGGGCTCCAGCTCGCCGAGCTGCCCGGCGAACTCGGCCCGCTGCTGCGGCGTCTCGCCCATGCCCACGATGCCGCCGCAGCACAGCTCCATCCCGGCCTCGCGCACCATCAGGCAGGTGTCCCAGCGCTCCTGCCAGGTGTGGGTGGTGACGACCCGGCCGAAGTGCGACCTGGCGGTCTCCAGGTTGTGGTTGTAGCGGTGCACGCCCATCCCGGCCAGCTCCCCGACCTGGTCGCGGGTGAGCATCCCCAGCGAGCACGCCACGTTGATGTCGACCGCCTCGCGGATCGCCTTCACGCCCTGGCGCACCTGGTCCATCAGGCGCCGGTCGGGCCCCCGTACGGCGGCCACGATGCAGAACTCGGTGGCGCCGGTGGCCGCCGTCTCCCGGGCGGCCTCGACCAGCGAGGGGACGTCCAGCCAGACGGCGCGGACCGGGGAGGAGAACTGCCCCGACTGGGAGCAGAAATGGCAGTCCTCGGGGCAGCCGCCGGTCTTGAGGGAGACGATCCCCTCGACCTCCACCTCCGGGCCGCACCACGTCATCCGTACCTCGTGGGCCAGGGCCAGCAGCTCGGCCAGGCGGTCCTCGGGCAGCTCCAGGCAGCGCAGGACCTGCGCGGCGTCGAGCCCGCGGCCCTCGCCGAGCACCTGGGCGCGGGCGATGTCGAGGATGTCGTTCATCGGTTACCTCCGGGGAGATCCATGGTGGGGATTCCGGGGCCCGTCCCCGGGGGTGGGGAGGACGGGCCGCCCGGGTCCGCGGCCGGGGAGAGGGTGACCCGGCCGGGCACACGGTCAGGGGGCGGGGATCAGGGGGAGAGCCTGAGGGTGGTACGGAAGGCGGCGGGGTCGAAGCCGCCGCCCAGCGCCGGGCCCAGCCCGGCGCGGGCCACGCGGGTGAAGGCGTCGCGCTCCAGCAGCCCCGCCCCCTCCGGGAGGGCCCCCGCCAGCGGCCGGGCGCCCAGCATCTCCAGGTCCGCGACGTTGCTGCGCTCGGCCGGGCCGGGGTCGGCAGGCCAGGAGCCGATCACCACCCCGGCCGGTTCCAGCCCGCGGTGGGCCATCGCCTCCAGGGTCAGCGCGGTGTGGTTCAGCGTGCCCAGCCCGGCCCGGGTGACCAGCAGCACCGGCGCCGAGAGCGCCCGGGCCAGGTCGGCCAGGGTCGCCCCCTCCTCGTCGAAGCGGACGAGCAACCCGCCGGCCCCCTCGACGACCACCAGCCGGTGCGAGTCGGCCAGCTCCCGGATGCGGGCCGCGGCCCGCTCGACCGACAGCGCCGGCAGGCCGGACAGGCGCGCCGCCGCCGCCGGGGACAGCGCGGCCGGGTAGCGGGCCAGCTCGAAGGTGGTGCACACCCCGGAGAGGCGGATGACGTCGTCCACGTCGCCGATCCCGGTGCCGGGCACGCCGGTCTGCGCGGGCTTCACCACCGCCACGGAGGCGTCCCGCTCCCTGGCGAGCGCGGCCACCGCCGCGGTGACGACGGTCTTTCCCACGCCGGTGTCGGTCCCGGTGACCACGAGAATGCTCACCCGCCACACCTTAGGCGGGACGGCATCCGGCCGGGGACCGGTCAGGGGCGGGAGCCGGTCGAGGCCGGTGTCCGGACGAGGACGGTCGGGGACGGTCGGGGACGGTGACCGGCCGGGGACCGGTCAGGGGTGGCGTTCGGACGAGGACGGTAAGGAGCGGTGTCCGGGCGGGGTGGCGTCGGATCGGGGACGGTCAGGGGCGGCGCAGGCGGGTGACGAACTTGTAGCGGTCCCCCCGGTACAGCGACTGGGCCCACTCCACCGGGTTGCCGTCCGCGTCGAAGGCGTGCCGGGTCAGCAGGAGCAGCGGCAGGCCCGCGTCCACGCTGAGCACCTGCGCGTCGTACGGGGTCGCCAGCACGGTCTCGATGATCTCCTCGGCGTCCGTCAGCCGCACGTTGTAGGCGTTGTAGAGGGTCTCGTACAGCGAGGAGTGCACCTCCAGCTCGCGCCGCAGGCGGGGGAAGCGCCGGGCCGACAGGTGGGTGGTGTCGATCGACATCGGCTCGCCGCTGGCCAGGCGCAGCCGGTGGATGCGCAGCACCCGGCCACCGGCGTTGATGGCCAGGCGGCGGGCCAGCGGCTCGTCGGCGGTGACGTAGCTGATGTCCAGGATCTTGGTGTCCGGCTCCAGGCCGACGGTCCGCAGGTCCCCGGTGTAGGAGGTCAGCTGGAGGACCTGGGCGACCTTGGGCTGGGCGACGAAGGTCCCCTTGCCCTGGATGCGTACCAGACGGCCCTCGACCACGAGTTCGGACAGGGCCTGGCGCACGGTGGTGCGCGAGGTCTCGAAGCGGACCGCGAGCGCCCGCTCGGGCGGCAGGGCGCTGCCCGCGGGCAGGCTCTTGGTGAGGGTGAGCAGGCTGCGCTTGACGTCGTAGTACTTCGGGATCCGCGGGGAGTCCTCGCTCACATGGTCACCTTCATCTCGGCCACGGCGGTGAGGGCACCCCTGATCACCGCTAGATCATCGGAACTCAGATTGGCCCGTGCGGTCAACCGCAGGCAAGAGCGGCCTTCCGGAACCGAGGGGGGACGGAAGCATCCGGCGCGCACCCCGCGCTCCGCGCAGACCGCGGCGGCCCGGAGCGCGACCTCGGGCGGGCCGAGCACCACCGGGACGACCGCGCCGGACGGTTCGGCCGTCTCCAGGCCGAGGTCGCGCGCCATGGCGGCCAGTTCCCGTGCCCTGCCGCGGACGAGGGAGGGCAGATCCGGCCGATCGCCGAGGATGCCGACGGCGGCGAGCGCGGCGGCCACGCTGCCCGGCGCCAGCCCGGTGTCGAAGATGAAGGAACGCCCCGTGTCGATCAGGGTCTGGATCACCTCGGGGGCGCCGAGCACGGCCCCGCCCTGCGAGCCCAGCGCCTTGGACAGTGTGATCGTTCTCACAACGCCGGGGTCGGCGGCGAGCCCGGCGGCATGCGCCGCGCCCTGCCCGCGTGCGCCGACGACCCCCAGGGAGTGGGCCTCGTCGACGATCAGCATCGCCCCGTGCCGCGCCGTAGCGGCACGCAGCTCCGCGAGCGGGGCCAGGTCCCCCTCCACCGAGAAGACCGCGTCGGTGACCACGATCGCGTGCTCCTCGTCCCGCCCGGCCAGAACACGTTCCACCGCCGTCGCGTCGCCGTGCGGGACGACCGCGACCCGCGAGCGCGACAGCCGGCAGGCGTCCACGATCGACGCGTGGTTGCCCGCGTCGGAGACCACCAGGGCGTCCCTGCCCAGGGCCGCCACGACGGCCAGGTTGGCCAGGTAGCCGGAGGAGAACACCAGGGCGCCAGCCGAGCCGCAGAAGGCGCTCAGGCGCGCCTCCAGGCGCGCGTGAAGGGTCGTGGAGCCCGTGACCAGACGGGAGCCGGTAGAACCTGTTCCCCAGGTGCGGACGGCGTCCGCCGCGGCCTCGGCCAGGCGCTCGTCCCTGGCCAGGCCGAGGTAGTCGTTGGAGGCCAGGTCGAGCAACCCGTCGTCGTCCGGCGTACGGGCGCGAAGGGTCCTTCGCAGGCCCGCCGCCTGCCTGGTGGCCGCCGCCGCGCGGAGCCTGGCCAGGGGATCGGGAGTCTGCTCCATAGGCGGCATCCTTGCAGCCGGACGCACCCGATTCGCGTTCGGGCCTGCAAAGAACGCATGATGCACGGGTGCCGACTCTAAGCGACCTGGCGGTTCGTCACACCGCACTCGACGATGCCGATCTTGAGTGGATGCACTCGCTGGTCTCCGACTGGCAGCTCCTGGCGGACCTGTCCTTCGCCGACCTCATCCTGTGGATCCCCCTCAAGGAGGGGTCCGGCTGGATCGCCATCGCGCAGATGCGGCCCACCACGGGGCCGACCGTCTACCACGACGACATCGTGGGCATGACGGCCGCCAAGGGGGAGCGCCCCCTGCTGGAGACCGCCTGGAACGAGCGGCGGATCTGCCGCGAGGGCGATCCCGACTGGTCGAGCGGGGTCCCGGTCCGGGAGGAGACCATCCCGGTACGGCGGGCCGACCATTTCCTGGGAGTCATCCAGCGCTCGACGAACCTGTCGTCGGCGCGCACCCCCTCGCGTCTGGAGCTGACCTACCTGCAGAGCGCCTCCGACCTGGCCCAGATGGTGGCCGAGGGCCGCTTCCCCTTCTCCGGCGCCGAACCGATCCTGGTCCGCTCGCCGAGGGTGGGGGACGGGCTGCTGCGGCTGGACCGGGCGGGCCGCGTCACGTACGCCTCGCCGAACGCGCTGTCGGCCTACCGGAGGCTGGGCCTCAACGCCGACCTGGTCGGCGCCGAGCTCGGCCGTACGACCGCGACCCTGTGCTACTCCGACGAGCCCATCAACGAGAACCTGATGATCGTCGCGAGCGGCCGGGAACCCCGGGAGACGGAGGTGGAGTCGGGCGGCACGGTGGTGCAGTTGCGCGCGATCCCGCTGGTCGTGGGCGGCGGCCGGATCGGCGCGCTCATCCTCATCAGGGACGTCACCGAGCTGCGGCGCCGCGAGCGGGAGCTGATGACCAAGGACGCCACCATCAAGGAGATCCACCACCGGGTGAAGAACAACCTGCAGACGGTGGCCGCGCTGCTGCGCCTCCAGGCCAGGCGGATGCAACTGCCGGAGGGCAGGGAGGCCCTGGAGGAGGCGGTGCGCAGGGTGGGGTCGATCGCGATCGTGCACGAGACTCTCTCGCACACACCCGAGGAGCAGGTCGACTTCGACGACATCGCCGACCGGGTGATCGCCATGACGGGGGAGGTGGCGGCCCCGGAGACCCAGGTCGTGCCGAACCGCATCGGGACGTTCGGGGTGCTGCGCTCGGAGATCGCCACACCGCTGGCGATGGTCCTCACCGAGCTGCTGCAGAACGCCGTCCAGCACGGGCTCGCCCAGCGGCAGGGCAGGCTTCAGGTGATCGTCTCGCGCGGGACCGAGCGGCTGGACGTGATCGTCTCCGACGACGGCAGCGGGCTTCCCGAAGGCTTCGACCTGGACCGGAGCACCAGCCTGGGCCTGCAGATCGTACGGACCCTGGTGGTGAGCGAGCTGTCCGGACGGCTGGCCGTCGAACCCCGCGAGGGCGGCGGCACCGAGGTCAGCCTGAGCATCCCCCTGCCCGCCCTCTGAGGAGAGCCGTCCCGGGCGGGACAGGGGAGGTCACGGCCAGCCGGCCGACCGGCGCCAACATCTCGCCGGCCACGAGACCCCTGCCCCAGCGACCTTTACCGGGGACTCCCCGTGAGTCCGCGCCGGCGACTGGACTGAGGAGGGAGGAATCGTGAGGAACGAACGATTTCACCCGACGAGGGAAGGAGCCGGGTCTGAGCGGACTCACCGCGACGCGCAGCGTCGCCTTAGACTCGCGCCCGGGCGCGAGCGCTGCGGCGCTTGAAAGCGCGGCGCTCGTCCTCGCTCAGGCCGCCCCAGACTCCGGCGTCCTGGCCCGACTCGAGGGCCCACTTCAGGCATGCTTCACTGATGCTGCACGTACGGCAGACCTGCTTGGCTTCTTCGATCTGCATCAGGGCGGGGCCGGTGTTGCCGATCGGGAAGAACAGCTCGGGATCCACGTCACGGCAGGCGGCTCGGTGGCGCCAGTCCATGCGTCCACTCCTTCGTACGAGGAGCCCTTGCGTCGGCTCCGGCGGCTCACTTTGTGAAGAGTTTCACTAACCAGCGCGGAAGACACCCCGGTCGTGGTCCGATCCGGGAGCTGCCGCTTGATCGCCGGTGACCGGAGAGCGAGGTGGCACTCAAAGGTCCTACGTTCCGACGTCATTCCTGAGATTGTCAGCCACGCTCAGTACACGCAAGAGTTTTGGCAGAACGTTTTGCCGGAAATAGATGTCGGATGCGTCACATCTGACGGGTTGTAGCCGTTAGACCAGGACTTGTAACGCGGAGGGGAAGGAGCGAAAGGTGATCCGCTCGACCTCGCCCAGGTAGTCACCGTCGAGCTGGAACGCCACCGGTCGTTCGGCGGTCAGGGTGAACTCCTTCTCGTCGTGGAGTTGCACCAGGTGACGGCCCGTCGGCAGCGTCTCGCGATCGCCGATGATCTGGGGCATCAGCCGCAGCATCGATGGCAGGCCCAGCCGCTGCAGACCCAGCAGGTCCAGCCCCGTCTCGAAACTCGCCCACGGGGTCGGCGAGACCGGCTGCGGGCCGACGTACGACCAGGGAGAGGTGTTGGAGACCACGGCCATGAAGATGCCGCCGGTCGGCGGCACGTCGGGCCCCTCGACGGACATGGCGGGACGGCGCTTGTCGGTCGACAGGTAGTGGTGCAGGGCGGTGTTCACGTAGCGCGCGGGCGTCGCCTTGCGGCCGGTGCCGCGCATCCCCTCGACCGCCCTGATCACCTCGGCGTCGTAGCCCAGGCCACTACAGAACGTGAAGAACCTGCTCTGCTCGTTCCAGACCGCCTGACCCAGCCCGACGGTCCGCCGTCTGCCGTCGCGGATCGCCTCCAGGATCACTCCCACGGCCTCGACCGAGTTGTTCGGCAACCCGAGAGCCCTGGCGAAGACGTTCGCGCTGCCGCCGGGGATCGCCAGCAGCGCCGGCCGGTCCGCCGCGCCGCCCTGGTCACCGCCCTTGCCGTCCACCGGGTCGAGCAGCCCGTTCACGACCTCGTTGATCGTGCCGTCCCCGCCGAGCACGGCCACCACGTCGAAGCCGGAGGCGTGCGCGTTCCGGGAGAGCTGGGTCGCGTGCCCCCGGTAACCGGTCTCCTCGACGGTCAGGTCCATCGTCGCGCCCAGTGCTCTGATCAGCACGTCCCGAGTCCGCTGAGTGGTCGTCGTCGCTTTCGGATTCACCAGGAGCATCGCGCGCATAACACCCAGCGTATCCGCCGAAAAGCAGCCGGGACGGCGAAGAAGCGGGCGTCACCACCCGGCGATAGGGTTGGCCTCGTGCCGAACCGCCCGATGACCCTCACCCTCGCCGCCGCCGTGATGGCGCTGGAAGGCACGACCGCCGTGTTCCTCGGCGGCTACGCCGGGGTGGAGACGGTGATCGGCCGGCCGTCGGACGTGACGAGCTCCATCGCCGTCGCCGCGTTCGCCGTCCTCGTGGGAGCCGCCCTGCTCTGGGTCGCCTGGGGGATGCTCAAGGCCGAGCGGTGGACGCGGAGCCCCGGCGTGCTGACGCAGATCTTCGCCATCCCGCTCTCGATCACGCTGATCCAGTCCGGCCAGGGGGCGATGGGAATTCCGCTGATCGGTCTCGCCCTGATCGCGATCGTGGCCCTGCTCTCCCCGCCGACGACGCACGCGCTCTACGGCGACGAGGATCAGTCGTCCGCCTCCTGAGCGTTCACGGCGTGATCGGCGAGGTTCGCCGACGCCGGCCGTCGGCGGGGTCCGCGACGGGACGACGGTGTCTCCGTCACACCGGCCGTGCCTGTGAAGGTCAGGGCCGGTGGCGGTCGCCTCGTCGTGGCCGATGCCCCCGCGATCGCGTCGTTCACGGCCGGTCGGCCGCGGTCGCCGTCGTCCGTGGTCGTGCCGTTCGCGGTCGTGTCGTCCGCGGTCAGTCGTCCACCGTCAGGCCCTCGCGGAGCTGGGCGAGGGTCCGGGCCAGCAGGCGTGACACGTGCATCTGCGAGATGCCGAGCTCGGTGGCGATCTGGGACTGTGTCATGTTGCCGAAGAACCTCAGCAGCAGGATGCGCTTCTCCCGTGGCGGGAGCCGCTCCAGCAACGGCTTGAGCGACTCGCGGTACTCCACGCCCTCCAGGGAGTCGTCCACGATCCCCAGGGAGTCGGCCACCGCGGGCGCGTCGTCGTCGCCGGAGTCGGGGGCGTCGAGGGAGACCGTGGAGTAGGCGTTGGCCGACTCCAGACCCTCGAGCACCTCCTCCTCGCTCATCTTGAGGAACGCGGCCAGCTCGGCCACGGTGGGCGCTCGCCCCTCCCGCTGGGAGAGCTCGCTGATCGCCTTGGTGAGCGAGAGCTTGAGCTCCTGCAGGCGGCGCGGCACGCGGACCGCCCAGCCCTTGTCGCGGAAGTGACGCTTGATCTCACCCACGATCGTCGGGGTCGCGTACGTGGAGAACTCCACGCCCCGCCCGAGATCGAAGCGGTCGATCGACTTGATCAGACCGATGGTCGCGACCTGGGTGAGGTCGTCCAGCCACTCGCCCCGGTTGCGGAACCGGCGGGCGAGGTATTCGACGAGGGGGAGGTGGAGCTCGACGAGCTCGTCACGGATGCGCTGGCGCCGCGGATCATCGGAGGTCAACTCCACCAGCTCGGCGAAGAGCAGGCGCGCGCGTACCCGGTCGGGCACCGCGTGGTCGCTGGCGGCCATGGCACGAGTCCTTTCCGTCACGCCGGCCTCGCCGCGCCTCGGCGCTTGCGGAGGACGATCGCCATACGGTCGGGGGAGTCGGTTACGGCATCCACGTCATCGGCCAGGGCGGTGAGAACCATCCACGCGAAATCGTCACGCTTCGGCGGGGTGTTCCCCACCGTGCCGACCTCGACGCGTACCTTCATCAGCTGGCCGGTGAGCTCGAACTCGGCGGTCAGATCGGTGCCGGGAACGGCCTGGGTGAGCAACATCGCACACGCCTCGTCGACCGCGATCCGAAGATCCTCGATCTCGTCCAGCGTGAAGTCCAGCCGTACCGCCAGCGCGGCCGTGGCCGTACGCAGCACGGACAGATAGGCACTCGCCGCCGGTAGCCGGACGCTCACCACGTCACGGATACCGCCCATACCGACCGCGGGTGCCTCGGTGTGTTCGGTCACGTTCCTCCTCGCAGAGTCGCTGACTGCAACCTACAGCCCTGAGGCGCCAGTTGGCCCGCTTGGACTCGCGATCAGGGCGATTTGAGGGCGTTTATTGGTGATGTTGACAGTGTTCATGGCGACGCTGACGCGTCGCGGTGAGTCCGCTCAGACCCGGCTCCTTCCCTCGTCGGGTGGAATCGTTCGTTCCTCACGATTCCTCCCTCCTCGGTCCAGTCGCCGGCGCGGACTCACGGGGGGTCCCTTTGGGAGAATTGGCGGGGCAGGGGAGCCCCGGTGTCTTGTGGCGGGGGGCCTGTCCGGATCAAGGGAGCGCGGGGCTGTTCCTTGATCCGGACGGGAGGGCCCGTGTGAAAGGGGCACTCCGGGGAGGCTAGGCGGCCTTGGTCTCCCAGAAGATCTTGGAGATTTCGTCGATCTTGGCGAGCAGCTCGTCGGCCTTGGCGACGTCGGTCGAGCCCTTGCCGCCGCCCGCACCGGCGAGCTTGGTGGCCTCCCAGAACAGCTGGTGCAGCTGCGGGTAGGTCTCCAGGTGCGGGGGCTTGAAGTAGTCGGTCCACAGCACCCACAGGTGGTGCTTGACCAGCTCGGCCCGCTGCTCCTTGATGATCAGCGCGCGGGTACGGAACGCCGGGTCCTCGTTGGCCGCGTACTTCTCCATGATGGCCTTGACCGACTCGGCCTCGATACGGGCCTGAGCCGGGTCGTAAACGCCGCAGGGCAGGTCACAATGGGCCGACGCGATGTGCTTGGGGCGCAGAAGTCGTGCGAGCATCGGAATCCTTCCTTGATGCCATGTACAGAATGGTCCGTTCAACGACCTTACTCGTCTCCGAATGCCCGCGCGGGAGGGGGATGCGCTCGTGAGAGTACGCGTCGAGGGAGAGTCGATGCTGCCGGTGCTGAGACCCGGCGACTGGCTCTGGGTGCGCCGCGGCGCGGCCGTCCGGCCCGGGGACCTGGTCGTCGCCCGGCTGCCGTCCGACCCCGCGACGCTCATCGTCAAGCGGGCCGCCTGGCGCGACGGCGACGGCTGGTGGCTGGAGAGCGAGAACCAGCGGGCCGCGGGCCGGCGCGACAGCTGGGACTTCGGGGCGCTGGCGCCGGAGGGGATCGTCGGCCGGGTGGTGCTGCGCTACTGGCCGACCTTCTGGCGGGCCCGGTAGGCGGCGACGTTGGCGCGGCTGGCGCACCGCTCCGAGCAGTAGCGGCGCGACCGGTTGGAGGAGGTGTCCAGGTAGGCCCTGCGGCACGGGGAGGCCTGGCAGAGGCCGAGCCGGTCGACACCGAGGTCGGTGATCATGGTGGCGAGGCCCATCACCGCGCCCACCGCGTACTGGTCGGCCATCCGGCCGCCCTCGGTCAGGTGCAGGTGCCAGCGCTCGCCGTCGTGCCCGGAGATCTGCGGCTGGACGGGGTGGTGGATCAGCAGCGAGTTGAGCCGGTCGACCACCGCCTCCTCGTCACCCAGCTCGGCGGTCTCGAACACGATCAGGAGCTCCTCGCGCAGGTCGCGCAGGGCCTCCAGGTCGCTTCTGGTGATGCGGCAACCGGGGCGGTAGCGTCCGCCCTCTTCCAGGAGCAGCCGCAGTCCTTCGAGACCGCTCAGCCGCTCGGGGCTGTTGATCAGTAGTACGGCCAGCTCGGCGTAGGAGGTGAGGTCCATCTGGGGATCCGTCGATGTAAGAGGTGGGGTGGAGTTCGAGTATTACACGATGGGGTGAGGTTAACAGCGGGACCGCGAAAGTGCGGGATTTCCCCCGTGGCCGGGGTCTCAACATGTGGCACAATCGAGCAACGGGTGACCCCCGTACCCCTCCAGACGACCGTGTTCGGCGAGCAGGCCCCGAGCGGCTACCGAAGCCCGTGACCAGGCTCCCTCCGGCCGTCTCCGAAGGAACCATCCGTCTGCCTGACTGAACTACAGGGGTCGCTGTGACCGTCACGCCATCCTCCGTTTCCCTCGAAGCCCTCGAAGCCCTCGATCTGGATCCGGCCTTCGCCCTGCACCGCGGGGGCAAGATGGAGATCCGTTCCACCGTCCCGGTCCGGGACGCCGGTGACCTGGCACTCGCCTACACGCCGGGCGTCGCCAGGGTCTGCAGCGCGATCGCCGACGAGCCCGAGCTGGCCAAGGACTACACCTGGATCTCCAACGTGGTCGCCGTCGTCTCCGACGGCACCGCGGTGCTCGGCCTCGGGGACATCGGGCCCGCCGCCGCCATGCCGGTCATGGAGGGCAAGGCCCTGCTGTTCAAGGAGTTCGCGGGCGTCGACGCGGTGCCCATCTGCCTCGACTGCACCGGCGTGGACGAACTGGTCGAGACGGTCGTCCGGCTCGCCCCCTCCTTCGGGGGGATCAACCTCGAGGACATCAGCGCTCCCCGCTGCTTCGAGGTCGAGGCGCGCCTGCGGGAGATCCTCGACATCCCGGTCTTCCACGACGACCAGCACGGCACCGCGATCGTCACCCTGGCCGCGCTGAAGAACGCGGCGCGGCTGACCGGCCGGTCGCTGGGCGAGCTGCGGGTCGTGGTCGCCGGTGCCGGGGCCTCCGGGATCGCGGTCAGCAGGTTCCTGCTCGACGCCGGGGTCGGCGACATCGCGGTGGCCGACTCCAAGGGAATCGTCCACGAGGGCCGCGACGGGCTCAACCCGGTCAAGCAGGCCCTGGCGCGCGACAGCAACAGGGCGGGCCTGCGCGGGTCCACCGAGGAGGCGCTGGCCGGGGCCGACGTGTTCGTCGGGCTGTCGGGCTCGACGGTGTCGGAGGAGGCCATCGCCTCGATGGCACCCGACTCGATCGTCTTCGCGCTCTCCAACCCCACGCCCGAGGTGCGGCCGGAGGTCGCGGCCAGGTACGCCAGGGTGGTCGCCACCGGCCGCTCCGACTTCCCCAACCAGATCAACAACGTGCTGGCCTTCCCGGGCGTGTTCCGGGGCGCCATGGACGTGCGCGCCACCACGATCACCGAGAACATGAAGGTGGCCGCCGCCGAGGCGCTGGCCGCGGTGGTCGGCGACGACCTGGCGGCCGACCACGTGATCCCCAGCCCGTTCGACGAGCGCGTCGCCCCGGCGGTCATCGCCGCGGTCTCCGCGCAGGCACGCGCCGACGGGGTCGCCCGCCTCTGACGACCGGCCTCCGACCACCGGTCTTTGACGGCCCGCCTCCAATGGCCCGCCTTTGACGACCGGCCGCGCTCCGGTCGCGGGCTCCTCCGAGGTCGTCCTCGACGGCTCCGGACGCGGGGTTCCCGCGAGCGCGCCGGCCGTACGCCCCGCCCACCAGGCATCCCGCCCCGAACGCCCTCCGCCCGACCGGCGGGGGGCGTTCGTGCTTCCTGGAAACGCCGACGCCCGTCACGGATTGTGCTATAAAAAAAGCGCTCTGTTACCAATGTGCGTAAGACGTGCATCGGTCAGCGTATGCACGCATGGGCGGTCATGCGTGCCGTCGGCGCACCGGCGGTTCCCAGGACCAGGAGGGCCATGGAACGCGAACCCAATCGACTGCTCCAGCGGCTCATCGCCGAGGCGGGCTTCACCCGCAAGGGGCTGGCCCGCGGGCTCAACGACCTCGGTACGGCCCGCGGCCTTCCCGGCCTGCGGTACGACCACAGCTCCGTGCTGCGCTGGCTCGCGGGACAGCGGCCCAGGGGACCGGTCCCCGGACTGCTCGCCGAGATCTTCGCTCTCCGGCTCGGCAGGGCCGTGAGTCCCGAGGACCTCGGCCTGCCGGCCGTCCCGGCGCCTGTCGACCTCGGGCAGGAGCTGACCCACACGTGGCAGGAGGGAATCTCGACCGTGACAGCACTGTGGCGAGCGGACGTGGAGCGGCGCAGGTTCCTGCTCGACTCCACCTTCGCGATCGGAGCGGGCTCCGCGGGAGCACTGCGCTGGCTGACCCTTCCGCCGGAGGGCCGCCCCGAGGGAGGGGGCACCCGGCGCGTCGGCATGGACGACATCGCGGCGATCCGGGAGGTCACCCGGTCCTTCGGCGAGCTGGACAACAGGTTCGGCGGAGGCAGGGTCCGCGCGGCGGTCGTACGGTACCTGGACACGGCCGTCGCTCCGCTGCTCGCCGACGGCTCCTACGGCGAACGGACCGGCAGGGCGCTGGCGTCGGCCGCGGCCGAGCTGACCCGGCTGGCCGGCTGGATGGCCTACGACCTGGAACGGCACGGCCTGGCCCAGCGGTACCTGCTCCAGGCGCTGCGCCTGGCGCGCGGCGCGGGCGACCACGGGCTCGGCGGCGAGATCCTCGCCGGGCTGAGCCACCAGGCCGTGTACGTCGGGCAGCCCGCCCACGCGCTCGACCTGGCCAGGGCCGCCCAGCTCTCGGCCCGCCGCGCGGGCGTCTTCGCCCTGCTGGCCGAGGCGCACGTGGTGGAGGCGCACGCGCACGCCGTGCTGGCCGACCGCGCGGCGTGCGCGAGGTCCCTGCACGAGGCCGAGCTGGCCTTCGACCGCCGTGGCACCGGGGACGCGCCGGGCTGGATCGCCTACTTCGACGAGGCCTACCTGTCGGCCAAGTTCGCCCACTGCTTCCGCGACCTGGGGGACGGGCCGGGGACCGTACGGCACGCCAGGCGCTCGCTGGAGATGGACGGGCGCTACGTGCGCGGGCGGATGTTCAACCTGTCGCTGCTGTCGGCAGGGCTGCTGGCCTCGGGGGAACTGGAGGAGGCGTGCTCGGCCGCCTCGTCGGCACTGGAGCTGGCCGAGGGACTGCGGTCGGCCAGGACCCGGTCCTACGTCGCCGACCTGCGGCGCCGGCTGGACCCGCACGCGGGAGAGCCACCGGTGGCCGAGCTGAACGAACGGGTGAGGGAACTGAGCCCGGTCTGAGCGCTCCCGTGGTCTTCGAGCCGGTCGCGGCCCTCCACGGGATGTGAAACGGCACCGGATGTGAAACGGCACCGGGTGTGAAACGGCTGAAGGGGCCCGGCGGTTGCCGGGCCCCTTCAGGTGAAGCTGTGGTGCTGGTGGTGCGGTGAGC
>NZ_JBNCLF010000036.1:0-32498 GCF_049844535.1 Streptosporangium sp. DT93
CCGGGGACGGTGTGGGAGAGTAGGTCACCGCCGGACAATCTTTTCTTGAGGGCCCTCACCGTTGGTGGGGGCCCTCATGCATTTCCGGGCTCCATGCATTTCTGGGCTCCTGCTGCTGCCGGAGTCTTTCGAGTGTCTCCCCGGGTCTTCTTGGGATTCCGAGGCTTTTCGGAGGCCTCGGGACCTCCAGGGCCTCAAGGCCTTTCGGGCCTCCCCGGGCTCCTGGTCCTCCCCGGATTCCAAGGATTCCCACGACTTCAGAGGTTCCGGGGTCCACCCGGGGACCCGAGATTTCCAGGGCTTCGAGGACTCCCGGGACCCCCATGGGCGCCTCCAATCCCTTTGCAACCCCCCTTCAACCCCTCGGTGACACTCTTTCCCATGTGACAGACACACCACATGCCGGCTCCCCGGCCGGGGACCACCGGGCCATGGCCCGGCGCCTTCTACAGGCGGGCTCCCGCGGTCCGATCCCGGCGTGTGGTCCTCCGTCGACCCGGGCTCTAGGCGTGCAGTTCGCCGGACAGGACCGTCACGGCCCGCCCGGCCAGTTCGACCCGGTCACCTCGCACGGTCGTGCGGACGACACCGCCGCGCCGGGAGAGCTGAGCTCCCACGAGAGTGTCGGATCCCAGCTTGGACGCCCAGTACGGCGCGAGCGCGCAGTGCGCGGAACCCGTCACCGGGTCCTCCGGGACCCCGACCCTGGGGGCGAAGAACCGGGAGACGTAGTCGATGCCGGCCCCCGGGTCCTTGGCACGAGCCGTCACGATGACGCCCCGCACCTCGACCTGCTCCAACGCCCGGAAGTCGGGGGTCGTGCCGAGCACGGCGTCCTCGGACTCGACCTCCACGAGGTAATCCCAAACATTTTTTCCGGCCCAGACAGGTTTAATCCCGAGAGCATCGATCAGAGGTGGCGGAGGACTCACCTCGTGGAGCACTTTTGCCGGGAAATCCATGTTGATTAATCCGGATTTATCCCTGGTCACGGACAGGATTCCACTCTTCGTTGAGAATTCGAGGGTTTCTCGGACCGTTCCCGTGGAATACAGCACATGCGCCGCGGCCAGGGTCGCATGCCCACAGAGGGCCACCTCGGTCACCGGCGTGAACCAGCGGAGCGAGTACGGTTCCCCGTCCTCGCCTCCGAGCAGGAAGGCCGTCTCGGAGTGCCTCATCTCCGCCGCCACGGACTGCATCCAGGCGTCAGGAGCCGGATTGCCGAGTACGCAGACCCCGGCGGGGTTACCCTTGAAAAATTCATCGGTAAACGAATCGACCGTGTAGACGAGCATGCCTCGATGCTAAGGGGCGCCGAAGATATCGGTTGAAGACGGGGCAGGAGATCAGGCACAGTCGGGATCAGGCAAACCAGTGCGGTAGCCGTACAAAGTGGAAATAAGCGCTGGGCGTGTCGCACGGCGAACTTCTGGTCGTCGGTTACCGTCCAAGGTGTAGGGACAGGCCGGACACGGCGTGGTCCTGGCGAAAGGACGAGCCGATGGGGGCAGTGCGCAAGGTGGCGACCTACCTTGGCCTGGGCGGGGCAGAGCAGTACGACGAGGCCTACGACTACGAGGACGAGGTCGAAGGCGAGGAGGAGGACTGGCAGTCCGCCTCCGAGCGTGCGGCCAAGCGCTGGCAGGCCATGAACGAGCCCTCGCGGATCGTGATGCTGACGCCGATGAAGTACAACGACGCACCGGTCATCGGGCAGCACTTCCGCGACGGCCAGACCGTCATCATGGACGTCAGCGGGATGAGCACCGCCGAGGCCACCCGCATGGTCGACTTCGTCGCGGGACTGGCGTACGGGTGCGAGGGGCGGATCGAGCGGATCGCGGAGAAAGTCTTCCTGCTGGCGCCCGCCGAGGTGGAGATCACCAACGGTTGATCCCGCCGGCGGCGCGGCCCGCGGTGGCCGTCAGCCGGCGCGGGGTCCGCGGCGGAGCAGGCGGGTGAGCTCGGTGAGGTCCGAGGTGGCCGTCCCGATCCGCGCCTCCGACTCGCGGGCGTACTCGTGCAGGGCCCATACCGCCCCCTGGGCCTGCTCCCTGAGCTCGGCGAGCCGCCTGACGACACGCTCGGCGTCCGCCCGCTCGCGCCTGCGCCTGTTCCACAGCCGGTAGCCACCCCCGACGGCCGGCAGTGGTGCGAGGAAGGCGAGCGGCATGAGCGGGAGCACGAGCGCCACCGCCAGGATCACCGGCGCGAGGACCAGAAGCAGCCAGGCCCCCCAGGGACGGCCGAGTACGGGTGTGCCCTCGCTGGTGACGCGGTTCTCGGCGGCCTCCAGCGACTCGGGGTCGGGACCCTCGGGCCGCAGCGTCAGGGGGTGACCGAGGATCGGCACCGTGACCGACTCCGGAGCCTCGGCCTGGGTGGCGCCGGTGAGGGTCTCGGCCGCCGCCCGCACGATGGGCGCGGCCACGTGGAGCGCGATGGCGGCCAGGGCGGGGTGGGAACCGGGCCGCAGGTCGCCGAGAAGGTGGGCGGTGAGGGAGCGGGCCGGTCGCTCGGGGACGTCCGCCCCCACCAGCCGGCGGAGCACGGTCAGCGGCTCGTCCTCGCTCCACACCACGGTCGTGTCGTCGGGACGGGGGGCGGCGTCGCCGTTCCTGCTCTCCCGGGCCGAGGTGATCTCGGCGCAGCGGTCGCGCAGGTGGGCCAGGCGGGCCGCGGCCTGTACGGGGGCGGCCAGCTCGGGAAGCTCGGCGAGCGCCGTGAACCCGGCCAGCGCCGGGGAGGTCGTCGTCGAGGGTTCGCCGGGGACCAGGGCGCCCAGCCAGCGGTCGGGTTCGGACGCGGGGGACGCGGCCACCGCGTCGAGCCTGCGGAGAACGAAGATCTTGCCCGCGGGTCCGTACGCGCCGCGTGCGGCGGCGAGCCAGAGCGCCCGCTGGCCGTGGGTCACCGGGCGGTCCAGGGACAGCTCCTCGAAGGCGGTGCCGAGCCACGAGGCGTGGATGCGGTCGCCCTGTCCGGCGACGGCCAGGGCGAGGCACAGGAAGAGCGCGGTCCGCCGCTCGTCGCGCTGGGCGGCGCGGGCGAGGGGCTCCAGGGAGTCCTCCCCACGCATGATCAGCACGAGCGCCTCGACGGCCGGGGCCAGCCAGTGGCCGGAGGTGTCGGTCAGGTCCGCCGGCACCCCGGCGGGGACGGTCCCGGCGGCGAGGTCGGAGAGAAGGGCATCGGCACAGCGGCGCAACTCGGCCTCGGCGTGCGGATTCGCGGTCAAGTCCGTGCTCAAGGCAGAGAACTCCCCGAAGTTGTGACCGATGACCGCGCCAGCGTATTGCGCTTCGGACATCCCCGCGGGGAGGCGCGCCGAACATGACTTTGCCAGACGATCGCCTCGATTTTCGCAATAAAGACGATCATCTGGTGGACAGGTTACATGCGCTCGGGCACCGGTACGCCGAGAAGGTTCAGTCCGGTCTCCAGAATCCTCAGGGTGAGCGCGCACAGGGCGAGCCGGGAGGCGCGGACGTCCGCCTCGACGTCGTCCCTGAGCACCGGGCAGTTCTCGAAGAACGTGGTGAAGGCGCTCGCGGTGTCGAAGAGGTACGAGGCCAGCTTGTGCGGTGCCGAGTTCTCCGCCATCTCCTCGACGACCGCGCCGAACCCGAGGAGCCGCAGGGCCAGGGCGCGTTCGGCCGGGTGGCCGAGCGTGATGGGCCCGGTCTGCGCGGCAGGGGAGACCCCGCCCCTGCGGAAGATGGAACGGATGCGGGCCTGGGCGTACTGCAGGTAGGGGCCGGTGTTGCCGGTCAGGGCGAGCATGCGGTCGAAGTCGAAGACGTACTCGCTGTCGTGGCTGACCGACAGGTCGGCGTACTTGACCGCGCCCATGCCGACGGCGTGCGCGATCCGGGCCCGCTCGGCGTCGTCGTAGTCCCTGTCCTTGATGACCTCGCCGGCCCGTGCCTCGGCCTCGTCGAGCAGCTCCAGGAGCTTGATCGACTTTCCGCTCCTGGTCTTGAACATCTTGCCGTCCGAACCCAGCACGCTGCCGATCTGGATGTGCTCGGCCCTGACGTGGTCGGGCAGCCAGCCGGCGAGCCTTGCCGAGTCGAAGAGCATCGACATGTGCAGCGCCTGGGTGGCGCCGATCACGTAGAGGATCCGGTCGGCCTTGAGGTCGTCGACCCGGTGGCGGATCGTGGCCATGTCGGTGGTGGCGTAGCCGTAGGCGCCGTCGCTCTTACGGATCATGAAGGGGAGCGGCTGGTCCTCGCGGCCGACGTAGCCGGGGGGGAACACGCAGAGCGCGCCGTCGCTCAGCACGGCGATGCCGCGCTCCTGGAGCTCGTCGCAGACCTGGGCGAGCATGGGGTTGTACATGCTCTCGCCGGCGATGTCCTCGTCGGTCAGCGTCACCCCGAGCTGGCGGTAGACCTTGTTGAAGTAGCGCAGGGTGGCGCCCATGAAGATGTGCCACAGGCGCATCGTCTCGGGCTCCTCGGCCTGCAGGGTGACGACCCGGGCGCGGGCGCGGGCGTTGAACGCGGGGTCGGCGTCGAACTTCGCGCGGGCCGCCTGGTAGTAGACGTTGCCCTCACCGGCCTCCAGCTGGGCGACGGCGGCCTCCTCGCCGATGTCGAGCAGGTGCTCGATGAGCATGCCGAAGGGCGTGCCCCAGTCGCCGAGGTGGTTCTGCCGGACGACCTTGTTGCCCAGGTGCTCGTGGACCCGGGCCAGGGCGTCGCCGACGATCGTGGTCCGCAGGTGCCCGACGTGCATCTCCTTGGCCGCGTTGGGCGCGGAGTAGTCGATCACGACGGTCTGCGGCGGGGCGGCCTGCCCCACACCGGTGCGCGGGTCGGCCAGCGACTCGGACGCCCGCTGCGCGATCCAGTCGTCGGAGAGGGTGAGGTTGAGGAAGCCGGGCCCGCTGACCTCGACGCTGCCGGGGAACGGGTCGCCGGTGGCCTGCGCGGCCGGGCCGGTGAGGCGGTCGGCGATCTCCTGGGCGACCTCCCGCGGGGCACGTCGCAGTCGCTTGCTCAGGCTCATCGCCACGTTCGCCTGGTAGTCGGCGAACTGCGAGGGGCGGATCAGCGGGTCTGCGTCGGCGTACTCGGCGCCGAAGGCGTCGGCCAGCGCCTGCTGGACGCGCCGGGTGAGTTCGAGTTGCGGGTCGGTCATGCCCCAAGGGTATCGGCTGGCCGATGGTGGAACCGAGGGGTTGTCAGCCCGCGGACGGCCGCCCGCCACGGGCCCTTACGACCGCGAAGACGCCCGTCAGCACGGCCCCCGCGGCGGCGCCGATACCGGCCGCGGTGAGCCCGGCGGCCGGGTCGGCGACGGTGAGCGCGAAGAACTCGCGGGCGAACGGGACGGCGAGGGCCAGGGCGAACAGCCCGGCCATGGAGGCCACCAGCGCGACCCTCCACCAGACGTAGGGGCGGGCGACCAGGGCCAGCACCGACCAGGCGGCGACGAAGAGCGTGATCACCGCCGAGGTGCGGCTCTCGGCGAGGGACAGGCCCCCGCTCTGGGCGATCCAGTACGACAGGTAGACGGCGGCGGCGCAGACCACTCCCGAGGGGACCGCCAGGCGGAGCACGCGGGGCACGAAGCCGCCCCTGGCGCGCTCGTTGCTGGGTGCCAGCGCCAGGAAGAACGCGGGAATGCCGATCGTCAGCGCGTTGATCAGCGTGGAGTGGCGGGGGGCGAACGGGAAGGCGAGCCCGATGACCCCGGTCAGCAGGGAGAGCACGATCGCGTAGAAGGTCTTGGTGAGGAAGAGGCCGGCGACCCGTTCGATGTTGGCCAGCACCCGCCGCCCCTCGCCCACCACCGACGGCAGGCCGGCGAAGCTGTCGTCCATCAGCACGATCTGGGCGACCGCCCGGGTGGCGCCGCTGCCGGAGCCCATCGCCACGCCCAGGTCGGCGTCCTTGAGGGCGAGCACGTCGTTGACGCCGTCGCCGGTCATCGCGACCGTGTGGCCGCGCGACTGGAGCGCGCCGACGAAGAGCCGCTTCTGGTGGGGGCTGACCCGGCCGAAGACGGTGTTGGCGTCCATGATCTCGGCGAGCTTCTCGGGGTCGTCCTCGGGCAGGGTGCGGGCGTCGACCGCGCGGTCCCCGCCGGGGATGCCGAGCGTGGTGGCGATGGCCGACACCGACTCCGGGTTGTCGCCGGAGATGACCTTGACGGCGACGTGCTGGCCGGCGAAGTAGGCGAGGGTGTCGGCCGCCTCGGGGCGGAGCCGCTGCTTGAGCACGACGATGGCGGCGGCCTCGATGTCGCCGAGGTCGTCGGGGTCGCGCAGCGAGGCGACCCGGCCCAGGACGAGCACCCGCAGGCCGGTGGCGGCGAGGGCGCCGGCCTCGGTGTAGGCGGGGGTGCCGGGCGGCAGCAGGACGTCGGGGGCACCCAGGACCCAGCCGCCGTGGCCGTCGAACTCGGCGCCGCTCCACTTCCTGGCCGAGGAGAAGGCGACCTTGGCGGTGGCGGTCCAGCCGGGTGAGTCGGGGTAGCGGACCTGGACGGCGCGGGCGGTGGGGTTGGGGTCGGGGTCGAGGTTGGCCAGCGCGCCCAGGGCCTCGTCCACGGGCAGGCCGCCGCCGAGCGGGCGGACCTCGCCGAGTTCCATGCCGCCGGAGGTGAGGGTGCCGGTCTTGTCGAGGCAGAGCACGTCGACCCGGGCCAGGATCTCGATCGCGGGCAGCTCCTGGACCAGGCAGCGCCGCCTGCCCAGCCGGATCACCCCGACGGCGAAGGCGATGCTGGTCATCAGGACCAGGCCCTCGGGAATCATGGTGACGATGCCCGCGACCGTGCCGGTGACGGCCTCGCCGATCTCGGTCTCCCTGCTGACCTGGCTCCAGGTGAGCAGGGCGCCGATCGGGACGACCAGCCAGGTCACGTACTTGATGAACCGGGTGACGCCCTCGCGCAGCTCGGAGTGGGCCAGGCCGAACGCGCTGGCCTCCTCGGCGAGTTTGGCCGCGTAGGCGTCGCCGCCCACGCGGGTCGCGACGTAGCCGCCCCGGCCGGCGACCACGAAGCTGCCCGACAGGACCTCGTCGCCCGGGACCTTGTGCACCGGGTCGGCCTCGCCGGTGAGCAGCGACTCGTCGATCTCCAGGCCGTCGGCGTCCAGCACCTCGCCGTCGACCAGCAGCTGGTCGCCCGAGGCGAGGAGGACGAGGTCGCCGAGGACGACCTGCCGGGGCGCGACCTCGGTGTCGGTCCCGTCCCTGCGGACCCGGACGGGGGACTCGTTGACGATGGCGAGCCGGTCGAGGGTGCGCTTGGCGCGGAGCTCCTGGACGATGCCGATGGCCGCGTTGGCGACGATGACCAGGCCGAAGAGCCCGTCCTGCCACTCGCCGAAAATCATGATCAGAACCCAGAGGACGGCGATCACCCCGTTGAACAGGGTGAGGACGTTGGCCCTGACGATCGCGGCGACCGTTCTGCTCGATCGGCGCCGGACGTCGTTGACCTGTCCCGCGGCCACGCGCTCGGCCACCTGCGCCGACGTCAGCCCCGGTTCCGTCACCTGCTGCACGCGCTCCCCCGATGATCGACTGGGATTCAGGGTACGCGGGGGCGATGAATGCGATAGGAGATCTGACCGGATGAGACGGAAATATCACGCTAGCTGTGCTGGAAGCGGACGATACCGAGTCGTGAGGCCGGCGGACGTCCGGTGCGGCGGCGGGCAGCGGGCGTGTGACCGGCGGGGATCCGGTGCGGGGGCAGGGGCGGGCGGGCGTTCGACGGAGGGCGGGAGGTATGGCGGGCGGGCGTTCGTGCGGGGCCGTGGGGGGCGGTGACGGTGAGGGGGCCTCACCAGAGGCGGTGCGGGCGGTGCGCGGAGGAGAGGCGCTCGCCGATGCGGTTCACCACACCCTCGTGGGCGAGCGTGGCGGCGAGGACGCAGGCGGCGCTGATGCCCTTGGCGCGGGAGGCGCCGTGCGCGATGACCACGGTGCCGTTCAGCCCCAGCAGCACGGCACCGCCGTGGACCTCGGGGTCGAGCCGCCGGTGGAGCTCCCTGATCCGTTTCCTCTGGAGCAGGCCGCCCATCCGGGCCGCCCGGCTCTCGTTGATCGTTTCGCGGAGCTCGGAGAAGGCGTAGCGGACGCTGCCCTCCATGGTCTTGAGCGCCACGTTGCCGGTGAAGCCGTCGGTGACGATGACGTCGACGGTGTGGGTGAGCAGGTCGTGCCCCTCGACGTTGCCGACGAAGTCGAGGCCCGTGGCGGCCGACAGCAGCTCGTGGGCCCGCTTGACGAGCTTGTTGCCCTTCTCCGGCTCGCTGCCGATGGTCAGCAGGCCGATCCTGGGATTCTCGACGCCGAGGGCGGTCTCGGCGTACGCGGCGCCGAGATGGGCGAACTGCACCAGCATCTCCGGCTTGACCTCGGCGTTCGCCCCGGCGTCCAGCAGCACGGTCGGGGAGGGCCGGGTCGGCAGGGCCACCGCGATGGCGGGCCTGAGCACTCCCGGCCTGCTGCGGAGCCTGAGCTTTCCGGTGGCCACGATCCCGGCGGTGGATCCGGCCGAGACCACGGCGCAGGCGTCACCGCGCCGTACGAGATGGCAGGCGACGGCGATGCTGGAGCGCGGGCGGCGCAGGCTGGCGAGGGCACCCTCGTCCATGGCCAGGGCCTCCTCGGCCCGGACGATGGGGATCTCGGTGGTGGCGTCGTGGCGGGAGAGGGCCTCGGCCAGCGGGCCGGGTGCGCCGACGAGCACGATGGAGATCCCGTGCTCGCGTACGGCCTGTACGGCACCCGCCACGATCTCGTCGGGGGCGTGGTCACCGCCCATCGCGTCCAGAGCGATCGGCGTGGTGCCGGGAGCGTCGATCTCAGGCAAGCGGTCACCTCGTGCGCGATGGTCTGTCCGCATGGTAGGCCGGTCCGGGTACCGGCCGCGCCGCAGGGTACCGGTCCGCGTCGCGGAGGAGGCGCGGAGCGGGAGGGTGACCCGGGGAGCGGGAGGTGGACCCGGGGGGCGGCACGGGGGCCGGGAGGCGGTCGGAGAGCCGCGGGGTGCTCGGGAGGTGGCGGGGTGCTCGGGGGTGGCGGGGAAATGGGCGGGGTGCCCGGGAGGTGTGGGGTGCCCCAGGAGTTGTGGGGTGCCCCAGGAGTGACGGGTGCCCGGCCGGTTGTCGGAGAACAGTGGGGTGCCCGGGAAACGGGGGGAAGTGGCGCAGGGGCTCAGGGGGTCTGCGGGAGGTTCCAGTCGGTTCTCTCCCGGGAGACGACGACCTTTCCGAACGTGACCCGGCCGACGACCCTGATGATCGGCCCACCCTCGCCCCCGCCGCCTGTCGCACCGCCTGTCGCACCGCCTGTCGCGCCGCCGGAGATGGAGCGCTTGGCGAACAGCGCGCCCACCTCGTCGATGACGTGGGCGTTCTGGGGCACCCTGACGATCAGCTTGCCGCAGTAGGCGTTGACCTGGAGGGTGATCTCCCGGCCGGGGAGCACCGCGTCGGACAGGTCGACGATCAGGGCGCCGAAGGTGACGCTCAGGCCGGTGTGCCGCCCCGCGATCCAGCGCCCGCCCCGGACGACCTTGCTGAAGACGGCGGTGACCTCCTGCCGCTCGGTGACCGGGCCCTGGCCGGGCGTGGTGAGAGCCGGCAGGTCCCGGGTGAGGGGGACGAGGTCGTCGACGGTGACGGCGGAGTAGGCGGCCTCCAGGCGGTCGGCGTGCTCGACGCTGGTCAGCCGGCCGGTGGCGAACTCCTCCGCCAGCAGCGCGGCCACCCGGTCACGGTCGGCGTCGGAGGCGCGCATGGCGACGGTCTCGGACACGCGGGCGACACCCTGGGGCGCGCGGGAGGCGGGGACGGGGGCCGGGGCGGGGGCCGGAACGTGTGGGACGGGGGTGTGGGGCGTCATGGAAGTCATTCTATGACTAAGCGCGATATATCGCGATGGCGATTCGGGGGCGGGTGAACGGCGATCCCGTCGTGACGGTCCCGGGGGTGACCTCGTCCGCCCCGCCCCGCCGTGGGGAAGCGAAGGAAGACGGCATCCGGCTCGGGGGCGATCGGGGCGGCCTCCAACGCCCCATCGTGGCGGGGCGAGGGGAGGGGAAAGGCGTCCGGCTCGGGGTGAATCGGGGCGGTGGCCTCCAGCGCCCCGTCGTGGCGGGCGGAGAGAGGGAGAGGGGTGCGGTGGCCGGCAACGGCCGTTGTCGGCCGTCGCCGGCCGCCGCACCCCCCGGTGTCCTGCTGGGTGTCCCGCTCAGTGTCCTGGACTGCGTACCGAGGTCCGGCGGGCGATCTCGGCCTGAAGTCTGGCCATCTGCCAGTGCAGCTCGATGAGCTGCTGGGTGAGCTGGAGACGCGGAATCTCGGACGGATCCTCGACGGACAGGTGATCGATCGCGGTGGACAGCTCTCGCATCGCGCGCCCCCACTCCATGACGGCTTCCTCGGATCGAAACAACGTTCGAATCATACCGGAACACCGAACACGCTGTCAGTCCATTGCCCCCCGTGTCACCTCACCCGAACCCCGGGGGGCCCTCACCCGAACCCCGGGGGGCCCTCACCCGAACCCCGGGGGGCCCACCCCGGAGAGCTCCAAGGTGGGCACCTGCCCACTCATCGCGGCGGGACGGCCTCCGCCGAGGCGATCTCAGCTCGACGCGCCGGCGTCGCCGTCGACGCCGAACTCGGGGGTGACGTAGCCGCGAGCGAGGGTGTGGGCGGTGATGTTGAAGCCCACCACGGCGGGAGAGGCGTCGGCGTCGAGGCCGAGTTTCTCCACGTCGAGGGCGTGTACCGCGAAGATGTAGCGGTGCGGGGGGCCGGGGGGCGGGGCGGCGCCGCCGTAGGCGCGTGTGCCGTAGTCGTTGCGGCCGTGCACGCCCGCGGTCGTGTCGGCCGTGCCCGCGCCCGCGGGCAGTTCGGTGGTGCCTGCGGGGATGTCGAACAGCAGCCAGTGCCAGAACCCGCTGCCGGTGGGCGCGTCCGGGTCGAAGCACGTCACGGCGTAGCCGAGGGTGCCCTCGGGGGCGCCGGACCAGCGCAGGTGCGGGGAGACGTTCTGGCCGGTGGCACCCCAGTCGTCGAACACGTGGGTCTCGGCCAGGCGCTCGCCGTCGCGCACGTCGTCGCTCTCGACGGTCAGGGCGGGGACAGGGGGCAGGAAGTCATACGGAATCGGTGGCCGCACGGACACGATTCACCTCCGATGGGAGCGTCTTGTCGGTCGCTCCTCATCCTGCCCCGTGATCGGGCCCGTAGCGGCCGGGCCGGCCTCTCGTGCGGTCAGACCTTGTTGTAGGCGGCCAGGACCGTCTGCGGGTCGCCGTCCATCCTGATCTTGCCCTTGTGCAGCCAGATGACCCGGTTGCAGGTCTCCTCGATCACGTCCAGGTTGTGCGCCACCAGGAAGACGGTGCCGGCCTGGTCGCGCATCTTCTTGATGCGGTCCTGGCTCTTGCGCCGGAACTCGCGGTCGCCGGTGGCCAGGGCCTCGTCGATGAGCAGCACGTCGTGGGACTTGGCCGAGGCGATGGCGAAGCGGAGCCTGGCGCCCATGCCGGAGGAGTAGGTCGACATGGGGAACTGCACGAACTCCCCGATGCCGGAGAAGTCGACGATGTCGTCGTAGGTCTCCTTGACCTGGGCGGGGTTCATGCCCATCGCGTAGCAGCCGAGGACGATGTTGCGCTCCCCGGTCAGCTCGCGCATCAGCGCGGCGTTGACGCCCAGCAGGGAGGGCTGACCGTCGGTGTAGACCGCGCCGGAGTGCGGGGGCAGGAGTCCGGCGATGGCGCGCAGCAGGGTGGACTTGCCGGAGCCGTTGCGGCCCACGATGCCGATGGCGTCACCGTGGCGGGCCACGAAGGACACGCCGCGGACGGCGTGCACCTCCTTCATCTGCGGGCGTCCCTGGCGCTTGACGAGGCGCATGAGGGCGTTGACCGCGTTGCCCTTCTCGGTGTCGCTGGCGGCCCCGTACACCCGGTAGATGATGTGCAGGTCGTCGACGATGACCGTCGGGGTCTCCTCGGCGGCGGGGCCGCCGGGGGCGGCGGGTTCCGGCGCGGGATGCACCCTGACGTCCGTGCTGGGCACGGCCGGCTCCTCGGCCTTCACTCCGGACAGCTCCTCGGTCAACTCAGCCACGTCCGTACTTCTCCTCGGCTCGCCAGAAGTACCAGAAGCCGCCGAGCAGAGCGAACACCGCCCAGAATACGCAGACGCCCCAGATGTAGGGGCGGGGGTCGTGGGTCTGCATGAGCAGGTCGCGCATGAGCTCGATGTACGCGGCGGCGGGGTTGAAGTACATGACGTCGGCGACCCACTGGGGCAGACCGGCGCCGTCGGGGCCCACGACCTTGTCCTCGATGGAGAAGAACACGCCGGAGGCGTACAGCCAGGTGCGCATGATGAAGGGCAGGAGCTGGTTCAGGTCGCGGGCGGTGGCGCCGACGCGGGCCAGGACCAGGCTGGCGCCGACGTTGAACATCGTCTGCAGCGCCAGGGCGACCGGGATGAGCAGCCAGTACCAGGTGATCGGTTCCTTGGTGATCAGCACCAGGCCGAACAGCACGCCCATGGAGATCAGCAGCTGCTGGAACTCCTGGATCGTGTAGGCCAGCGGGAGCGCGGCCCGGGGGAAGTGCAGGGCGCGGATCAGCGACAGGTTGCCGGAGATCGCCCTGGCGCCGCCGCTCACCGAGCGCTGGGTGTAGGTGAAGACGAACATCCCGGTGATGAGGAAGGCCGGGTAGTTCTCGATGTCCTTGTTCGCGCCGAGGATCAGGCCGAACATCAGGAAGTAGATCGCGGCGTTCAGCAGTGGCGTGACGACCTGCCACAGCTGCCCCAGGGCGGAGTTGCTGTACTTCGAGACGTTGCGGGAGGTGGCGTACGTCGTGATGAAGTGACGCCGTTCCCACAGCTGACGCAGGTAGACGGGCAGACTGGGGCGTGCGATGGCACGCCGAAGTCCGTAACGCGCGGCGAGCTTGGCCAGCGGCTCCTGCCCCTGAGAGGGGTTGCCGTTCTTCGGGCCGCCCGCCTGGGCGTCCGCGATCGCGGATTCCGGCTGGCTCATGGCAAGGACTCTATTGGATGTGAGTGGATGAAGTGCCTGCGGCGGTCTGCCGCTGCTCACATTGGACGGCCTCCCCCGGCCGGAGGTTCCACGGCAATTGTGCGGTTCGTCGGTGACCGACCGGCGCCGGGGCGGAAGGGGCAGCGCGGCCCCGGGGAAGAGTCAAGGGTAGGTAATGGGCATTGAGCCCAGTATCAGGGAGTGTTTTGACATAGCCGTTGACGCACCATGTGGGATCATATGTCGGATTCACAGGAAACCGAGACCCCGGATTCACCCAGGTGGCGGACATGTGACGTCGGATCCCCGTATGCGTGACCTAACTGCAACATCTCAGATACAAGCCGGTATGAAGCGGTGAGGAATAGTCGCGACCGATCGGTGTGGCGTCAGCACCCGAACCGGACCAGCGGGAAGCAGGGACCACAAGATCCTCCTTCACGGTGCCCGGTTACCGGATCTCAGTGCCGGCGTAAGCCTGCAAAGGGAGGATTTACCGTAATGCGTGTTACCAAGAGTGCGCGGTTCGCCGCCGGCTCCGCGCTGCTCGCCCTCGCTCTGGCCGCCTGTGGCAGCACGGAGCCCGCGGGCGGAGGATCGGCAGCGGCCGACCTGCCGGTTCGGATGGAGCTGGGGGAGCCGCAGAAGCTCTTCTACCCCGGTGACACCACCGAGTCCGAGGGTGCCGAGGTCCTGGCGTCGCTCTTCTCGGCGCTGGTCAGCTACAACGAGGAGAAGCAGGTCGTCGAGGAGTCCGCCGAGTCGATCGAGACGACCGACAACAAGGTCTGGACGATCAAGCTCAAGCCCGGCTACACCTGGCACAACGGCGAGAAGGTGATCGCGCAGAACTACGTCGACGCCTGGAACTACGCGGCCAACCAGGACAACGTGCAGGGCGCCAACGGATTCTTCAGCCGGATCGACGGCTGGGCCGACCTGAACCCCGGCGAGGGCAAGACCGTCTCCACCAAGGAGATGAAGGGCCTGAAGGTCGTCGACGAGAGCACCTTCACCGTCACCCTCACCCAGCCGTTCTCGCAGTTCAAGACGATGCTCGGCTACACGGCGTTCTACCCGCTGCCCAAGGCCGCCTTCGGCGCCGACGGCAAGGTCACCGAGGAGTACGCCAAGAAGCCGATCGGCCAGGGCGCGTTCAAGATCGACAAGCCCTACAACAAGGGCACCGACCAGACGATCGACCTCACCCGGTACGACGAGTTCACCGGCAGCAAGCCCAAGTTCACCAAGCTCCAGTTCAAGCTCTACACGAGCCAGGAGACGGCGTTCAACGACCTGGCCGCCGACAACCTCGACATCCACGACTCGCTCCCCCCGTCGGCGATCTCCCGCGCCAAGACGGAGTTCGGCGAGCGCTACATGGACGAGCCCGACGCGGGCGTCGGCTACATCGGCTTCCCCCTGCAGTACAACAAGACGTACTCGGACGTGAGGGTCCGCGAGGCCGTCTCCATGGCGATCGACCGCAAGACCATCGCCGACACGGTCTTCTCCGGCACCCGCGCCCCCGCGGACGACTTCATCAACCCCCTGCTGGAGGGCTACCGCGCCGGCGCCTGCGCGGCCTGCGCCTACGACCCTGCCAAGGCCAAGGCCCAGTACGCCGAGGCGGGCGGTCCCAAGACGCTGGAGCTGGGCTACAACTCCGACGGCCCGCACAAGGAGTGGATCGAGGCGGTCGCCAACAACCTCCGCGCCAACCTCGGCATCGAGGTCGCGGTCAAGCCCTTCGAGAAGTTCGCCACCGTCCTCGACGAGCTCGACAAGAAGACCTACGGCGGCCTGTTCCGGATGGGCTGGGCGATCGACTACCCGTCGGCGGAGAACTACCTGACCCCGATCTTCTCCACGGTCGCGATCAAGACCGGCTCCAACTACGCCGGCTGGTCGAACAAGGAGTTCGACGAGCTCCTCGTCAAGGGCGACACCGCCGCGACGATGGAGGAGAGCCTGAAGTTCTACCAGCAGGCCGACGACGTGCTGATCAAGGAACTGCCCTACATCCCGGTGTACTTCTACCGGACCAACGCCGCCTTCTCCCAGAAGGTCAAGGGCGTCAAGGTCAACCTCCTCAACCAGATCGAGTGGGACCAGGTGGAGAAGACCGGCTGACGAACGGCCGAGCGCCGGGTGGGAGCCCGGCCTCACTGGCCGCCCGGGATCGGTCCCGCGGCACCGCGCGATCCGCCGGTACGCGAGACCGGTCCCGGGCACGTACGGGAGACTTGAATGGGCCGTTACATCCTTAGGCGTCTGATCCAGGCGATACCAGTCCTGCTGGGTTCCACCCTGCTCATCTACGCCATCGTCTTCGCGCTGCCCGGTGATCCCATCGCGGCGCTGGCGGGCGAGAAGCGCATCGATCCCAACATCGTCAACATCCTGCGCGAGCAGTACCACCTGAACGACCCGTTCCTGGTGCAGTACTGGTACTACATCACCGGCCTGTTCAGCGGTGACTTCGGCACCACCTTCAGCGGGGTGCGGGTGAGCGAGATCATGGCGGGCAAGTTCCAGGTGACCGTCAACCTGGCGATGACCGCCCTGGTGCTGGAGGCCGTGATCGGCATCGGTCTCGGCACGTACGCGGCGCTGCGCCGCGGCCGTCCCGTGGACTCGATGATCCTCGCCTCCACGCTGGTGCTCATCTCGATCCCCACGCTGGTCACCGGGTTCGTGCTGCAGCTCCTGCTGGGCGTGAAGCTCAAGCAGGCGGGGCTCGACCTCTTCCCGGTCGCGGGCGTGTCGGAGGGCTGGCGCAGCTACCTGCTGCCCGGGTTCGTGCTCGCCGGGACGTCGATCGCCTACCTCACCCGTCTCACCCGGGGCAGCCTGGTGGAGATCCTGCGCGCCGACTACATCCGCACCGCGGTGGCCAAGGGCCTGCCGCGCCGCAGGGTCGTCGGGCGGCACGCGCTGCGCAACGCGCTGATCCCGCTGGTGACCTACCTGGGCGCCGACCTCGGCGCGCTGATGGGCGGCGCGGTGATCACCGAGACGATCTTCAACCTGCCGGGGATCGGCCAGCAGCTGTTCAGCTCCGTCTACCTGCGGGAACAACCCGTCGTCGTCGGTATCGTGACCGTGCTCGTACTGATCTACATCCTGGCCAACCTGGTCGTCGACCTGCTCTACGCCGTGCTCGACCCGAGGATCCGCTATGAGTGACACCCTCATCCCGGCCGGTGGGCAGACCGGGACACCCCAGCCAGGCCGGAAGGGCAGGGGCTCCGCGCCCAAGGCCGCCAGCCTGTGGAACGACGCCTGGTACGACCTGCGCCGAAGGCCGCTCTTCATCGGGGCGTCCTTCCTCATCGGCGTCCTGGTCGCCATGGCGGTCGTCCCCTCGCTCTTCACCTCGGTGAACCCCTTCGACGCCGCGTCCTGCCCGCTCTCCGACGCCCGTCAGAGCATGGGCGAGCTGCACTGGTTCGGCACCGACAACCAGGGCTGCGACGTCTACGCCCGCACCGTCTACGGCGCCCGCAACTCGATCGTGGTCGGCCTGACCACCACGATCGTCACCGCGCTGGTGGGCGGCATGCTCGGCCTGTTCGGAGGGTTCGCCGGAGGGTGGCTGGACACCGGGTTCTCCCGGCTCGCGGAGATCTTCTTCGCGATCCCGTCGATCCTGGGCGCCCTGCTCATCCTGGCGGTCTTCAGGACCGGCAACGTGTGGACGGTCATGATCGCGCTGGCGGTGCTGACCTGGCCGATGACGTACCGGATCATGCGGGCCGCGGTGATCACCGCCAAGAGCCAGGACTACGTGGTCGCGGCGCGGGCGCTCGGCGCCTCGACGCCGAGGATCATGTTCCGTCACATCCTGCCGAACGCGGTCGCCGCGGTGATCGTGGTCGCCACGATCAACCTGGGGTACTTCATCGCCGCCGAGGCCGGGCTCTCCTTCCTCGGCGTGGGCCTGCGCTCGCCGGACATCTCGTGGGGACTCATGATCGCCGACGCCAGGGAGCGCTTCCTGGAGGCCCCCTGGGCGCTGCTCTTCCCGGCGCTCTTCCTGAGCCTGACGGTGCTGGCCTTCATCATGCTGGGTGACGCCGTCCGCGACGCCCTCGACCCGAAGCTGCGGTAGGGGGACCCGTGAAGAAGACTGCGACCTCGTCGGCCTCGACGACCTCGAAGACCTCGGTGGTGCCGTCCAGGGACACGGCGGGCGGCGAGCCGCTGCTCGTCGTCGAGGACCTGCACGTGGAGTTCGTGACCAGGCAGGGCGTGCTCAAGGCGGTCAACGGGGTCAGCTACTCGCTGAGCCCCGGGGAGACCCTCGCCGTGCTCGGCGAGTCCGGCTCGGGCAAGTCGGTGACCGCGCAGGCGATCATGGGCCTGCTCGACATGCCGCCGGCCCGCATCCCCCAGGGCGAGATCCGCTTCCGGGGCACCGACCTGCTCGCGATGTCCGAGGACTCCCGCTCCCAGATCCGCGGCCGGAGGATCGCGATGATCTTCCAGGACGCGCTCTCCTCGCTGAACCCGGTGTTCACCGTCGGGGCCCAGATCGGCGAGATGTTCCGGGTGCACCGGGGCATGTCCCGGCGCGACGCCCAGAAGAAGGCGATCGAGCTGATGGACCGGGTCCGTATCCCGGCCGCGGCCCAGCGGGTGAACGACTACCCCCATCAGTTCTCCGGCGGGATGCGCCAGCGCATCATGATCGCGATGTCGATCGCGCTGGACCCGGAGGTGCTGATCGCCGACGAGCCGACCACCGCGCTCGACGTGACGGTGCAGGCCCAGATCATGGAACTCCTGGCCGAGCTGCGCCGGGAGAGCGACATGGGCCTGATCCTGATCACCCACGACCTCGGCGTGGTGGCCGACGTCGCCGACAGGATCGCGGTCATGTACGGCGGGCGGATCGTGGAACACGCCCCGGTGCACGACATCTACCGCGCCCCCGCCCACCCGTACGCCAAGGGGCTGCTCGACTCGATCCCCCGGGTCGACCTGAAGGGGCAGGAGCTCTACGCGATCAAGGGCATGCCGCCGAACCTGCTCGACATGCCCTCGGGGTGTTCCTTCCACCCCCGCTGCCCGTACCGTCAGGACAACTGCGTCACCGACCCGCCACCGCTGTACCAGATCGACCCGGCGCGGAGCAGTGCGTGTCACTACTGGAGGGAGGTCCTCGATGGCAGCCACGGGTGAGCCGATTCTCGAGGTCCGTGACCTGGTCAAGCACTTCCCGCTGACCCAGGGCGTGATCCTGCGCAAGCAGATCGGCGCGATCAAGGCCGTCGACGGGGTCTCCTTCGACCTGCGCCGGGGCGAGACGCTGGGCATCGTGGGGGAGTCCGGCTGCGGCAAGTCCACCCTGGCCAAGCTGCTGATGGCCCTGGAGCGGCCGACGTCGGGCTCGGTGCGGATCAACGGCCAGGAGATCGCCCGCGCCAGGGGCGCCAACCTCAAGCGGGTCCGCCGCAACATCCAGATGGTGATGCAGGACCCCTACACCTCGCTGAACCCCCGCATGACCGTGGGCGACATCATCGGGGAGCCGTTCGAGATCCACAGCGAGGTCGCCCCCAAGGGGGACCGGCGCCGCAGGGTGCAGGAGCTGCTGGAGGTGGTGGGCCTGGACCCCCAGCACATCCACCGCTACCCGCACCAGTTCTCCGGCGGCCAGCGCCAGCGCATCGGCATCGCCCGGGGGCTGGCGCTCCAGCCGGAGATCATCGTCTGTGACGAGCCGGTCTCCGCGCTGGACGTGTCGATCCAGGCACAGGTCGTCAACCTGCTGGAGCGGCTGCAGGACGAGTTCGGCCTGGCGTACGTCTTCATCGCCCACGACCTGTCGGTGGTGCGGCACATCTCCGACCGGGTCGGGGTGATGTACCTCGGCAAGCTGGTCGAGCTGGGCAAGGACGTCGAGATCTACGACCGGCCGGCCCACCCCTACACGCAGGCGCTGCTGTCGGCCGTGCCGGTGCCCGACCCCGAGGGGCGCGAGCGGCGCGAGCGGATCATCCTGCAGGGGGACCCGCCCTCCCCGGCCGATCCGCCGTCGGGCTGCCGGTTCCGTACCCGGTGCTGGAAGGCCGAGGAGATCTGCGCCGTCGAGGAGCCGGCGCTGGTGGTCAGGCCCGGTACCGCGCACGCGAGCGCCTGCCACTTCGCCGAGACCCACGACGTGATCCACATCTGAGCGACGGCGTGGTGCGCGCCGGTGAAAGGGCGTGCGCCGGGAGACGCGACGGGTCGGGAGACGCGACGCGTCGCAAGGTGTGGCGAACGCCGGAAGACGGGGCGAACGCCGGAAGACGGGGCGAACGCCGGAAGGCGCGGCCCCCACCCGTGACGGGTGGGGGCCGCGCCCCGTCTGACCTACCGCGGAGTCCCCGGTGTGTCAGAGCGCGTACTAGAGGATGTCGACGCCGACGCCGCCGATGCCGACGAGGCCACCGATGCCGACACCGTGGCCGGTGCCGCTGCCGCTGCTGATGATGTTGCCGCCACCGCCGATGTTGTTGCCGCCACGGCCGAAGCCGCCACCGCCACCGTAGTAGCCGCCGCCGCCACCGTAGTAGCCGCCGCCGCCGTAGACGCCGCCGCCGTACACGCCGCCCCCGTAGACGCCCCCGCCGTAGACGCCGCCGCCGTACACGCCGCCGGCGAGGACGCCGCCGCAGCCGGACGCGAGGACGGTGGGAACGACGACGGGCGGGCAGACGACAGGAAGGGCGACGACGCCGCCGCAGCAGTCGGCCTTGGACTTGACGGCCTTGGTGGCCTGCGCCACCGAGGCGACGGCGGCCTTGGAGGCCGTCGAGGAGGTGGCGGCGGACGCGGCCGCGGCCGGTGCGATGACGGCGATGCCGACACACGCGGAGGTGATGAGAAGACGACGAATCATTGTGGTTCCCCCTGGAAGGAAATCGTCGCGGCAGTGTTGTGAGCCCTTTTGAACGGACCGTCTGCACGCGGCTACTCAAAGTAACGAGAGTGAGGCTATCCAGCGACATGCTTTCTGGAGGGTCAAGAATGGTCAGGTTGTGGTAATGATCGCGGAGCCGTGTCCGAACAGGCCCTGATTGATCGCCAGCCCGATCCGGGCCCCCCGCACCTGACGTGCGCCCGCCGTCCCCCGTAGCTGCCAGGTCAGCTCGCACACCTGGGCGATGGCCTGGGCCGGTACGGCCTCGCCGAAGGAGGCGAGGCCCCCGGAGGGGTTCACCGGGACCCGGCCGCCGAGGGCGGTGTCCCCGGCGCGCAGCAGCCCGGCCGCCTCACCGCGCGGGCACAGGCCGATGTCCTCGATCCAGTCGAGCTCCAGCGCGGTCGACAGGTCGTACACCTCGGCCAGCGACAGGTCACCGGGGCCCAGGGACGCCTCCTCGTAGGCGGCGTGGGCGATGGAGGCCCGGAAGGGCCGCGACGGGGCGGGTACCGCCGCGGTGGAGTCGGTGGCGAACTCCGGCAGTTCGAGCACGGTGCCGGGGAAGGACGGCGTCACCGTGGAGACGGCCGCGAGCCGTACCGGGCGGCTCACGCCGTGGCGGCGGGCGTACCCGGCCGAGGCCAGGACCAGGGCCGCGCCGCCGTCGGAGGTGGCGCAGATGTCCATCAGCCGCAGCGGGTCGGCGACCACGGGGGAGGCGAGCACCTGCTCGGCGGTGACGGTCGCGCGGTAGCGGGCGTTCGCGTTCAGGGACCCGGCCAGGGCGTTCTTCACCTTGACGGCGGCGAAGTCCTCGGCGGTGTCGCCGTACAGGGCCATCCGCCGGCGCGCGTAGAGCGCGAAGTAGGCCGGGTTGGTGGCCCCGAGCAGCCGGAAGCGGAGCCAGTCGGGGTCGTCGGGACGCTCGCCGCTCACCGGCGCCAGGAACCCCTTGGGGGTGGAGTCCGCGCCGACCACCATCGCCACGTCGCACAGGCCCGCCAGGATGCGGGTCCTGGCGGTCTCCAGGGCCTGCGCGCCCGACGCGCACGCCGCGTAGCAGGAGGCGATGCGCGCCCCGTTCCACCCCAGGGCCCGCGCGAAGGTGGCACCGGGCACGAAACCGGGGTAGCCGTTCCTGATGGTCCCGGCGCCGACGAGGAACGGCACGTCGGCCCAGTCCACGCCGGCGTCGCGCAGGGCGTCGCGGGCGGCCGCCACCCCGTACTCGGCGAACGGCCGCCCCCGCTTGCCCCAGGCGTGCATCCCGGCGCCGAGGACGACGACGTCGCTCATGCCGTACGCCCGTCCTGCGCCGGGGGGCCGGCCGGACTCACCGGGCCGGTCCGATTCGCGGGACCGGGCGGACCGGGCGGACCGGTCTGAGTCGCGGGGCCAGGCGAGCCGGGTGAACCGGGCAGATCGGGCGGATCGGTGGCCGGGGCACCCCACATCCACACCTCGGGCCCGTCGGCGAGCGTCCCCGTCGTGAGCTCCAGCTCCATGCCCACGCGCAGGTCGTCCACGGTCAGGTCCCTCACCTGGCCGAGCACGACGATCCCGGCGCCGTCCAGCTCCACCGCGGCCAGGGTGACCGGGACGTAGGGGTCGGCGGACACGAACGGGGCGGGGGGCGGGTAGCGGGCGTTCGTGTACGACCACACGGTGCCCCGGCGCGGCAGGCGCACCCGCGCCAGGTTCTCGCCGTCGCAGTACGGGTTGTGACAGAAACCCGTCCGGGGTGGGAAGTGGACGGTCCGGCAGCGGTCGCAGGCGGTGCCGAGCAGGTACGCGACACCGTCGTCCACGGTGAACCAGCCGTCGATCGCGGGTGCGGTCATAGGGCCGATAGTACACAAGCGCTTGCTAGGTAGCATCCCCTCGGGGGAGGGGTGATCCGGCCGGTGGGCGGGGCCGCCGACGGGGAAGGCGAGGCCCGCCGCCGGGCGTTCGGTCACATGTGGCGGGATGCCAGGGAGAGCCGTACGCGGGCTCCGGGCGGCAGGCCCAGCCGCTGCGAGGCGTCCCCGGCGTTGACGCCCAGCGCGATCAGCCCGGCCGAGTCGACGAACGCCACGACCTCGCCCGGGGGGACCGCCGTGAACGTCTCCCTGAACGGCACCGCGAGCCGCCGCCTGCCCAGCCAGACCGCCAGGGTGTCGCCCGGGGCGACGCCGAGGCTCACCAGGTCGCCCGAGCCGATCGAGAGCTGGGCGTTGCCGTGCCGGTCGATCGAGAGCACCTCCCCCTCGGCATGGCCCTCCTGGACCGTCGAGGTGGGTGCGGGCAGCGAGACCAGCCGGCCCAGCGGGATCTCCGGGCCCAGCTCGGCGGGACGGCGCCCGATCGCCAGGTGCGCCGCCACCGGCGCGAAGAGGTCACGCCCGTGGAAGGTCGGCGAGACCGGGCTGAGGAAGAGGTCCTCGTTGGAGAGCTCGTAGGCGGCGCGGGCCCCTCCGCTGGCGTTGACCGCCCAGGACAGCAGGCCGTTGTCGGGGCCCAGGAACACGTGCTCCCCGGCCTCGATCGCCACGGGCCTGCGCGATCCGCCGACGCCCGGGTCCACCACGGCGACGTGCACGCCTGCGGGGAGGTAGGCGATCGTCTGGGCCAGGATCGCGGCTCCGCGCCGCACGTCCCCCGAGGGCACCAGATGGCACACGTCGATGATCCGTGACTCCGGAGAGATTCCGACGATCACGCCGTGACAGGCGGCGATGTAGCCGTCCTCAAGGCCGTAGTCGCTGAGAAGGCTGATGACAGAGGTCACACCTGGTGACTGTACGTCGCCGGATCCGTCATGAACAGCGCGAAATTCCGGACTATCCTGACTTCTGGTCGCGCATGCGGTGCGATCCCCGCCCGCCCGACCGAGGAGGACGCAATGGACCCCGCGCCGACCCCCGGCGACGGCGCCGCGGCCGAGCCTCCGTCCCGGGCGCTCACCGACAGGGAGCGGGAGCTGCTCGCCTTCGAACGGCGCTGGTGGCGCCACGCCGGTGCCAAGGAGCAGGAGATCCGTCAGACCTTCGACCTGTCCGCGACGCGCTACTACCAGCTCCTCAGCGAGATCATCGACCTTCCGGCGGCGCTCGCCCAGGATCCGATCCTGGTCAAACGCCTGCGCCGCCTCCGCGAGACCCGCCGCGAGGAACGCGCCGCCCGGAAGATGGGCTTGCGTCCCTGATGGTGGGGTACGACGGCTCGGGCGGACGTTCCGGCCGGGCCCTCTCCGGCACGGAGCGTCACCACGACGGGCAGGAGCCCGACGGGCAGGAAGCCGACGGGTATGACGGCGGACATGGGTGCACTCGACAGGTTGGGGCGGGTATGACGGCGGACATCATCGACGGACTGAAGGCGATCGTCGCCGATCCCGCGGGAGCGGTGATCGGGCTCGACTTCGACGGCACGCTCTCCCCCATCGTCGCCGACCCCGCCGCGGCGAGGATCGCCCCCGGCGGGACCGAGGTGCTGACCCGGCTCGGGGGCCTGATCGGATCCCTGGTGATCGTGACCGGCCGCCCGGCGGCGATCGCGGTCGAGTACGGCTCCCTCGCCGCGGTGCCCGGCCTGGTGGTGCTCGGGCACTACGGTCTCGAACGCTGGGAGGCCGGCGAGATGACCGCGCCGCCCGTCCACCCGGGCCTGGCCGAGGCCAGGGCGGGGCTGGAACGGCTGGCGGCGGGGCTGGACGGGGTCATCGTCGAGGACAAGGAACGCTCGGTCGCCGTGCACACCAGGCAGGCCGCCGACCCGTGGGCGACCCTGGAGGCGCTGCGCGCGCCCGTCGCCACGCTGGCCGCCGGGGCGGGGCTGACCGTGGAACCCGGCAAGCTCGTGCTGGAGCTGCGCCCGCCGGGGATCGACAAGGGCGTGGCGCTCGACGCGTTCCTGCGGGAGCGGGCCGCCCGGTCGGTGCTGTTCGCCGGGGACGACCTGGGGGACCTGCCCGCGTTCGCGGCCGTGCGCGCCTCGGGGCTGCCGGGGGTGACGGTGTTCAGCGGGTCGCCCGAGATCGAGGTGCGGGCCGACCTGGTGGTCGAGGGGCCGCCCGGGGTCCTGGAGCTCCTCGGCTCGATCTCCGACGCCATCGAGCGCGGGACGCCGGGGTGAGACCGAGGGTGTCCCGGGCTCGATCCCCGACGCCATCGAGTGCGGGATGCCGGGGTGAGACCGAGGGTGTCCCGGGCTCGATCCCCGACGCTATCGAGTGCGGGATGCCGGGGTGAGACCGAGGGTGTCCCGGCCGGTGCCGATCAGCAGGCCGGCGAGGGCCACCCCGATCAGCACGGGCACCATGAGGAACGCCGTCCGGGTGCCGAACCCGTCGGCCAGCGCGCCCAGCAGGAACGGCCCCATCCCCACGGCGACGCTCGCGATGATCGAGGCGACCGCGGTCGCCTGGTTCCGCCGCCCGCCGGAGGCGGCCAGCACCCGGGAGAGCGCCATCGGGAAGTGCAGCGCGACCCCCAGTCCGGACACGGCCAGGCCCGCGTACGAGAACACCGGCTCCGTGCTCAGCCAGAACAGGCCCCAGCCGGCGACGGCGACCAGCAGGGCGCCGGCGAACAGGAGGGTCGCCGGGATCCGCAGGGCGAGCCACCCCCCGGCCAGCCGGCCGACCGCCATCCCGGCGGTGAACGCGGCGACCGCGGTCGCCGCCACCGCCGGTGAGAGCCCGGTACGGTCGGCGAACAGCTTGGCCGCCCACAGGTTGAAGGAGAACTCGGTGGCGACACAGCAGAACAGCACGGCCCCGGCCAGGTAGAAGCGCCGGTCGAAACGGGCGCCGTCCCCGGACGCGGTCTCCCCCGCGGGCACGGTTCTCCCCGCGGGTGCGGTTCCCTCCGCGGGTGAGGTCACCTGGCCGGGCGCGGTGTCCTCCTCGGACGCGACGGCGTCCCGGGGAGCGCCGAGGTTCCCGGACGCGACGGCCTCCAGCGGCGGGACCGGGACGGCGTGCGGGTGCTCGGGGATCCGGACGCGCCCCATGAACAGCGCGAGCAGCACCGTCAGCACGGTGGGCAGCAGCAGCGCCACCCGCCAGCCGAACGCGCTCTGCGCGGCGACGCTGACCGCGAACGGCACCCCGATGCCGACGATCACGCAGACCGCGTTGGCCTCGCTGATCGCCGCCGGGCCCGCCGGGCCGTGGCGGTCGTCGAGGGCGGCCATGCCCGAGTACATGGCGATCGAGCCCATCCCGCTGGCGATGCCGTAGCCGAGGAGGGTGGCCGGCAGGGCGGTGGGGGCCACCGCGACCAGGAGCGTCCCGGCGCTCAACCCGGCCATCCCGATCCAGATGACGGTCCGGCGGCCGAGCGAGGCGGTCATCCGGGGCAGGACGAGACCGGTGAGGATGCCGCCCACGGCCATCGAGGTGCCGTGCAGCCCGGCGACTGTCTGGGAGAGCTGCTGGTCGATCCGCAGCAGCGGGAGCGCGGCGCTGAGGCCGTACAGGTAGGTGGCGAAGACGCCGAGCTGCAGGTAGACCAGCCAGGTCGGGCGGTCGCGGACCAGCCGGACGGGCGCGATCGCGGTCAACTCGGTCTCCCCGGGCATCGGAACATCGAAAAAACTGAAATGGCCGCGAAAACTATCTCACAGGCCCTCAAAGACATACGGCCGGGCGTGGGGAGGGGGGCGCGGTCAGGCCAGGGCGTCGAGTTGCTCGGCGAACCACCGGTGCGGGGGCAGCGCGGTCGCCGCCGCGGCCAGCAGGCCGCCCCGCCTGGTCCGCTCGCCCTCGGGCATGGTCAGGCCCTCGTGCAGCGCGGCGGCCGTGGCCGAGACGTCGTAGGGGTTGACCGTCAGCGCGTGCTCGCCCAGCTCGGCGGCGGCCCCGGCCTCCCGCGAGAGCACCAGCGCGCTGCCGGGCGACAGGATCGGCCCCTCCTTGGCGACCAGGTTCATCCCGTCCCGGATGGGGTTGACCAGCAGCACGTCGGCCAGCCGGTAGGCGGCCAGCGACCTCGGGTAGTCGTCGTCGACGTTGAGGATCAGCGGGTCCCAGTCCTCGGTGGCGTACTCGTCCTCGATCTCCTTGGCGCAGCGCTGCACCGCCGCGGTGTACTCGCGGTACTCGGGAAGGTCGTGGCGGGAGGGGTAGGCGAAGGCCAGGTGCGTGACCCGGCCGTGCCACTCGGGGTGGGCCGCCAGGAACTCCCGGTAGGCGGCCAGGCCCCTGACGATGTTCTTCGACAGCTCGGTCCTGTCGATCCGCACGATCAGCCTGCGGTCGCCCACCTGGGCGCGGAGCGCGGACATGTGCGACTCCACGTCGGGCTCGCAGGCCCGGGCCCAGAGCGCCTTGCCGTCCACGCCCAGGCTGTGCGCGCCGATCCGGGTGGTCCTGCCCGCGTGGGTCACCGTACGGGCCGCGGGATCGACCGAGGCGCCCAGCACGCTCCGGCAGCAGTCCATGAACGAGGTGCCCCAGCGCGCGGTCAGGAAGCCTGCGTGGTCGGAGCCCAGGATGCCCTCCAGCAGCTCGGCCGCCACGTCGTCGGGCAGGAGGGCGAAGTACTCCGGCGGCGCCCACGGCGTGTGCGAGAAGTGCGCCACCCGCAGGTCGGGCCGCACCCCCCGGAGCATGGCCGGGACGAGGCTGAGGTGGTAGTCCTGCACCATCACCCGCGCCTCGTGCGGGGCCTCCTCGGCCAGCGCCATGGCGAACGCCTCGTTGTAGGCCTGGTACGACTCCCACTCCCGGCGGAACCTGGCGTCGAAGTGCGGCCTGTTGGGGGTGTCGTAGAGGAGGTGGTGGACGAACCAGAGGGTGGAGTTGGCGACCGCGTTGTACGCGCGGTGGAAGGTCGCCGGGGGGATGTCGAGCATCCGCAGCGCCCCGGTGTCGTAGCCGGCCTGGTCGAGCCGGCCGCCGGGCGCCAGCCGCACCGCGCCCCGGTCGCCGTCGGAGAGCGCCGCGCAGACCCACAGCACGCCGAGGTCCCTGGCGACCGCCGACAGGCCCGACACCAGCCCGCCCCCGCCCCTGCGCATGGACAGCGAGCCGTCCTCGGAGAGGGTGAAGGAGACGGGGCCGCGGTTGGAGGCCACCAGGATCGCGTTCATCACATCTCTTCCCTGGCTAGGGACTCGCCTGTCCTGCAGGTTAACCGGCACCGCCCCGGGATGCCCCCCCTTCGTCGGGACACGGAAGAATGGCGTTCATCGGATTGTGTCAGCTCTTGTCAGCAGGTCGACTGGTGAGCGTGTTTTTTTACGTCTTTTGCGGTGACTTGGGCGGTGAACCGCCGCCACCTCCGACCGTAGGATGGCCAGCGACCGTGACCGCTGATGGGGGCCCGTGATGGCGCTGGACGAGACGACCGAGGAACTGGCCCGGGAGGCGGCCCTCGGTGACCACCGCGCGCTCGGCGAGCTGCTGAGGCGCATCGAGCCCGCCGTGCTCCGGCACTGCGGCCGCATCCTGCCCTTCCGGCAGGACGCCGAGGAGGCGTCGCAGGACACGCTGCTGGCGGTGGCCCGCAACATCGGCCGCTTCGAGGGACGTGCCCGGTTCAGCACCTGGCTGCACATCGTGACCGCCAACTGCGCCAGGACCACCTACCGCTCGCTGAAGCGCCGCGCCGCCGAGCAGAGCTCGGACGAGCTCCCGCTGCAGAAGCCGGACGTCGCCAGGGTGAGCGTGATCGCCGGATCGCGGCTCGACCTGCTCGACGCGATGGAGGCGCTGGAGGCCGAGAAGCCCGACCTGGCACAGGCGCTGGTGCTGCGCGACATCTGCCAGCTCGACTACAACGAGGTGGCCGAGCAGCTCGGCATCCCGCTGGGCACCGCCAAGTCACGGATCCACCAGGCCCGCAAGTACGTCCAGGGCGCCCTGGGCGACGCCTACGGCTTCTGACCCTTCCCCGTCCGGCCGTCCCCGGCCCTTCCTGCCCTCGTCCTCGCCGCCCGCGGCCCGTCGTCCGCGTGGCGTACGGCTTCTGCGGCCTTGGCCGGCGGCGACTGGATTAGGGTGACCTTGTCCGCGCCACCCCGGCCGAGCGCCCGCATCACCAGGCCGGTCGGTGGGACGGGGCGATCTCCCCCCTCTGCTCCGGAAGCCGAGGTCGAGGAGAGACCCACATGTCCCGCAAGCACGTCGTCGTCGCAGGGTGTGCCCTGACGATATCCTCGCTCACCCTGGCCGCCGTCCCCGCGGACGCCGGCCTCAGGACGGGTGCTCCCGGCGTGGCCGGGCCGCTCGTGACGGGAGGACCGGGGCTCTCCGGGACATCGGGCGCACCCGGCACGATGACCGGCACGGTGACCGGTGCGGCCGTCGAGCCGCCGCCGGGCATGCTGGAGGCCCTCCAGCGCGACCTGGGCCTGAGTCAGGCCGAGGCCGAGGCGCGGCTGCTCAACGAGGCGCGGCTGATCCCGGTCGCGGAGCGGATGAGCAGGAGGCTCGGGACCCGTTTCGGCGGTGCCTGGCTGCGGGCCAAGACCGCGCACACCCTGGTGGTGGCCAGTACCAGCGTCGCCGACATTCCCGTGATCGTCGCCGCCGGCGGGCAGGCCGAGGTCGTTCCCCGGTCGCTGGAGCAGCTCTCCGAGATCAAGCGGAAACTCGACACCACGCTGCCGCCCAAGCCGCTGGTCTCCAGCGTGCGCTACGTCGACGTCAAGCGGAACAAGGTTGTCGTGCTGGCGCCGCGGCCGGAGCAGACCGAGAACATCATCGCGTCCTCCGGCCTCGACCTGACCGCGGTGGTCGTGCTCCCCTCCACCGAGGCGCCGCTGCCGCTGTACGACCTGGTCGGCGGCAACGCCTACTACATCGGCACCGCCGCCCGCTGCTCGGTCGGCTTCTCCGTCCTCAAGGGGAACCAGCAGGGCTTCGTCACCGCCGGCCACTGCGGCACGAAGGGCGCGGCCACGACCGGCTTCAACCGCCTGGCGCAGGGGACCGTCCAGGCGGCGGTCTTCCCGGGCAGCGACTACGCCTGGGTGGCGACCAACGCCAACTGGACGGCCACGGCGACGGTCGACAACGGCCAGGGCGGGACGATCCCCGTCGCCGGGGCCCAGGTCGCCATCGAGGGCGCCTCGGTCTGCCGGTCCGGTTCCACCACCGAGTGGCGCTGCGGTCTCATCCAGCAGCGCGACGCCAGCGTCACCTACCCCCAGGGTGCCGTCCTGGAGCTGACCCGCACCAACGTGTGCGCCGAGGCGGGCGACTCGGGTGGCTCGTTCATCGCCATCGACCAGGCCCAGGGTGTCACCTCCGGCGGCTCGGGGGACTGCGCCTCCGGCGGCACCACCTACTTCCAGCCGATCGGTGAGATCCTCACCGCCTACGGCCTGGAGCTGAAGAGCACCGCCGGCAACCCGCAGCCGCCCGGCACCGGCACCTGCACCGGTTACACCAGCACCTACACCAGCTCGCTGACCGCGGGGAAGTCCGCCTACCACCCCAGGAGCGTCTACTACCGGGCGGCCATCACGGGGACCCACTTCGGGTGCCTGGACGGCCCCGCCGGCACGGACTTCGACCTGTACCTGCAGAAGTGGAGCCGCTCGGCCTGGCGGGTCGTCGCCTCCTCCCGGAGCGCCGGCCCGGACGAGAAGATCACCTACGTCGGGACGCCGGGTTTCTACCGCTACCGGGTGGCGGACGTGTCCGGTTCCGGCTTCTACGTCTTCGGGTTCAGGGCGCCGTCCCCCCTCTCGGTCCGCGGCGCGCCCTGACCGGCGTATCGCCCGGGTCCGCCCTCCGATGTCCGCCGTGCTGGATCCGCCCCGGCCCGAACCGTTCGGGATCCGTCTTCCGGAGGGAGCGGCCGGGCCCCGCGCCCGGGCCGGTACCGGGATCGTTGTCCGGTGGATAACACGTCTTGTCTCGTACCCTGAGACAGCGTGCCGTGTCCGCGGTATGGCGGGGTAGAGTGCTGGAGACTCGCTCGTCGGGTTCACAACTGCATACGTGCTCATCCAGAGGGGTGGAGGGACCGGCCCTGCGAAGCCCCGGCAACCATCCCGGTTCAAGACTCGTGATCTGACGAGGTCGGCCGGGACAGGTGCCAATTCCGGTCTGTGACCAGGGTGGTCGCAGACGAAGATGAGGGAAAGGCCTCGCTTCATGGCGCTCGCAACCACTGAGAACACCACCGTCACCTCGCCCGGCCACCGGGACGCGGGCGGGAGCTTCGGCCCCGCCGTCGCCCTGTCCTGTCGCGAGTGCGGTGCCCGCTACGACCTCGGCCCCAGCTTCGCCTGTGTCGAGTGTTTCGGGCCCCTCGAGATCGCCTACGACTTCGGGCGTGTGACCCGGGAGCAGATCGCCGAGGGGCCGGCCAACATCTGGCGTTACCGTTCACTGCTGCCCGTCCCGGCGGACGTGGCCTCCAAGCCCAACATGGCCCCCGGCTGGACCAAGCTCGTGAACGCCCGCAACCTCGCCCGCGAGCTGGGTCTCCGCTCGCTGCACGTGAAGGACGACTCGGGCAACCCCACGCACTCCTTCAAGGACCGCGTGGTGGCCATGGCCGTGGAGGCGGCCCGCACCTTCGGCTTCCACACCCTCTCCTGCTCCTCGACCGGCAACCTGGCCGGCGCCGTGGCCGCCGCCGCGGCGAGGGCGGGGCTGGACTCCTGCGTGTTCATCCCCTCGAACCTGGAGGAGGCCAAGATCGTCATGGCCTCCGTGTACGGGGGCAGGCTCATCGGCATCGACGGCACCTACGACGACGTGAACCGCTTCTGCTCCGAGCTCATCGGCGACGAGCTGGGCGAGAAGTGGGGCTTCGTCAACGTCAACCTGCGGCCGTACTACGCCGAGGGGTCCAAGACCCTGGCCTACGAGATCGCCGAGCAGCTCGGCTGGCGCATCCCCGACCAGATCATCGTCCCGGTGGCCTCCGGCTCCCAGCTCACGAAGATCGACAAGGGGTTCAAGGAGCTGATCGCCCTCGGGCTCGTCGAGGACACGCCCTACAAGATCTTCGCCGCCCAGGCCGAGGGGTGCTCGCCGGTCTCGGCGGCCTACAAGGCGGGGCACGACGTGATCCGCCCGGTCAGGCCGGACACCATCGCCAAGTCGCTGGCGATCGGCAACCCGGCCGACGGCCCCTACGTCCTGGACATCGCCCGCCGTACCGGCGGGGCGGTCGAGGACGTGACCGACACCGAGATCGTCGACGCGATCCGGTTGCTGGCCAGGACCGAGGGCATCTTCGCCGAGACCGCCGGTGGCGTCACGGTCGGGGTGCTCCGCAAGCTGGTCGCCTCGGGCGCGCTCGACCCCGGCGCGGAGACCGTGGTGCTCAACACCGGGGACGGCCTCAAGACCCTGGACGTGGTGGCCGCCGAGGCGCGCCCCACCGCGGTCATCCGGCCCTCCCTCGACGCATTCCGTGCGGTTACTGCCTGAAAACCGTGAAAGGTTACGAATTATGAGTGTTTCTGTGCGGATTCCGACGATTCTTCGGACGTACACCGGCGGTGCCGCCGAGGTGAGTGCGGAGGGTGAGACCCTGCGCGATGTTCTGCAGAAGCTGGAGGCGGACTTCCCGGGGATCGGCGCCCGAATTCTTGATGAAACGGGCAAGATTCGCCGTTTTGTCAACGTCTACGTTGGGGATGAGGACGTCCGTTTCGCGGACAACCTCGACACGGCCACCCCCGCGGGCGTCCAGATCTCCATCATCCCGGCGGTGGCCGGAGGCTGAGCCCCCGCCCCCTCCCGACGCCCCGCCCTGCCCCGGCCCCGCGTGCCGGCGCCGCCGTCTCCGCGGCCGGCGCCCGCCCGCGGCGCGGAGGCACCCGGCCCGTGGCGTGCGATCTCTCCACGACACCCGCCGGCTCCGGCCGGGCGGGTGTCGCGTTTTATGACGCGGGCTCATATTCGTCGGCCGGAGAGATGTTTCAAAATTGAACTAACTAATCGTGATAGGCATGCGCTGATCCTGTACGGAAAACTCTGATAAACGAGTAGTTTGGTGCTTGACTCTGTTGTCCGACCGCTTCTCACAGGTATGGTCGAGGGCGATCGACGTGGCGAAGTTCGTCCGGAGATTGAGGACTTCGCGAGAGGAATGGGCGTCGTCCTAAAGACCAGTAAGAGGAGTCAAACGTGGCGCAGGGCACCGTCAAATGGTTCAACGCGGACAAGGGCTACGGCTTCATCGCGGTAGACGGTGGTAAGGATGTGTTCGTCCATTACTCCGCGATCATGATGGACGGCTATCGGGCACTGGAGCAGGGCCAGCGGGTGGAGTTCGAGATCACCCAGGGACAGAAGGGCCCGCAGGCCGAGGCCGTCCGGGCGGTCTGACCCCGGCCGTTCCCGGCCTTCCCCCGATCTCGCCGGTGCGAGCCGGTGCGAGCCGGTGGGTCTCCGTGGAGCACGATCCGTTCGACGACCCCGGCGCGACGGGGCCGGGGGGGGGGGGGGCCCGGGGGGCGGGGGGGGGGGGGGGGCGGGGGGGGGGCGGGGGGGGGGGGGGAGTGGGCGGGGGGTTGCCGCCGCCACCGGGGTAGATGTAGTTCGGCGCGGGCCAGGTGCCGGTGCAGAC
>NZ_JBNCLF010000037.1:0-21468 GCF_049844535.1 Streptosporangium sp. DT93
CTCCACCTCCGGGGCTCGATCATGTGGCTGAAACTCCTCACCTCAACCACATGATCCGAACCTCGAACAGTTCCTAGGCCGGGCCGGAACGGCCGGTGAAGTGCGGCAGGACCATCTCGATCAGCGCGGTGACGTCGGCGTCGACCATCGGCTCGCCGGTCATGCCCATCCGGTGGAGCAGGGTGCCGACGACGACGTCGATGAGGAACAGGACCCGCTCCTCCGGCTCGCCGAGCGCCTCCTGGAGCGCGAGCCGGTAGGGGTCCTGCAGCCGCGTGGACAGGATCTCGCGCAGGGCCGGGTCGCTGACGGCGTCGCTGAAGACGCCCGCGAACGCGTCCCCCACCCCGGGCTCGCCGATCTTCGCCGCGGTCCAGCGGACGGCCCCGGAGATGAGCTCGGCCCGGCCGGGCGCCTCCAGCGGCACCGAGCCGAACGCGTCGAGGAGGCAGTCCACGATCAGCGCGCCCTTCGACGGCCAGCGGCGGTAGATCGTCGTCTTCGCGACACCGGCCTCGGCGGCGATGCGCTCGACGGTGGCGCGCGCGTAGCCGAGTTCCCGGACCGTGCTCAGCGTCGCGGCGAAGACCGTGGCGTTGACCCCGGAGCGCGGGCGACCGGGCGGTCTGGCGGATGTGCTCGCTCGGGTCATGGTCACACGATAACGGATTGCGCTACCGTTGGTATCGATACCTCTGGTAGCGAAACCGGTGAGGTGAGGAGAGCGGATGAGCGAGGTCACCGGTACGGAGCGGCCACCACTGGGCACCCGGCTGCTGCAGGCCCTGGTGAGGGAGCCGGACTGGGCGGCGATGACGGCCGGGCGCGGCGACGCTCCGATCACGGCCGGTCCGTTCCACTGAGCCTGTCCGGCCTGTCCGGCCGTGGCGACCGGGACACGGGGCCCGGCCGGGGCCTGCGGCCGGGCGGGCCGGGGCGGGTGCGCCGGGGCGGGCACGGCTCCGGCCCTGCGGGCGCGAGCGCCCGCCTCGGCTGCGACCTACCTCGGCAGGGTGAGGATCTCGGCTCCGTCGTCGGTGATGGCGATCGTGTGCTCGCTGTGCGCCGTCCGGCAGCCCGTGGCGCTGCGGAGCGTCCACCCGTCGGCGTCGGTGACGAGTTCGGCGGTGTCGGCCATGATCCACGGTTCCAGCGCCAGCAGCAGCCCCGGGCGCAGCCTGTATCCGCGGCCGGGCCGTCCGGTGTTGGAGATGTGCGGGTCCTGGTGCATCGTCGATCCGACGCCGTGCCCCCCGAACTCGGTGTTGATCTGGTACCCCGCCTCGTGGAGGGCCGTGCCGATGGCGTGGGAGATGTCGCCGATGCGCGCCCCGGGGCCGGCGGCGGCGATCCCCGCGCTCAGCGCGCGTTCGGTCGCGCCGATCATCGCGATGCTCTCCGGCGGCCTCGAATCGCCCACGACGAAGCTGATGGCGGAGTCCGCGACGAAGCCGCCGACGGAGACGGCCAGGTCGAGTGACAGCAGATCACCGTCGGCGAGCGTGTAGTCGTGCGGCAGTCCGTGGAGCACGGCGTCGTTGACGGAGGTGCAGATGTAGTGGCCGAACGGCCCGCGTCCGAAGGACGGCTCGTAGTCGACGTAACAGGACAGCGCCCCCGCCTCGACGATCATGGCCTCGGCCCACCGGTCGATCTCCAGGAGGTTCGTGCCGACCGCGCTACGGCTCTTCAGCGTCCGCAGGACGTCGGCGACCAGGGCACCCGCCTCCCTCGCCCGGGCCAGCTCGGCGGGGTTCAAGATCTCGATCATGCGGCGCCCTTCTCATGCAACCAATAACTATCCCGGCCATATTATCCCGGCGCTGGGGCCTGTGCGGACCTCGGAGCCTTCACCCGGGCGAGGCTCCGGACCCGGGCGGTCATGACGACGGCCCACCGGGACGGCGGATCGCCGCGCGGGTGAATCCCTCCGGTCCCGGCCCCGTGCAGGCCCTAGAATCGGAGCCATGGTCAGGTTGCCGCTCACACCCGCCGAGGTCGAGCGCGGACAGCGTCTCGGTTCCCTGCTGCGTCGCGCCAGGGGCGAGCGCTCGATGCTCGACACCGCGCTGGACGCCGGCGTCTCGCCGGAGACCCTCAGGAAGATCGAGTCGGGCCGCGTGGCGACCCCGGCCTTCCCGACCATCGCGGTGATCGCCGACGTCCTGGGGCTCTCCCTCGACGAGGTGTGGGCCGAGATCAACCAGCCTGACGGCGAGGCCGAACCCAGAGGATCGGGCCGCAACCCCCGCGAACGACTGGCCTCGTAAGCCACGGTCCACGCCCGCCGCCGGCACGGCGAGCCCGTCCGCCCCGCCCCCGTTGCCGCCCCCGTTGTCGGAATCGGGGTCCGCATCGGTGTCGTCCGGTCAGAACCCGCGCGGACGACACCGGCCGTCCGGTCACGACCCGTGCGAGCGCGACGGGCCGTCCGGTCGTCGCCCCGCCCCCGTCACGCCGGGCAGCTCCTGAGGTCGACGTTCCGCCCGGCACCGGCGACCGTGACCCGGGCGGGGCTTTCCGGCGTCGTGGCGGCGGCCGTGCACACGATCTGCTCGACGGCCAGTGCGGACAGCTCGCCCGCCGGAACGGACAGGGCCACCACCAGGTGGCCCGGGGACCTGGTGGCCACCGAGAACGGACCGGCCCCGGCCGGGATGTCGGTGGTGATCCCGCGCGCCCGCTCCCTCGCGGTGGGCCCGGCGAGCAGCAGCGCGAGCGTGTCCGCCGAGAACCGTGGGCGGCCACCGGGCCAGGGCCGCGTCACCGCGTGCAGCCGGCCGTTCCTCACCAGGTGAACGGTGATCGTCGTGGCCGGTGCGACGCCTCCGCTCGGCGGCTCACCGGCGTCGATGGCGTCACTGGGCCGCACGCCGCAGCCGGCCACGACGACGAGCGACACCAGGGCCGCGACGAGCGCGCGGCGGGCGGGTGACGTCAGGGGCGTGGAGAGCGTACGGCGGACGGGTGATGCCAGGGTCGTGGCGAGCGCACGGCTGGCGGGTCCGGTCCTCATTCGGGGCCCTCGTCCGAGCCGGGTGCCCGGCGAGGCAGGCGCAGCGTGAAGACGGCGCCGCCGTCCGGGGCGTTGGCGACGGTGAGGTCGCCCCGGTGCAGGCGCGCGTTCTCCCGCGCGATGGCCAGGCCCAGACCGCTGCCCTCGGACCTGGCCCTGGCCGCGCTGACCTTGTAGAACCGGTCGAACACGTGCGGAAGCGCCGCCTCCTCCAGCCCCGCTCCGTGGTCGCGGACCTCCAGATCGATCCGGTGAGGGTCGGCGGAGAGCCGTACCGACACCGGCGGCTCGCCGTGCCGCAGGGCGTTGCCGACCAGGTTCGCGAGGATCACGTCCACCCGGCGCGGGTCCAGGCGCGCCGTCACCCCGGCCGGAAGCTCGGTGCGCACCGACTCCTGCCAGCCCCGGACGCGCAGCGTCGAGCGCACCAGTTCGGCCACGTCGACCTCGTTCGGTACCAGGGCCGCGACGCCGGAGTCGAACCTGCTGATCTCGATGAGGTCGTTCACCAGGGCGGTGAGGTTGAGCGTCTCCTGGCTGACCAGCCTGGCGGCCCTGCCGGCGGGCTCGGGCAGCTGGGCCGCCTCCTCCTCCAGGACGTCGGCGACCGCGGTGAGCGCGGCCAGCGGGGTGCGCAGCTCGTGGGACACGTCGGCCACGAACCGGCGGGCGTCGGCCTCCATCTCGCGCAGTTGCCCGACGAGCCGTTGCAGCTCCGCGGCGGTGGTGTTGAACGTGCGGGCCACGTCGGCCAGCTCGTCGGTGCCGCGGACCGCGATCCTGGCCCGCATCTCGCCCTCGCCCAGCAGGCGTGCCGCCCGGCCCAGCTCGCGTACCGGGCCCAGCACGCCACGGGTGGCCAGCGACGCCAGCACGACCGCGAACGCCAGGGCCGCCCCGCCGATGGACCAGGCGCGCACGGTGAGCGCGTCGATGCTGCGCTGTTCGGGAAGCAGGCTGCTCGCGGCGTAGACCTCGATGCCGGACACCCGCGCCGGCCGGTCCCCCTCGACGATCAGCAACGGCGCGCCGATGATCAGCTTGGGCTCGCCCTGCCACACCACCCGCTGCCACGCGGTACGGCCGCCGGCCACCATCCGCCGCAGCTCCGGTGAGACCACCCCGAGATCCACGGTCCGGGCCGTCCCGCCCGGCCTCAGGGGTCCCGGCGCCGGGGGCGGGTAGGGGGGAAGCGGCGAGTGCGTCCCCGCGTAGAGGGCGACGGCGAAGCCGTTCCGGCCGGACGCGGCCGCGGCGATCTCGCCGAGCTCGTCCTGGCCCGGCGTCGCGCTCCGCAACGGGTAGAGCGACTTCAGGCGGCCGGTCATCGCCTCCACCTCGGCGTCCTGGGCCCGTTCCAGGATGGCGGTGCGGGCCAGGAGGTACATGCCGCCGGCCACCGCCGCCGTGGTGACCACGCACAGCAGCGCGAAGGCGGACAACAGCCGGGCACGCAGCCCCAGGCTCGGCCGGGATGCCACGGGCGGCTCACACCGGCCCGAACCGGTAGCCGAACCCGCGTACCGTCTGCACGTAGACGGGTGCCGCCGAGTCGTCCTCGATCTTCGCGCGCAACCGCTGCACGCACGCGTCCACCAGGCGCGAGTCGCCGAAGTACCCGTGCTCCCACACCGACTCCAGCAGTTGCTGGCGGCTGTGCACCCGGCCCGGCGCGCCGGAGAGCTCCAGCAGCAGGCGCAACTCGGTCGGGGCGAGACTGACCGGCACGCCGCGGCTGGAGACCACCAGCCCGGCCCGGTCGATGGTCAGGTCCCCGTGCCGCTCCAGCTCCGCCTGGTCCCGGCCGATCCGCCGCAGCACCGCGCGGATGCGCGCCTCGAGCACCCTGGGCTGTACGGGCTTGACCACGTAGTCGTCGGCGCCCGCCTCCAGCCCGGCCACCACGTCCATGTCGTCACCGCGCGCGGTCAGCATGATGATCGGCACCTCCCCGGCGGCTGGGCGCTGGGGACGCGCTTTCCCGCCGAGGACCTCACCGGCCTCACCGACGGCGCCCTGGCGGCGTTCACCGCGGCGCGCACCGAGGCGCTGTGGCGTCACGGCCGCCTCGTCGGCCTCACCTCGGGATACCGCGACCCCCTCCTCCAGCAACGGATGTTCGACGACGAGGTGCGCCGCTCCGGCTCCGCGGCCTCGGCGCGCATGCTCGTGCTGCCGCCGGCGGAGTCCAGCCACGTCAGGGGCACCGCGCTGGACGTGCGCCCCCGCGAGGGCGCGCGCTGGCTGGAGGAACATGGCGCCCGCTACGACCTGTACCGCCTGTACGACAACGAGTGGTGGCACTTCGAGTACCGTCCGGACCGCGGCGGCAGGCCACCACGACGACGCCCCCACCCCGGCGTGCGCCACGCCGGCGACAACGGTGACCACAGGTGGCCCGGGCCCCTGCCTCCCGTGGACGCCGGCCGGTTCACCACCGGCGGTCCCCCGTGAAGGACCCTCGGCCGGGGATCGGGCACCGCCCGCCGGCGAGTCCGCGGGCGCGATCGGCACGGCGTTCACGGGGGCCCGGGCTCGCGGTGACGGCCCCGGCCGTCCCTCCCCGGAAGGTCCGGGGATCTGACCTGCGGAGATGCCCACGCCCGGGGCGTTCAGGACAGGACGGCGGGCCTGAGGGTCCGGGCGCACCACTGCTCGAAGGTGGTGGAGCCGGCGGTGTCCGGGGTGCGGGCGACGCCGGCGTCGAGGCCCTCGTCCTTGGCCCGCTTCATGTCGACGATGCCCTGGGCGAACGCCTCGTCGAGGCCGTGACCGACGAGTTCGGCGCGCAGCGCGTCGAGCGACCTGCGTTCGTAGCGGACGGGGCGGCCGAACTGCTCGGTCATGACGCGGGCGAGGTCGTTGGGGGACAGGTCCCGCGGTCCGAGGACCGGGACGCTGCCGGTGCCGGTCCACGAGCGGTCCAGCAACAGGCCCGCGGCGACGGCCGCGATGTCGGCGACGGCGACGAGGGGCGCCTTGCGGTCGGCGTCGACGGTGTCGGCGAAGACGCCCTCGTCGCGGATCGAGGCGGCCTCCTCCAGGAGGTTCTCGAAGAAGGACGGGTTGGCCAGGGCCCGGTAGGCGGCGCCGGTGCCGGCCAGGAGGTCGTCCATGGCAAAGGAGGCGGTGACGAGTCCGGCGCGCCCGGCGAGCGGGGTGCCGCGTCCGAGGGCGGAGACACCGACGACGTGGCCGACCCCGCAGGCGGTGAGAGCTCGCGCCGCGGCCCGTCTGCGCACCTCCCCCGCCGCCATGAGCCGCACCCTCGCCCGCCTTCGCCGTACCCTCCAGGACCCGCTCCTGGTACGGGCCGGGCAGGCCATGGTCCCCACGCCCCGTGCCCTGGCGCTGCGCGACGAGGCCGCCGCGGTGGTGCGCCGCCTCGGATCGCTGCTCAGCCCCGCCGGCGGCACCGACCCCGCCACCCTGCGTCGTGTCTTCACCCTCCAGACCGCCGACCTGGTCGGTGCGGCGCTCGCCCCGGGACTGCTGCGCCTGGCCCGGCGGGAGGCGCCGGGCGTCTCGTTCCGGTTCCGGCCGGAGGAGCTGGAGGCCGGTCCGGCCCTCCGCGACGGCCGGATCGACCTGGAGGTCGGATCCATCGACCACGTGGACCCGGAGACCCAGGTCGAGGAGCTGGTCACGCTCCGGATGGTGGCGGCCGTCCGCCAGGGCCACCCCCTCGCCGCGGAGCCCCTGGACCCGGTGCGGCTCGCCGCCGCCGAACACGTCGTGGTCAGCCGGCGAGGCCGGTTCACCGGCCCCCTCGACATCCCCCTGCCGCTGCCGCCCCTGGTCATCGGCATGGCCTGGCACCCCCGCCACGCGGCCGACGGAGCCCACCACTGGCTCCGCGACGCCGTCCGCCGCACACTCCACGAGCCCGGGGCCGAATAGGTACAAACGTACATATATTATGTACGATCGTACGCATGACTCCTGATCTGGACGATCGTCCGATGCGCGAGCGCATGCTCGCCGGTGACCTGTACATCGCCGACGATCCGGCGCTGGCCGAGGACAACCTGCGGGCCATGGACCTGATGGAGGCCTTCAACGCGACGCCGGCCCGCGATCCGCGGGAGCGGCACCGGCTGCTCACCGAACTGCTCGGCGCGATCGGCGAGGGCACGCAGATCCGGCCGCCGCTGCGGGTCGACTACGGCCGCCACATCCGCGTCGGTGCCCGCTCGTTCGCCAACTTCGGCCTCGTCGCCCTGGACGTCGCGCCGATCACCATCGGCGACGACGTGCAGATCGGCACGAACGTCCAGCTGCTCACCCCCACGCACCCGGTCGACCCGGAGCCCCGCCGGGCCAAGTGGGAGGCCGCCCGGCCGATCGTCATCGGCGACAACGTGTGGCTGGGCAGCGGGGCGATCGTCCTGGCCGGGGTCACGATCGGGGAGAACACCGTCGTCGGCGCCGGCGCGGTGGTCACCCGCGACCTGCCCGCGAACGTCGTCGCGGTGGGCGGCCCGGCCCGCGTGATCCGTACGATCGGGCCCGGCACGGCATGAGCGGACCCGCCCCGGCCCCGCGGCGCCCCCGCCGGCACGACCCCGGGCGGCGGGACCGGCTGATCGACGCCGCCCTCGCCGTCATCACCGAGCGCGGCGTCGCCGGGACGACGCACCGGGAGATCGCCCGCGCCGCGGACGTGCCGCTGGGGTCGATGACCTACCACTTCGCGTGCCTGCGGGAGGTCCTCATCGAGGCGTTCACCCGGCACGCCGAGGCGGCGGCCCGCGTCTTCGACGAGCGTCTGGGCGCCGCCCGGGACCGGGACTCGGCGATCGAGGCCGTCATCACGCTGGTGTCGCAGGACCTGCTCGGCTCCCGGCACGACCTGGTCCCGACCGTGGAGCTGTACGTGGCCGCGGCGCGCGACCCCGCCCTGAAGGCCGTCACCCAGGCGTGGATGGCGCGCAGCCGCCAGGCGCTGGAACGCCACTTCGACGCCACCACCGCCCGGGAGCTCGACGCGCTCATCGAAGGGCTCGTGCTGCACAGCGCCCTGTCGACCGACCCGATGACGCCCGCGCAGATCCGCCACGCGATCGAGCGCTACCTGCGCTGACCCCTTTCCGTCCCTCTCTCGCTCCTCACCCGCACCTTCGTGATCGGAAGACCGATGTCCGCTGCCGCCGTACCCGTCGCCTCGTCGCCCGGCGCTCCCACCCGCCGGACACGCCTGGCCCGCGCGGCCGTCGCCGCGCTGTTCCTCACCAACGGCGCCGTGTTCTTCAACGTCGTCCCGCGCTACCCGGAGATCAAGGCCGACCTCGGCCTGAGCAACGTCGTCTTCGGAACCGCCCTGGCCGGGTACCCGATCGGCGCGCTGCTGGCCGGGCTGCTGGCCGGCGCCGCCATCCGCCGCTTCCGCTCCGCGCGGGTGGCCTCGTTCGGGATCGTCGTGTCGACGATCGCGACGCTGGCCGTCTCGGTCGCGCCGGGCTGGGCCGCGCTGGGCGCCGTGCTGTTCGTCGCGGGCGCCCTCGACTCCGTCGTGGACGTCGCCCAGAACACCCACGGCCTGCGGGTCCAGCGTCTCTACGGCCGGTCCATCGTCAACTCGCTGCACGGCCTGTGGAGCGTCGGCGCGGTCCTGGGCGGCCTGATGGGCTCGGCCGCCGCCGGGCTCCGCGTCCCCCTCGCGATCCACCTGAGCGTCTCCGCCGTGCTGTTCGGCGCCGTCGCGCTGGTCGCCTACCGGTTCCTGCTGCCCGGCCCCGAGGACGCCGAACGCCCGGCCGAGGCCCGGGAGCCGGCCGCCGACGGCCGCGCGGCCGTCCCGCCCGCCGGGTCCGGGGTCCGGCGCGCGCTCACCGGCTCCGCCGTGCGGATGCTCGCCGCTCTCGGCGTGCTGGCCGCCTGCGGCGCCCTCGTCGAGGACGCCGGCGCGTCCTGGGGCGCCATCTACCTCAGCGGCGACCTGGGCACCGGTGCCGCCACCGCCGGCCTGGCCGTCGTCGCCCTCCAGACGGCCATGACCGTCGGCCGCCTCACCGGTGACCGCGTCGTGGACCGCTTCGGTCAGCGCACCGTCGTCCGCGCCGGCGCGGTCGTGGCCGCCGCCGGCATGGGCGCCGCCCTGGCCGTGCCGTCCGTCCCGGCCACGCTGGCCGGTTTCGCCCTGGCCGGACTCGGCGTCGCCACCCTCGTGCCCGCCGCCATGCACACCGCCGACGAGCTGCCGGGACTGCCCGACGGTACCGGCCTGACCGTCGTGAGCTGGCTGCTGCGCGGGGGGTTCCTGCTGTCGCCGCCCCTCGTCGGGCTCGTCGCCGACCTCGTCGGCCTGCGCGTCGGCCTGCTCTCCGTCGTCCTGGCGGGCCTGGTCACCGCCGTCCTGGCCGGTGTCCTGGTGAACCGCACCCCCGCCCCGGGCGGACGGCCGTCACCGTGAGGGGCCTGCGGCCACCGCTCTCCCCCGGATCCGTGCGACCATTCGAACAGCGGCGCCCGCACCGTGCCGGCGCCGGTGGAGCCCGGCGTCGTGGGGATGTGATCGTATGACCCTGGAGGATCTCGTCCGCTTGCGCCGGGTCCGTGACCTGATGGACCGCGAGTACGCCGAGCCCCTCGACGTCCCGGCGCTGGCGCGGGTGGCCCTGATGTCGCCGGGGCACTTCTCCCGCAGCTTCCGCGCCGCCTTCGGGGAGACGCCGTACGGCTACCTGATGACGCGGCGGATCGAACGGGCCAAGGCGCTGCTGCGGCGAGGGGACCTGACGGTGACGGAGGTCTGCTTCGCGGTCGGCTGTACCTCGCTGGGCTCGTTCAGCTCGCGCTTCACCGAGCTGGTGGGCGAGAGCCCGAGCTCCTACCGGGCCCGCCGCCCCGACGAGGGATCGGCCGTCCCGGCCTGCATGGCCAAGATCCACACGAGGCCGGTCAGGAACGGAGAAGCCAGGCCGGCCCCCTCGCCCCTAGCGTGAAACACATGAACATCAACCTTTCGCAGTGCTTCATCGCCGTCGACGACCATGACAGGGCGGTGGTCTTCTACCGCGACGTCCTGGGCCTGGAGGTGCGCAACGACGTGGGCTACGAGGACCTGCGCTGGGTGACCGTCGGGTCGCCGTCGCAGCCCGAGGTGAGCATCGTCCTGGAGTCGCTCCTGGCCGGCACGGAGGCCTCCCCGGCCGACAGGGAGGCCCTGACCTCGCTGCTGGGCAAGGGCCTGCTCCGCGGTGTGATCTTCAGCACCGACGACTGCGACGCCGTCTTCGAGCGCGTCCGTGCCGCGGGGGGTGAGGTGTTGCAGGAGCCGACCGACCAGCACTACGGCGTGCGCGACTGCGCCTTCCGCGACCCCTCCGGCAACATGGTGCGCTTCAGCCAGCCCTCCGGGGGCTGACCCCCGCTCCGGCGGACCGGGGACACCTCGCGCGGGCGGGCCGGAGGCCCCCGACCTCAGGGTCACGCCCGCGCGGGCGGTCGCGCTCCCGGGGAATCCCGGGACACTGGGTGGGACGAACCATCCGGAGGATGAGCATGAACGCACGTTCCGAGGCGGGCGACCGCCTCACCGCCCTGGGCACGCAGCTTCTCGAGGTGCACATCTGGCTTCGCGAGATGCTGGAGGACCTCCAGGACGGCATCGACGACTACTTCGACGGCAGGGGGCTGCCGCCACGGGACCTGCGTGCCCACTGCCTCTCGTTCTGCACGGCGCTGACGCGTCACCACACCGGCGAGGACGGGGGCGCGTTCCCCGCGATCGCCGAGGAGTACCCCGAGCTGCGCAAGGTGCTCTCCGATCTGCGCGCGGACCACAACCAGCTGGACTGGCTGATGGGGAACCTGCGCAAACTGCTCGACTCCCTCCCGGAGGAGCCGGACCCGGCCACGGCCACGAGGGTGCGCGAGGAGGTGGGAGCGCTGTCGGCGATCATGCAGACGCACTTCATCTACGAGGAGAAGAAGCTGATCTCCGTGCTCAACGCGATGGACGTGCCCGAGTGGCGGGAGAACCGGCCCGCCTTCCTGATGATCGACGACGAGGGCGCGTCCCCGTTCCCCTCCCGGTGAGCGGGACGGCCTGCTCCCGCGTTCCCCGACCTTGAACGCCGGCCGCCGTCACCGGCCGTTCCGGGCCGTGCGCGGCGGCGGCGCCATGTCGTCCTCGGACGGGCGGCGTTTCCCGGTGCGCGGGAAGTCGCTGACCGCTTGTCCGGGTGGAGAAGCAGCGGATCGGCGGGGGTGCGCGTTCATAGGTCATGGACGGTGAAATTTTGAGGCTGGAGGCGCCGGCTCCTCCAGCCTCCTACCCCGGCGCCGAGTCGGTCGCCTTCTACCGCGACCACCGGCTCAGCCTGGTCCGGCTCGCGGTGCTACTCGCCGGAGATCCGGAGACGGCCGAGGACGTGGTGCAGGACGTGTTCGCCCGGCTGCACGGCACGTGGCGGCCGGGAGTCATGACGCTCGCCTATGTCAGGACCTGCGTACTCAACCCGACACGTTCCGGCCGGGGACGGGTTCGTTGGATTCCCGGCCACGACTACGGTGACCCTCCATCGGCGTGTTCCTGCCCGGCGGCCGCGGCGTAGGCGGCGTCGAGCCGCTCGAACGGGCCTGGACCCTCGCGCGGCTTCGGCGGGGCGTCGAGGTGGCGGACGCGAAGCTCGTCCATGAGCTCCTCGACGAACGCCGGGCCCTCGTCGCGCATGAGCCGCTGCCGGCTCCGGAACGCGTCGCTGCCCGCGCGCCAGTCGAGGCCCCAGTTGCCGGCGGCGTAGATGATCGGAAGCGTCTGGATACCGGCTTCGGTGAGGCTGTAGCGGGCGCGCTGCCCCCGGGCCGCGGTGCCGCGGGTGAGGATCCCGGCCTCGACGAGCCGGACGAGGCGGTCGGCGAGGATGTTCGAGGCGATGCCCTCGATCGACCCGGTGAGCAGCACCCGAAAGTAGCGGCGGTCGCCGAAGATGACGTCGCGCAGCACGAGCAGCGACCAGCGATCTCCGAGAATCTCGACGGCGGCGTTGATCGGACACCCGGACCGTGGCTCCACGATTCCTCCTTGACAGGTATTTCGCCCTCACTATAGTAATTGCAGATCGCAATCACTAGGGGGAAGAGAAGCCGATGGGCCACTTCACGTACTGGATGAACGTGTCCCTCGACCTGCGGATCGAGCAAGTTCCGGGGGACAACGGCGCGGGCGAGTGGCTGCGCATCGGCGAGGAACTGCACCGGGAGTTCAACGCCCGGGCACAGGCTCTCGCCGTGATGGTCCAGGGCCGGGTCATGTACGAGACGATGGAGGAGTACTGGCCACGGGCGCGCGAGGACGCCTCGCTGCCGGACGTCCTGCGCGAGTACGGCGAGATCTGGACCGCCAAGCCCAAGGTGCTCGTCTCCCGCACCCGCCGCAGCGCCGATCACAACACCCGGATCATCGGCGGGGACGACGCGATCGAGCAGCTCGCCGTGCTCCGCGCCGGGACCGACGGCGCCATCGGGGTCGGCGGCGCGGCGATCGCGACGCAGCTCCTGCGGGCCGGGCTGCTCGACGAGCTGCTGCTCTTCACCCATCCCGCCGTTCTCGGCTTCGGCAGGCCGCTGTTCGACGACTACGACCTGCCGATCGAGCTCGACCTGCTCGAACAGCGATCGTTCGAGCGGGGTGTCACGATGCATCGCTACGCCATCCGGGACGAGGAGGGGACGGGCCCGTCCTGAGGCGGGTCGCGGAGGGGGGGACGGCCCGCAAGAACGAGTTCCGCCGGAGCGGCGCCGGTAGCGGCGCCCGTGGCCGGCCCGGCACGTCCGGCCCCGTGGCGGGCCCGCGCATGATCGCCCACAGTGGGCGCCGGCCCGTCTTCTCCGGAGACAGATCACAGCGGCCCGTCGGAACCGGCGGCTTTATCATGGCCATATTTGCCGATATTGTCGATTTAATGTGAATTGACAGCTGCGATGCGGCCGGGGAGGGCGCCGGCCCCTCGGCATTTCCGTTCCGGCGGAAGTCCGCGCCATATCGGAAATGTGAATTCAGCGGATCCGCCGAGCCGAATTGTCGCCTCGAAACGTCGAGCCCACCACCATGCCCTTCCTCGACGCCCTGTCAATATTCTTCATTGGCCTGATGTGGACCATTGACCGTTCGGCGGCAAAATAGTTCCATGAGATTGCGAAGAAGAACACCCGCTTTGCGGCCGGAGTATATATCCGGCAATGTCCGTAATATCAAATCAAAATACGATAGGAGCTGCAATGAATCCTGTCGACCCCCGGGACGCCAAGCTGGCGCTGGCGTTCCAGGCGCTCAACGTGTCCGGGTCCGGGGAGTTGAGCAGCGCGGACTTCGAGGCCATCGCCACGTCGAACGCACAGCGGCTGCGCTGCGACGAAGACCGCCGGCGCGAGCTGTCCGAGGCGCTGCAGGCGTGGTTACGGCAACTGCAGGCGTACGCCGGGGGGCCGGTCACCGTGGTCGCGTTCACCGACGCCATTCGTGAAGGCATGGACGCCGGTGACGACTACTACGACCAGGGCATCGGGAAAGTCGTGGACGCCCTCATCCACGCGGCCGATCGCAACGGCGACGGCATCATCAGCCAAGAAGACTATCTGGCCTTCTACGAAGGCACGACGGCCGACGAGGCCACCGTCCTGGAGGGCTATCGGAAACTCGACCTCAACGCCGACGGCACCGTCACGGCCGGGGAATTCCGGAAAGTGGCCCGTCAGTTCTACGGCTCCGCGGGACTGGAGGCGGCGAGCACCTTCCTGCTCGGCAGGCCCGGGGTGTGAGAAGACGTCGATCTCGAGGAGAGAGCCGTGGCCGCGTACGCATGGATGTTCCCCAACCCGGGCGCTCATCTGCCGGGTTCCCTCGGCCCGCTCCTCGACGGTGACGGCGGCGAGGAGTGCCGGTCGTGGCTGAAAGCGATAGACGAGGTCGCCGGCGACCACGGCTGGAGCCCGGTCAGCCCGCTGCTGTCCCAGGCCGGCCGGGAGGAGGCGGAGGGCGTACAACATCTGTGGCTGGGTTTCTTCGCCACCTCCGTGGTGCTGGCCGGGCTGCTCAGACAGGCCGGCATCGAGGCCCGGGTGTACCTGGGGCACAGCAGCGGCGAGGTGACGGCGCTGGTCGCCGCGAACGCGCTCACGGTGACGGACGGGGCGCGGGTGCTGTGCGAGCGCGTCCGCGCGGTCACCGAGACCGGGCCGCCGCGGGGCGCGATGCTGGCACTCGGCGCCGGGATACGGCGGGTGCGGGACATGTGCGGGGCCGTCGACGACGGGTCGCTGGCGGTCGCGGTGGACAACGGCCCGCGTCAGGTGGTGGTGTCTGGGCAGGCTACGGCGATCCGGACGCTGGGCCTGCTGGCGGAGACCGTGGGCGTGCGGGCCACCCCGCTGGACATCCCCGGGGCTTATCACAATCCGATGATGGCCGCCGCGGCACGCAGGTTCGCGGAGACGACGAGCGAGATGCCGGTGCGGGCTCCCGACACACCCGTCTACTCGCCGCAGCTCGGCCGCGTTCTGCGAGGCGTCGACGACGTGCGGGAACTGCTCGCGGGTCTGCTGGTGCTGCCCGTGGGCTTCCGGCAGGCGCTGCGTGACCTGTACGACGACGGCTGCGACACCTTCGTCGAGTGCGGTGCCCGGACCGTGCTGAGCGACCTGGTCACGGCCACGCTGCCACCGGCGGCCCGGGTCGTACCGCTCCTGCCCGGCCGGGCCGCCGCGCATGACCTTCCCGGCACGATCGCCGCACTGGCGACACCGCTTCCGGCCGGGCCCGAGGTCGCCGAGACCGCCGAGGTCGCGGCCGCTCCGCCGCCGGTCGCCACGGGATTGCCGCCCGGCCAGGAGCTCGTCGAAGAGATCCGGCGAATGTACGCCGACGTTCTGCAGTACCCCCTGGACGTGGTCACGGCGCAGGTGGAACTGGAGGCGGAGCTGGGCGTCTCCAGCGTCATGCAGACCCAGGTGTTCGTCCGGCTGCTGGATCGCTACGGGCTGCCGACGCCGACGGCCGACGTGCGGGTGTTCTCCTACCGCACCGTCGAGCAGGTGGCGGAACTGCTGCGGCGGCTGGCGGCGCGGGGCCGATGACCACGGTCGCCGTCGTCGGCATCGGCGTGCTCGCCCCGGGCGCGTCCGATCCGCAGGAGCTGTGGCAGGTACTGACGGGTGAGCGCCCGCGGTTCCGGCCGCCCGTCCGCTTCGCGCTGGAGCCGATCTACTCGCCCGACACGGGCGCCGAGGACCGCACGTCCGGCCGGGCGGCCGGTTACCTGGACACCTTCACGCCGCACCCCGCGCTCGCCGCCGAACTGGAGCGCGGCCTGTGGGAGCCGAGCGACACCGAGGCGGTGTGGTTGCGACACGCTCTCCTGCAGGCCATGGACGGTTTCACCCTGCGGCCCGGCGAGCGGACCGGCTGCTACGTCGCCACCTGGACGGGCGCCACCCAGGCGGCCGAGGACACCGTCCTGACCGAGGTCACCGCCCGCGCGATGGCCGAACGCCTGACCGCCGACCCCGAGGCGCGGGCGCTGCGGGAGCACCGGCTGCGAACCCTCCTGCGCCACCGCTACCGCCACGCCGGCCGCCGGCCGCGGATGCTGCTGCCCGACATGCTGGTACGCCGCGCCTTCGGGGGCCTGCTGGCCGACGACACCGACTGGCTCACCGTCAGCGCCGCCTGCGCCTCCTCCCTGTACGCCGTCGACGTGGGCGCCCGGCGACTGGCGGACGGGGTCTGCGACGTCGCCTTCTGCGGCTCGGTCCATGGGATGAACCGGCTGATGGCGGTGACGGCGGCCAAGTTCGGAGGGATGTCCGCGCGGGGCGATGTGCGCGTGTTCGACGCCGAGGCCGACGGCACGATCTTCTCCGAGGCCGCCACCATGGTCGCGCTCAAACGACGTGAGCGGGCCGAGGCCGACGGAGATGCCATCCTCGCGCTGATCCCCGGCATCGCGCTGGGCAACGACGGCCGCGGCAGGAGCATCGCGGCGCCCAACCCTTCAGGAGTGCGGCGGGCGCTGCGCGACGCCTGGGCGGAGGCCGGCGTGAGCGAGCGCGACGTGGACTGGGTGATCGCGCACGGCAGCGGCACGATCACCGGCGACGAGGTGGAGATCGGCGCCTTGGCCGAGGCGGCGGGCGACGGGGAACTGTGGTGCACCTCCAACAAGTCCCTGCTCGGGCACGCCGCCTGGGCCGCGGGCGGCATCTCGCTCATCCAGGCCGTCAAGGCACTCGAACACGGGTTCATCCCGGCTCAGCGGCGTTTCACCGTTCCGAACGCGGCACTGGCCGAGACGGCGGTACGTGTCCCCGACCGGCCGGTCGCCTGGCCGCCGGACCCCGAGCGCCCCCGGGTGGCCGGCGTGAGCGGGATGGGGGTCGGCGGTGCCAACGCCCACCTGCTGATCAGCGACCGCCTGCCGAGCCGACAGGCGGAACGCGACCCGATTCCGGAGCCGCTCGTCCTGACCGCCTGGAGCGTCTGGCTTCCCGGATCCCCGGCCGCGGACCGGGTACGCTCCTGGCTCGCCACCGGGCAGGACCCACCGCCACGCTCCTTCGGGGAGAAGTATCCGCCCTCGCATCCGGCCGCTCTCAGGTTGCCACCGGTCGTCACCGAGGTCATCGACCGCGGCCATCGCATGGCCCTGGACGTGGCCCATCGCTTCGTCACCGAGCACGGCGAGATGTGGCGGGACCTGCGCGATCGCAGCGGGGTCGTCCTGGGTCACCACGGCCCCACCAGGAGCTGGATCGACGTCACCCTGAGAGCGGGTGCGGCCGACCTGGAGGCGCTGGCCTGGGACGCCGACGAACACGCGGCGCTGGAGGACTTCCTGCGCGAGGTGCGGGCCAGGCAACGTATCACCGACGAGACCCTGGCCGGCAGTGTCGCCAACCTCGCCGCCGCCCGGGTGGCCAACCGGTGGGACCTGCGCGGCCCGGCGCTCGCCGTGGACACCGGGGCCACCTCGGCACGCACGGCCGTCGAGGTCGCCCTGAGCCTGCTGCGGGCCGGCCGCCTGGACCTCGCGCTGGTGCTGGCGCTGAACGAGTCCGGCACCCGCGAGGCCGCGTACCTCACCGAGCGTGACGTGGCGCGCTTGGCCGAGGGCGCGTTCCTGCTCGCCTTCACCCGGCAGCGGACCGCCGCCGATCACGGGTGGCCCGTCCTGGCTCGATTCGCCCCCGGCCAGGCCCTCGCGGAGCTGCCGGCGCCGGACGGCTACGACTATCTCGGCGCCCAGGACGCGGTCGCCCTGCTGCGGCACGTCACCCGCCACGAGCACGGTGAACCGGCCGTACCCGAAGCGCTCGTACCCGAGCCCGCCACGTTGGGCGCGGCTTCGCGGGTCACCCCGGGCCAGGGCTCCGGCCGGGAAGCGGGCGACGCCGGCGAACCGGCTCCCGCCCGCCGCTGGGCCGTCACGCTGCGACGTGCCGACGCGATCCCCTCCGGTGCTCCCGAGCCCGCGGTACCGGACCGCGCGGTGGTCCTGGTGAACACCGCGGAGCTGGCCCGCGCGCTCGCTCCCCATGTCCTGGCGGCGAACGCCGTCCTGCTGAGCACGGACCCCGCCACCCGCTGCGAACCGGCGGTCGTGATCGGCCGTCCGGCCGACGAGGGCGACCTCGCCCCCGTCCTCGCCAGGCAGGCCGGTCTCGATCCCGACCTGCGCGTGTTCGCCTCCGTACGACGTCCCGTCGCCGACTGGCTCACCGAGGACCCGACGGTGACCGGACTGCTGGAGCTGGTCGTGCTGGTCGCCAGGCACTTCGGTGGCCGGCTCGCCGGGGGGCGGTTCGCCGTCACGATCCTGGATCCCCTCATCGACCTGCAGCCTCACCCCGACGGCGCCCAGTTCACCGGGTTCGCCCGGAGCCTGGCCTGGGAGATTCCCGCCGGCCGGGTCGTCGCCCTGGTCACCGACGCCACACCGGAGCGGGCGCTGGACGAGCTGTCCACCGAGCTGGCCGCTGTCCGGGACACCCCGGTCGTCTACCGTCGCGGAGGGCTGCGCCATACCGAGGTCCTGTCCCCGGCCCCGCTGCCCCTCCCCCGGGAAAGGCCCGCGGTGTTCGGCCCCGACCCCGTGATCGTCGCCGTCGGGGGCGCGCGCGGGATCGGCGCGGCGGCCCTCGAGGACCTGGCTCGCAGGTACGGTCCCACGCTGTGGATCCTCGGACGCGGCGACCCCCGAGCCACCCCACCGGAGATCCTCGCCGCCGGCGACGACGAGCGGGCGCGATTGCGCCCGGCCTTCCTGGCGAGGTTCCTGCGATCGGGCGTCACCCCGGGCGAGCTGAGCCGCACCTTCGACCGGCACTGGCGCGCCCGTCAGACGGCCGCCACGCTGCGCACCCTGCGAGCGCTGTGCGGCGACGACCGCGTCCACTACCTGACGTGCGACGTCACCGACCCGCGGGCCGTCCACCGGGCCGTCGCCCTCATCACCGCCCGCCACGACCACATCGACCTGGTGCTCAACTCCGCCTTCCAGCACGAGCCGGCCCGCTGCGGCAACAAGACCCTCGACGCCTTCCGGCGGGTGCTGGACACCAAGGCCGGCGCACACCGCCACCTCAAAGCCGCCTTCGCCGCCACCCCGGTGGGTCTGTGGTGCACCTTCGGCTCCTCCATCGTCCTGCTCGGCATGGCCGGCGAGACCGACTACACGGCCGGCAGCGAATACCTGGCCGCCGCCGCCCGCTACGAGAGCCGCCTGCTCGGCCGTCCCACCATCACCGTCGGCTGGGGTCTGTGGGAGCAGACCGGCTCCGCCGCCGACGCGCAGACCCGCGCCAGGCTCGGTCAGGCCGGTGTCACCAGCGGCATCACCGATGCCCAGGGGTGCGCCCTCCTGCGCGCGGAACTGGACCTGCCGCGCCCGGCCGAGCCCGCGCCGCTCTATCTCACCGGCGACGACCACGACCTGGCCGCGCGCCGTACCCCCGCCGTGATCGCCGGCCCGCCCGCACCGGCACTGCTGTGCGAACCGGCGCACCACGACGGCCGCTCCGCCCGGTGGACCTGGTCGCTGCACCCACGGCACGACCGCTATCTGCTGGAACACCTCATCGACGGCCGGCCCGCCCTGCCCGCGATGGCGATCGCCGCCATGGCCGCCCACGCGGCCGGCACGCTGCTGCCGCACCTGACCGTCATCGGCCTGCGCGACATCCGCCTGCACGCCTTCGTCTGGGCCGACCCCCGCACGCCGGGCCCCACCAAATACCGGCTGCTGGCCGAGGCCGGCGAGGACCGCGTACGGGTGCGTCTGCTGTCCGACGTCGTCTCCGCCGGGCGGGTACTGCGCCGCGACCGCTGCCACGCCAGTCTCGACGTCCTCCTCGGAGCGCCGCCCGCACCGCCCCGCTGGGACGGCTCGTCACTCACCGGCACGTCACGGCAGGCCGATCCTTGCTGCCGGGCCGGGGCGGCGATCCAGCTCACCGGCGTCTTCCGCAACACCTTCGACATCCACGCCACCGGTGACCGCGCCCAGGCGCGCTTCCACGCCGTCCTGTCGCCGTCCGACACGCTCAGCCGGGCGCCGCTGCCCGTCCTGCTGCTGGACGCCCTCGGCCGTCTGTCCTGCTATCCGCCGGCCGGGCCGCACGAGGCCGGCCTGCACGCTCCGACCGGCATCGACCGCGTCGATCTCTACACCCACGGCCCGGACAGCGGCCTGACCGAGCGGTACCCGACCGGCATCGACCTGTACGGCGACCTGCGCTCCTCCCGCTACACCGCGGTGGCCCCGAACGGCACCGTCCTGGCCCGCCTCACCGGCCTGCACCGCCATTCCTTCGGCACGGTGCCGATCCTCCCGCTGCCCGGGGCGGCCGGGACATGAGCGAACCGCGCCGCTACCGGATGGAGCATCTCGTCACCTACGGCGAGACCAGCGCCGCCGGGACGGTGTACTTCGCCCACCTGATCCGCTGGCAGGGCGAATGTCGCGAAAGTTTTGGCTACGCGCACTGCCCCGCCTACATGCGCGACCTGTCCGCCGGCCGCACCATGGTCACCTCATCGGCCTCGTGCGAGTACCTCGGCGAGATCCACGCCGGGGACCGCATCGCCGTCCGGCTGTCCGTCCCCTGGATCCGCCTGCATTTCATGCAGGGCGAGTTCACTTTCCACCGCGTCCAGCCCGACGGCGACGAGCTCGTCGCCCGCGGAGAACAACTGTGGGCCAACGCCCACCGCGTCGACGGCGCCCTCGTCCCCGCGCCCTGGCCGGCCGAGGTCGTGCGGGCCTGTGCCCGGTTCGGCGCCGACGTGTCCAGAGCCCTCGTCCACCCCATCACCACCACGAGGAGACCACGGTGACCTATGACAGCACCGAACAGAAATTCGCCCTTCTGTTCACCTGGTTCGACCGCACCGGCGACGGCTGGGTGACCCGCGAGGACGTCGAGGGACTGGGGCAGGTGTTCGCCACGGTGACCTCCGACGAGACCATCAAGAACGCGCTGCGCGAGGCGTTCATGTCCTGGTGGGACGCCCTGCTCGAAGCCGGCGCCCCCGACAGGCGGGGCCGCATCGGCCGGCAGCGGTTCATCACTGCCGTGCGCTCCCACATCGCCGCTGACGCCGGGACCGTCGAGCGCCTCGTGATGCCCATCATCGACGCCCTGATGCGCGCTCTGGACACCGACAGGAGCGGCGCGATCACCGCCGACGAGTACGTCCGCATGTACGACGCGCTCGGCATCGACCCGGCCACCTCCGGTGCCGCCTTCCAGCGTCTCGATCGCAACGGCAGCGGCACCATCACCCCTGACGAGTTCCGCGCCGCCATCGAGGAGTTCTACCTCAGCACCGATACCGAGGCACCCGGCAACTGGATGCTCGGCCCTCCCTTGCCGCACCGCTGACACCCGTCCCGACGAGCACCCGGTCCGACCCGCTCACCTGGCCGTACGAGGACAGGTTCGAGCCTTCCCGGCTCCACCACCCTGAGACCCGCACGGTGCCGGGGCTCCTCGGTGGCTCGACCGGCCGGGTCGCCCCGGACCTCGACCGCGGCGGCAACCGGCAAGGGCGAACTCCGTCGGCGCTGCGGGGAAGGCAGGGAGGACCGGTGCGGCACGCCGGGTTTCATGACCAGCGTCCGCATCCTGTGAAACACCCTCCGATACCGTCCGACGCCGCCCGCACCCTGGAAGGAAGTTGACGAGCTCACCCGGCTGTGCAATCATGAAAGCGGCACCGAGGTTGACGCTCATAGTAGTTGTAGACATTCGTTTCCTACTTGCGTTACGCTGCCTCTTCGCGCTGCCTGTGAACGCCCCGGATCCTTTCGGGGCGTTTGGCGTGCGCGCAGTTCGATTCCATCCGTGCCCTTCCGGAAGGACATCTGTTGGCAACCTCGCGCAACGCCTTCGCCGTACCCGCCGGTCCCCGTCGTGTGTCTTTCGCACGAATTCAGGAGCCGCTCGAAGTT
>NZ_JBNCLF010000038.1:0-19616 GCF_049844535.1 Streptosporangium sp. DT93
CTCCTGGGAGACGCCCTCGGCGGCGGCGACGTCGACCTGGGCGAATCCCCGCTTCCCGGTCATCTCGCGGGCCGTGGGGGGGGGGGGGGGCCCCCCCCCCCCCCGCCCCGCCCCCACCACCGCGAAACGCTTCAACATGAGGCAAAGCTGACACCTCGACGGGGGTGCGGCAAGGTCGAAGTTCTACACCTTCGTTACGGATGGTGCGGGTGGGACTCGCCTACGCGTGGCCGGAGATGCCGCCGTCCACCGGGATCACGGTCCCGGTGAGGTACGCGCCGGCCCGCGAGGACAGGAAGATCGCGGCGCCCGCCATGTCGTCGGGGCTGCCGATCCTGCCCAGCGGGACGTGAGACGCCACGGCCGCGCGCATCTCCGGGTCCTTGAGGGCGAACGCCATCATCTTCGACTCGAACGGCCCCGGGGCGATCGCGTTGACCGTGATCGACTCCTTGGCGAGGCGCTGGGACAGGTGCCGGGTGAGCATGTGCACGGCGGCCTTGGCGGCCGAGTACGCGTAGTTCTCCATCGAGGGCACCCGGATGCCGTCCACCGAGCCGATGTTGATCACCCTGGCCGGGTCCTCCGGGCTGGCAGCGGCGCGCAGCAGCGGCAGGAACCGCTGGGTCAGGTAGAACACGCCCTTGACGTTGATCCCCCAGAGCTTGTCGAACGCCTGCCCGGGGTACTCCTCCAGCGGCGCACCCCAGGTCGCCCCGGCGTTGTTGACCAGCACGTCCAGGCGGGACTCACGCGCGGAGACCGCCTCGAACAGCGCCGAGACCCCCTCGTCGGTGGACAGGTCGGCCGGTACGGCGACGCACCCCAGTTCCGCGGCGGTCTTCTCGACCTCGGCCGCCTTCCGCGAGGAGATGTACACCGTGGCCCCCGCGTCGACGAATCCGGCCGCGATCATCCGGCCGATCCCCCGGGAGCCGCCGGTGACGACGACGGTCTTGCCTTCCACCGAGAACAGAGTCATGTTCGGTAGCATGCCGCACGCCCCGCGACCCCGTCCATACCGACTGGTCGGTTCCTTTTTCTTCCGCTCCCGGGTGCCCACGGACGCGGACTTTCCTGCCCTTCGTGCCGCTACGCGAGAAACGTCCTCAAAATAAAGCCGCCCAACAAAAAGAGAATGAAACAATCTTCCAAGGCGCATTGACAGAACCTGTTCGGATGGTGTGCCTTCGTATGTCAGGGGTCGGCGACGCGGAGGTGGGACACGACCATGGTGGGCACGGGGGCGCGCGTGGCGGTACTCGGTCTGGCACTGACGATCTCGATCCTCCCCCCGGCGCGGACACCGGCGCCCGCCCACGCCTCGAACCCCGCCCACGCCTCGGCTCACACTGAGAGCCCGGCCTCCTCCCATGTCCGGGAAGCGCTCACCGCCGGGCGAACGGGAAACGACAGGGCCGCGCCGCAGAAGAAGGTCGTCCGCATGGGTGCCGTCCAGAGCGTGGACTCGATGAACCCGTTCCTGGCGGTCAGGCTGATCTCCACGTCGATCCACCGCTGGACCTACGGCCAGCTCACCACCCCCGACCCCGTGACCCTCGCGCCGAGCCCCGACCTCGCCGAGTCGTGGAAGACCTCGCCCGACAGGCTGACCTGGACGTTCACCATGCGGGCCGGGGCCACCTGGTCGGACGGGCGGCCCGTCACCGCCCACGACGCGGCCTGGACCTTCAACAAGATCATGACGGACGACGCGGCCAGGACGGCGAACGGCCCCGCCGTGGAGAACTTCGCCGCCGTCACCGCGTCCGGCGACCGGACCCTGGTCATCAGGACGAAAAAGCCGCAGGCCTCGATGCTGGAGCTGCCGATCCCGATCATGCCCAGGCACGTCTGGGAGGGCGTCGGCGACATCGCCGCGTTCGAGAACGAGACCTATCCGGCGGTCGGCAGCGGTCCCTACATCCCGGTCGAGCACAGGAAGAACGCGTACGTGAGGCTGCGGGCCAACCCGTCGTACTGGCGCGGGGCCCCCGCGATCGACGAGCTGCACGTCGTCTTCTACGAGAACCCCGAGGCGGCGATCGCCGGTCTGCGGAAGGGCGACGTCGACTGGATCGGCAGGCTGGCGCCCCCGCAGTTCCAGGCCGTCGCCGGTCACCCCGACATCGTGCCGTGGAACACCCAGGGCCGCCGGGCCGCCTACCTGCAGCTCAACCCGGGCGCGGCGACCTCCGACGGCGAGCCGATCGGCGACGGGCACCCCGCGCTGAAGGACGCCAGGGTGCGCCGGGCCATCCACCACGCGATCGACAAGCGGACGCTCGTCGAGCAGGTGCAGAACGGGCTCGCCGTCCCTGCCGACGGCTCGATCGTCCCGCCGATGTACCGGGAGTTCTTCTGGAAGGCCGAGGGCGACGAGGCCGTCGCCTTCGACCCGGCCGAGGCCGGGCGCATCCTCGACGAGGCCGGGTACGCCAAGGGCGCCGACGGGGTGCGGACCATGCCCGGCGGCGGGCGCGCGCTGGAGATGCGGTTCAGCGTCCGCACCGAGGAGCCCGTCGAGGAGAAGATCGCCCAGTACCTGACCGGCTGGCTGCGCGACATCGGCATCCGGCTGACCGTCCGCAGGATCGACGCCAACCGCTACACCGAGGAGACCGGGAGCACGGCCCTGTACGACATCGCGATCAGCGGCTGGTCGGTCAACCCGGACCCGGAGGAGGTGCTGGCCACCCACCTGTGCAGCCGCAGGCCCACCGCGAGCGGCCAGGGCGGCGGCACCGAGTCGTTCTTCTGCGACGACGAGTACGAGCGGCTGTACGGGGCGCAACTGGCCGAGCTGGACCGGGCAGAACGGGTGGGACTGATCAAACAGATGCAGCGGCGCCTCTACACCGAGGCCCCGGTCATCGCGCTCTACTACCCGAACAACCTGGAGGGCTACCGCAGGGACAGGATCGCCTCCATCACCCCGATCCCGAAGGACCGGGGGCTGCTGTACGGCGGGAGCGGCTACTGGCCGGTCTACTCCCTGCGCGCGGTGGAGCGCCCCGCCGTCCCGGAGGGGAACGGCACCGGCACCGCCGTGGCCGTGGCGGCGATCGCCGCGCTGGCCCTCGCCGCCGGGGGCGTCCTGCTCGTCAGGCGCCGCCGCGCCTCGGCCGACGACCGCGAGTGACGTCGATGCGGACCTCGGCACGACCCCCGGCCCGGCCCCCCGCGCGGACCCCGGCGCGGGTCCCCGCGCGGATCTCGGCGCGCCTCCCGCGACGGATCTCGAAGCTGGTCTCGGCGCTGGTCTCGGCGCGGCTCCCCGGGCGGGGCGACGAGAACGAACGGCCGTCCGAACAGGACGAACAGGACGAGCGGGACAGGCGGGAGGAGCGGGAGGAGCCGCGCGCCGCCCGCAGGGCCCTGGCGCGCTACGCGCTGGTCAAGCTCGGCGGGGCACTGCTCAGCATCGCGCTGGTGGTCGTCGCCACCTTCTTCCTGTTCCGCCTCATCCCCGGCGATCCGACCATCGCCTACACCCGCGACGTGCCGGTCACCCCCGAACAGCTCGACCTGCTCCGCAGGCGGCTGGGGCTGGACCGGCCGCTGGGCGAGCAGTTCCTCGACTTCGCCTGGCGCACCCTGCGGCTGGACCTGGGCACCTCCTACGAGTACCGGCGCCCGGTCACCGAGCTGATCGCCGAACGGGTGGGTCCCACGCTGCTGCTGGTGGGCGCCGGGCTGGCCGTCGCGGTGGCCCTGGGCATGTGGCAGGGCACCAGGGCCGCCTGGCGGCACGGCGGCCGGTTCGACCGCCTGGCCACGGGAACCGCGCTGACCCTGTGGTCGGTGCCGACCTTCTGGCTGGGCCTGCTGCTGCTCATGGTCCTGGCCGCGGGCGCGGGCCCGGTGCCCGGCCTGTTCCCCACCCGGGGCATGCAGGACGTCGACGCGCCCGGCGGGCCGCTGTACCTGCTGCACGTCGCCCACCACCTGGTGCTGCCCTGCCTCACCCTGGTCGCCATCGTCTACGCCCAGTACATGCTGGTCATGCGGTCGTCGCTGCTGGAGGAGATCGGCCAGGACTACGTGACCACCGCCCGCGCCAAGGGCCTGCGCGACGGCGAGGTCCGGCGCCGCCACGCCGTGCCGAACGCGCTCCTGCCCACGGTGACGCTGGTCTTCATGCAGATCGGGTTCGTGGTGGGCGGCGCGGTCTCGGTGGAGTTCGTCTACTCCTGGCCCGGCCTGGGCCTGCTGTTCGTCGAGGCCATCAGGGGACCCGACTACGCGGTCATGCAGGGCACCTTCATGCTCGTCTGCGTCGCGGTGATCGTCATGAACACGCTGGCGGACGTGGTCTACCACGTCCTGGACCCGAGAGTGAGGTCGGCGTGATCCTCCAGGCGCCGCGCAGCATCGCCCGTACCCGCCGTCGTGCCGCCCTGGCCCGGTTCTGCCGCGCGTACGCGCGCGACCGCGCCGGGATGTACGGGGCGGCGATCCTGCTGGCGGCCGTCCTGGCGGCACTGGTGACGCCCCTGGTCACCGACCCGTCCGGGATGGACGTCACCGGGACCACGGGGGCGGCGATGGCGCCCCCGAGCGCGGGCTTCCCGCTCGGCACCGACGAGTCGGGCCGCTCGGTCCTGCTCATGCTGCTGTGGGGCTCGCGCGTCTCGCTGCTCATCGGATTCGTCTCGGCCCTGCTCAGCATGGTGATCGGCACGGTCTTCGGGATCGCCGCCGGGCACTTCCGCGGCCCGGTGGGGGCCGTGCTGATGCGCGTCACCGACTGGTTCCTGGTGTTGCCCTCGCTGGTCCTGGCCATGGTGCTCGCGGCCGTCCTCGGCGGCGGCGCGTCCACGGTCATCCTGGCGATCGGGGTGACCTCGTGGGCCTCCACGGCCCGGCTGATCCGGGCCCAGACGCTGACGGTCGAGGCCAGGCCGTACATCGAGAGGTCGAAGGCCCTGGGGGGCGGGCACTGGCACGTCATGACCCGGCACGTGCTGCCGAACGTCGCCCCGCTGGTGCTGGCCAACACCACGCTGACGGTGGCGAGCGCCATCGTCGCCGAGTCCACCCTGGCCTTCCTGGGCGCGGGGTCGGGCCAGGTCTCCTGGGGCGGCATGCTGCGCGGCTCCTACGACTGGGGGGCGGCCACCTCGGGCGCCTGGTGGTACGTGCTGCCACCGGGCCTGTGCATCGTCGCGGTGGTATTGGCGTTCACCCTCTGCGGGCGCGCCATGGAGACCGTGCTCAACCCGCGGTTGCGGGGGGCGACCCGATGAGCGACCCCCTGGGCGACCCGGTGAGCCACCTCGCGGGCGGCCCGATGACCGGCCTGGAGAGACTCGCGGCGAAAGGCCCGGCGAACGGGGCGGCGAACGGCCCCGCGGACAGGCCGGCGAACGAGCCGGCGGGGCTGCTGGAGCTGCGGGACGTGTCGGTGACCTACCGGGGCGCGACCGGTGACGTGCCCGCCGTGCGAGGCGTCTCCCTGGCCCTGGACGCGGGCGAGGCGCTCGGCGTGGCCGGGGAGTCCGGATCGGGCAAGTCGACGCTGGCCATGTCCCTGCTGCGGCTGCTGCCCCGGGACGCGCGGGTGTCCGGGCGGATCCTGCTGGAGGGCGAGGACGTGCTCGGCATGAACTGGGGGCGGCTCCGCGCCGTCCGCTGGGCGTCGGCCTCGGTGGTCTTCCAGGGTGCCCAGCACGCGCTGAACCCGGTGCGCAGGATCGGCGACCAGATCGCCGAGCCGCTGCTCGTGCACGGCACGGCCACCCGGGCCGAGGCCGGGCGCAGGACGGCGGAACTGCTGGAACAGGTCGGCCTGCCGGCCTGGCGGGCGCGCGGCCACCCGCACGAGCTGTCCGGCGGGCAGCGCCAGCGCGTGATGATCGCCATGGCGCTCGCCTGCTCGCCCCGCCTGATCATCGCCGACGAGCCGACCACCGCCCTGGACGTGATGATCCAGGCGCAGGTCCTCATGCTGATCCGCTCGCTCGTCGCCGAGCACGGGATCGGCCTCATGATGATCTCCCACGACCTGTCGGTGCTGGCCTCCACGTGCGACCAGCTGGCGATCATGTACGCGGGGCGCGTGGTCGAGTCCGGTCCGGCGCGGCAGGTCTTCCGCGCCGCCGCGCACCCCTACGGCAGGGCGCTGGCCGAGGCGTTCCCCACCGTCGGCGACCCCTCCTCCAGGAGGGCGCCCCGGGGGCTGGGCGGCGACCCGCCCGACCCGGCGCGCCTGCCCCCGGGGTGTTCCTTCCACCCCCGCTGCCCGGTCCCGCTCCTCTCGTGCGCGTCGGAACCGATCGAGCTCCGGCCGGTGACCGCGCGCGCCCCGGGCGGCGCCCGGGACGGTCGTACCGTGGACGACGCCACCCCGGCCGGGCGGGCGCGGCCGCACGTCGCCGCGTGCGTGCACGTCGGCGAGGAGGCGCGGTGACCCTGCTGGAGGCGCGGGACCTGCGCGTGGAGTTCGTCTCGCGCGGGCGCAGGGCGCGCGCGGTGGACGGGGTGAACCTCGCCCTGGCCGAGGGGGAGATCGTCGCGCTGGTCGGCGAGTCCGGCTGCGGCAAGACGACGCTGGCCCGCACCCTGCTCGGCCTGGAACGGCCCGTCTCGGGCTCGGTCCGCTACGGCGGCACCCCGCTGAACTACTCCTCGCGCGCCCTGAAGGCCTACCGGCGCGAGGTGCAGCTCGTGCTCCAGGACCCCACCGGGGCGCTCGACCCCCGCCACACCGTCTACGAGGCGGTGGCCGAGGGGCCGCGCATCCACCGCCTGCCCGGCGAGGAGGAGCGCGTCGCGTCGGCGCTGTCGCGGGCCGGGCTGCGTCCCCCCGAACGGTTCTTCGGCCGCCACCCGCACGAGCTGTCCGGCGGGCAGCGCCAGCGCGTCGTCATCGCCGGGGCGCTGGCGCTGGAGCCCAGGGTGCTGGTCGCCGACGAGCCGGTGGCCTCGCTGGACGCCTCGGTACGCGGGGAGATCCTCGCCCTGCTGCTGCGCCTGCGCGCCGAGCTCGGCCTGTCGGCCCTGGTCGTCACCCACGACCTCGGGTTGGCCTGGAACATCGCCGACCGCGTCGCGGTGATGTACCTCGGCAGGATCGTCGAGTCCGGGCCGGTGGAGCACGTCCTCACCGCGCCGTCGCACCCCTACACCCGGGCGCTGCTGTCGGTCCTGCCGGACGCGCCGTCGCCGGTGGTGCTCGGCGGGGAGCCGCCGGACGCCACCCGCGTCCCCGCGGGCTGCCGCTTCCATCCGCGCTGCCCGGTGCTGGCCTCGGGCGCGGCGGCCGACGCGGGGGTCGACGGGGCGTGCACGTCCCTGGCGCCACCGGTCCTGCCGTCCTCGCCCGGCGCGCACGTCGCCTGTCACCACGCCGAGGCCACCATCCTCAGAGGCCGGGCAGGCGGCCGTTCCTGAACAGGTCCACGAAGAGGCCGTGATCGACCCTGGCCCGAGCCCCGTAGGCGTGGGCGAAGTCGACGAGCGTGCGGGTGAAGCCCTCGGCGTCGCCGCCGATCACGGCCACGATGGCGTCCTCGGTGGAGAAGTCGACCAGGTCGTGGCTGGACTCGTCGTCGGCCACCGAGTGCATCCTGGCCACCGCCCGGCCCAGGTCGCCGATCACCGAGGCGAGCTCGTCGGGCTCGTTGACGTCACCCCAGTCCAGGTCGGCCGAGTAGGGGGATACCTCGGCGACGAGCTGGCCGACGCCGTTCAGCGTGGTGTAGCCGAGCCAGGGGTCGGCGTAGGCCTGCAGGGCCCGCTGCGACTCGGCCGTGCGGTGACCCTGGTGCTCGAAGTGGCCGTGCACCTTCTCGTCGTCGATGTGGCGCGCCACGGCCGGGACCTGCGCCTGCTTCATGTAGAGGACGACGTCGTTCTCCAGCGCCTGGGTGTGCCCCTCCAGCAGCATGTTGTACGAGGGCAGCCCGGCCGAGCCGATCCCGACGCCGGTGCGGAGCGCGAAGTCCTTGATCCTGTGCTCGATCTCCGAGGTCGCCGGGAGCGTCGTCAGGTAGTCCTGGAAGGCCGCCTCCACGGCGCGGCGGGTGTCGGCGTCCACCGGGTACCGGCCGTCCATCGCGGCGAACCTGCGGTCGAAGTTCTCGACGGTCGTCTCCAGCTCCAGCAGCGCCACCCGGGTGTTCAGCCGGGCGTGCTGCAGCACCCGGTGGAGCACGCCGCTCGTGGTGTCCAGGGTCAGCGAGCCGATCGCGTCGTCCCCGCCGTGCGAGATGCCGGTCAGCTCGGTGAGGTAGGAGGAGGCGAAGCCGGTCACCAGGCCGGTGATGACGTCGTCCGACAGCGCCTTGGCGTACCCGATGAGCGCGACGCTGGCCACGAACCGCCGCAGGTCCCAGATGTAGGGGCCGACGTAGGCCTCGTCGAAGTCGTTGACGTTGAAGACCAGGACGCCGGAGGCGTTCATGTAGGTGCCGAAGTTCTCGGCGTGCAGGTCGCCGTGGATCCAGACGCGCCTGGTCGGCGCGTCGAGGAAGGCATCGTCGGCGAACGCGCCGGTCATGTCCGCGTAGAACAGGCTGGCGCTGCCGCGGTAGAAGGCGAAGGGCGAGGCGGCCATCTTGCGGAACTTGCGCCGGAAGGCGGCCGGGTCGCGCCGCATGGAGTCGCCGAACTCGGTGATCAGGACGTCGAGAATGTGCGCCGAGCGCCCATCGGTGGTCATGGTGCGCACCGTAGGGCGTACGGGCGGGACTGCGCCAGTCCCGGGGCCGCACGAATCTGGAACGCGCCAATCCCCGGCGCCGCGGCCCGCCCCGCGGCGGCGGTCCGTGGGCCGGAAAGGCCGTGTCGCGGGCCGTGCCGCGGGCCGTGCCGTGGGCCGTGTCGCGGGCCGGAAAGGTTCGGGAAGGGTGTCGACAGCCGTGCCGGATGATCATAGTGTCGGGGCATCGGGACACCAGTGTCCGGGAACGACCGGATCGCGTGATGTGGAGGTTCGCATGGCGGTGCTGGAGGGCAGGGCGGCCGTGGTCACCGGGGGGTCCCGGGGCATCGGCCGTGCGATCGTGGAGCGTCTCGCCCGCGACGGGGCGGACGTCGTCTTCAGCTACGCGCGTGACGCCGCGGCCGCGGCCGACGTGGAGCGTACGGTCAAGGAGGCGGGCGGGAGCGCCCGCGCCGTCCAGGCCGACCTCGTCGAGCCGGGTGCCGCCGAGCGGCTGATGGAGACCGCCGGGGAGCTTCTCGGCGGCCTCGACATCCTGGTCAACAACGCCGCGCTGAGCTTCACCCCGGCCCCCCTCGCCGAGACCACCGAGGAGTCCTGGGACCGTGCCATGACGGTCAACGCCAAGGCCCCCTTCCTGACCGTCCGCCACGCCGCCCGGCACATGCGCGACGGCGGGCGCGTGGTCAACATCTCCACCGTGAACACGGTCCGCGCCGCCCCCGGCAGCACCCCCTACGTGACGAGCAAGGGGGCCCTGGAGCAGCTGACCGCCGTCGCGGCCCGCGAGCTGGGCGGGCGGGGCATCACCGTCAACACGGTCTCCCCGGGCGCCACCGACACCGACCTGCTGCGCGCCACCAACCCCGCCAGGATCCTGGACCAGATGGCCGCCATGACCCCGCTGGGCCGCCTGGGCGCCCCGGCCGACGTCGCCGACGTCGTGGCCTTCCTGGTGGGCCCGGACGGCCGCTGGCTCACCGGCCAGAACGTCCACGCCGACGGCGGCCTCCTCTGACGGGGAGAACGGGGAGAACGACGAGAACGGCCCGGCGGGAGGGCGGCTTCGCGAGGAGGGCCTCCCGAGGGGCTCCGTGAAGGGTCTCGTGAACGGTCCGGTGAGGGGTTCCACGACACGGTCGCGGGGCGGCGGGACGTGCCTCCCGAGGGGCCCCGTGAAGGGTCCGGTGAGGGGTTCCACGGCACGGTCGCGGGTCAGCGGGACGTGCCGCCCGGTCCCCCCGGCACGTCCCGGGCCTCGTAGTCCTTCAGGGTGATGGCGTTCGCCGTCTTCCTGACGCCCTTGGCGATCAGGCCCTTCCAGGGGACGTAGGGCAGGAGCCTGTAGTTCTGGTTGACGAACCAGGACATGAACCGGCTGTCGGGGACCATCCACTTGCCCACCCCGTCGCCCGCCTTCTGGCAGCCCTTCACGTACGCGCGCATGGCCTCCTCGTAGCGGGCGAAGCCCACGCGGTGGTCGCCCCCGGCGGCGGCCAGCTCACCGGCGAGGACGTAGGCGCCGATCATGGACAGGCCGGTGCCCATGCCCGACAGCGGCGAGGCGCAGTAGGCCGCGTCCCCGAGCAGCACGGACCGGCCGCGCGACCAGGTGTCCATGTGCACCTGGCTGATCGAGTCGAAGTAGAAGTCCTTCGCGTCCTCCATCTCCCTCAGCAGCCGGGGCGCCTCCCAGCCGACCCCGGCGAACGCCTCGGCGACGATCCGCTTCTGCGCCTCGACGTCGCGGCGGTCGTAGGTCAGCTCGGGGGAGGCGAAGTAGAACGTCGCCTTGGCCTCGGTGTTCCCCCGGGCGCTGTACATGCCGATGAGCTTGCCGGGGGTGTTGTGCATGAGCCCGCTGTGGTCGAGGCCCAGGTGGTTGGCGGTGGTGAAGACGGCGCAGTACAGGCCCATCTCCCGCACGAACCCCGACTCCGGGCCGAACGTCAGCGCACGGACGTTGGAGTGCAGCCCGTCGGCCCCCACGACCAGGTCGAACACGCGCGGCGCGCTCCGCTCGAAGGTGACCCGGACGCCCGTGCCGTCGTCGTCGATCGCGGTGACGGAGTCGTCGAAGACGTACTCGACGTGCTCGCGGGTGTGCTCGTACAGGATGCGTCCCAGGTCGCCGCGCAGGATCTCCAGGTCGCCGCTGAAGACGTCGGCGGGCATGGCGGCGAGCTTCCTGCCGTTCTCGTCGACGTACGTCATCGCGCCCATGTTCGTCCGCTCGCGCCGGATGTCGTCCAGGATCCCCATCCGGTCGAGCATGGTGAGGTGCGCCTCGCCGCGGAAGTCGACCGCGTAGCCGCCGTCGCGGACACCGGGGGCGCGCTCCACGATCGTGGGGGTGAAGCCGTGGCGGTGCAGCCAGTGGGCCAGCGCCGGACCGGCGACGCCGGCCCCGGAGATCAGGATGTTCGCGTTCTTCGGGCGGGGTGTGGTGTTCATGGGGACGAGCCTGCCGAAGGGCGCTCACCGCCCGCTCACCGCTCGCTCACCGCCTTCGCCGTGGTCTCGCGAACCGGTGAGCGGGGACGCCAGGACGGCCGCCTCGGGGACACCGGCCAGGCGGAGCGCGTCCAGCCCCGACAGCCGCGTGCCCTCGCGGCGGGCGTCGTCGTACCGCGTCGCGCCAAGCGCGGCCCGCGCGGCGGCGGCCGTACCGGAGACCTCCGGGTCGTCATCGACGGCGACGCCGCGCAGGGCGACGGCCGCGCCGAGCAGCAGGGCGGCGGTCCTGGCGTCGCCCCCGCGCACGGCGATGCCCGCCAGGGCCTCCACGGGGCGGGCGCTCTCGGTGATCGCCCCCGTCTCCGCCGCCACCCCGAGCGCCCGCCGGTGCAGGGCGCGGGCCTCCTCCAGGTCGCCCGCGGCCTCGGCGATCCTGCCGAGCCCGAAGAGCGCGGCCGTCCGGTTCCCCGCGCTCCTGACCCAGTCCGTCTCGAACCGTTCGAGCGCCTGCTCGTACAGCAGCCGCGCCCCGGCCGTGTCGCCCTCCAGCCGCGCGATGTCGCCCAGACCGCGCAACGCCGCGGCCAGGTAGGTGAGACTGCCCGCGTGGCGGGCGATCTCGGCGGCCCGCTCGTAGTCGGCGCGGGCCCTCGTCAGGCCGGTGCTCGCCGGGTCCCTCCCGGTCCGCACCGCCTGGACGTGGTAGTCGGCCCGGCCGCAGAGCATGTCCGGGACGTCCTCGACCGAGCCGAGCCGCTCGGTCAGGGCCAGGGCCTCGTCGACCAGGGCGATCGCCTTGCCGGGGTCGCCGCCCAGGGACGCCAGGCCGGCCAGCGCGTCCAGGGCCAGTGACGTCCCCCACGCGTCGCCCAGCGAGCGGAAGGCGTCGGTGGCCGAGGTGAACTCCCCCTCGGCCCCCGCCAGGTCCCCGGTCCCGAGCCGCGGGTATCCCGACAGCAGGTGCACCACGGCCCTCTCCCAGGGGTCGCCGCTCGCCCGCCCGCGGTCGATCAGCGCCAGGGCGACGCTGGAGTCCCCCGAGCTGGAAGTGATCATGGGCCAGAGGAGGGTGATGATCGGGTGACGGCGCGGCCGGTCCGGGTCGGCCGCGACCGCCCCGGCCGTCGCCCGGTGACGCTCCCACGCCGGCCTTCCGGCCTCCCCCGACGCCGCCGCCAGGGCGCAGAGCACGTACTCGTCCCCGTGCCCCGGGGGAGGGCCGTCGCCGACCAGGTCCAGCAGCGCCGCCGCCGGTGCCACCGCCAGGCCGCGCATGCCGCGCATCCACAGGTACGGCGACAGCCAGGCCAGCAGTTCGAGGGCGAGCACGGTCCACCCGGCCTCGACGGCCCGGCGCAGCGCCGCCTGGAGGTCGGCGTGCTCGGCGACGAGCGCCTCCAGCCACCGCAGCTGCTCCGAGCGCCGCAGGTGCGGGCCCGCGGTCCGCGCCAGGTCCAGGAAGTGGTCCGCGTGCGCGCGCCGCAGCGTCTCGGTCTCCCCGGCCTCCTCCAGCCGTTCGGCGCAGTACGCGTGGATGGTGTCGAGCATCCGGTAGCGCCCGCCGCTCACCTCCAGCAGGGACTTGTCGGCCAGGGAGCCGAGCAGGTCCTCGGCGTCGGGCGTCCCGCAGACCCGCTCCGCCGCCGCCGCGCTCACGCCCCCCGCGAAGACCGTCAGGCGCCTGGCCATCACCCGTTCGGGCTCCGGCAGCAGGTCCCAGCTCCACGCCACGACCGCCCGCAGCGTGCGGTGCCTGGCGTCGGCCGTGCGGCTGCCCCGCGACAGCAGGCGGAAGCGGTCGTCCAGGCGGGCGGCGAGCTCGGCGAGGTCGTAGGTGCGCGCCCTGGCGGCGGCCAGCTCGATGGCCAGCGGCAGGCCGTCGAGCCCGAGGCAGATCCGCCGCACGCTCTCGGCCGCCGCCTCGTCCAGGACGAGATCGGGCCGCACGGCCGCGACCCGGTCGGTGAAGAGCCGCGCGGCCGGGAGCGGGCCGAGCGGCCGTACCGGCCACAGGTTCTCGCCGGTGATGCCGAGCGGCTCCCGGCTCGTCGCCAGGACGCGCAGCCGCGGGCACCCGGCGAGCAGCCGCCCGACCAGGTCCGCGACCTCCTCGACGACGTGCTCGCAGTTGTCGAGGACGAGCAGCGCCGGCCTGCCGGCCAGCGCCGCGAGCAGCCTGGGGACGGGCTCCGCCGCGCCCGCCGGGGCGAGCAGGCCGCCCTCGCGCAGGCCGAGCGCGCCGAGCAGGGCCCCCGGCACCTGCCGCCCGTCGCCCACCGCGGCCAGTTCGACGAAGCAGACGTCCGGCAGGCCGCCCGCGACCTCGATCGACAGCCTGGTCTTGCCCGCCCCGCCGGGGCCGACGAGGGTGACCAGGCGCGTGTCCCTGAGCAGCGCGGAGACCCTGGCCAGGTCCTCCGCGCGGCCCACGAAGCTGGTCAGCTGCGCCGGTGGGGCGGGCGGCTCGTACGGCCGCTCGCCCCGCAGCAGCTCCCGGTGGACGTCCGCCAGCTCCGCGGAGGGGTCGGCGCCGAGCTCGTCGGCCAGCAGCCGCCGCGTCTCCTCGAAGACGAGCAGGGCCTCGGCCTGCCTGCCGCCCGCCTGGAGTGCGCGCATGAGCAGGCCGCGGATCCTCTCCCGCAGCGGGTGGCGGTCGGCCAGCTCCCGCAGCTCGGGGACGGCGGCCCGGTGCTCGCCCCGCCGCAGGTCGGCCTCGATCCGGTCCTCCAGGGCGCCGAGCCCGCGCTCCTCCAGCCGCGCGGCCAGGGCCCGCACCGAGGCGGCGTCCGCGACGTCGGCGAGCGCGGGTCCCCGCCACAGGTCCAGGGCCTCGCGCAGCAGCGCGGCGGCCCGCGCCGGGTCGCCGTCGCCCAGGGCGGCCCGTCCCTCGTCGGCCAGCGACTCGAAACGGTACGCGTCGAGGTCGCCGGGATCGACGGCGAGCCGGTAGCCGGACGGGACCGCCTCGATCGCGGCGTGCCCGCCCAGGACCTGGCGCAGGCGCGACACCTGCGACTGCAGGGCGTGCGCCGTTCCGCCCGGCGGCCGGTGGGCGTAGAGGTCGTCCACCAGGAGGTCGGCCGGCACCGTCTCACCGGCGCGGGCGAGCAGCAGGGCGAGCAGCGCCCGCCGGGCGGGGCCGCCGACGCGGACCTCGCCGCCGTCGTCGTCCCACATCCGCGTGGTGCCAAGGATCCCGAACCGCATGGGGCAATTGTCTTCCCTCGCGGGAGGTGGCGTGTTCCCCTGTGGGTCTCGCGGGGGTCCGGGAGCTCTTTCACGGGTCTCGTGTGGGTTCGACAGCTCTCAGAGCGTCGCGTGCTTCCTTGCGGGTCTCGTGTGGGTTTGGCGGCTCCCTTACGGGTCCCTCAGGGCGTCGCATGCTTTGTCGCGGGTCTCGTGAGGCGTCGCGTGTTCTGCCGCGGATCCGGTGTGGCCTTGCGGTGCTTCCTCACGGGTGCCGGTCGGAGACCGAGACGATCTCTCCGGTCATGTACGTCGAGTACTCGCTGGCCAGGAAGACGATCACGTTGGCCACCTCCCACGGTTCGGCCGAGCGGCCGAACGCCTCGCGCGCGGTCAGCTCGGCGAGCAGTTCCTCGCCGGTGACCCTGGACAGGAAGGGGTGCATGACCAGCGAGGGGGCAACCGCGTTGACCCGGACGCCGTGCGGGGCCGCCTCCAGGGCGGCGCACCTGGTCAGGGCCATCACCCCGGCCTTGGCGGCGGCGTAGTGCGCCTGCCCCTCCTGCGCCCGCCAGCCGATCACCGAGGAGTTGTTGACGATCACCCCCGAGCCGCGGGGGAGCATCCGCCGCAGGGCCGCCCGGGTGCAGCGCATCGTGCCGGTGAGGGTCACGTCCAGGACGGCGTCCCACTGCTCGTCGGTCATGTCCGCGAGCCGTGCCGTACCGCCGAGGCCCGCGTTGTTGACCACCACGTCCACCCGTCCGTGGGCCTCGGTCACCGCGTCGAACATGGCCTGCACGGCCGCCTCCGAGGTGACGTCGCACGGCACCGCGAGCGGTGCGACCCCCGTCAGCGCGGCCAGCGCCTCCGCGGCCTCGCCCAGCCGCCGCTCGTGCCGGTCGGAGACGACCACGGTCGCGCCCTCCTCGGCGCAGCGCCTGGCGGTGGCGTACCCGATGCCCGTCCCGGCCGCCGCGGTGACCAGCGTGACCTTCCCGTCGAGCAGGCCGTGGGCGCGGGGGTAGGGGGGAGGTGTCGCCATGAGGGCTCCGTTCGGCGGTTCCGGTCGGGCGGTTCGGTGGTCACGTCGGGGCGGGACCGTGGCCGGGCGGCTCCGGGAGAGGCCCCGGAGAGGGGGCGGTCGGAAAGGCGCGCCGGTCCGGTGGCCGCCTCACCCCTTGGGCAGGCCCAGGGTGCGCTCGGCGATGATGTTGCGCTGGATCTCGCTGGAACCGGCGTAGATGGTGTCGGCACGGCTGAACAGGTAGAGCCGCTGCAGCGCGTTGAGCTCGTACGGGGCCGCGTCGGCGACCAGGCCCTCCCGTCCCTGCGCGGCCTGGGCCAGCTCGCCCAGCCGCCGGTGCCACTCCGACCAGTAGAGCTTGCCGATCGACACCTCCGGGCCCGGCTCCCCGGCCGAGAGCGAGGTCATGGTGCGCAACGCGTTGAACCGCATGATCTCCAGCTCCAGCCACGACCGCACCAGCCGGTCGCGCAGTACGGGGTCCCGTGCGGTGCCGGTACGCCTGGCGGTGGCCACGACCTGGGCGAACTCCCGTCGGAAGCCGATCTGCTGTCCCAGGGTGGAGGCGCCGCGCTCGTAGCCGAGGGTGGCCATCGCGACCCGCCATCCCTCGCCCGGGGCGCCCAGGATGTTGCCGGCGGCGGTGCGGGCGCCGTCGAGGAAGACCTCGTTGAACTCGCCGGTGCCGGTGAGCTGGCGGATGGGCCGTACCTCGATCCCCGGCTGGTCCATCGGGACCAGCAGGTACGACAGGCCCCGGTGCCGTTCCGAGCCGGGCTCGGTCCTGGCGAGCAGGAAGCACCAGTCGGCCACGTGGGCCAGGGAGGTCCACACCTTCTGGCCGGTGACGACCCACTCGCCGCCCTCCAGGCGCGCCCGGGTCCGGATGCCGGCCAGGTCCGAGCCGGCCTCCGGTTCCGAGTAGCCCTGGCACCACAGCTCCTCGCCCCGCCGGATGGGCGGCAGGAAGCGCCGCCGCTGCTCCTCGGTGCCGTGGTCGAGAATGGTCGGCCCGATCAGTCCCTCCCCGATGTGCCCGACCCTGGTCGGTGCGTCGGCGCGGGCGTACTCCTCGTGGAAGGCGACCTGGTCGGCCAGGGAGGCGTCCCGGCCGCCGTACCGTCCCGGCCAGCCCAGGCAGGTCCATCCGGCCTCGCCCAGCCTGCGCTCCCAGGCCAGGCGGATCTCGTGGCCCTCGTGCTCGCGGCCCGGCCCGCCCAGCCCGCGGGCGTGCGCGAACTCGCCGGTGAGGTTCTCCTCCAGCCAGGAGCGCGCCTCCTCGCGCAGGCTCCCCCCGCTTCTCCCGCTTCTCCCGGACGGACCGGTCGGGTCAGGCTCGGACGGGCCGGTCACGTCAGGCATGGACGGGCCGGTCGGGTCAGGCATGGACGGGCCGGTCGCGTCAGGCTCGGACGGGCCGGTCGCGTCAGGCATGGAAGCGGCCGTAGCCGCCCTTGAAGAACAGCAGCGGGCCGCCCTCCCCCTGGACGCCGAGCCGGTGGACGCGGGCGACGACGATGAGGTGGTCACCGGCCGGGTACTCGGCCTCGACCGAGCAGTCGATCCAGGCCAGGGTGTCGTCGATCACCGGGTTGCCTCCGGGGGAGGAGGTCCAGCCGATCCCGGCGAACTTGTCGCCGCCCCGGCCGGCCAGCGCGGCGCAGACGGACTGCTGGTGCTCGGCCAGCACGTTGACCGTGAGGTTCCCGGCGGCGCGCAGCCGCGGCCAGCTCGTGCTGGTGTGGGCCACGCAGAAGGCGACCAGCGGAGGGCTCAGCGACACCGAGGTGAAGGAGTTGGCCGCCAGCCCGCACGGCGCGCCCGTTCCCGGGTCCACGGCGGTGATGGCCACCACGCCGGTGGCGAAGTGGCCGAGCACGGAGCGGAACCTCCGCCCGTCCACGTCGGGGCCCAGGCCGTTGACCTCCGGCCCCTCGGTCCTCCTGGCGACGGGATCGCCGGCGCTGTCAGACGGTCCCTGCGAAAGGCCACTGTGCATGGCGACTCCGTTGGCGGTGGTGCCGCGCCCGGCCACACCGGCGCACGGGCGGCCGCCTGCCGCGGGCAGCCGGGTCGCGTGAGTGCTCATGGTAGGACTCGCCTCCTCGATCGCGCCCGATCGGCCTCCGATGGAGTTCGGCGGCGGACGACGCGTCCGGCCGTCTGAAGAAATAGTACCAAGCGCTTGCTTGGATTACAGGGGAAGCCGGAAAAGTCCCCGGCGCCGACCGGCGTCGACGTCCGTGACCCCTCGGCTCCGGTCGATGTCGACGCACGCCACCTGCCAGGCTCCCGTCGGCGGCGGCGCTCCGCGCGGCTCCGGGGGCGTTGACACCCGCGATCCGCCCGGCCTAGCCTCTGGCCAAGCGCTTGCTTGTGATCGGGGGTGCGTGTGGGCGGGTTCCGGGACAGGACGGCCGTGGCCGGCGTCGGCTACACCCGGTTCTCCAGGAACTCCGGGGTCAGCACCCTCACCCTGGCCTGCGAGGCCGTCCTGGCCGCGCTGGACGACGCGGGGCTGACGGCCGACGACGTCGACGGCATCGCCACCCACCGGGTCGGCGACTCGGCGGCACCGAGCCTGGTCGGCCCGGCACTCGGCATCCACGAGCCGTCCTGGTACCTCGACCAGTTCGGCGGGGGCAGCGTCTCCCATTCGGTGGTCGGCCAGGCCGCCCTCGCGGTCGCGGCGGGGGTCGCCGAGACCGTCGTCTGCTACCGGGCGATCAACGCGCGCTCGGAGTTCCGGATGGGCGGGACCGGCCGGGCGCTACCGGTCAGCCCGGAGGTCCAGTACCAGGCGCCCTACGGCTACGTGGCGCCCCCGCAGCAGTACGCGATGTTCGCCCGCGCCCACATGTCGAGGTACGGCACGCTCCCCGAGCACTTCGGGCGGCTGGCGGTGATCCAGCGCGCCAACGCGGTGAGGAATCCCCGCGCGCTGATGCGCACCCCGATCACCCTGGACGACCACCTGGCCGGACGATGGATCGCCGAGCCGTTCCGGCTGCTCGACTGCTGCCTGGAGACCGACGGCGCCTGCGCGCTCGTCGTCACCGGCGCCGAGCGCGCCGCGGACCTGCGCAGGCCGCCGGTGCTCGTCTCGGCGGCGGCGTGGGGCGGCGGCGACTCCTTCCTGTCCGGAGGCCGGGCGGACACCACGACGACGAGCGCGGCCGAGCTGGCCCCGCGCCTGTACCGCCAGGCGGGCGTGGGACCCGCCGACATCGACGTGGCCGAGATCTACGACTGCTTCACCTACTCGGTGATCGTGCAACTGGAGGACTACGGCTTCTGCGCCAAGGGGGAGGGGGGCCCGTACGTCGCCTCGGGCGCCGTCGGGCCCGGCGGCGAGCTGCCGGTGAACACGCACGGCGGGTTCCTGTCGGAGGGGTACGTGCACGGCATCAACCACATCGCCGAGGCGGTCTCGCAACTGCGGGGGGACGCCGGCGACAGGCAGGTACGCGGCGCCGAGGTGGCGCTCTCGACCGCCCAGCCCGGCTACATCCTGCCCGCCACGTCCGCCCTCATCCTGCGGAAGGGCTGAGCGATGCGTCCCGTCGTCGACCGCGACTCGTCGGAGTGGTGGGAGCGGGTCGCCCGAGGGGAGTTCGTGCTCCAGCGATGCGACTCCTGCGCCACGGTGCGGTTCCCCGCCCGCGCCTACTGCCACCGGTGCAGGACCCGCGGCTGGCACTGGGAGCCGATCGCCCCCGTCGGCCGGGTGGAGAGCTGGATCGTCAGCCACCAGCCCTTCCTCGCCGGGACGACCGAGCCCTACGTGGTGGTGCGGGTGCGCCTGGACGAGGCGCCCGAGTGCGTGATGTACGGCAACTGGCGGGCGCAGGGACCTCCGGCCGACGGCATGGCCGTCCGTGCCCGTCTCACCGAGGTGGACGAGGAACTCTCGCTGGTCGACTGGTGCCCGCTCGGCTGAAAACCGGACCGGGAACGGGGAGCCGGAGCGAACCGGGGCCGGGGACGGCGGCGGGCCGTGAGTGAGGGGCGGAGCGGCCGGGGCCGGGGATCGGAGGGCCGGAGCGGTCCAGGGGCCGTGCAGATGCGTCCCGGCGGGCCCCTGTCCCTCAGGAGCGCCTCCGAGGGGGAAGCGCGCCCTGGCGGGCGTGGGGGACCCGCCAGGACGCGTTCCGCTCCGGCGCGGCGGCGGAGGACCCCGGCGAGGGATGGGGTCCTCGGCCGCTAGGAACTGTTCGAGGTTCGGATCATGTGGTTGAGGTGAGGAGTTTCAGCCACATGATCGAGCCCCGGAGGTGG
>NZ_JBNCLF010000039.1:0-15786 GCF_049844535.1 Streptosporangium sp. DT93
ACACTCACCCGACCGCAACGCCTGCACCGCCAGATGCAACGCCACCAACGACGACGAACACGCCGTGTCCACCGTGATCGCCGGCCCCTCCAGGCCGAAGGTGTAGGCCAGCCGGCCCGAAGCCATGCTGCCGGCGCTGCCGCTGCCCAGGTAGCCCATCAGCTCGTCGGGCACCGTGGCCATCCGGTTGGCCCACTCGTAGTACATGATTCCCGAGAACACGCCGGTCCGCGTGCCTCGCACCGACGCGGGGTCGATTCCCGCACTCTCGAAGGTCTCCCACACCGTCTCCAGCAGCAGCCGGTGCTGCGGATCGATGGCCACCGCCTCCCGCGGCGAGATGCCGAAGAACCGCGCGTCGAACTCGGCGGCGTTGTGCAGGAATCCTCCCTCGCGGGCGTAGGTCCTGCCCCGCTTGCCCCGCTCCGGGTCGTACAGCCCGGGGTCCCAGCCACGGTTGTCCGGGAAGTGGGATATCGCGTCCCTGCCTTCGGCGAGCAGTTCCCACAGCTCCTCCGGTGTGGACACACCGCCGGGGAAACGGCAGGCCATTCCGATGATCGCGATCGGCTCGCCGGAACCCGTCACGGCGGCGGGGGGCCGGAAGACCTCCGGCGCGGTCTTCAGCGCCTTGGACGTGATGTGGTCGGCGAGAGCTCGCGGAGTGGGATAGTCGAAGATCAGTGTCGCCGGCAGGCGCAGGCCTGTCGCGGCGTTGAGCCCGTTACGCAGCTCGACACCGGCCAGCGAGTCGAATCCGATGTCGCTGAACGCCCGCCGAGGGTCCACCTCCGCGGCGCCGTCGTGGCCGAGCACGGCCGCGACCCTGGTCCGGACCAGATCGAGCACGACCCTGTCCGTCTCGGCCGGGCTCAGACCCGCCAGGGCGTCGGCGAGCACGCCCCCCGCCGGGGCGGAGTCGGCCGCCGACCGGCGGGACGTCGGTACGATTCCGCGAAGCAGCGGCTGGACCGAGTCCTGCCGTCGCAGCGCCGCCACGTCGATTTTCAGGGGCAGTACCACGGCGGTGTCCGCGCTGAGCGCGCGGTCGAACAGCCGCAGGTTCTCCTCCGCGGACAGCGAGACCAAGCCGGATCGACCGGCCCGGCGGAGCGTGACCTCGTCCAGCCTGCCGCCCATCCCGTCGCCGCTCCACAGGCCCCACGCCAGCGACGTGGCCGGAAGCCCCCTGGACCGCCGGTACACGGCGAGCGCGTCGAGGAAGGCGTTCGCCGCCGCGTAGTTGGACTGGCCCGGCGCCTCCAGCGTGCCCGCCCCCGAGGAGAACAGGACGAACGCCGAGAGGTCCATCTCCCGGGTCAGCTCGTGCAGGTTCCACGCGGCGTCCACCTTCGGGCGCAGCACGGTGTCGACCTGTTCGGGGGTCATGGTCTCGACGAGCCCGTCCTCCAGCACGCCGGCGAGGTGGATCACGCCACCGAGGGACGGCATCCTCGCCAGGAGCGCTTCCGCCGCGTGGCGGTTGGCCACGTCGCACGAGGCCACGGTGACCTCGGCGCCCAGGTCTGCCAGTTCGGTCTTGAGTTCCGCGGCGCCGGGGGCGTCGATCCCCCGCCGGCTCACCAGGATCAGGTGCCGGACTCCGTGCTCGGTGACCAGGTGTCGTGCCACGAGACGGCCGAGACCGCCCGTCCCGCCGGTGATCAGAACGGGACCGGTCAGCGGTGCGGCCTCACCGAGATCGGTGAGGCGTGCCAGCCGCGGCACCCGGAGGGTGCCGTCCTGCCAGGCGATCTGCGGCTCTCCCGCGGCCAGGGCCGTGCCCAGGTCGCCTTCCCCTCCCACCAGCACGAACCGGCCCGGGTGTTCGGCCTGGGCCGACCGCACGAGGCCCCACACCGCGGCGGAGGCCAGGTCCGTGCCCGCGGTCCGGATGACCAGGCGCGACGGCGCGGGCCTCTCGGCCGCCAGCCACTCCTGGATGCGTGCCAGCGCCCGGTGCGTCGCGGCCCGGGCCGCCTCGGGCGTGTCGCCGGGCTCGAACTCGGCGACCGTCACGTCGTCACCGGCCGGGCCCGCCTCGTCCACCGCCGGCACATCGACCCAGCGCACCTCGTACAGCGAGTCCGCCCGCCGTGTGACGGCCGGAATCGCGCGCTCCACGATGGACTCGACGGTGGCGACCGGGGCACCGGTGTGGTCGGCGATGACGGCCGAGACGCCGTCCCGGGTCGCCGAGATCCGCACCCGCAGGGCCGTCGCGCCGCCGGCGTGCAACGAGACGCCGGTCCACTCGAACGGGATCCGGATCTCCCCCTCGGCCGCCTCCCGGCCGGGTACGTAGTCGGCGGCCTGCAGGGCCGCGTCGAGCAGGGCGGGGTGCAGCCCGAACCGGCCCGCGTGTGCCGGATCCGCGAACACGGCCTCGGCGAAGACGTCACCGTCGCGCCGCCACACGGCGCGCAGGTTCTGGAACGCGGGACCGAACTCGTACCCCTGCTCGGCCTGTTCGGCGTAGCGGCCGGTGATGTCGACCGGCTCGGCGCCCGGCGGCGGCCAGGCCACCAGGCCGAACGACTCGGCCGACGGCCGGGTGTTCGCGGACGCGAGTGTGCCGGTGGCGTGCCGCTCCCAGTGGTCGGAGTCGTCGGCGCGTGAGCGGATCTCGACGGAGCGGCGTCCCGACTCCAGCGGGCCCGCCACGACCTGGACGGAGACGCCGCCCTGGTCGGGCAGCGCGAGCGGGGCCTGGAGGGTCAGCTCGGCGAGCAGGTCGCAGCCGACCTCGTCGCCCGCCCGGATCGCCATCTCCACGAAGGCCGCGCCGGGCACGAGGACCGAGCCCGCGATCACGTGGTCCGCCAGCCAGGGCTGGGATCGGGCCGAGAGCCTGCCGGTGAGCATCACGCCGTCGTCCAGGCCGACGGTCGCGGCGAGCAGCGGGTGTCTCGTCGCGTGCAGGCCGGTCGCGCTCAGATCGGTGCCGGAGCCGAGGTCCAGCCAGAAGCGCCTGCGCTGGAACGCGTAGGTGGGCAGGTCGATTCGCCGCGCACCGTGACCGGCGAAGAACGCCTGCCAGTCGACGCGCACGCCGGCCGTGTGCGCGGCGGCGACGGCCGTGACGAGCGTGCCCTCCTCGTCCTGGCCGGCCTGCAGCACCGGCTTGACGAGCAGGTCCGCGTCGTCGGCCGCGCAGTCCGCGACGGCGGCCGACAGGACGCCGTCCGGCCCCAGTTCCAGGAAGATCCCGACATTCCTGGCCAGCAGCGCGTCGACCCCGTCCCGGAAGCGGACCGTGGAGCGGACGTGCTGGACCCAGTACTCCGCGGAGCACTCCGTCAGCACCTCACCGGTCACGTTGGAGACGATGGGGATCCTCGGCGGGTGGTACGTCATCGCCTCGGCGATCATTCCGAACTCCGCCAGCATCGGCTCCATCAGTGCCGAGTGGAACGCGTGCGAGGTCCGCAGCCGCTTCGTCCGGCGATCGGCGAAGGCCTCCACCACGCGGGAGACGGCGTCCCGAGCGCCGGAGATCACGACGGACCGGGGTCCGTTGACGGCCGCGACGCTCACGCCTTCGACCAGGCGCGGAATCACTTCGTGCTCGGTGGCCTGGATCGCGACCATGGCCCCGCCCTCGGGCAGTCCTTGCATCAACCGGCCGCGGGCTCCCACCAGCAGGGCCGCGTCCTCCAGTGACAGCACGCCGGCCACGTGCGCCGCGGCCAGTTCACCGACCGAGTGCCCGATCAGGACGTCGGGCACCACGCCCCAGGACTCCAGCAACCGGAACAGCGCCACCTCCACGGCGAACAGCGCGGCCTGCGCGTACGCGGTCCGGTCCAGCAGGGCGGCCTCGGCCGTGTTCTCCGCGGCGAACAGCACGTCCCGGAGCGGCACGTCGAGCTGGATGTCCAGGTACCCCGCGGCGTCGTCGAAGGCGCTGGAGTATGCCGGGAACGTGTCGTGGAGCCGGCGGCCCATGCCCGGCCGCTGGCTTCCCTGCCCGGTGAACAGGAACGCGGTCCTGGCGCCGTTCGCCCGGCCGTGCGGGACGTCCGACAGGTCACCGGTGGCGATGGCGGCCAGGCCCGCGCCGAAGTCGCCCACGACCGCGGCGCGGTACTCCAGGGCGGACCGGGTCACGGCCGCCGAGTAGGCGATGTCCTTCGCCGGCGCGGAGACCTCCAGCAGCCGGGCGGCCTGCGCGCGCAGGGCCGCGGGGCTCTTGGCCGAGAGCACCAGCGGTGCCACGCGGTCCGTGCCCGGTCCGGCGTCCGCGGCGCCGCCGTCGCCGGTGTCGGTGGCGGTGTCGGTGTCGGTGGCGGGCGGCGGCTCCTCGACGATCACGTGCGCGTTGGTCCCGCTGACTCCGAAGGACGACACGCCGGCGCGCCGTGGCCGCTCTTCCGCCGGCGGCCACGGCACCGGCTCCGTCAGCAGCCGAACGGTCCGCGCGCTCCAGTCGATGTGCGGTGACGGCTCGTCCACGTGCAGCGTCCTGGGCAGCGTCCCGTGCCGCAACGCCATGATCATCTTGATCAGGCCGGCCGCGCCCGCCGCGGCACCGGTGTGGCCGATGTTGGACTTCACCGACCCCAGCCACAGCGGCCGTTCCGGCGTGTGCCGCCTGCCGTAGGTCGCGATCAGCGCGCCCGCCTCGATCGGGTCGCCGAGCCGGGTGCCCGTTCCGTGGGCCTCGACCACGTCGACCTCGTCGGCGTCCACCCCGGCGTCCGCCAGCGCCTGCCGGATGACCTGCTGCTGGGCGAGCCCGTTCGGGACGGTGAGCCCGTTCGACGCGCCGTCCTGGTTGAGCGCGGTGCCGCGTACCACCGCCAGCACCCGGTTCCCGTCACGGACCGCGTCCGACAGCCGCCGCAGGACGAAGACTCCGACGCCCTCCGCGAAGTTCGTGCCGTCCGCGGACGCGGAGAACGCCTTGCACCTGCCGTCCGCGGCCAGTCCGCGCTGGCGGCTGAACGTGGTGAACGTCCCCGGGCTGGAGATCACCGTGACGCCGCCGGCGAGAGCGAGGGTGCACTCGCCCCGGCGCAGCGAGTTGACCGCCAGGTGCAGGGCGGCCAGGGATCCCGAGCACGCGGTGTCCACGGTGAGCGCGGGGCCTTCGAACCCGAGGCTGTAGGCGACCCGGCCGGACACCACGCTCGGCGCCGTGCCGACCATCAGGTACCCGTCGAGTCCTTCCGGTGCCTCGTGCACCCGCGGGCCGTACTCGTGCGGCTCCACGCCGACGAAGACGCCGGAGCGGCTGCCGCGCAACGGCCCCGGGTCGATCCCGGCCCGTTCCAGGGCCTCCCAGCAGGTCTCCAGCAGCAGACGCTGCTGGGGGTCCATCGCGGTGGCCTCCTTCGGGCCGATCCCGAAGAACTCCGCGTCGAACTCGGCCGCGTCCGGCAGGAAACCGCCCTGCCGGACGTAACTCGTGCCCGTGGCGCCGGGGTCGGGGTCGTACAGCGCCTCCAGGTCCCAGCCGCGGTCGGCGGGGAAGTCGGTGATCACATGTGTGCCCTCGGACACCAGCCGCCACAGGTCGTCCGGCGAGGACACCCCGCCCGGGTAGCGGCATCCGATCCCGACGACGGCGATGGGTTCGTCGCCGGCCGGGGGCGTCACCGGGTCGGGGACCTGCTCGGGCAGCCCGAGCGCGGTCGCCCGCAGGTGCCCGGCCAGCGCCTGCGGGGTGGGGTAGTCGAACGCGACGGTGGTGGGGAGGTTCACACCGGTCGCCTCCACCAGCCGCGCGCGCAGGTCGATCAGCGCGAGCGAGTCCAGGCCTTGCTCCCAGAACGAGCTGTCGTCGGAGACGGTGGCCGGCGCGTCGGGGACTGCCTTGCGCAGCGCGGCGGCGGCATGCGTACGCACCAGGTCGAGCAGGCGATCCATGTTCTTTCCCTCGTCAGTTGGCGCTGTGGCGGGCGGCGAGCAGGGCCCGGTCGACCTTGCCGTTGACCGTGTACGGCAGCTCTTCTACCTCGGTGACCTCTGGGATCATGTAGTCGGGCAGGGTGTCCGCGCACGCGGCGCGGATCTTGACCCGGTCGAGCGGTGGCGCGTCCCGGTCCATGACGACGAACGCCCCGAGGATCGGGTCCCCTCCGGGGCGGGGGAGCGCGAGCGCGACGGCGGCGCCCACACCGGGGAACTCCAGCAGCGTGCGCTCCACCTCGCCGAGTTCCACGCGGTGCCCGCGGATCTGCACCTGCGAGTCGGCGCGGCCGCAGAAGTACAGTTCACCGCCCGGGCCGCGGTAGGCCAGGTCCCCGGTGCGCAGCACGGTCTGGCCCGACCTCGGGTTCAGCGGGTCGGGCACCAGCACAGCCCTGGTCGCCTCCGGGTCCGCCCAGTAGCCGGTGAACAGCGACGGCGTGCGCAGGTAGATCTCGCCGGCCACACCGGGCCGGTCGATCGGGAGGCCCGCCTCGTCCGTGAGGGTCATCTCCGAGCCGGGCAGCGCGAAGCCGATCGACAGCCGCTCCTGGTCCTCCGGCAGCGGGTTCGGCACGTCGGTGAACGAGGCCGCCATCGACTCGGTGGCGCCGAACCCGTTGACGATCCTGGTCCTGGGCAGCAGGCCCTGCAACCGCCTCAGCTCCGGCAGCGGGAAGTCCTCGCCCGCGAACATGATGCCGCGCAACCGGTCCGCGAGACCGGAGAGCGCCTCCGGTTCGTGTCGCAGAACCGGGCGCCAGATCGACGGCACGCCGTCCACCTGGGTCACCCCGGTGTCGCGCAGGTGGCTCACGAACCGCCGCGGCCAGTTCAGCTGCGCGCGCGGCACCGGGACGAGGGTGGCGCCGCCGCCGAGGGCGACTCCGATGTCGAACAGCGAGAGGTCGAACTGCAGGGGTGACACGCTGGCGACACGGTCGTCCGCGGTGATGAAACCGGACGCCAGCAGGGAGCGGTAGAACGCGATGACCGCGCGGTGGCTCATCACCACCCCCTTGGGGCGGCCGGTGGAGCCGGACGTGAAGATGATGTAGGCCGCGTCCGTACCGCAGACGTGCCGGCGGTGCCTCGTGCGCGCGCGGGGGGCCCGTTCGACGAGCACGCCCTCCTCGCCGAAGCGCGCGGTGCCCACACTCCCGGGGATCCCGTCGCGGCGGCCGGCGAGGGGCTGGACGTGCAGGGCCGGCTCCACCGCGTCGATGATCGTCCGTAACCGTCCGGCCGGGGTCTGCGGGCTGACCGGGATGAACGGCAGCCCGAGCGCGGAGCATGCCAGCAGCATCGCGACGGCGTGGGCGGAGGTGTCGGCCTCCAGCACCACCCTGTCCCCCACGTCGAGCCCCAGCGAGTCCAGCGTGGCGGTGTAGCCGCCGGCCAGGCCGGCCAGCTCGCGATAGGACACGGCGACCGGCCGGCCGTCGGCGTCGAGTTCCAGCGTCGCCGGTTTGTCCGGCGTCGTCTCCACTGCGGCGAGCATGAATCCGTGCAGGTTTTCCACACTGTGAAGAGTATTTCCCGAACGCCTGCGTCAACAGCCGCAAAGAACGACATCCAGGGGATTATCCCAGGTTAGGGGGCCATAGGGGTACGTGCAATATATGCGGCGAACGACAATTTACACGTACGTTAAGGTATTCCATTGTCGTGAGAGCGGAACAGCCTCAGAATGCGGACCGAGACCACAGCCGGCATCGCCTTCGTATTTCCCGGCATAAGCCCGTCGCACTATGCGGACGTGGCCAAATTCATGCTGATCTCCCCGACCGTCCGGAGACTCGTCTCCGAGGCGGACGAACAGCTCGGCTACTCCCTGATCGAGAAGTTCCGCGCGTCCGAGGCCGAGTATTCGGAATACGCGCGGATCGCGTTCCTGGTCAACTGCCTGGCCCTGGCCGAATGGTCCGGGGAGACGTTCGGCGTCGTTCCCGGCACATGCGCCGGCCCCAGTTTCGGGGGCACCGCCGCCGCGGTCTTCTCCGGCTCGCTGAGCTTCCCCGACGCGGTGGTCATGACCTCCCGCTGGAGCCACCGCGTCGACTCGTACTTCGCCACGCGGCACGGCGACGTCGTCAGCCAGTCGCTGGCGCGTACCCCCGCCGGGCTGCTTGCCGAGGTCCTCGCCGAGCTGGACGGCCGTGGCGAGTGGCACGACCTCGCATGTCACGTGGACGACGACTTCCACATCGTGTCGTTGCGCGAGGAGGCGCTCGACTGGTTCCGCGACCGCGTGCGGGCGGGGGGCGGGATGCCGCTCTACACGATGCGCCCGCCCATGCACTCCCGGATCTTCCAGCCGCTGCGGGAGGAGATCGAGGAGGAGGTGTTCGGCGGGCTCGCCTTCGGCGACCCGGTCGTCCCGATCGTCTCCGACCACGACGGCTCGTTGCTGACCACCGCGGCCGAGGTGCGCACCATGCTGCTCGACGGAATCGTCCGGCCGGTCGAATGGCCGACGGTCGTCGGCACCCTGAAAGCGCGGGGAACGAAGAAGATATACGTTTTCGGCCCGGACAGCCTGTGGGGCCGGGTGCCGTGCACGACCCAGAATTTCGAAGTGGTCGCCGTCAAGCCGGAGACGGCGATGCGTCCCCGGCCGCGGCACACGTCGTGAATCACCTGGACGGCGCGGACACCATCGAGGAAAGGGCCGCCCACACGGTGGAGGGGGTCTGGAAGTTCTCGATGTTCAGCGCTTCGGAGGCGAATCGGACCCGATATTCCCGCTCAAGAGCGGCGAGCAGGTCGATCATCGCGATCGAGTCCATCCCGAAATCACGCAGGCTGAGTTCCGGACGCAGTTCCCCGTTCTCGGGAAGGAACGGCAGGAAATTACGTACGACAGCTTCGAACCGCTCGTCCCACATGGCAGCTCCCGCATCCCGACGACAATTCGCTGCCCAACCTAGGCAGCCCGTCCCCGGTGGCCCGACCCTTACTGGCCCCTCTTTCACGGAGAGACCATGAACTCGCCCGCACTGCACGCCCGCTTCCTGCGCGGTCTGGCCGCCGAACCGCGCCGCCCGGCGCTGCGAACCGGCGCCGAGACACTCTCCTACGAGCAGCTCCACGAGAAGGCGCTGAGCCGGGCGGAGATCCTGGCGAGGGACGGACGGCCCGCGGCGGTCGGCGTGCTGGCGGCCAAGGGCGTGGAGGCGTACGCCGGGATCCTGGCCGCCCTGTACACCGGCGCGGCCGCCGTCCCCCTGCACCCGGACTTTCCGGTCGCGCGCACCCGCCAGATGCTGGAGGCCGCCCGCGTGTCCGTGGTCCTGGCGGACGAGGCCGGCCGCAGGGCGCTGGCCGGGACGGAACTCGACCTGCCCGTGCTGGCCCCCGGAGCCGCGACCGGGGGCGGTCCGGGATTCGAGCCGTGCCGGGTGGACGCCGACGACGTCGCCTACATGTTGTTCACCTCCGGTTCGACCGGTCGCCCCAAGGGCGTGCCGATCCGCCACGGGTCCCTGCACCACTACTTCGAGCTGATGGACGGGCGGTACGACTTCACCGCCGAGGACGTGTTCTCCCAGACCACCGAGCTGAACTTCGACTGCTCGATGTTCGAGATGTTCTGCGCGTGGGCGGCGGGCGCGAGCGTGCATCCGGTCCCCGGGAGGGCGTTCCTCGACCTTCCGGCGTTCGTGGCCGAGCGCCGGATGTCGGTCTGGTTCTCCACGCCCAGCAGCATCTCCCTGGTGCGCAGGCACGGCGGCCTCACCCCGGGGTCCATGCCGTCCCTGCGCTGGAGCTGCTTCGCAGGGGAGGCGCTGCTGTGCAAGGACACCGCCGACTGGCAGGCCGCCGCCTCCGGATCCGTCGTGGAGAACCTGTACGGCCCGACGGAGCTGACCGTCACCGTGACGGGCCACCGCTGGCGGCCCGGCCTGTCGCCCTCGATGAGCGTCAACGGGGTCGTGCCGATCGGGACCGTGCACGAGGGCCACGACCACCTGCTGCTCACCGAGGACGGCGGCACCTCCGACACCGAGGGGGAACTCTGCGTGTCCGGGCCGCAGATGACCGCGGGCTACCTGGACCCGTCCGACGACGAGGGCAGGTTCCTGCACCGTGACGGCAAGGTCTGGTACCGCACGGGCGACCGGGTACGGGTGACGGGTACCGAGCTGGCCTACGTCGGCCGGCTGGACTCCCAGGTGCAGGTCCAGGGCTGGCGCGTCGAGCTGGCCGAGGTGGACCAGGCCGTCAGGAGCTGCGCCGGCGTCGTCGACGCCGCGACCGTCACCGCGACCGCCGGGAGCGGCGTCGAGCTGGTCGTGTTCTACACCGGCGTCCGCACACCGCCGGCCGAGCTCGCCCGGCGGCTGCGCGAGGTGCTGCCCAGCGGCCTGCTGCCCAGGCGGTATCACCATGTCGAGGAGTTCCCGCTGAACGGCAACCGGAAGATCGACCGCAGGGCGCTGGCCGCGCGAGTGGGGTAGTTCGGAGATTTCAGGGGGCCGGTACGGTGGCCGGCCCCCTCCCGCCCTCCTTGGATGAACCCATGAGCCTTCTTCAGCAGCAGAAGCCGTTCTTCGCGCACCCGCACCTGGTGGGCTCATTGTGGCCCGAGCCGCCGCGGGACGCGTTCGACGACAGGGTCGCCGCGATCGCGGGCGTCGGCTCGACCGGCATGGGCATGGGCACCGAGGAGCTCGACGGGTTGCTGGCCGGGCGATCGGCGGCGGATCTGCGGGCCGTTCTCGAACACCACGGCGTGCACATCGGCGAGCTGGAGATCCTGATCGGCTGGCAGGACCCGGACGGTGAGTTCGGCGTCCGCGCCAAGGCCGTCGAGGAACGGATGCACGTTCTCGCCGACCTGTTCGGCGCGCGGCGGATCAAGACCAGCGCGGTGTTCCCCCCGGGTGTCCCGATGCCCGCGGTGGACGTGCTGACCGAGCGGTTCGCCGCGCTGTGCGACCGCGCCGCCGCGCACGGCCTGTCGGTGGAACTGGAACCGTTCGCCGTGTTCCCGGGCTTCACCTACGCGGTCGCGGCCGACGTCGTGCTCGCCGCCGACCGGCCCAACGGCGGCCTGCTGATCGACACCTGGCACCTTTTCCGCGACCCGACCGGGCTCGGCGCGCTGGACAGGGTGGAGGGCAGGCACATCACGGGCCTGGAACTCGGCGACGGCCACGCCGAACCACGCGGCACCCTGCACGAGGACTGCAACAACCATCGGCTGCTGCCGGGCGAGGGCTCGTTCCACCTCGTGGACCTGGTGCGCGCGCTGGACGCCAAGGGGGTGGACGTGCCGCTGTCGGTCGAGGTGATCTCCGCGGAGCTCCGGGGGCTGACGCCGGCCGAGAACGCCCGGCGCACCGCCGCCGCCGTGGCGGCGCTGATGGAGAAGGCGCGATGAGACTGCCCGACCTCACCGGAAGGACCGCCCTGGTCACCGGGGCCAACAGCGGCATCGGCCTGCCGACGGCGCTGGAGCTCACCAAGGCGGGCGCGCACGTCATCGTCACCGTGCGAGACGACGTCAAGGGCGCGGAGACCGTCGCCCGGATCCGGCCGCACGGGTCCGTCGAGTTCGTGGTCCTCGACCTGGCCGATCTGGGCTCCGTGCGCGCGGTGTCGCGGTCGCTGGTGTCCCGCCTCGACCGGCTGGACCTGCTGGTGAACAACGCGGGCATCGCGATGATCCCGCGCCGGCTCACCGCCGACGGCTTCGAGATGCAGTTCGGCACCAACCATCTCGGCCACTTCGCGCTGACCGGACTGCTGGCGCCCCTGCTCCTGGCCGCCCCGGGCTCACGGGTGGTCACGGTCGCCAGCGACTCGTACGTCGAGGCCGAACTCGACTTCGACGACCTCGACTCGGTGAGGACGTACGGCCGGATGTCGACGTACGCCCGGTCCAAGCTCGCGAACCTGCTGTTCGCGACGGAGCTGCACCGTCGCGCGACGGCGGCGGGCCTCGACCTGACGAGCGTGGCCGTGCATCCGGGAACGACGGCGACCAACATCGCCACGTTCGGGATCCTCACCCGCCCGATGAACGCGATCATGCGGATGTTCCTGCAGCCCCCGGAGAAGGGAGCCGTTCCGACCCTGTACGCCGCGACGGCGCCCGGCGTCCTCGGCGGCCGGTTCTACGGTCCCGGCCCGGCGCAGGTGGACCTGCACCCCAAGGCACTCGACGAACAGGCCGCCAGGCGCCTGTGGGACGTGTCCGCGGCTCGCACCGGCGTCGGCTTCGAGGTCCTCGTCCGGTAACGGCAGATCCTTCCCGGCCCCGCGTGAACCACGCGGGGCCTTTTGGCGTTCCACACCGGGGCGTTGACATCGCACGCCGCAATGCGTATTACATATACTGGAACGTATGACATATACGTTGTCCTGTGACCGACCCAAGACAGAGAGGTGAAACCGTTGTCGCTAGGTAGGCTGGTTCGTTTCGACGAAGCCCGCGGGTACGGATTCATCACACCGCAGAGCGGCGGCAGTGACATATTCATGCACGCGAACGAGTTCCTATCGGATAAACAGTTGTTACAGCCGGGGACACTGGTGGAGTACGAGACCTCCCAGAGCGAGCGCGGGTTGCGGGCGACGGCGGTGCGAAGCGTCGACGAACCCGTGGCCGCATCCGTCAACCGCCCCACCCGGCCGGAATCCGCCGGTGGTTGCGATGCCGTGCTCACCGACGAACTTCTTCGCAGGATCACCGACATGATCATCGAGCGGGCGCCGAGCACGACCGGCCTGCAGATCGCACAGCTACGGCAGGGCTTCACCGACATGGCCCGAAGCCAGGGATGGGTGCTGGACTGAACCTTTCCTTTAATGACCCCTAACCGCGCGGATAATTGCGATTAGGGGTCATTCGGGCCACCATTTTCCGCTGTTCGGAGATAGAAAAAAGATGCGATTGTCATCGCCGGACAACTGGAGGACCGTATGACGCGGGTAGCGGGCAAAGTCGTCGCGATCACGGGTGCGGCACGCGGGCTCGGGCGGAGCCACGCCGTACGGCTGGCAGAGGAGGGTGCGGACGTCATCGTGCTGGACGTGGGCGACGACGCGGTGCGGTCCGATCTGGACGAGACCGCGAGGCTGGTCGAGAAGGCCGGCCGGCGTGTGGTCGTCAAGCAGGCCGACGTCCGCGACCGCGCCGCGCTGGGCCAGGCAGTCGACGAGGCCGTGGCGAGCCTGGGCAGGCTCGACGTCGTCATCCCGAACGCGGGCATCAACCCGATCGGGCCGGGACGTCCGGTCAGCGCGTTCGCCGACACGATCGACGTCAACCTCGCCGGCACCATCAACACCGTGCACGCCGCCCTGCCGCACCTGACCGAGGGCGGCTCCATCATCCTGATGGGCTCGGTGGCCGGCCTGATGCCCCGTTACGACGGTACCGGCGCGTCCGGGCCGGGCGGCGCCGGATACGCCTTCTCCAAGAAGATGGTGGCCGAGTACGGCGACTGGCTGGCCGTGCAGCTGGCACCCAGCGGAACCCGGGTGAACGTGGTTCATCCGACCAACGTGCCGACGAAGCTGATCGAGAACGACGCGTACTGGAAGACGTTCCGCCCGGACCTGGAGAAGCCGACCGCCGCGGACGTCGAAGGCATCTACAAGGCCATCCACGGCATCCCGATCGCCTACCTGGAGGCGGCCGACGTGTCCCACCTGATCGTGTACCTGGCCTCCGACGAGTCCCGATACGTCACCGGCCAGCAGCTGAAGATCGACGCGGGCCTGCTCGGCAAGCTCGCCGCCGGGTACATGCCAGGCATGTCATAGCCCGCACGCGAAAAGGCCCTCACAGGTGCTTCCGGCGCATCGTCCGGAAACACCCGCGAGGGCCGATCCGTGTACGGCCTACTTCAGCACGAGTTCGAGCTTCTCGAAGCCGTGCAGGCCGGTGGCGGTGCGCCACTGCGGCTCACCGGCCACCTCGATCACCGAGAACCGGTTGATCAGCGCGGGGAACAGCACCTGGGTCTCCATCCGGGCCAGCGCCGCGCCCAGGCAGTAGTGCGGGCCACCGCCGAAGCCCGCGTGCGGGCCGTCGTCGCGGGTCAGGATCAGCTTGTCCGGGTCGGGGAACTGCCTGGGGTCGCGGTTGGCACCCGCGGTCATCAGAAAGATCAGCTGACCGGCCGGGATCTCCTTGTCCCCGAGGCGTACCGGTCCGGTGCTGACCCGCGCGGTGCCCGAGATGGGGGTACCGTGCCGGATCAGCTCCTCGATCGCGCCAGGCGTGATGTCAGGCCGCTCACGCCACAGATCGAGCTGGTCCGGGTTCTCGGTCAGGGTCCACACGCCACAACTGATCAGGTTCGTCGTGGTCTCGAACCCGGCCACGAACAGGAACGTGGCCAGCGCCATCAGGTCGTCCGGCGGAAGCCTCGACTCGTCGCCCACCTTGACCAGACCGGACAGCAGGTCCTCACCCGGTTTGCGACGGCGGTCGGCGAACAGCGCGTCGAAGTAGTTCCGCAGCTCCACCGTGGACTCGTCGGCCTTGGCGAGCTCCTCGTCGGAGTAGTTGCCGCCACCCCACACCCTGGTCCAGTCGTTGGCCAGATCGTAGAACAGCATCCCCTGCTCGGCCGGCACCCCCAGAAGCTCGCAGATCACCTGCACCGGGAACGGGCTGGCGACCAGCTCCACCAGGTCGACCGGCTCACCACCGCTCGCACGCTCGGCCAGCTCGTCCAGCCGCTGCCCCACCATCCGCTCGATGGACGGCTGCACCCGCCTGATGGCCGCGGGCGTGAACACCTTGCTCGCCAGACCACGCAGATGCGTGTGGTCGGGCGGATCGAGGGTGACCAGCGCGCGCATGAACAGGCGTAGCGACTCGTGGTCCTCCCAGCCCTGCCGGCGCATCGCGGCCGCACGCGGGCCGTTGCCCATGTTCGGCATCTTCGCCGCCGCAGCCACCTCCGCGTACCCGGTGACCGCGTACGCCTGCAACGGCTCGCTGTAGTAGACCGGGTTGGCCCGGCGCAGCGCGGCGTAGTGGGGGTAAGGGTCCGGCGGCTGCGGTGGGGTGGACAGGGCGACCACCGCGGCTTCCGCCTCCTGGATCAGATCGTCAGTTGACATCGCAGGCTCATGCCTCCTCTTCGAACCGCGCCGCTCGCGCTTCTCGATCGACGATATGAACGCCGCGTCGCCCGCTCGAACCCCTAAGGCCCTTAGAGAATGGCTGGAAGCCGGTCAACTGCTGCCGAGTTCGTCGTCCAGCGCGCTGAACAACTCCTCGTCGGAGGCATCGGCGAAGTTCTCGTCCGGCTCGGGCTCGGCGGTGTGCGCCGACTGCCACGTGCGGGCGAGGACCTCCAGCCGCGTGGAGATCCGGTTGTGCTCGCCCGCGGTCGGGGAGATCGCGGCCAGCATCGCCTCCAGCCGGTCGATCTCGGCCAGCATCGGCTTCGCCCCGTCGTCGACCGAGGGAGTGAGCTGTTCGTCGACGTACGCGGCCACCGCCCGTGAGGTGGGATGGTCGAACACGAGCGTCGAGGGCAGGCGCAGCCCGGTCGCCACGCTGAGGCGGTTGCGCAACTCGACCGCGAGCAGTGAGTCGAACCCGAGTTCGTGGAAGGCCCGGTCGGGCTCGATCGCGTCCGCGGACTCATGTCGCAGAACCGCCGCCACCTTGGCGAGGATCAGCTCGACCAGGATGCTCTCCCGCTCGTCCTCGGCGCGGTCGGCCATGGCCCGCCGCAGCTCGGCTCCCGGCGTGTCCTCTGCCTCCTGGTGCCATTCGCCCAGCGAGCCCTGCCCGACCCAGTAGCGCTGGTGCTGGAAGGCGTACGTCGGCAGATCCACCCGCCGAGCCCCCGGGAAGACCGCCCGCCAATCGATCTCCACCCCCGCCACGAACAACCG
>NZ_JBNCLF010000040.1:0-8426 GCF_049844535.1 Streptosporangium sp. DT93
ATGCCGCGCTTCACGCGGTCGCTTTGACGGGTGTGGCTCAGGGGGCGGCGATGCCGTTCGCCTGGTCCGGAGTGAGGCTCTACGCCCAAGGGGCCGCGACCTTGCGAGTGCGGCTCGTCAAGCAGGGGTCGTCCGTGGGGATCGACATCGCCGACGCGGCAGGCCTGCCGGTGGCCTCGGTCGAGGCGCTGGCCGTGCGCGCGGCGACCGCGACCGTCAGCGACCTCTACGAGCAGGTCTGGACACCCGTTCCCGCGGACGCGCGTGAAGACGCCGATGTCGTCGTGGTGCGCGGCCAGGGCGTGCACCACGTGCTCAGGACACTGCAGGAAACGCACGAGAAGCTGGTGATCCTCACCCGGGGCGCGGTGGCGTTGCCCGGTGAGGACGTTCACGACCTCGAAGGCGCCGCGGTCTGGGGCCTGGTGCGCTCGGCGCAGCAGGAGAATCCCGGGCGGATCGTCCTCGCCGACGCCGACGAGGCGGACCTTCCGACGATCCTGGGAACGGACGAGCCTCAGGTCGTCGTCCGCGAGGGGATCGCCTACGCCCCCCGCCACCGGCGGGTTTCCCCGGCCGAGCCCCGGCGGCTCGGTGGAACGGTGTTGATCACCGGAGGGACCGGAACGCTGGGCGCGGAGCTGGCACGGCATCTCGTCACGAACCACGACGTCGAACGTCTCGTCCTGCTGGGGCGGCGCGGAACGGCGGCCCCCGGAGCGTCCGAGCTGGTGGCGGAGCTCAAGGAGCACGGCGCCGAAGTGGAGGTCGTCGCCTGTGACGCGTCGGACCGGGAAGCGCTCGCGGCGGCGCTGAAGGACCGCGACCTCGACGCGGTCGTGCACGCCGCCGGGGTGCTCGACGACGGTGTGATCGCCTCGTTGACGCCCGAGCGGATCGACAGGGTGTTCCATCCCAAGGCCACCGCCGCCTGGAACCTTCACGAGCTCACCGGGGAGATGGAGCTTCAGGCCTTCGTCCTGTTCTCCTCGGCCGCCGGGGTGATGGGAGCGCTGGGGCAGGGCAACTACGCCGCCGCCAACGCCTACCTCGACGGCCTCGCCGCCCACCGGAAGGCCAACGGCCTGCCGGCGCAGTCGCTGGCCTGGGGCCTGTGGGAACAGACCAGTGAGCTGACCGAGGCCGCCGACCGGAGCCGCCTGGCACAGGGCGGCATCCTGCCGCTCTCCACGCGGGAGGGGCTGGCGTTGTTCGACGCGGCGCTCACGCTCGACCAGGCCCTGCTCGTTCCCGTCCGGCTCAAGCCGGTCGCCCGGCAGCGGGGCGCCACACGGCGCACGGCGAGGAACCAGGCGGACACCGGCCTGCGCCAGCGCCTGGCCGCCATGCCCGAGGACGAGCGGCGGCAACACCTGGGTGAGGTCGTCCTGGCCCAGGCCGCGGCGGTCCTGGGATACAGGGACGCCACGGCCGTGGACCGCGAGCGGACCTTCCTGGAGACCGGCTTCGACTCGCTGTTCGCGCTGGAACTGCGCAACAGGCTCAACGCGGCCACCGGCCTGGAACTGCCACCCATGATCGTTTTTGACAGCAAGAGCCCGGCCGGACTGATCGAGCACATGACCACGAACCTGGCCGCCCACACCGAGACACCCCGCGCGGAGGACACCGTGGCGGCGCTTTTCCGCGGAGCCGTCGGCGGTGGCGCGGAGATTCCCAAGGTCTTCGCCGTGCTGCGGGCGATCGCCGACCTCCGGCCGCGGTTCGACTCCGAGCTCCCCGAGCCGCCGGTCGCGGCCAAGCTGGTCGACGGCACCGAGAACCCGAGGCTGATCTGCCTCGCCACGCCGATGGTCGCCGGTGGTACGCACCAGCACGCCCGGCTCGCCGCACCGTTCCGGGGCAGGAGGTCCGTGTACGGGCTGCCACTGATCGGCTTCGCGGACGGCGAACCGCTTCCCGGCACGGCCGAAGCGGCCACCGAGGCCATCGCGGAAAGCGTACGCCGGGCGGCGGAGGGCGAGCCGTTCGTTCTCGTCGGCTACTCGTCGGGAGGGTTGCTGGCCTACGCCGCCGCCCGTCGCCTCGAGGCGACGGGCGTACGGCCGGCCGGACTGGTGCTCCTGGACACCTACGACGTCCAGGACCACGGCATGCCCGAGGGGTTCGAGCACATGACCTACCGGATGCTGGAGATGGAGTCGACGTTCGGCCCCTACGACAGCGCACGGCTGTCCGCGATGAGCCGGTACTTCCATCTGCTGCCCGGACTTGACCGGGGACGGATCGAGATACCTGTGCTGTTCGTCGGCGTGGAGAAGTCGTTCAAGCCCGACGGAGCCGACTTCCTCAAGGCCGTGCCGTGGGACGTCGAGCACGAGCTGAGGATGTCACCGGGCAACCACTTCACCCTCGTCGAGGACGAGGCGGAGGGCACCGCGCGGATCATCGAGGACTGGCTGGGGGAGTTGCGGTGACACGGGCGATCAGCGTCAAGGGGACCGTGCCCTTCGGCCGGCACCGGACGTGGTACCGGATCACGGGTATACCGGGGAGCACCCGGCCGGCGCTCGTCACCCTGCACGGCGGACCCGGCGCCACCCACGACTACCTGCAGAATCTCGCGTGGCTGGCGGAGTCCGGCTGGCCGGTGGTGCACTACGACCAGATCGGCAACGGCGGATCGAGCCATCTCCCGGACAAGGGGGCGGACTTCTGGACCGTTCAACTGTTCCTGGACGAGCTCGACAACCTCCTGCGGGCCCTGGCCATCGACGACAACTATCTCCTTTTCGGGCACTCGTGGGGCGGCATGCTCGCCGCGAAGCACGCCTCCGCTCGCCCGCCGGGCCTCAAAGGCCTGATCATCGCGAACTCGCCGGCCTCGTACGAGCTGTGGCTCGGCGAGATGAAGGCCCTTCGTGAGGATCTTCCCCCCGGGGTGAACGACACGCTGCTGCGTCACGAGAGCGCGGGCACCACCGGAACGGACGAGTACCTCCAGGCCTCGATGGCCTTCTACGACAAGCACGTCTGCCGGATCCGGCCGTGGCCGAAGGAGTACACGGCCACGTTCATGGAGATCTACAACGACTCCACGGTCTACCTCACGATGAACGGCCCGACCGAGTTCCACGTGGTCGGCACGTTGAAGGACTGGTCCGTGACCGACTGCGCCGCCGACATCGCGGTGCCCACGCTGCTCGTCTCGGGACGGCACGACGAGGCGACACCGGCCACGGTACGGCCGTTCGCCGAGCTGATCCCCGATGTCCGCTGGGAGATCTTCGAGCACTCCAGTCACGTGCCCAACCTGGAGGAACCTGACCGGTTCCGCGAGGTCGTCGGTGAGTTCCTCAAGCAGATCAGCTGATCAGGAAGCGCAGGTGGGGTGACCCGTGGACGCACAGGTCGAGCAGCTCGTCGAGGCACTTCGCACCTCACTGGTGGAGAACGAGAAGCTCCGTCAGCAGAACAACCGCCTCGTGGCGGTGACCACGGAACCCATCGCGATCGTGGGCATGTCGTGCCGGTTCCCCGGTGGCGTCGCGTCACCGGCCGACCTGTGGCGACTGGTCGAGTCCAGGACCGACGCGATCTCGCCGTTCCCGGCCGACCGCGGATGGGACCTCGACGCCATCTACGACGCCGAACCCGGCAGGCCCGGTAAGAGCTACGTCCGGGAAGGCGGCTTCCTGCACGACGCGGCCGAGTTCGACGCCGCCTTCTTCGGGATCAGCCCGCGTGAGGCGCTCACCATGGACCCCCAGCAACGGCTGCTGCTGGAGACGTGCTGGGAGGCGATCGAGGGCGCGGGCATCGATCCGCTCTCGTTGCGCGGCAGCCGGACCGGGGTCTTCGCGGGAGTGCTGTACCACGACTACGGCATGAGCGCCGGCACGTCCGGCAACGGCAGCCTGGTCTCCGGCCGGGTGGCCTACTGCCTGGGTCTTGAGGGGCAGGCCATCTCGATCGACACGGCATGCTCGTCGTCGCTGGTGGCCATGCACTGGGCCATGCAGGCCCTGCAGCGCGGCGAGTGCTCGATGGCGCTGGCCGGCGGGGTCACCGTGATGGCCAACCCGTTGACGTTCATCGAGTTCTCCGGCCAGCGGGCCCTGGCGGCCAACGGCCGGTGCAAGCCCTTCGCGGAGGCCGCGGACGGCACCGCCTGGGGCGAGGGTGCCGGCGTGCTCCTGCTGGAACGGCTCTCCGACGCCCGGCGCAACGGCCACGAGGTGCTGGGCGTGATCCGAGGCTCGGCGGTCAACCAGGACGGTGCGTCGAATGGCCTGACCGCGCCGAACGGGCTCGCGCAGCAACGGGTCATCCGGCAGGCACTGGCGAACGCCGGCCTGTCCCCCGCGGACGTCGACGTCGTGGAGGCGCACGGCACGGGAACCAGGCTCGGCGACCCGATCGAGGCGCAGGCCCTGCTGGCCACCTACGGCAAGGAGAGAGAGCGGCCGCTGTGGCTGGGCTCGCTGAAGTCCAACATCGGGCACACCCAGGCCGCCGCCGGCGTCGGCAGCGTGATCAAGATTCTGATGGCCCTGAGGCACGGGATGCTGCCGAAGACGTTGCACGTGGACAGCCCGACGTCACACGTGGACTGGGAGACCGGAGCCGTCCGCCTGCTGAGCGAGAACCGGCCTTGGCCCGCCACCGACCGGCCGCGCCGCGCCGGCGTGTCGTCCTTCGGCGCCAGCGGGACCAACGCCCATCTGATCATCGAGGAACCGCCGTCCAGGACGGAGGCACCGACGGGCACGGTCACCACGCTGTCCCCGGTGCCGCTGCCCCTGTCCGCCAAGACCGATCAGGCACTCAGGGGGCAGGCGGAGCGTCTGCGGGAGCACATCGGTGCGCACCCGGACATGACGCCGGTCGATGTCGCCTTCTCCCTGGTCACCACGCGTTCCGCCTTCGAGCACCGCGCGGTGATCGTGGCACGCGACAGGCAGGAGATCGTCGAGGGCCTGACCGCCCTGGCGCGGGGCGAGTCCTCGGGCCGGGTGTCGCGTGCCGCCGTGGCCGAGGGCGGACTCGCGTTCCTGTTCACCGGACAGGGCAGTCAGCGTGCCGGGATGGGTCAGGAGCTCAGCCGGGCGTTCCCGGTGTTCGCCGAGGCCCTCGCCGACGTCTGCCGGCATCTCGACAAGCACTTCGACCGCCCGGTGCGGGACGTGATGTTCGGTGACGCGGAACTGCTGCAACAGACCATGTTCACCCAGGCCGCGCTGTTCGCGATCGAGGTGGCGCTGTTCCGGCTGCTGGAGTCCTGGGGCGTGAAGCCGGACTTCGTCATGGGTCACTCCGTCGGCGAGCTGGCGGCCGCGCACGTCGCCGGCGTGCTGTCCGTCGAGGACGCGGCGTTGCTGGTGGCCGCGCGGGGCAGGCTGATGCAGGAACTTCCCTCCGGCGGGGCGATGGTCGCGGTCCAGGCCTCGGCGGAGGAGGTGCGCCCGCACCTGGTCGACGGTGTCGGCATCGCCGCGGTGAACGGTCCCGACTCGGTGGTCGTGTCCGGCGTGGCCGCCGCGGTGGACCAGGTCGTCGCGGCACTGGGCGAGCGCAGATCCCGCCGGTTGCGGGTCTCGCACGCCTTCCACTCGCCCCTGATGGAGCCGATGCTCGCCGAGTTCGGGTTGATCGCCGGAACCATGACCTACCACCAGGCCAGGATCCCGGTGGTGTCCAATGTCACCGGTGCGGTGGCGGACGTCGGATCGGCGGACTACTGGGTACGGCACGTGCGGGCCACGGTCCGGTTCATGGACGGTGTCCGCGCGGCGCGCGACGCGGGTGCGAGGACCTTCCTCGAGCTGGGACCGGACGCGGTCCTGTCGGCCATGGGCAGGGGCTGCGCCGAGGACGTCTCGTTCGTCCCGTTGCTGAGAGCCGACCGGTCCGAGTACGAATCGCTGGTCAGCGGAATCGGCCGCGCCTTCGCGCACGGAGTCCCCGTCGACTGGCAGCCGATCTTCGCCGGCACCGGTGCCCGCCGGGTGGGACTGCCGACGTACGCCTTCCAGCGGGAGAGGTTCTGGCTCGCCGAGCCCGAGTCGCGGACCGGCGCGGCGGGCGGGTTCGACGGTGGTTTCTGGGAGGCGGTGGACGAAGGCGATCTCGACGCCCTCACGTCCATGCTGGGGGTGACCGACGACGACACGCTGAGCGACGTGATGCCCTCCCTGGCCGCCTGGCGCCGGACGAGGCTCGACCGCTCCACCGTGGGGCAGTGGCGGTACCGCGTCACCTGGAAGCGGCTGAGCGACGGCGCGCTCGGCGTTCCCACGACCGGCAGGTGGCTGGTGGTGTGCCCCCCGGAGCCGGACGACCACGTCGAGTCGGTCATCCGTGCGATGGCGGAGAGCGGCGTGACCGTCGTGCGCTCGGGCCCGGAGCCGGACGACGTGGACGACGTGGACGGGGTGCTGTCGCTGCTCGCCTTCACGCGAGGCACCCATCCCACCGGTATGCCGAACAGCCTGGCGTCGACGCTCACGGTGATCCAGGATCGGCGGGACGTCCCGCTGTGGATCGCCACGCGTGGGGCGGAGGACGATCCGGAACAGGCCCTGCTGTGGGGGCTGGGCCGGGTTGCGGCACTGGAGCAGCCGGAAAGCTGGGGCGGGCTGGTGGACCTGCCGCCGATCGTGGATGACAGGACGGGTCCGAGACTCAACGCCGTTCTGGGGGGCGAGACCGGCGAGGACCAGGTCCTCCTGCGAGCCGAGGGCGTGTTCGGACGCCGTCTCGTACGCGCCCTGCCGGCCGGCGGTCCCGCGGGCCCGTGGCGAGCGCGAGGGACCGTGCTGATCACGGGTGGCACCGGTGCGCTCGGCATGCGGATCGCCCGGTGGCTGGCCCGCAACGGCGCCGAGCGCCTGGTCCTGATCAGCAGGCAGGGATCGACCGCTCCCGGCGTCGCGGAGTTGGAGGCCGAGCTGGCCGGTCTCGGCGTCCCGGTCACCGTGGTCGCCTGTGACGTCGCGGATCTCGACGCGCTGTCCGATCTGGTGACGCGCCTGCGCGCCGACGGGCCGCCGATCAGGGCAGTGGTCCACACAGCCGGGGCGGACGCGACGCGCCCGCTGGCGGAGACCTCTCCTGAGGACTTCGCGGGCGTGCTGCGCGCGAAGGTGGGCGGCGCGGCGAACCTCGACGCGTTGTTCGGCGAGGACACCGAGAACGGCGTCGACGCGTTCGTCCTGTTCTCCTCGATCGCCGGTGTCTGGGGTAGTGGCGGCCAGGCCGCGTACGCCGCCGGCAACGCGTACCTCGATGCGTTGGCGCGCGGCAGAAGGTCGCGGGGCCTTCCCGCGACGGCGGTCTCGTGGGGTCCGTGGGCCGAGTCCGGGATGGCCGCGCGGGAAGGCGACGCCGAACGGCTGCGGCGCATGGGCCTGCCCCCGATGAGTCCCGATTCGGCGATGGTCGCCATGGGGGACGCGCTGCAGCAGGACGAGACCACCCTGACGGTCGTCGACGTCGACTGGAGCCGGTTCGTCCAGGCCTTCACGACCGGCCGGCCGAGCCCCCTGTTCGGGGAACTACCCGAGGCTCAGCAGGACGCCGAGACACCCGAGTCCGGTTCGCCGGACCTGCTCACACGGCTGGAGGGGTTTCCGGAAGCGGAACGGAGCGCCGTTCTTGTCGAGCTCGTCCGGGAACGGGCGGCCGCGGTCCTCGGGCACTCCGACGCGCACGCCGTCGGCGTCCACAAGCCCTTCCGCGACCTCGGCGTGGATTCGCTGACAGCGATCGAGGTCCGCGACCAGATCAGCGCGGCGACCGGACTACGGCTGCCCGCGACCACGGTGTTCGACTACCCCACACCCGCGAGACTCGCCGAGCATCTCGCCACGGAACTGCTCGGCACGGCTGCTCGGTACACCCCGCTTCAGGCGCCGGTGGCGCAACAGGACGATCCGATCGTGATCGTCGGGATGGCGTGCCGCTATCCGGGCGGTGTCGCATCACCGGATGACCTGTGGAAATTCGTGGTCCGCGAAGGGGACGCCATATCGCCGATCCCCGACGACCGTGGCTGGGATCCGGGACTGTACGACCCGGAACCCGGCAGGCCGGGCAAGACCTATGCCGGCGAGGGCGCCTTCCTCGACGGCGCGGGAGACTTCGACGCGGCGTTCTTCGAGATCTCGCCGCGCGAGGCGGTGGCCATCGATCCGCAGCACCGGCTGCTGCTGGAGACGGTGTGGGAGGCGTTCGAGGACGCCGGGATCGACCCGGCCTCCCTGCGCGGCAGCCAGACCGGTGTGTTCGCAGGCGGTTCCTACTATGGGTACGCGTCCGAGTACGAGTCCGCGGACCTGGCCGGATATCTGAGCATCGGGCGTTCGAGCAGTGTGCTGTCCGGCCGAGTGGCCTACACCTTCGGCCTGGAGGGGCCGGCGATCACGGTGGACACGGCGTGTTCGTCGTCGTTGGTGGCGTTGCAT
>NZ_JBNCLF010000041.1:0-7058 GCF_049844535.1 Streptosporangium sp. DT93
CAACGCCTCATGCCGCTCCACCAAGGTGAGCAGGGCCCGCTCCAGGACGGCGACGTCCAACACACCACGCAACCGCAGCGCGAACGGGATGTGGTACACCGATGAGGATGGGTCCATGCGCTGCAGGAACCATAGGCCTTCCTGCTGGGGGGTGCATGGCAGCGCGCCTTCTCGTGTGACCGGCACGACGGGTTTTTGCGCGGGTGCGACCTCGGACGCATCCAGGCGGGCGGCCAGTTGCGCGAGTGCCGGGTTGGTGAACAGATCGCGCAGGTCGAAATTGATGTTCAAGTGTTCGCGGATCCGGGCGGCGAGCTGGGTGGCGTGCAGGGAGTTGCCGCCGAGGGTGAAGAAGTTGTCGTCGGCGCCGACCTGTTCCACTCCCAGTAGTTCCTGCCAGGTCGCGGCGAGCCAGCGTTCGGTGTCGGTGCGAGGCGGAAGGTGTTCACTGATCTGTGGTGCCGGGTCCGGGAGTGCAGTGATGTCGAGCTTGCCGTTGCGGGTCAGTGGCAGCTCGGGCAGCATCACGAACACGGCGGGAATCATGTACGTGGGTAGTCGGCGCGCCAGGTACTCGTGCAGTTCGGAATCATCCGGGTCGGTGGCGCCGACGATGTAGGCGGCGAGGTAGGTGTCGTCGCGCAGGATGACGGCGCATTGGCGGATGGCGGGGTGGCTGGTGAGGGTGTGTTCGATCTCGCCGAGTTCGATGCGCTGGCCGCGGAGTTTGATCTGGCGGTCGGTGCGGCCGAGGAATTCCAGCAGGCCGTCCGGGCGGCGGCGGACGAGGTCGCCGGTGGCGTACATGCGCTGGCCGGGCTGGTCGGTGTAGGGGTCGGCCATGAAGCGCTGCGCGGTGAGACCGGGCCGGTTGAGGTAGCCGTGGGCCAGACCGGCCCCGGCGATATAGAGCTGACCCGATACTCCGACCGGTACCGGTCGCAGACGTCTGTTGAGAACGTACGCGCGATGGCGGGGCATGACAGTACCGATGGGCACCAGGCCCTGCAACGGCGTGCCGGGGCACACGTAATTGGTGCACGCCACGGTGGTCTCGGTAGGACCGTACCCGTTGTGGAGCACGAGCCCAGGTCGCGACCAACGGTTGGCGAGTTCGACACTGAGCACAGCACCGGCGCAGAACACTTCGCGGAGCCGGCTCTCGACCAGTTGCGCCGGGTCGAGCAGGGCCAGAACCGCCGGAGGGATGTAGGCAACCGTAACGTCTGCTTCTCGTAACAGCGTGGTGAACGCGGCGGGGTCGGCGAAGACGGTGTGTGGTGCGCTGATGATGGTGGCGCCGGCCAGGAGGGGGGCGAAGGTGTCGAAGATGGTGACGTCGAAGGCGGGGTTGGCTGTTTGGGGGATGATGTCGGTGGCGGTGACGGCGAACTGTTCGACCGCGTTGCGGCAGTAGGTGAAGGCTGAGCGGTGGGAGACGAGGACGCCTTTGGGGGTGCCGGTGGAGCCGGAGGTGTAGATCAGGTAGGCGGCGTCGTCTGGTCGGATGTCGACATCCGGTGTGGTGTGGGGGTGGTCGGCCAGCCGGGTTTGGTGTGATGAATCGTCCAGGACCCAGGTGTCGGGGGCGGTGTTGGCGGCCAGGCCGGTCAGGTCGGTGGCGAGGTCGGTCAGGTCGGTGGTGGTCAGCAGGAGCGGTGCTGCGGTGTCGTGGAGTTGGAAGGCCAGGCGGGCCGGTGGGTGCTGGGGGTCCAGAGGCATCCAGGCGGCTCCGCTTTTCATCACCGCGAGCTGGGCGATGAGCAGGTGCGGGCCGCGTTCCAGTAGCAGTGCCACGATGTGGCCTGGGCTGATTCCGGCTTTGCGCAGGGCGTGGGCGAGCCGGCCGGCGTGTTGTTCGAGCAGGCCGTAGGTCAGCTCGCCGGGAGGGCTGTCGTGAAACCCGGCAGGGGTGCCGTGGAAGCGGAAGGCGACCCGGCCGGGATCGTGTCCGGCGGTGACCTGATGCAACAGACCCGAAGCACGAACCACACCAGCGACGACGGTGCGCACCGCTACGCTCCTCCCTCTCGTGGCGCGCTCACAGTGACGGTGTCGTCCGCCTCGGCGGCCGCCGGATTCCAGGCATGGAGCACCTGGTGGCGTTCGGTGGTCGACATGATGTCGATGTCGTCGGCGATGGTGCCCGGTGCGGCCAGGCCGGCGGCGAGGACGGCGGTGTAGTGGTCGAGGAGGCGTTCGATGCGGTCGGCGTCGAACAACTCGGTGGAGTACTCCGCCACCATGTCGAGGCCGTCCCCGTTGTCGATGACGTCGAGCGCGATGTCGAACCGCGAGTAGCCGCCGGTGAGGTCGATGGGCTCCGTCGTCGCAGCCCCCAGTGTCAGGTCGGCTTGGGTGTTGGCGGGTTGGAGGGTGAGGCTGATTTGGAACAGGGGGTTGCGTCCGGTGACGCGTTCGGGTTGCAGGGCGTCGACGATCAGGCCGAAGGGGATGTCTTGGCGTTCGGTGGCGTTGAGGACGCTCTCGTGGCAGCGGTCGATGAGGTCGGCGAAGGTGGGCTCGCCGCTGACGTCGGTGCGCAGGACCAGGGTGTTGGCGAAGAACCCGACGATGGGCTCGATCTCGGGGCGGGTACGGCCGGAGAAGATCGACCCGATGGTCAGATCGTCATGCTCGGTGTAGTAGTGCAGCACGGTGAGGAGGGCCGCTTGGAGGACCGCTAGGAAGGAGACCTGGTGGGTGCGGGCGTAGGCGCGTGCCGCCGCGGCGGTGGCGTCGGGCAGCCGGCGACCGGTGACCGCGCCGGCGCCGCTGGGCTGGGCCGGCCGGGGCCGGTCGCTGGGGAAGTCCAGTGTCGGCAGATCGGCCAGGGCCTCACGCCAGTAGGCCAGCTGACGTTCCATCTCATCGCCATCGAGCCAGCGGCGCTGCCAGACCGCATGATCGGCCGGCCGCAGGCGCAAAGTCGGCAGCGAGGCGTGGTTATCGGTGTACAGGGCGGCGAGCTCCTCGGCGAGAATCTTGCCTGACCAGCCGTCGGCGATGATGTGGTGGACCACCAGCACCAGCACGTGATGATCGGGTGCGATCCGGGCCAGCGCGGCACGGAACAGCGACCCGGCCGCCAGATCGAACGGCCGGTAGATCTCCGCCGTCGCCCACGGCTCGACATCGTCCGCGGCCATCTCGGTTACCGGCAGTGACAGCGCCGACGGTGGAGGGTCGATCACCTGCCGCGGCAGACCGTCCACCTCGACGAACCTGGTACGCAACGCCTCATGCCGCTCCACCAAGGTGAGCAGGGCCCGCTCCAGGACGGCGACGTCCAACGCACCACGCAGCCCCAGCGCGAACGGAATATGGTAGGTCGGCGATGACGGGTCGAGCCGGTGCATGAACCACAGGCCCTCCTGCTGGTACGTGCACGGCAACGCACCATCCTCGGTCACCGGCGCGATCGGCTTCCCGGCGTGTGTGGTCCCGGACTCGTCCAGACGCGCGGCGAGCTGTTCCAGCACCCGGCTGGTGAACAGGTGCCGTGGCTCGAGTTCAATGCTCAGACCGTTGCGGATCCGGGCGATGAGCTGCGTGCCGTGCAGCGAGTTGCCGCCGAGGTCGAAGAAGCCGTCGTGAACGCCGACCTGTTCCACTCCCAGTAGTTCCTGCCAGGCCGCGGCGAGCCAGCGTTCGGTGTCGGTGCGGGGTGCCACGTACTCGGTGGTCGGCGATGCGACGGCGGGTAGCGCGGCGGTGTCGAGCTTGCCGTTGCGGGTGACGGGCAACTCCGGCAGCGCGACCCACGCGGTGGGGATCATGTACATGGGCAGTCGGCGCGCCAGGTACTCGTGCAAATCAGCGGGATCAGGGTCTCCCTGGTCATGGTCGGCGACCACATACGCGGCGAGGTAGGCGTCATCACGCAGGATGACGGCGCACTGACGGACGGCCGGGTGGCCGGTGAGGGTGTGTTCGATCTCGCCGAGTTCGATGCGCTGGCCGCGAAGTTTGACCTGGCGGTCGGTGCGGCCGAGGTAGTCGATCGCCCCATCCCGTCGCCAACGGGTCAGGTCGCCGCTGGCGTACATACGCCAGCCGGGCCGGTCCGCGTAGGGGTCGGCCACAAAGCGCTGCGCGGTGAGACCGGGCCGGTTGACATAGCCGTGGGCCACGGGCCCTCCGATGAAAAGTTCTCCCGGCACCCCGATCGGCACCGGCCGCAGGCGGTCGTCCAGGATGTAGGTCCGCATGTTCGTGATCGGAGGCCCGATCGGCACGGTGACGGCGTCCGGCTCGCAACGCCAGGACGTGACGTCGATCGATGCCTCGGTCGGGCCATAGAGATTGTGCAGCTCGATGTCGGGCCAGATGGCCAGGAACCGGTGCGCCGCGACCGCCGGCAGCGCCTCGCCGCTGGCGAACACCCGGCGCAGGCCCCGCAGCGCTGCCGGATCGAGGCCATCCTGTACGGCGTCGAGAAACGCCAGCAGCATCGACGGAACGAAATGCACCGTGGTGATACCCTCCCGGGCCATCAGCCGATGCAGGTACTCAGGATCGCGGTGGCCGCCAGGCGCGGCGACGACGAGGGTGGCGCCGACGGCGAGCGGCCAGAAGAACTCCCAGACCGAGACGTCGAAGCTGTACGGCGTCTTCTGCAGCACGCGGTCGGTGGGCTCCAGTCGGTACGTCTCCTGCATCCAGTCGAGTTGCTTGTGGACCCCGCGGTGCGAGACCAGGACACCTTTGGGAGTGCCGGTCGAGCCGGAGGTGTAGAGCACGTAGGCGAGTGAGTCGACGGAGACATCACTGTCCGGTGGAGTGGCCGGTTCAGCGGCGAGCGCATCTCGCTCGGTGTCCAGCGTGATCGCGACGGGAAAGGCGGACTCGTGGGTGCTGTGGGTGACGACGACCGGCGGGGCGGCGTCAGCGAGCATGAACGCGAGCCTTTCCGGCGGCAGGTCGGGCTCGAACGGCAGGTAACCTCCACCGGCCTTCAAGGCGGCCAGCAGCGCGATGACCATGTCGGCACTCCGGTACAGGCATACTCCCACCGGAACGCCTGGGCCGACGCCGTGCCGGCGCAGCCTGTGCGCGAGCTGGTTGGCCGCCAGATCGAGCTGCCGATACGTCCATGCCGTGCCGTCGTGGTCGACGACGGCGACGGCCTCCGGCGTACGGTCGACGGCCGTCTCGACCAGCCGATGTACCAGCTCGACCGGCTGCCCGCCGGCGGTGTCGTTCCAGACCTGAAGCACCTGGTGGCGTTCGGTGGCCGACATGATGTCGATGTCGTCGGCGATGGTGCCCGGTGCGGCCAGGCCGGCGGCGAGGACGGCGGTGTAGTGGTCGAGGAGGCGTTCGATGCGGTCGGCGTCGAACAACTCGGTGGAGTACTCGACCATCAGTTCGGATCTGCCGTCGACGTCTGCCACATTGATGAGGATGTCAAAGCGCGCGTAGCTGTCGGTGACCTCGATCGGCTCGGCGCGAACGTCGCCGAGTGTCAGGTCGGCTTGGGTGTTGGCGGGTTGGAGGGTGAGGCTGATTTGGAACAGGGGGTTGCGTCCGGTGACGCGTTCGGGTTGCAGGGCGTCGACGATCAGGCCGAAGGGGATGTCTTGGCGTTCGGTGGCGTTGAGGACGCTCTCGTGGCAGCGGTCGACGAGGTCGGCGAAGGTGGGCTCGCCGCTGACGTCGGTGCGCAGGACCAGGGTGTTGGCGAAGAACCCGACGATGGGCTCGATCTCGGGGCGGGTACGGCCGGAGAAGATCGACCCGATGGTCAGATCGTCTTGCCCGGTGTAGCGGTGCAGCACGGTCAGCAGGGCCGCCTGGAGGACCGCCAGGAAGGAGACCTGGTGGGTGCGGGCGTAGGCGCGTGCCGCCGCCGCGGTGGCGTCGGGCAACCGGCGACCGGCGACCGCACCGGCACCGGTGGGCTGGGCCGGCCGGGGCCGGTCGCTGGGGAAGTCCAGTGTCGGCAGATCGGCCAGGGCCTCACGCCAGTAGGCCAGCTGACGCTCCATCTCATCGCCGTCCAGCCAGCGGCGCTGCCAGACCGCATGATCGGCCGGCTGCAGATACACCTCCGGCAGCGAGGCGTCACCGCCGCTGTACAGGGCGGCGAGCTCCTCGGCCAAGATCTTGCCTGACCAGCCGTCGGCGACGACGTGATGGACCACCAGCATCAGCACGTGATGATCGGGTGCGATCCGGGCCAGCGCCGCGCGGAACAGCGACCCGGCCGTCAGGTCGAACGGCCGCGTCAGCCGCTCGGTCACCCATGAATCGACTCGCTCGGCCTCGACATTTCCCGCCGGCAGCGAGAACGTCGACGGTGGAGGGTCGATCACCTGCCGCGGCAGGCCGTCCACCTCGACGAACCTGGTACGCAACGCCTCATGCCGCTCCACCAAGGTGAGCAGGGCCCGCTCCAGGACGGCGACGTCCAACGCACCACGCAGCCGCAGCGCGAACGGGATGTGGTACACCGATGAGGATGGGTCCATGCGCTGCAGGAACCATAGGCCTTCTTGCTGGGGGGTGCATGGCAGCGCGCCTTCTCGTGTGACCGGCACGACGGGTTTTTGCGCGGGTGCGACCTCGGCCGCATCCAGGCGGGCGGCCAGTTGCGCGAGTGCCGGATTGGTGAACAGATGGCGCAGGTCAAAATTGATGTTCAGGTGTTCGCGGATGCGGGCGGCGAGCTGGGTGGCGTGCAGGGAGTTGCCGCCGAGGGTGAAGAAGTTGTCGTCGGCGCCGACCCGTTCCACTCCCAGTAGTTCCTGCCAGGTCGTAGCGAGCCAGCGTTCGGTGTCGGTGCGGGGTGCCACGTACTCGGTGGTCGGCGATGCGACGGCGGGTAGCGCGGCGGTGTCGAGCTTGCCGTTGCGGGTGACGGGCAACTCCGGCAGCGCGACCCACGCGGTGGGGATCATGTACATGGGCAGTCGGCGCGCCAGGTACTCGTGCAAATCAGCGGGATCAGGGTCACCCTGGTCGTGATCGGCAACGACATAGGCGGCGAGGTAGGTGTCGTCGCGCAGGATGACGGCGCATTGGCGGATGGCGGGGTGGCCGGTGAGGGTGTGTTC
>NZ_JBNCLF010000042.1:0-6353 GCF_049844535.1 Streptosporangium sp. DT93
CAAACCGGCTAGCATGTCGATCACCCTGTTTCCAGGGCAACCCCTCTAACTTACTCCAACATCCGGCCGATGTCCAACCAAACGAACATGCCCGATTTGTCGGATTTGTTAGGGGGTGCAGGGACTCGCCCTGCATGAAGAACACTACCAGTCATCCGGGGCTACACGAGCCAACTTCCCGGTAACGACTAGGTCTTCCCTGGGGTCGCACACCTCAAACACGAGAACCCGGAGTCAAGAGACTCCGGGTTCTCCGCGCACGGCTCCTCACCACCCGACCGGCCACGTGGTCGCCGGGGACCACGGCAGGAACCCGGTCAGCTCACCCCGCCGGCAGTGCGGCGATCTGGGCCAGCAGCCGGGTGATGTCCTGGTCGGCCTGCTCCGCACGGGAGCGGACCTTGGCCACCACGTCGTCGGGCGCCTTGGCCATGAACTGCTCGTTGCCGAGCTTGGCCGCGACCTGGGTCGCTTCCTTCCGCGCCACCGCGAGATCCTTCTCCAGGCGCTTCCGCTCGGCGGCCACATCGATCGTGCCGGCCGTGTCGATCTCCACGGCGATCCCGGCCACGTCGAGACGCGCGGTGGCGGCGAACGACTCCGACGGCGGGTCGAGCCGGAGCAGTGACCGGATCGCCCCCTCGTGGGAGGCCAGTGCCGTTCCCTCGAGCGGGAGCCGCGCCGCGACCCGCTGTCCCGGCTTGAGGCCCTGGTCCGAACGGAACCTGCGCACCTCGGTGATCATTCCCTGCACCGCGAGGAGTTCACGCACGGCCGAGGGGTCGCGGAGCGATTCCCGCACCGTCGGCCACGGCGCCACCGCGATCGACTCGCCCCCGGTGACCGCGCGCCACAGCTCCTCCGTGAGGAACGGCACCAGCGGGTGCAGCAGGCGGAGCAGCGCATCGAAGACATGGCCCAGCACGATCCGGGTGTGCTCCTGCCCGGAGGCGATCTGGATCTTGGCGAGCTCCACGTACCAGTCGCAGACCTCGTCCCAGGCGAAGTGGTAGAGAAGATCGGAGACCTTGGCGAACTCGAAGTCCTCGAAGGCGGTGTCCACCGAGGCGATGACCTCCTGGAGCCGGGAGAGGATCCACCGGTCGGCCGCGGTCAGCTCCTCGACGGGGAGCTCGCCGGTCACCGCCCCGTTCATCAGCGCGAAGCGGGTGGCGTTCCAGATCTTGTTGCAGAAGTTTCGCGAGCCTCCGGCCCACTCCTCGCTGATCGCCACGTCGGAGCCGGGGTTGGCGCCGCGCAGCAGCGTGAAGCGGGTGGCGTCGGCGCCGAAACGCTCGATCCAGTCGAGCGGGTCGACGACGTTGCCGAACGACTTCGACATCTTCTTGCCGTACTGGTCGCGGACCATGCCGTGCAGCGCCACGGTCCGGAACGGCGGCTCGCCGTCCATCGCGTAGATGCCGAACATCATCATCCTGGCCACCCAGAAGAACAGGATGTCGTAGCCGGTCACCAGGACGGTGGTGGGGTAGAACTTCGCCAGCTCGGGCGTCCTGTCGGGCCACCCCAGGGTGGAGAACGGCCACAGTCCCGAGGAGAACCAGGTGTCGAGGACGTCGGGGTCCTGGATGTAGCCCTCCGGCGCCCGCTCGTCCGGGCCGACGCAGACGACCTCTCCCTCGGGTCCGTACCAGACCGGGATGCGGTGGCCCCACCACAGCTGGCGGGAGATGCACCAGTCGTGCATGTCGTCGACCCAGTCGAAGTAGCGCTTGGCCAGCTCCGGCGGGTGGATCCGCGTCCGGCCGTCCCGCACCGCGTCGCCCGCCGCCTTCGCCAGGGGCGAGACGTTGACGAACCACTGGAGCGAGAGCCGGGGCTCGACCACGGTCTTGCAGCGTGAGCAGTGCCCGACCGAGTGCAGGTAGGGGCGCTTCTCCGCGACGATGCGGCCCTGCTCGCGCAGCGCGGCCACCACCGCGGGCCTGGCCTCGAAACGGTCGAGCCCCTGGAACGGGCCGTGGGCGGTGACGACCCCCCGCTCGTCCATGATCGTCAGGGAGGGCAGGGAGTGGCGCCGTCCGATCTCGAAGTCGTTCGGGTCGTGCGCCGGGGTGACCTTGACCGCTCCGGTGCCGAAGGCGGGGTCGACGTGCTCGTCCGCCACGATCGGGATCCGCCGCCCGGTGAGCGGCAGCTCCACCTCCCGGCCGATCAGGTGCGCGTAGCGCTCGTCGGAGGGGTGCACGGCCACGGCGGTGTCGCCGAGCATCGTCTCGGCCCGGGTGGTGGCGACCACGATGGACTCGTCGCCGTCGCCGTAGCGGATCGAGACCAGCTCGCCCTCGTCCTCGCTGTGCTCGACCTCGATGTCGGAGAGCGCGGTCAGGCAGCGCGGGCACCAGTTGATGATGCGCTCGGCGCGGTAGATGAGCCCGTCGTCGAAGAGCTTCTTGAAGATCGTCTGAACCGCCCGGGAGAGGCCCGGGTCCATGGTGAAGCGTTCGCGTGACCAGTCCACGCCGTCACCGAGCTTCTTCATCTGGTCGAGGATCCGCCCGCCGGACTCCTCCTTCCACTGCCAGACGCGCTCGACGAACGCCTCACGGCCGAGATCGTGCCGGGAGAGACCCTCCTTGGCGATCTCGCGTTCGACGACGTTCTGGGTGGCGATACCGGCGTGGTCCATGCCGGGCAGCCAGAGCGTCTCCTCCCCGCGCATGCGGGCGCGGCGGGTCAGCGCGTCCTGGACGGAGTGGTCGAGGGCGTGGCCGATGTGCAGCACACCGGTCACGTTCGGCGGGGGCAGGACGATGCTGTACGGCTCGCGCTCGCTGCTCGGGTCGGCGGTGAAGTATCCCCCCGATACCCAGCGCTCATAGCTCCGGGTCTCCACGTCGGCGGGTGTGTACTGGGTGGGCAGCTCTGGCGTCGTCACGATGCCCAAGTCTAGGGATGTCCGCGAGCCCCATGTCCCGCGGACCGCGCCTCCCCTGCCCGCACCGCCCCCGCGCCTCGCCGGGCCGAAACGACCGGTGCCCCCACGGAGAACCGTGGGGGCACCGGCCGCGCGAACCTCGGACGGCTCGCGGGAACGCCTAGGCCGACTTCTCGCGCGGCGGACGCTGCTGCTTGCTGAGCTGGTCACGCGGTACGAGCGTGGGGTTGACGTGCTCCAGGACCGACTCGCGGGTGATCACGACGCGCGCCACGTCCTGTCGCGAGGGCACCTCGTACATCACCGAGAGGAGGACCTCCTCCAGGATCGCCCGCAGGCCACGGGCGCCGGTGCCTCGCAGGATCGCCTGGTCGGCGATGGCCTCCAGCGCGTCGTCGGTGAACTCGAGCTCGACGTTGTCGAGCTCGAAGAGGCGACGGTACTGCTTGACCAGCGCGTTCCGGGGCTCGGTGAGGATCTGGATGAGCGCCTCACGGTCGAGGTTGTGGACGCTCGTGATGACGGGGAGCCGGCCGACGAACTCGGGGATCATGCCGAACTTCAGCAGGTCCTCCGGCATCACGTCCTTGAAGATGTCGGAGCTGTCGACATCCTCCTTGGAGCGGATGATGGCGTTGAAGCCGATGCCCTTGCGGCCCACCCGGGACTCGATGATCTTCTCGAGGCCCGCGAAGGCGCCGCCGCAGATGAACAGCACGTTGGTGGTGTCGATCTGGATGAACTCCTGGTGCGGGTGCTTGCGCCCGCCCTGGGGCGGCACGCTCGCGGTCGTCCCCTCCAGGATCTTGAGCAGGGCCTGCTGCACTCCCTCACCGGAGACGTCCCGCGTGATCGACGGGTTCTCGCTCTTACGAGCGATCTTGTCGACCTCGTCGATGTAGATGATGCCGGTCTCGGCCTTCTTGACGTCGTAGTCGGCGGCCTGGATCAGCTTGAGCAGTATGTTCTCCACGTCCTCGCCCACGTAGCCCGCCTCTGTGAGGGCGGTGGCGTCGGCGATGGCGAACGGAACGTTCAGCATCTTCGCCAACGTCTGGGCGAGCAGTGTCTTGCCGGAACCGGTCGGGCCCAGGAGCAGGATGTTGGACTTGGCCAGTTCCAGGCCGTCGTCACGCCCGCGCTCTCCGGACTGCACCCGCTTGTAGTGGTTGTAGACCGCCACGGAGAGAGCCTTCTTCGCCTGGTCCTGACCGATGACGTAGGCGTCGAGGAATTCGTAGATCTCCCTCGGCTTGGGAAGGCTGTCCCACTTGAGTTCGGAGGACTCGCTGAGCTCCTCCTCGATGATCTCATTACAGAGGTCGATGCACTCGTCGCAGATGTATACGCCGGGTCCGGCGATGAGCTTCTTGACCTGCTTCTGGCTCTTCCCGCAGAAAGAGCACTTCAGCAGGTCTCCCCCGTCGCCGATGCGTGCCACCCCAGATACTCCTTTGCGTGGGACCGCCCTGGCTGCCGCGGTCCGTTTCTTCCGATCGGTCCGATACCCGATGGAAAAGTCATCCCGCTTAGGTTTCGACGTTACCGTCTTCTGAGCCCTCAGTGAGCCCCCTAGCGGCGAGTCGCACCGGAACGTGCCGGATTCGGCACGGTTCCGGTGCACTGTGCCTCGTCAGGAGGCTACGGCCTTCGCGAGTTTCTTGCGAGACGGGATGATGTCGTCGATCAACCCGTACTCCTTGGCCTCCACGGCGTCAAGGATCTTGTCCCGCTCGATGTCCTTGCGGACCGCCTCCGGCGCCCTGCCCGAATGCTGAGCGATGATCATCTCCATCTGGGCGCGCATCCTGAGGATCTCACGCGCCTGGATCTCGATGTCGCTTCCCTGGCCGCCGCCCTCGGTGGAGGGCTGGTGGATCAGCATACGGGCGTTCGGCAGGGCGAACCGCTTGCCCGGCGTACCGCCGGCCAGCAGGACCGCCGCGGCCGAGGCCGCCTGGCCCAGGCAGACCGTCTGGATCTCCGGCCGGACGAACTGCATCGTGTCGTAGATCGCCGTCATGGCGGTGAACGAACCGCCCGGCGAGTTGATGTAGATGCTGATGTCACGGTCGGGGTCGAGCGACTCCAGCGTCAGCAGCTGGGCCATGACGTCGTTCGCCGACGCGTCGTCCACCTGCACGCCGAGGAAGATGATGCGATCCTCGAACAGCTTGGCGTACGGGTTCATCTCCCGCATGCCGTAGGACGTGCGCTCGGTGAAGGACGGAAGAACGTAGCGGCCGTTGATGTCTCCCGGCCGGATCAACTCACTCACCTTGTTCCCCTTCAGGAGACGGCGCCCGTGGAGGGCACCTGCCGGGCGCTGCGCACGACCTGGTCGATGAAGCCGTAGTCCTTGGCCTCCTCGGCCGTGAACCAGCGGTCGCGGTCGGAGTCGGCCTCGATCTGCTCCAGGTTCTGGCCGGTGTGGAAGGCGATCCGCTCGGCGAGGGTCTTCTTCACATAGAGCATCTGCTCGGCCTGGATGGCGATGTCGGCGGCGGTGCCACCGATGCCACCGGACGGCTGGTGCATCATGATGCGGGCGTGCGGCAGGGCGTAGCGCTTGCCCCGCTCGCCGGCGCACAGCAGGAACTGGCCCATGGAAGCGGCCAGGCCCATCGCGACCGTGCACACATCGTTAGGTACATATTCCATCATGTCGTAGATCGCCATACCGGCGGTCACGGAACCACCGGGCGAGTTGATGTAGAGCCAGATGTCGCGGTCCGAGTCGTCCGCGGCGAGCAGGAGCAGCTCGGCGCAGATCCGGTTGGCGATCTCGTCGTTGACCTGGGTGCCCAGCACGATGATGCGCTCACGCAGCAGCCGCTGGTAGAGCTGGTCTTCGAGCCTGAACGAGCCGGTCGGCTGGCTCATCGACTCGGGCCCGAAGCCGGGCGGCTGGTAGAAGGTCGGCGGGCTGGTCACAGCGTCACCTTCCGATGCGTCGTAATCGATTGGCTTTGCCTGTGACCTTAACCCGCGCCGCCTACCGGACATGCCTCCTCAACGCGCTGTTCGCTGACGGCGCATGCTGGACGCGACCATCCCGGCACGTCCGCAGGCCCCTGCCGGCCGTCCGATGAGAGGTTTCCGGCCGTGGTCCGCCCGGCGTGTCGGACCTCGCCGTGACCTCCCGCGGGGCAAGGCTCTCAGGCGCTCCACGCGCTCACCGGCCCCGCGGCGGAGACGATGGGTGCCCGCGGGGCCCGGAGGGCGTCAGGCCCCTTCCTGCGGCGCGAGCGGCGTGCCCTCCCGTACCGCCGGACACCGCCCGGACGCCGTCCCGCCGCCGATCATGCCGCTCCGAGCGGCGGGAACGGCCCGGAACAGGGACGGCCGGACGGGGAAGGAGGGCCCGGACACGACCGTGGCGGCCCCCCCCGGGGAAAGGCCGGGGCGCGCCGTCGGAATCGGGGCGGGCCCGGGGCGAGCTCGCCTCGGCCGT
>NZ_JBNCLF010000043.1:0-4307 GCF_049844535.1 Streptosporangium sp. DT93
GGCGGGCCCCGCCGGGCGGGGGTGTCGTCGTTCGGGATCAGTGGCACCAACGCCCACGTCATCCTCGAACAGGCACCGGACGCACTCGCCGACCTCCCCGCCGGCACCGGGACACCGGCCGTCCCCGTCCACACCGACGTTCCCGCTGACGCCGAGACACCGGACGCCGGGACGCCCGCCGCCTTCCCCCGCGCCGACGTCCCCTCCGACGCAGGGACGCCCGATGCCGGGACACCGGACGCCCCCGCCCGTGCCGATCGGCCGGCGACCGCGCCGCACCCCCCCGTGCTGCTGTCGGGAGACGGCCCCGCCGCCCTGCGCAGGCAGGCCACGGCACTGGCCGACCACCTTGAGGCCCACCCCGGGCTGGACCCGCGCGACGTGGCGGCCACCCTCACCTCCAGGGCGCGGCTCGGCCACGGCGCCGCCGTACTGGCCGACCACCTGCCCGCCCTGCGCGCCCTGGCGCGGGGCGAGATCCACGACGCGCTCGTCACCGGTGAGAGGACCCCCGGCAGGACGGTCTTCGTCTTCCCCGGCCAGGGATCGCAGTGGCCCGAGATGGCCCGTGCCCTCCTGGACTCCGACCGGGTCTTCCGCGCCGAGATCGAGGCCTGCTCGCGAGCGTTCTCCCGGCACACCGACTGGTCCCTGACCGCCGTGCTCCGCGGCGAGGCCGGCGCGCCCCCGCTCGAGCGCGTCGACGTCGTACAACCGGTGCTCTTCGCGGTGATGGTGTCGCTCGCGGCGATGTGGCGCGCCGCCGGGGTGTGGCCGGACGCCGTGGTCGGCCACTCCCAGGGCGAGATCGCCGCGGCCTACGTGGCGGGCGCGCTGTCGCTGGAGGACGCGGCGAGGATCGTCACGCTTCGCAGCGGGGCCATCGCCCGCATCGCCGGGAACGGCGGCATGGTGTCGGTGGCGCTGGGCGCCGACGAACTGGCCGGGATCCTGGCGCGCCGGCCCGGGGAGATCGAGATCGCGGTGCGCAACGGGCCGCGCTCGACGGTCGTCGCGGGCGGCACGGACGCCCTCGACGAGCTGCTCGCGTGGTGCGGCGAGCAGGGCGCGCGCGCCCGACGCGTCCCGGTGGACTACGCCTCGCACACCCGGTACGTCGAACCCCTGCGCGACGAGCTGCTGGAGACGTTCGCCGGCCTGGAACCGCGACCGGCCGAGATCGCGTTCCACTCCTCGGTGACCGGGGAACGGATGGACACCACCGCGCTCGACGCCGGGTACTGGTACCGCAACCTCCGCCGGACCGTGGAGTTCGAGGCCGCCGTCAACGGCCTGCTCGACACGGGACACCACCGGTTCATCGAGATCAGCCCGCACCCGGTGCTCACCATGGCCGTCGAGGAGATCATCGCCGGGCGGGGCGTGCCCGGGCTGGCGGGCGGCACGCTCCGGCGCGGCGAGGGCGGGACGGACGCGTTCCGCCGCGCCCTGGCCGTGGCCTGCCTCGGCGGCGTCCCCGTCTCCTGGACGACGGCGGGCACGCGCGCGGTGGACCTGCCGACCTACCGGTTCGAGCGCGAACGCTACTGGCTCACCCCCTCCGCCGGTCCGGGCCGGGGGGCCGGGCTCGGGCGGTCCGCCGTCCGCCACCCGCTGCTGGGGGCGATGGTCGAGCTCGTCGGCGGCGGCGCCGTGCTGACCGGACGGCTCGGCACGGCGGCGCAGGAGTGGCTCGCCGACCACTCGGTGTTCGGCACCGTGCTGGCGCCCGGCACGGTCCTGGCCGAGCTCGCCGCCCGGGCCGGGGACCTCGTCGGCTGTCCCGAGGTGCGCGAGCTGACCGTCCAGGCCCCCCTGGTCCTGGACGCCGGGCGTCCGGCGACGCTGCAGGTGCTCGTCGCCGCCCCCGGCGAGCACGGGCACCGGGCCGTGGAGGTGCACGCGCGCTCGTCCGAGGACGCCCCGTGGACCCGGCACGCGGCCGGGACCGTCGGTCCCGGCGCGCCGGAGGCCGCGCGGGTCGCCTGGCCTCCCCCCGGAGCCGAGAGCGTCGACGTCACCGACGTGTACGCGCGGCTGTACCGGCTCGGCTACGACTATGGCCCGGCCTTCCAGGGGCTGGCCGCCGTGTGGCGCACCGGCGACGGCGGTGGTGACGGCGCGGTCTACGCCGAGCTCGTCACGGCCGGTTCCCAGGGCGTCCCGGGCGGGGACTTCGCCCTCCACCCGGCGCTGCTCGACGCGGCCCTCCACCCGGTGGTGGCCGGGCTGGCCGGACTCTCCGACCCCGACCCGGGCCGTCCCCTGCTGCCGTTCGCCTTCGAGGGCCTGCGCCTGACCGGCGGGGCGGCGCGGGGAAGGCTGCGGGCGCGCATCGAACCGCTGGGCGGTTCCCGGTTCCGCTACACCTTCGCGGACGAGGACGGAGAGGTCGTCGGTGCCGTCGCGTCCCTGGCGTTCCGCCCGGCCGCGCGCGCCGAGCTCGCCGCGTCCCGGCCCGCCGCCGAGGCCTACCGGGTCGGCTGGGAACGGGCGGCCGGAACGGGCCCGGCTCCCGGGAACGTCGTCGTGCTCGGCGGATTCGGCGACCTCGACGGCCCCGGCGCTCTGGTGAGGGCGGGTGGGGACGTCACCGTGGTGAGCGGGCTGCCGGAGGCGGCAGGCGCCGGTGCCGTGCTCGTGCCCGTGGGCGGACGGGCGGGCGACGTGGTCGCGCAGGCGCACGAGCGGACCGCCGCCGTCCTGGGACTGCTCCAGGACTGGCTCCGCGACCCCGCGTTCGACGGTGCCCGGCTATCGGTCGTGGTGGCCGGGTCCGATCTCGCGTCCGCCCCGGTCCGGGGCCTGGTCCGCACCGCCGCCGCCGAACACCCCGGCCGGTTCGCCCTGGTCGTCGCCGACGGCCCTGCGCCCGCCTCGCTGCTGGCCGCCGAGCACGGCGAACGCGAGGTGGCCGTACGCGACGGTGAGCTGCTGGTGCCCCGGCTCGCCCCCTGCGACCTCGGCGAGGAGGTCCCGCCCGCCCCCGGGTCCCCGGAGGAAACACCGACGGAAACACCGACGGAAACACCGACGGAAACACCGACGGGAGCACCGGCCGGCACGCGGGCCGGCACCGTCCTGGTCACCGGGGGCACCGGAACCCTCGGCGCGCTGGTCGCCCGCAGGCTGGCCGCGTCGGAGCACCCCCCGCACCTGCTGCTGGTGAGCCGCTCGGGGCCGGACGCCCCGGGCGCGCAGGCCCTGGCCGGGGAACTCGGCGCGGCCGGAGCCGGGGTGAGCGTGGTGGCCTGCGACGTCACCGACCGCGCGGCCGTGGCGGAGCTGCTGGCGTCCGTCCCCGCGGACCGCCCGCTCCGGTCGGTGATCCACACCGCGGGGCTGCTCGCGGACGCCACGGTCACCGGGATGACCGCCGGGGAGCTGGCCGCCGCGCTGCGGCCCAAGGTGGACGCGGCCTGGCACCTGCACGAGCTGACCGCGGGCCTCCCGCTGGAGGGTTTCGTGCTCTTCTCCTCCGCCGTGGCCACGTTCGGCGTGCCGGGGCAGGCGAACTACGCAGCCGCCAACGCCTTCCTCGACGCGCTGGCCGAGCACCGGCACCGCGCCGGGCTGCCGGCCACGGCCCTCGCCTGGGGCCTGTGGGAGGAGACGAGCGCGATGACCGCCCACCTGGGCGCGGCCGACCGCGCCCGGCTCGCCCGCTACGGTGTCGGCACCGTCGGGACCGGCCGCGCGCTGGACGCGCTCGAACGGGTGCGGGAGGCCCATACCGTGGTGTCGCTCCTGGACGAGGGCGTGCTGCGGGACGAGGCGGCCGCGGGCCGCCTGCCCGCCCTGTTCTCCGGGATCGTCAGGCGGCCCGCCGAGGCCCGGCGCCCGGCGACCGGCGGCGCCTGGGCCCTGAGGCTGCTGTCCGAGCCGCCGCACGAGCGGCTTCGCACGGTCACCGGGCTCGTACGCGAGCAGGCCGCGGCCGTCCTGGGCCGCGGGGACGCGGACGGGGTGGGCGCCGACCGGCCGCTGAAGGAGCTCGGCTTCGACTCGCTGACCGCCGTCGAGCTGCGCAACCGGCTCAACGCGCTCACGGGCCTCACCCTGCCCGCCACCGTCGCCTTCGAGTTCCCGACCGTCGCCGCACTCGCCGAGCACCTGCTGGACGCCCTGTCGGCGCGGCAGGGCTCCGCGGCCGGAACTGCGGCCGCGACCGTGGCCGGGGCGGACGCCGGGGCCGGGATCGAGGTCTCCGACCCGGTGGTGATCGTGGGGATGGGGTGCCGGTTCCCGGGTGGGGTGGCCTCGCCGGAGGAGTTGTGGGAGCTGGTGGTGTCGGGGACGGACGCGAT
>NZ_JBNCLF010000044.1:0-3491 GCF_049844535.1 Streptosporangium sp. DT93
CGCCCCGCCTGAGCACGCACCGCCCCCACCGAACGCCCCGACACCACCCAAGGAACCACCACCCCCACCGAATCCACCGAGACCCCAGCCGAAACCTCTACCGCCGAACCCGCCACCGATCCCGCCACCGGAGCCGGAGCAGGAGCAGGAGCCGACTCCACCACCGGCTCCTCCAGCGGAGCCTCCTCCACGATCACATGCGCGTTCGTCCCACTGATCCCGAACGACGACACCCCCGCCCGACGCACACCCTCCCCCCGCTCCCACACCCGCGCCGACGTCAACAACTCAACGGCTCCGCTCTCCCAGTCCACCTGCGACGAGGGCGCATCCACGTGCAGCGTCTTCGGCATCACCCCATGCCGCATCGCCTGAACCACCTTGATGACCCCCGCCACCCCAGCAGCGGCCTGCGTGTGCCCCATGTTCGACTTGATCGACCCCAACCACAACGGCCGACCCCGCTCCCGGCCCTGACCATACGTCGCCAGCAACGCCTGCGCCTCGATCGGATCACCCAACCTCGTCCCCGTCCCATGCGCCTCCACCACATCCACCTGATCGGCACCCAGCCGAGCATTGGCCAACGCCTGACGAATCACCCGCTGCTGAGCCGGACCATTCGGCGCCGTCAACCCATTCGACGCCCCATCCTGATTCACCGCACTACCCCGAACCACCGCCAACACCCGATGACCACGACGACGAGCATCCGACAACCGCTCCACCACCAACACCCCCACACCCTCACCCCAACCCGTCCCATCAGCCGCATCCGCAAACGACTTACACCGCCCATCACGCGCCAACCCACCCTGCCGACTGAACTCCACAAACGTCTCCGGAGTCGCCATCACCGCCACACCACCGGCCAACGCCAGATCACACTCACCCGACCGCAACGCCTGCACCGCCAGATGCAACGCCACCAACGACGACGAACACGCCGTGTCCACCGTGACCGCCGGCCCCTCCAACCCCAGCGCATACGCCACACGACCCGAAGCAATAGCCCCCGTACTACTGTTAAAGGCGTAATCGTGATACATCATCCCCGCGAACACACCCGTCGCACTCCCACGCAACGACACCGGATCAATCCCGGCCCGCTCGATCGCCTCCCACGACACCTCCAGCAACAACCGCTGCTGAGGATCCATCAACAACGCCTCATTCGGACCGATCCCGAAAAAGCCCGCGTCGAACTCCCCCGCCTCATGCAAGAACCCCCCGACCCCCACATAACTCGTCGCCTCCCGCTCACCGGCCGGATCCACCACACCCGGATCCCACCCACGATTCACCGGGAAGGGCGAGATGGCCTCGACGCCACCGGCGACGAGCTGCCACAGGTCTTCCGGAGACATGATCCCGCCCGGATAACGGCAGCTCATCCCGACGATGGCGATCAGGTCGTCGTCCGTACCGGTCCGGGCCGCGGTGACCGCGATCTCGTCCGCACCACCGGTCACCTCGTCGAGCAGGTATCTCGCGAGCACGACCGAGCTCGGGTAGTCGAACACCAGGGTCGCCGGAAGGCGGAGACCGGTCGCCGCGTTCAACCCGTTGCGGAGTTCCACGGCGGCGAGCGAATCGAACCCGAGTTCACGGAAGGCACGATCCGCGTCGATCGCCTGCGGACCGGTGTGACCGAGCACCATGGCCGCCTGGGTTCGCACGATCGTCAGCAGCGAGTCCAGCCATTCCTCCTCCGGCAGGGCGGCGAGGCGCTGGCGAAGCGTGTCCGCGTCGACCCTGATCCCGGACGCGACGCGACGGGTCACAGGCACCAGATCGCGGTACAGCTCCGGCAGGGACTCTCCCCGGACGCGCAGTCCGGAAAGGTCCAGACCGATGGGGACCAACGCCGGCTCGGCGACACCCACCGCCACATCGAACAGTGCCAGCCCCTCCTCCAGGGACAGCGGCTGGACTCCGCCCTGGGCGAGACGCTGACGGTCGGCGGTGTCCATGCCGCCGGTCATCCCACCGGCCTGGTCCCACAGTCCCCACGCCAGGGAGTGGGCGGGCAGGCCGTTGGCCCGGCGGTGCGCGGCCAGACCGTCCAGGTAGGCGTTGGCGGCGGCGTAGTTGCCCTGGCCCGGCGCACCCATCACACCGGATGCCGAGGAGAACATCACGAACGCCGACAGGTCCTTGTCCCTGGTCAGCTCATGGAGGTTCCAGGCAGCCGTCGCCTTGGGCGCGAACACGGCGTCGATCCGCTCGGGCGTCAGGGACGTGATCACCCCGTCGTCCAGCACACCGGCCGCGTGGACGACCGCACCGATGTCACGGCCGGCCAGCACCTCGGCCAGCACCGCCCGGTCCGCCGCGTCACACACCACGACGTCGACCTCGGCGCCCAGGTCCTTCAGGTCCGCCACCAGCTCACGAGCTCCCGGAGCGTCGATCCCGCGCCTGCTCAGCAGCAGCAATCGGTCCACTCCATGCCGCGTCACCAGGTGACGCGACAGTTCGGCGCCCAGAGCGCCGGTTCCACCGGTGATCAGCACCGGTCCCGCGAGCCGGACGGGCTCGGCCGGGGTCGTGACCCGGCGGAGGCGTGGCACGAACGTCTGTCCGGCGCGAACGGCGACCTGGGACTCACCCGAGCCCAGCACCAACCCGAGATCGGCCTCCTCCGCGTCCGCCAGGACGAACACCCCCGGATTCTCCGACTGCGCCGAACGCACCAGACCCCACACCGCGGCACCGTCGAGATCCGTCACATCCTCACCCGGCAACGCCACCGCACCCCGGGTCAACACCACCAACCGACCGGCCCGCTCCTCGACCAGCCACGCCCGCAACTCCTCCAGCACCTGACCAACCCCGACCGCCCGCAGAACGACCACATCGGACACGTCGGTTTCCGGGGCCGCGACGAGCTTCCAATCGACCCGGTAGAGCGAGTCGTGGACGGCTGGGCGAGGGCCGGTGAGCCGGTCGGCGTCGACCTCCCGGAGCACCAGCGACTCGACGGTGGCGACCGGCAACCCGGTGGCATCGGCGATGTCCAGCGAGACCCCGGAACCTCGCGGCCGGACCCGTACCCTGAGCGCGGGGGCGCCCGAGGCGAGGAGTCGTACGCCGGACCAGGCGAACGGCAACGCCGCTCCCTCGGTGACACCCGCGAGGGCGACCGCGTGCAGGGCTGCGTCGAGCAGGGCGGGGTGGAGGCCGAACCGGTCACCTTGGACCTGGTCAGGTAAGGCGACCTCGGCGAAGAGCTCATCGTCGCGCCGCCATGCGGCACGCAGACCCCGGAAGGCCGGCCCGTACGCCAGGCCCACAGCGGCCAGGTCTTCGTAGAAGCCTTCGGTGTCCACCGCGGTCGCGCCCGCCGGAGGCCACTGCGCCAGGTCGAAGGCCGCCATGTCCGTACCCGTGGAGACGACACCTTGGGCGTGGTGGATCCACTCCTCCCCGTCGCGGGAGTAGACGCTGACCGTTCGCGCCCCCTCCTGATCCGCTCCGCCGACGATGAC
>NZ_JBNCLF010000045.1:0-2924 GCF_049844535.1 Streptosporangium sp. DT93
CCCGTGACCCGTCACCAGGTGCCGCGCCACCAGCGCACCGAGACCACCGGTGCCACCGGTCACCAGCACCGTCCCCGAGATCCCCGGGGTTCCCGGCGTCTCGGCGGGCGCCTCGCGCCGCGCCAGGCGCGGGACGAGGGGAGCGCCGTTCGTGACGCGCACCTGGGGTTCGCCGGTCGCGGCGACGAGGGACCAGTCGGTGTGGTCGTCCTCGACCTCGGCCAGGACGAACCGTCCTGGCTGCTCCGACTGCGCCGAGCGCACCAGACCCCACACGGCAGCCCCGGCGGGGTCGCCCGCCCGGGTGGCGAAGATCAGGGTGGCGTCGGCGGGGTGGACGGCGATGGCGTCCAGGACCCGGCCGGTCAGTTCGCGGACGCGGGCGGGCACGTCGGGCAGGTCGCTCACGCACGGGATCACCACGGCGCCGGCGGGGAGGGGGGCGGCGGGGGGTGCCTCGACCCAGTCGACGCCGTGGACCGCCGTGCCGCCGGAGGCGGTCCTGCGGGGGGCCGCGGCCCGTACGCGGAGGGCGTCGATCGACAGGACCGGCGCGCCGGCCGGGTCGGCCGCCTCGACGAGGGTGTCCTCCCCGGAGGTGGTCAGCCGTACGCGGAGTTCGGGGGCCTCGGAGGTGTGCAGCGACACGCCTCCGAACGCGAAGGGCAGGAGCAGTTCGTCGTCGTCGCCGGTCAGGACGAGGGGGTGCAGGGCGGCGTCGAGGAGGGCGGGGTGGATGCCGTACCCGGCCCCGTCCACGCCCTCGGGCAGCGCCACCTCGGCGAACAACTCCTCGCCACGGCGCCACACCGCACGCAACCCCTGGAACGCCGGACCGTACTCATACCCCCGCTCCGCCAGCCGCTCGTACCCGCCCTCGACCTCCACCGGCTCCGCACCCACCGGCGGCCACTGCGCCGCCCACGCGTACGAGACACCGGCCGCAACGTCGGCGGAGAGGGTGCCGGAGGCGTGCCGGCGCCACCCGTCGGAGGTACGGGAGTGGACGGCGACGGCGCGGCGCCCCCCGTCGTCGGGCCGGTCCACGGTGACCTGGACGGTGACGGAGCCGCCGTCCGGGAGGGAGAGCGGCGCCTCGATGACGAGCTCGTCCAGGTGCGCGCAGTCGGCGTGCGCGCCGCCTTCGAGGGCGAGCTCGGCGAACGCGGTGCCGGGCAGCAGGACGCCGCCCTCCACCGCGTGGTCCGCGAGCCAGGACACGCTCCTGGCCGAGAGCTGCCCGGACAGGACGTAGGCGTCGCCGGCCACGGCGACGACGGCGGAGAGCAGCGGGTGCGCGGAGCCGTCGATGCCCGCGCCGGTGGGGCGGCCCACCGGCTCGTGGTCCCCGAGCCAGTAGCGGCGCCGCTCGAAGGCGTAGGTCGGCGGGTCCGCCGTCGGCCGCGGGGCGGGGGCGAGGGCGGTGAGCCAGTCGACGTCCGCACCGAGCGCCCAGGCGTGGGCGAGGGCGAGCAGGAAGCGCGGCCAGTCGCCGGAGCCCCGGCGCAGGGACCCGCAGACCCCGGCGGTGATTCCCGCCGCGTGGCAGCTCTCGTCGGTGTCGGCGCCCAGCACCGGGTGCGGGCTGACCTCGACGAACAGCGGTGTGCCCGTTCCCCCGCACGCCCTGATCGCCTCGTCGAACAGCACCGGGTTGCGCAGGTTGTCGTACCAGTAGGCGGAGGTCAGCCGGGAGGGCTCGATGAACCTGCCGGCGAGGGAGGAGCAGAAGGCGATGGCGGTGTCGTGCGGCCGTACCCCGTCGAGGGTGGCGGCGAGCTCGTCGGCGATGGGCTCGACGAGCGGGGTGTGGGAGGCGTAGTCGACGGCGACGCGGCGCACGCGGACGGTCTCGCCGCAGGCGGCGGTGAACTCGTCCAGCGCGTCGGCCTCACCGGCGACGACGCAGGAGGCCGGGCCGCTGTGGACGGCCACCCAGAGGCGGCCCTCCCACGGTTCGAGCCGCGCCCGGGTCTCGGCGGCGGGCAGGGCCACGGCGAGCATGCCTCCGGTGCCGCTGAGCCCGATCAGCGCCCGGGAGCGCAGGGCCACGACCTTGGCGGCGTCCTCCAGGGTCAGCGCCCCGGCGACGCACGCGGCGGCGATCTCGCCCTGCGACTGGCCGACGACCGCCGTGGGGTCCACACCGTGGGAGCGCCACAGCTCCGCGAGGGAGACCATGACGGCGAACAGGACGGGCTGGATGACCTCGGTGCCCTCCAGGGCGGGGGCGCCGTTCCGTCCGCGCAGCACGTCGACGACCGACCATCCGGTGTGCGGGCGCAGGGCCTCGTCGCAGCTCAGCAGCCGGGCGCGGAAGACCTCGCTGGTGTCCAGGAGGTCGACGGCCATGCCCTCCCACTGGGAGCCCTGGCCGGGGAAGACGAACACCGGCCGGGCGGCGGGGAGCGCCTCGCCCTGGACGGCGGCGGCGTGGGGGGTGCCGTCGGCGACGGCGGCGAGCGCGTCGAGGAGTTCGGCGCGGTCGGCGGCCACCACGACCGCGCGGTGCGCGAACCCGGCCCTGCCGGCCAGGGTGCGGCCGGTGGCGCGCAGGTCGTCGTCGGAGGCGGCGCCGGCGTACCGGCGCAGCCGTTCGGCCTGGGCGCGCAGGGCGGTGCCGGTCTTGGCCGACACCGTCCAGACGAGCGGCTCACCGGAGGCGGCGGGCCGCTCGTCCGGGCCGGTGGCGGGATCGGTCGCGGTCGCGGGGTCGGCGGCGGGGGCGCCTTCGAGGATGATGTGGGCGTTGGTGCCGCTGACGCCGAAGCTGGAGACCCCGGTGCGGGCCGGCCGGTCGGCGGGGAACTCCACCGGGCCGGTGGCCACGCGGACGCCTCCGGAGTCCCAGTCGACGTGGGGGGTGGGTTCGGTCACGTGCAACGTCTGCGGCAACACCCCGTGCCGCATCGCCTGCACCATCT
>NZ_JBNCLF010000046.1:0-2900 GCF_049844535.1 Streptosporangium sp. DT93
AGATGGTGCAGGCGATGCGGCACGGGGTGTTGCCGCAGACGTTGCACGTGACCGAACCCACCCCCCACGTCGACTGGTCGGCGGGACGGGTCGAGCTGCTCACCGGGGCCCGCGCCTGGCCGGCCGGGACCAGGCCCCGCCGCGCGGGCGTCTCCTCGTTCGGTATCAGCGGCACCAACGCCCACGTCATCGTCGAGGAGGCCCCCGCTCCCGAGCCCGCGGCCCCCGGCCACGACCCCGTCCCGATCCCCTGGCCGATCAGCGCCCGCAACGACCGTTCCCTGCGGGCCCAGGCCGCCCGGCTGCACGCGGCCGTCACCTCCGGCGAACGGCCCGCCCCCGCCGACGTGGCACGCGCGCTCGCCGACCGCGCCGCCTTCCCCCACCGCGCCGTCGTGATCGCCCCCGACCACGACGCCCTCACCGCCACGCTCTCGGCGTACGTCGCCGGAGCGCCGGATCTCACGGCGGTCGTCGAAGGGGTCGCCACCGACCTGCCGAGGACCGCGTTCCTGTTCACCGGGCAGGGCGGGCAGCGCGCCGGGATGGGCCGGGAACTCGCGGCCTCCGCGCCCGCGTTCGCCGCCGCCCTGGAGGAGGTGTGCGCCGCCCTCGACCCCCACCTCGGCAGGCCGCTGCGCGACGTGATGTGGGCCGAGCCCGGCAGCCCCGCCGCGACCCTGCTGGACCGGACCGCCTACACGCAGCCCGCGCTGTTCGCCTTCGAGGTGGCCGCCTTCCGGCTGCTGCGGTCGTACGGGATGAGGCCCGACCTCGTCGCCGGGCACTCGGTGGGCGAGTACGCGGCCGCGCACGCCGCCGGGGTCTGGTCCCTGGAGGACGCGGCCCGCCTCATCGCCGCCCGCGGCCGGCTCATGGAGGAACTGCGCGAACCCGGCGCCATGGTCGCGGTGGAGGCGACGGCCGGGGAGGTCGCCGAGACGCTGGCCGGGCTGGAGTCGCGTGTCGGCATCGCCGCCGTCAACGGCCCCACCTCCGTGGTCGTGTCCGGCGCCGAGCAGGAGTGCCTGGCCGTCGCCGAGCAGTGGCGCTCCCGCGGCCGGCGCACCCGGCGCCTGTCCGTCAGCCACGCCTTCCACTCCCCGCTCATGGAGCCGATGCTGCCCGCGTTCGCCGCGGAGCTGGCGCGGGTGACGTTCCGCCCGTCCCGCACGGCCTTCGTCACCGGCATCGAGGGAACCTGGAGCGACGCCCGCTACTGGCTCGACCAGATCACCCGGCCCGTCCTGTTCCGGACGGCGATCTCCCGCCTGGAGGACGAGGGTGCCGGCGTCCTCGTGGAGGTGGGGCCGCGGGCGGTGCTGTCGGGCATGGCGCACGACTGCGTCACCCGCGAGGACATCGCGATCCTTCCCCTGCACCGGCGCGACCGTACCGAGCCCGACGCGCTCACCGACTGCCTCGCCCGCGCCTGGACGGCCGGCGCGGACGTGGACTGGTCCGCGGTGACGGGCACGGGCGGCCACGCCGACCTGCCCACCTACCCCTTCGAACGCGAGCGCTTCTGGCTCGACCCGCCCGCACCCGCCGCCGACCTGTCCTCGGCGGGACTGCGCGAGGCCGGCCACCCGCTGCTCAGCGCGATCGTCGACCCGCCCGAGGACGGCCCGGCCGTGCTGGCCGGGCGGCTGTCGGTCGTCGCCGCGCCGTGGCTGGCCGGGCACGCGGTGTCCGGCACGATCGTGCTGCCCGGGGCCGCGCTGGCCGAGCTGGTCCTGGAAGGCGCGGGGCGGGTGGGCTGCGACCTGGTCGACGAGCTGGTGTTCGAGGCCCCGCTGACACTGCCCGCGAGCGGCGGCACGGCGGTCCAGGTGGTCGTGGAGCGCGCCGACGCCTCCGGAGCCCGGCCGGTGCGCGTGTACTCGCGCCCCTCGGACGACACCGACTCCATCTGGACCCGCCACGTGTCGGCCACGGTCACCCCCTCCGCCGACGTTGCGGCCGGTGTCTCGTACGCGTGGGCGGCGCAGTGGCCGCCGGTGGGTGCGGAGCCGGTGGAGGTCGAGGGCGGGTACGAGCGGCTGGCGGAGCGGGGGTATGAGTACGGTCCGGCGTTCCAGGGGTTGCGTGCGGTGTGGCGCCGTGGCGAGGAGTTGTTCGCCGAGGTGGCGCTGCCCGAGGGCGTGGACGGGTCCGGGTACGGCATCCACCCCGCCCTCCTCGACGCCTCCTTCCACCCGCTGCTCGTCGCCGCGGAGACCACGACGGTGCGGCTGCCGTTCGAGCTGCGCGGCCTGCGGGTCCTGCGGCCCGGGGCGAACGCGCTGCGGGTCCGCCTGACCGGCGCCGAGACGGACGAGTGCGCCGTCGAGGCCGCCGACACCACGGGGCGCCCCGTGCTCTCCCTCGCCTCGATCCGGGTACGGGCGGTCCCCTCCGGCGGCCTGACCGGCTCCGCCCAGGCCGCCTACGGGGTGGACTGGGTCGAGACGCCGGCCGGGGACGGCGTGGCGGAGGCCGTGGTGATCCCCTGCGTGAGTGACCTGCCCGGCGTTCCCGCCCGCGTGCGCGAGCTGACCACGCAGGTGCTGGAGGCCATCCAGGACGAACGGCTGGCCGAATCCCGGCTGGCGTTCGTCACCCGGGCGGGCGACCTCGCCGGGGCGGCCGTGTGGGGGCTGGTGCGCTCGGCGCAGTCGGAGCAGCCAGGACGGTTCGTCCTGGCCGAGGTCGAGGACGACCACACCGACTGGGGTCCGCTTGCCGCGGTCGCCGAACCCCAGGTACGCGTCCGCGACGGCAGGATGCTGACCCCCCGGCTCATCCGCCGCACGCTCGAGGCACGACCGCGGGTACCGGTTCCGGGGACGGTGCTGGTGACCGGTGGCACCGGTGGTCTCGGTGCGCTGGTGGCGCGGCACCTGGTGACGGGTCACGGG
>NZ_JBNCLF010000047.1:0-2835 GCF_049844535.1 Streptosporangium sp. DT93
TCGGCGGGGGATGTGGAGGCGGCGGGGTTGTCGGTCGTACGGCATCCACTTCTGAGCGCCGCCGTCCCCTCACCCGATTCGGGCCTGGTGCTGACCGGGCGACTGTCCATGGGCGATCAGGCATGGCTGGGCGACCACCAGGTTCTGGGCTCGGTCCTGCTGCCCGGCAGTGCCTTCGTCGAAATGGCGGTGAGGGCCGCCGACGAGGCCGGCTGCGACGTGCTGCGCGAACTCACCCTGCACGCGCCGCTCGTCGTGCGGGAACCGGCCGGCGTTCAGGTCGTCCTTGGCGAGCAGGATCCTTCGGGCGACCGTTCCGTGAACGTGTACTCCCGGGTCGGCGACACGTGGGCGCACCATGCCGAAGGCATTGCCGGCACCGCCGGGGACCAGCCGTCGTTCGACCTGACGCAGTGGCCCCCCACCGGCGCGTCCCCCGTGGATCTCGACGGCTTCTACGAGGAGGCCTCCGAGGCCGGCCTCGTGTACGGGCCGCTGTTCCAAGGACTGAGAGCGGCCTGGCGCCGGGGTGACGAGGTCTTCGCCGAGGTGTCGCTGCCCGACCAGGCCGACCGCGAGGGCTTCGGCCTGCACCCCGCGCTGCTGGACGCGGCCCTGCACGCCGTGGCGCTGACGGACACCGTCGAAGGGGCGTCCCTGCCCTTCGCCTGGTCGGATGTGCGTCTGTACGCCTCGGGCGCGAGCGCGCTACGGGTACGGATCAGCCCCTCCGGCGCAGGCACGTCACTGGAGATCGCGGATGCGACCGGCCTGCCGGTCGCGTCGGTGGGTGGCCTGGTGCTGCGACCGGCCTCCGCCGATCGGCCGGTCGCCTCCCGCGACTCGTTGTACGAGGTGCGATGGGTCCCCGTCCCCACCCCCGCTGCGCCGCGGGAGAACTCCGAGGTGGTCGTTCTGCGGGCGGTCGGGGTTGGTCAGGTGCTGGAGGAGTTGCGGGCGTGGCTGGTCGAGGAGCGGGCCGGTCGGTTGGTGGTGTTGACCCGGGGTGCGGTGGCGTTGCCGGGTGAGGATGTGACGGATCTCGACGGTGCCGCGGTGTGGGGTCTGGTGCGTTCGGCGCAGTCGGAGAATCCGGGGGTGTTCGTCCTGGCGGACGCGGAGGAGGCCGATCTCGGGTTGGTGCTGGGCTCGGGTGAGTCCCAGGTCGTCGTTCGCGCCGGACAGACGTTCGCGGCCCGGCTCCGGCGGGTGACCGAGGTTTCGCGACCCGCCCGGGTCCGCGGTCCGGTGCTGATCACCGGTGGAACCGGCACGCTGGGCGGAGTGGTCGCCCGGCATCTGGTCACCGAGCACGGGGTGGACCGGCTGCTGCTGCTGGGACGACGCGGTCTCGCAGCGCCCGGTGCGGCCGAGCTGGTGGCGGAGCTGTCCTCACTGGGCGCCCAGGCCGAAGTGGTCGCCTGTGACGCGGCGGACCGGGCGGCGCTGGCCGAGGTGCTGGCCGGCCGTGACATCGGTGCGGTCGTCCACGCGGCCGGTGTGCTGGACGACGGGGTGATCACGTCCTTGACGCCCGAGCGGATCGACGCCGTGTTCCGGCCGAAGGTCGAGGCCGCCCGCAACCTGCACGAGCTGACGAAGGACCTGTCGGCGTTCGTGATGTTCTCGTCGGCGGCCGGTGTGATGGGTTCGCCGGGTCAGGGCAACTACGCCGCCGCCAACGCGTACCTGGACGCTCTCGCGACCCACCGCCGTGCCAACGGCCTGCCGGCCGTGTCGCTGGCCTGGGGTTTGTGGGATCTGGCCAGCCAGATGAGCGGGACCGCCGACCGGGACCGCCTGGCACAGGGCGGTGTGCTGCCGTTGTCCACCGAGGAAGGGCTCGCGCTGTTCGACGCCGCGCTCGGCCTCGACCAGCCCGCACTGGTACCGGTCAGGTTGCGGCTCCAGGGAGACGTACCGGACATCTTCCGTGGCCTGGTTCGCGGAGTGACACGCCGGACCGTGGACTCGACCGGATTGGCCGCGGGGTCCCTGGCCGAACGACTCTCGCGGTTGCCCGTATCCGAGCAGACCTCCCTGCTGCTGGAGATGGTCCGTGGCCAGGCGGCGTCGATCCTCGGGCACTCCAACGCGGACGCTGTCTCGTCCGAACGCGCGTTCCGCGACCTGGGGTTCGACTCGCTGGCCGCCGTGACCTTCCGCAACCGGTTCGCCGAGGCAAGCGGCCTGCGACTGCCCGCGACACTCGTCTTCGACTACCCGACCCCTGCCGCGCTGGCCAAACACCTGGTGGAGCAGCTGACAGGAACCTCCTCGGCGACCGTCGAGCCCGTAGCCACCATGGGCGGCTCCGACGAGATCGCGATCGTCGGGATGGCGTGCCGATACCCGGGTGGTGTGAACTCACCCGAAGACCTCTGGAAACTGCTGACCGACGGAGAGGACGCGATCTCGGCGTTCCCCACCGACCGTGGCTGGAACCTCGACCGACTCTATGACCCGGCGTCGGAGCGTTCGGACACGATCTACGTGCGCGAGGGCGGATTCCTCGATGACGTGGGGGGCTTCGACGCGGGTTTCTTCGGGATCAGCCCGAACGAGGCGCTCACCATGGATCCGCAACAGCGATTGCTGCTGGAGACGTCCTGGGAGGCTCTGGAGCACGCCGGAATCGATCCGATCTCGCTGCGCGGCAGTGTGACCGGGGTGTTCGCCGGAATGATGCACCACGACTACGCCTACAGCAGCAACTCGGGTGCGGTCGCCTCCGGCCGGGTCTCCTATTTCCTCGGCCTGGAGGGGCCGGCGGTCACGGTGGACACGGCGTGTTCGTCGTCGTTGGTGGCGTTGCATCTGGCGGTGCAGGCGTTG
>NZ_JBNCLF010000048.1:0-2119 GCF_049844535.1 Streptosporangium sp. DT93
ATGCCGCGCTTCACGCGGTCGCTTTGACGGGTGTGGCTCAGGGGGCGGCGATGCCGTTCGCCTGGTCCGGAGTGAGGGTGTACGCGTCCGGCGCGGGTGCGCTGAGAGTGCGCATCCGTCCGTCCGGATCCACGGTCGCACTTGAGATCGCGGACGCAGCCGGCCTGGCGGTGGCCTCGATCGACTCCCTGGCGCTTCGCGCGGTGCACGCCGACGACCTGAAGTCCACCAGCGACCTGCTGTACCACCTGGAATGGACACCGGTGTCGCCCTCGGCCAGGGATCTGCCAGAGGCGACCGTGGTGCGCAGTCGCGGTGTGCATCATGTGCTCGGCGAGCTCCAGAGGCTGCTCGCCGACGAGGCGTCCCGGCCGGTGATCCTCACGCGTGGTGCGACAGGCCTGCCGGGTGAGGACGTTCACGACCTCGAAGGCGCCGCCGTGTGGGGCCTGGTGCGCTCGGCGCAGCAGGAGAACCCCGGGCGGATCGTCCTCGCCGACGCCGACGAGGCCGACCTCCCACTGGTACTCGCGACGGGTGAGCCACAGGTCGTGGTACGGGAGGGCGTGGCATACGCGGCCCGGCTGCGGCGAGTTCAGATCGCCCAGGCCGAACCGGTCCGGCTCACCGGTCCAGTGCTGATCACCGGTGGTACCGGGACGTTGGGCGGGTTGCTCGCCCGGCACCTGGTCGTCGAACACGGAGTGGACCGGCTGCTGCTCCTGGGGCGACGTGGTCCCGGCGCGCCCGGCGCGCGTGAACTGACCGCGGAACTGCGTGACCTGGGTGCCGAGGTGACCGTCGTGGCATGTGACGCGGCGGACCGGTTCGCACTCGAAGAGGTCCTTTCCACTCATCGGGTCGGCGCGGTCATCCACGCCGCGGGTGTGCTGGACGACGGAGCCATCGCGTCGCTGACGCCGGAACGCGTCGACACGGTGTTCGGGTCGAAGGCCGTCGCGGCACAGAACCTTCACGAACTCACCCGGGGCATGAACCTGTCGGCGTTCGTGATGTTCTCGTCGGCCGCCGGTGTGATGGGCTCGCCGGGCCAGGGCAACTATGCGGCGGCCAACGCCTATCTCGATGCATTGGCCGTGCACCGCCGGGCCAACGGCCTGCCCGCGCAGTCGCTGGCCTGGGGGCTGTGGGAGCAGGGCAGCGCGATGACCGCGTCCGCGGACCGGGACCGGATGGCCCGAGGAGGCGTGCTCCCGCTGTCCACGCGAGACGCTCTGGAGTTGTTCGACACCGCGCTGACCCTGGATCACGCCACGGTGGTGCCGGTCCGGCTGGCACCCGCATCGAGCACCAGGCGACGACGCCTCGTACAGGTCGATGCCGTGTCCTTCGAGCGTCGCCTGGCCGAGCTTCCGGCGGCTGAACGGCACGAGGTCCTGCTCGATGTCGTACGCGCTCAAGCCGCCACGGTGCTGGGACACCACGGCCCGGCGGCCATCGATCCCGAGGCGGCGTTCAGCGAGCAGGGCTTCGACTCGCTGTCCTCCGTGGAGTTCCGGAACGGTGTGAACGCGGCCACCGGGCTGCGGCTGCCGGCCACGATCGTCTTCGACTTCCCGAACTCCCGTCTCCTCGCCGAGCACCTGCTGAGCAGGCTGGTCCCGGAGGAGGAACCGGACACGACGGGCAACGAGGAGATGATCCGCAGGCTGCTGCAGACCATCCCGTTCAAGCGGCTCAAAGACGCGGGCCTGATGGACAGCCTGCTGCAGCTCGCCGGTATCACCGCGGACCAGATGGCGAGCGTCGACATCGACGAGATGGACACCGACAGCCTGATCAACATGGCACTGGGTGAGGAACAATGACCAGCTCGAACGACAAACTCGTCGCCGCGCTCCGGGCCTCCCTCAAGGAGACCGAGCAACTGCGTACCCGCAACCGGGAACTGGTCGCGGCCGCGACGGAACCCGCCGCCATCGTCGGCATGGCCTGCCGGTTTCCCGGGGGCGTGACATCACCGGAGGACCTCTGGGAGATGGTCGCCAACGGGGTCGACGTGATGTCCCCGTTCCCGGTGGATCGTGGGTGGGATCCGGGTGTGGTGGATCCGGCCGGTGAGCGGGAGGCGACGAGTTATGTGGGGGTCGGGGGGTTC
>NZ_JBNCLF010000049.1:0-1934 GCF_049844535.1 Streptosporangium sp. DT93
CTGCCGTTGGGCAAGCCGCTGGTCAACACCCAGGTGTGGGTCCTCGACGACACCGGCCGCCCCGTTCCCATCGGCACGCCCGGGGAGCTGTACGTCTCCGGCCCCTGCCTGTCACGCGGTTATCTGAACAACCCCGCCCTGACCGCCGAACGCTTCCAACCGCATCCCACCCACCCGGGAAAGCGGCTGTATCGCACCGGAGACCGTGGCGCCTGGTCCCCCGACGGACACATCGAATTCCACGGCCGCGTCGACCACATGGTCAAGATCCGCGGCTACCGCGTCGAACTCGGCGAAATCGAGGCCGTTCTCCAGACCCACCCGTCGGTCCTGGAAGCGGTGGTCAATCCCCACCACGACACCGACGGGCGTACCGACCTCGCCGCCTATGTCGTGCCCGGCGGTGACGGCGCCCCTGCCGGGGAGCTGCGGGCGTGGCTGTCGGAGCGGCTGCCGCGCTACATGGTGCCGCGCTGGTTCGCCGTCGTGGACGCGCTCCCCCTGACATCACGGGGAAAGGTGGACCGCCGGGCCCTGCCGGCGCCCTCAGCCGAGCGTCCTGAGCTCGTACAGGAGTTCGTCGCTCCCCTGGCCGGGCTTGAGGAGTCCCTGGCCGGGATCTGGCGCCGGATCCTGGGCGTGGACCGGGTGGGCCGCCACGACAGTTTCTTCGACCTGGGCGGCGACTCGATCCGCAGCATCCAGGTCCTCGGCCAGGCCCGCGACGCCGGACTGGGGTTCGCCCTCCAGGATCTGTTCCACGGTCCGACGCTCGCCGAGCTGGCCGGGGCGATACGGCCCACGACCGGCGCGGCCGGAGAACCGGTGCGCGAGCCGTTCTCGCTGCTGTCGCCCGAGGACCGCGAACGGCTCCCCGAGGGCCTGGCCGACGCCTACCCGATGGCCGAGCTCCAGGTCGGCATGGTCTACGAGATGGAGCTCGACCCCGACCGGCGTCCCTACCACAACGTCCACAGCCTGCGCATCACCGGTTCCTTCGACGAGACGGCCTTCCGAAGTGCGGTGGCCCGTGTCGTGGAACGGCACCCGATCCTGCGTACCTCCTTCGACCTGAGCGGTTTCGGCGAGCCGGTGCAGCTCGTCCACGCCACCGCCGACGTCCCGCTCACGGTCGCGGACCTGCGCGGCACCGACCCCGGGCGGCAGCACGCGGCACTGGAGCAGTACGTCCGCGAGCAGCGGCGCGACGTCTTCGACGTCTCCGCCGCCCCGCTGTTCCGGACGGCCGTCCATGTCCTGGACGACGAGACCTTCCAGTGGACGGTGACCGAGCACCACGCCATCCTCGACGGCTGGAGCCTGGCCTCCACGCTGACCGAGATCAGCGATCTGTACCGCGCGCTGTCGGCGGGCGAGGAGCCGGCCGTGGAGCCGCTACGGTCCGCGTACGGTGACTTCGTCGCGGCCGAGCGCGCGACGCTCGGGTCTTCGGACAGCGTGGACTTCTGGCTGGAGCGCGTGGCGGATCCGCCGGACTCGCGGCTGCCCCGATGGCCGTCCGGCCGTCCGGCCCTTCCTGTGGGGCGGGCCGTACCGGGTGAACGGCGCGAGCACAACGAGGCGGAGGGGTACGGATCGGTTCGGACGCCGCTGCCCGAGGGTCTCTCCGAGGAGCTGCAGAACCTGGCCAGGAGCTGGGGGGTGCCGTTCAAGACGGTGGTGCTGGCGGCGCACCTGCGGGTGATGAGCCTGGTCACCGGGAATTCCGACGTGCTGGTGGGGCTGACGTCCAACGGGCGGCTGGAGGAGGCCGACGGCGCGGAGGTGCGCGGCCTGTTCCTGAACACGGTGCCCTTCCGGCTGCGCCTGTCCGAGGGGAGCTGGCGTGACCTGGCGCGGGCGGTGTTCGAGGCCGAGCGTGAGCTGCTGCCGCACCGGCGCTACCCGCTGTCGGCGCTGCAGCGCAGGCTCGG
>NZ_JBNCLF010000050.1:0-1720 GCF_049844535.1 Streptosporangium sp. DT93
GATAGTCGAAGCTTCTGGGAAGTTGCGCCGTAGACCGTGAGAGTCGGGTAGGCGAAATTGGTTGGACTGTTGGAGGGGATCCCAAGTAGCACGGGGCCCGAGAAATCCTGTGTGAATCTGCCAGGACCACCTGGTAAGCCTAAATACTCCCTGATGACCGATAGTGAACAAGTACCGTGAGGGAAAGGTGAAAAGCGCCCCGGTGAGGGGTCGTGAAATAGTACCTGAAACCGTGTGCCTACAAGCCGTAGGAGCGTAAACGAGGTTCGCCTTGTTTGTGATGTGACTGCGTGCCTTTTGAAGAATGAGCCTGCGAGTTATGGTGTGTGGCGAGGTTAACCCGTGTGGGGGAGCCGTAGCGAAAGCGAGTCTGAAGAGGGCGTTTGAGTCGCATGCTGTAGACCCGAAGCGGAGTGATCTAGGCATGGGCAGGTTGAAGCGCGGGTAAGACCGCGTGGAGGACCGAACCCACCAGGGTTGAAAACCTGGGGGATGACCTGTGTTTAGGGGTGAAAGGCCAATCAAACTCCGTGATAGCTGGTTCTCCCCGAAATGCATTTAGGTGCAGCGTCGCGTGTTTCTTGCCGGAGGTAGAGCACTGGATGGCTAATGGGCCCGACAAGGTTACTGACGTCAGCCAAACTCCGAATGCCGGTAAGTGAGAGCGTGGCAGTGAGACTGCGGGGGATAAGCTCCGTAGTCGAGAGGGAAACAGCCCAGACCACCGACTAAGGCCCCTAAGCGTGTGCTAAGTGGGAAAGGATGTGGAGTCGCAGTGACAACCAGGAGGTTGGCTTAGAAGCAGCCACCCTTGAAAGAGTGCGTAATAGCTCACTGGTCAAGTGATTCTGCGCCGACAATGTAGCGGGGCTCAAGTACACCGCCGAAGTCGTGGCATTCACATATTAGTCTGGCAGCTTGTCTGTCTAGGTGTGTGGATGGGTAGGGGAGCGTCGTGCGGCCGGGGAAGCAGCGGAGTGATCCAGCTGTGGAGGCCGTGCGAGTGAGAATGCAGGCATGAGTAGCGAATCAGAAGTGAGAAACTTCTGCGCCGGATGACCAAGGGTTCCTGGGGCAGGCTAATCCGCCCAGGGTAAGTCGGGACCTAAGGCGAGGCCGACAGGCGTAGTCGATGGACAACGGGTTGATATTCCCGTACCCGCTACGATGCGCCAATACTGAATCCAGTGATACTAAGGGTCCTTAAGTCCCCTGTTGGCCTTCGGGCTTGGGGTGAGGCTGAACGCCTGGCCTGAACTGGTAGTAGGTAAGCGATGGGGTGACGCAGGAAGGTAGCCCAGCCCAGGCGATGGTAGTCCTGGGGTAAGCATGTAGGACGTGTTGTAGGCAAATCCGCAACGCATTAAGTCTGAGATGTGATGCCGAGCCGATTGTGGCGAAGTGGGTGATCCTATGCTGCCGAGAAAAGCCTCTAGTGAGTGTCGTGGCGGCCCGTACCCTAAACCGACTCAGGTGGTCAGGTAGAGAATACTAAGGCGATCGGGTGAACTGTGGTTAAGGAACTCGGCAAATTGCCCCCGTAACTTCGGGAGAAGGGGGGCCTTCGCTGGTGATGAGCTTCGCGCTCTGAGCTGGTGGGGGTCGCAGAGGCCAGGGGGAAGCGACTGTTTACTAAAAACACAGGTCCGTGCGAAGTCGTAAGACGATGTATACGGACTGACGCCTGCCCGGTGCTGGAACGTTAAGGGGACCGGTTAGT
>NZ_JBNCLF010000051.1:0-1648 GCF_049844535.1 Streptosporangium sp. DT93
GGCGACGTACAGCGGGCAGGGGTCGGCGTCGGGCGGGGTGCAGGTGACCAGGAAGTCGGTCTTCCCGGAGAGGATCATCCGGTCGGCCACGGGGTCGTCCTTGGTGCCGAGCGAGGCCCGTTCCACGCCGAAGGTGATCAGCGCCCAGGCGTCCTTGGCGTACCAGGTCTCGTCGAACACGACCGCGTGCGGCCGTCCGAGGTCGACGAACCTGAGCACGGCCCCGAGGGCCGTGACCAGCAGCGGTCCCAGCCATCCCCGGAGGACGTCTTCCGGCATCGGAGGCAGGAGGCGATCCCGTATTGCTCCCATTCAGGCAATTATGGTGATAAATCAGCCTCGATGGACGGCATCGTAGAGATCGCGTTTGGGGATCCCCGCCTCCTTGGCCACGTCCACGATCGCCTGCTTCCTCGGCGTCCCCGTCTCCTCGCGCCGCGCGACCTCCCCGACCAGGTCGCCGATCACCGGTGGCAGATCCCCCCGGACATACCCGGCGACGACCACGGTGATCTCCCCCTTCACCCCGCCCGCCGCCCATTCGGCCAGCTCGCCGAGGCCGCCGCGCCGTACCTCCTCGTAGGTCTTGGTCAGCTCGCGGCAGACCGCCGCCCGGCGGTCGGCGCCGAACGCCTCCGCCATGGCCGCCAGCGCGGCGTGCAGCCGGTGCGGCGCCTCGAAGAACACCATGGTGCGCTCCTCGGCCGCGAGCGCCGCGAGCCGCCGGGAGCGCTCACCGGGCTTGCGCGGCGGGAAGCCCTCGAAGCAGAACCGGTCGCTGGGCAGCCCGGAGACGGCCAGCGCCGTGGTCACCGCCGACGGGCCGGGCAGCGAGGTGACCGTGATCCCGGCCTCGACCGCCAGGTGGGTCAGCCGGTAGCCGGGGTCGGAGACGCCGGGCATGCCCGCGTCGGTGATCACCAGCACGGTCCTGCCCTCCTGGAGCGCCGCGAGGAGCTCGGCGGCCCGGCCCGCCTCGTTGGCGTCGTAGTAGGAGACGACCCGCCCGCCGATCTCGGCGCCCAGCTCCCCGGCCAGCCGCCGCAGCCGCCGGGTGTCCTCGGCCGCCACCACGTCGGCGCTCTCCAGCGCCTGGCGCAGCCGTGGCGAGACGTCACCGGCCTGCCCGATGGGAGCCCCTGCCAGCACAAGCCTGCCGTTGTCCGTCACCGTTCCATCCTCCCGCATTTCGGATGAGCCCCCTGCCTGGGGAGAAATTCCCCAATTAGACCTGTAGGAGGTATTTCCTAGGCTGATGAAGGCGGGTGACCCGTACGATGTCCGGGTGGCCGTGACCGACTTCACCAACCAGGCGTCAGATCAGCCGGAGTCCCAGCCGGGCGGGGGCCCCGCGTTCTCCCTGAGAGACCGGCTGGTGCCCCCGATGCCCGACGGAGCCCTGTGGGGCTGGCTGGGCCCGTTGCTGGTCACCGCGTTCGGCGCGATCCTGCGGCTGGTGAACCTCGGGCACCCGAACTCGATCATGTTCGACGAGACCTACTACGCCAAGGACGCCTGGGCGCTGATCACCTTCGGCGCCGAGCACAACGTGGTCAAGGACGCCGACAAGATCATCATGAGCGGCGGCACCGGGATCTGGCAGCAGTGCGCCCCGGCCGAGATCGACAAGTGCGCCTCGTATGTGGTG
>NZ_JBNCLF010000052.1:0-1526 GCF_049844535.1 Streptosporangium sp. DT93
CGTTCGACGCACACTCCCACGCACACGTCCGGTCCCACGCCCGCGTCCCGCAGGTAGCGGGCCAATCGGTTGGCGCGTGCGTTCAGTTCCCGGTAGGTGAGCTGTTGCCCCTCGGAGACCACCGCTACCGCGTCATGGGCCTGGACCAGCTGGTGCACCAGGACCTCGGGGACGTCGGCGACGTTGCCGTTCCACGACGCCAGCAGCGCGCGCTCGCCCTCGCCCAGCAGCGACACGTCTCGGTACGACGCCTCCGGGTCGGCCACCATCGCCTCGAACACCCGCAGGTAGTAGTCCCGCAGCACGACGACCTGGTCCGCGGCCAGTTCCCTGGCGTTGTACTCCAGTTCCAGACGGAGCCCGTCGGAGCCCGGCTCCCTGCTGACGGCCACCACCAGGGGGAAGTGGGTCCGTGCCACGCCCGGCATGTCGGCGCCGGGATCGGTGACGGTCAGCGTCCGGTCCCCGGCCGGTTCTCCGAGCTGGCGGAAGTGGTTGTAGACGAAGTTCACGTCGAACAGCGCGCCGTCGCCGAGCTCGCGCTGCAGTGCCGACATGGGGTAGCGCCGGTGCGGCAGCAGGTTCTGTTCCGCGTCCGACACCGCCCGTACCAGGTCCGTCCAGGTGCCCTCGGGCAGGCGCAGGCGGAAGGGCACCGTGTTGAGGAACAGGCCGCGGACCTCGGTGGCGTCGGCCTCCTCCAGCCGCCCGTTGGACGTCAGGCCCACCAGCACGTCGGAGCTTCCGGTGACCAGGCTCATCACCCGCAGGTGCGCCGCCAGCACCACGGCCTTGAACGGCACCCCCGACCGGCGGGCGAGTTCCTCCAGCCGTTCCGGCAGGTCCTGCCGGGTCACGGTCGTCAGGGCACCGGCGCCGTTGTCCTCGTCATGCGCGTGGCGCTCACCGTCGAGACGTTCACCGAGCCGGGGGAACGACTCCCGGACTGGCCGTCGCGGCAGCCGTACGTCGGGCCGGTCGGCCAGGTGCTCTAGCCAGAACGCCCGGCTCTCCTCGGAGCCCAGCGCCGCGCGCTCGGCGGCGATGAAGTCGCCGTACGTGGACCGCAGCGGCTCCACGATCGGGTCCTCGCCCGCCAGCAACGCGCGGTACAGCGTGTTGATCTCGGTGAGCGTGGAGGCCAGGCTCCAGCCGTCGAAGATGGCGTGGTGCTCGGTCACCGTCCACTGGAAGGCGTCGTCGCCGACGACGTGCACCGCCATCCGGAACAGCGGGGCGACCGACAGGTCGAACGTGTTCCGATGCTCCCCCCTGACATGCTCGCCCAGCACCGCGTGCCGCTGCCCGGGGTCGGTGCCGCGCAGGTCCACGACCGTGAGCGGGACCTCGACGGCCGCGTGGACGAGCTGCATCGGCTCGCCGAAACCACCGAGATCGAAGGAGGTACGCAGGATCGGGTGCCGTTCCACGACGCGGGCCACCGCACTCCGGAAGGCCGTCTCGTCGAAGGAACCGGTGATGCGCAGGCTGTGGACGTTGTGGTAGGGACGCCGGTCGGGGTCGAG
>NZ_JBNCLF010000054.1:0-1332 GCF_049844535.1 Streptosporangium sp. DT93
TGAACCGCGCCGGGATTGCTGGAGGCTTCATCGGTTGGAAAGGATGAAGCTCATGTCAGGTCGATCTGGTTCGTCGCACCCCGCCCAGCGTCGGTATCCGTCGGAGTTGAAAGAGCGGGCGGTTCGGATGGTGCAGGAGGCAACCGCGCAGTCCGGGGAGTCGTTCGGCGTCATCACCCGCGTTGCCCGGCAGTTGGGCATCGGGTCAGAATCGCTGCGTAACTGGGTCAAGCAGGCCGAGATCGACGGCGGTCAGCGGCCCGGGACCAGCACCGATGAGGCCAAGCGGATCGCGGAGCTGGAGCGTGAGGTTCGCGAGTTGCGCCGCGCCAACGAGATCCTCAAGGCGGCATCGGCTTTTTTCGCCAGGGAACTCGACCCTCGACCGCCCAGATGAACGCCTTCATCGACGCGCACCGCACCCAGTTCGGCGTCGAGCCGATCTGCCGGGTCCTGCAGACCGCGCCCTCGACGTACTACGCAGCCCGCGCCCGGCCGCCGTCCGCGCGAGCGATGCACGATGAGCGGCTCAAGGCGGAGATCACCCGCATCTATCAGGACAATTACTCCTGCTACGGCGCCCGCAAGATCTACCGGCAGTTGCGTCGCGAAGGGCACGCGGTCGCCCGGTGCACGGTCCAGAGGCTGATGGGCGAGCTGGGTATCGCCGGGCTGGTCCGCGGAAAGACCCGGACAACCACCATCGCCGGCGCTCAGAGCGATCGGCCGGCCGATCTGGTGGGCCGTAACTTCCATGCCCCGGTGCCGAACCGGCTCTGGGTCGCTGGTCTGACCTATATCCGTACCTGGTCGGGCTGGGTGTATGCGGCGTTCGTCATCGACGTGTACTCCCGGATGGTCGTGGGCTGGCAGATCGCCACGCACCTACGCACCGACCTGGCCTTGGACGCTTTGGAGATGGCTCTGTGGCGTCGTGGTCAGGAGCAGTCGGCGGACCTGTCGGAGTTGGTGCATCACTCCGATCGCGGGGTGCAATACCTAGCGATTCGCTACACCGAACGCCTGGCCGACACCGGCGCGGTCGCCTCGGTCGGCAGCCGCGGGGACTCCTATGACAATGCCCTGGCCGAGTCCTTCAACGGCCTGTTCAAGGCCGAGCTGATCCGCCGCTACGGTCCCTGGAAGACCATGGACGACGTCGAGTTGGCGACGTTGGAATACCTTGACTGGTTCAACCACCGCCGTCTGCACACCTCCTGCGGCAACATCCCGCCCGCAGAGTACGAAGCGATCCACTACCGTCGTCAACAGGCCGCACTCACCGCTGCAGAAACCAAGTAGCCGAGTCTCCACGAAACCCGGCGCGGTTCA
>NZ_JBNCLF010000055.1:0-1330 GCF_049844535.1 Streptosporangium sp. DT93
GCCGATACAAGATCAACAAGAAGCTGGGTGTCGACGCCGAGATCACCCAGGGCACGCTCACCGAGGACGACATCGTCGCCACCATCGAGTACATCGTCCGGCTGCACGCCGGCGAGGTCGAGATGCCCGGCGCCAACGGTGACATCGTCGTCGAGACCGACGACATCGACCACTTCGGCAACCGCCGCCTGCGCACGGTGGGCGAGCTCATCCAGAACCAGGTGCGCCTTGGCCTGGCCCGCATGGAGCGGGTGGTCCGCGAGCGGATGACGACCCAGGACGTCGAGGCGATCACGCCGCAGACCCTGATCAACATCCGCCCGGTCGTCGCCTCCATCAAGGAGTTCTTCGGCACCTCCCAGCTGTCGCAGTTCATGGACCAGACCAACCCCCTGGCCGGCCTGACGCACAAGCGTCGTCTGTCCGCGCTGGGCCCCGGTGGTCTGTCGCGTGAGCGGGCCGGCTTCGAGGTCCGCGACGTGCACCCCTCCCACTACGGCCGGATGTGCCCGATCGAGACGCCGGAAGGCCCGAACATCGGCCTGATCGGCTCGCTGGCCTCCTACGGGCGGGTCAACTCCTTCGGCTTCGTGGAGACCCCCTACCGCAAGGTCGTCGAGGGCCGGGTGACCGACCAGGTCGACTACCTGACCGCCGACGAGGAGGACCGGCACGTCATCGCCCAGGCGAACACGCCGATCGGTCCCGACGGAACGTTCCTCGAGCCGCGCGTCCTCGTCCGGAGGAAGGGCGGGGAGTTCGAGTCCCTGCGCGCCACCGAGGTCGACTACATGGACGTCTCGGCACGCCAGATGGTGTCCGTGGCGACGGCGATGATCCCGTTCCTGGAGCACGACGACGCCAACCGGGCCCTGATGGGCTCGAACATGCAGCGCCAGTCGGTGCCCCTGCTCAAGAGCGAGGCCCCGCTGGTGGGCACCGGCATGGAGTACCGTGCCGCCACCGACGCGGGCGACGTGATCACCGCCGAGAAGGCGGGCGTGGTGGAGGAGGTCTCCGCCGACTACGTCACGGTCATGAACGACGACGGCACCCGCACCACGTACCGGGTGGCGAAGTTCAAGCGCTCCAACCAGGGCACCTGCTTCAACCAGAAGCCGATCGTGGCCGAGGGCGACCGCATCGAGGTCAACCAGGTCGTGGCCGACGGGCCGTGCACCGACAGCGGTGAGATGGCGCTGGGCAAGAACCTGCTGGTGGCGTTCATGCCGTGGGAGGGTCACAACTACGAAGACGCGATCATCCTGTCGCAGCGCCTGGTGCAGGACGACGTGCTGTCCTCGATCCACATCGAGGAGCACGAGGTCGA
>NZ_JBNCLF010000056.1:0-1032 GCF_049844535.1 Streptosporangium sp. DT93
GCGAAGCTGAGAACTTAAGCGCCAGTAAACGGCGGTGGTAACTATAACCATCCTAAGGTAGCGAAATTCCTTGTCGGGTAAGTTCCGACCTGCACGAATGGCGTAACGACTTCCCCGCTGTCTCAACCGCAGACCCGGCGAAATTGCACTACGAGTAAAGATGCTCGTTACGCGCAGCAGGACGGAAAGACCCCGGGACCTTCACTATAGCTTGACATTGGCGTTTGGAACGTCTTGTGTAGGATAGGTGGGAGACTGTGAAGCTGTCACGCTAGTGGTGGTGGAGTCATTGGTGAAATACCACTCTGGTCGTTTTGAACGTCTAACTTCGGTCCGTGATCCGGATCAGGGACAGTGTCTGGTGGGTAGTTTAACTGGGGCGGTTGCCTCCTAAAGAGTAACGGAGGCGCCCAAAGGTTCCCTCAGCCTGGTTGGCAATCAGGTGTCGAGTGTAAGTGCACAAGGGAGCTTGACTGTGAGACCGACGGGTCGAGCAGGAGCGAAAGCTGGGACTAGTGATCCGGCGGTGGCATGTGGAAGCGCCGTCGCTCAACGGCTAAAAGGTACCCCGGGGATAACAGGCTGATCTTCCCCAAGAGTCCATATCGACGGGATGGTTTGGCACCTCGATGTCGGCTCGTCGCATCCTGGGGCTGGAGTAGGTCCCAAGGGTTGGGCTGTTCGCCCATTAAAGCGGTACGCGAGCTGGGTTTAGAACGTCGCGAGACAGTTCGGTCCCTATCCGCTGCGCGCGCAGGAGACTTGAAAGGAGCTGTCCCTAGTACGAGAGGACCGGGACGGACGAACCTCTGGTGTGCCAGTTGTTCCGCCAGGAGCACGGCTGGTTGGCTACGTTCGGAAGGGATAACCGCTGAAAGCATCTAAGCGGGAAGCTCGCCTTGAGATGAGGTCTCCCACCCCGTGAGGGGGTAAGGCTCCCGGTAGACGACCGGGTTGATAGGCTGGAAGTGGAAGCGCAGTAATGTGTGGAGCTGACCAGTACTAATAGGCCGAGGACTTGACCACAAAGCA
>NZ_JBNCLF010000057.1:0-953 GCF_049844535.1 Streptosporangium sp. DT93
GACGATGTCGTCCTCGGTGAGCGTGCCCTGGGTGATCTCGGCGTCGACACCCAGCTTCTTGTTGATCTTGTATCGGCCGACCTTCGCCAGGTCGTAGCGCTTGGAGTTGAAGTACAGATTCTCCAGCAGCGTCTGCGCCGACTCCTTGGTCGGCGGCTCACCCGGGCGCAGCTTGCGGTAGATGTCCAGCAGAGCGTCGTCCTGACCGGCCGTGTGGTCCTTCTCCAGCGTCGCGCGCATCGACTCGTACTGACCGAAACGCTCCAGGATCTGCTCCGACGTCCAGCCCAGCGCCTTGAGCAGGACCGTGACGGCCTGCTTGCGCTTACGGTCGATACGCACACCGACGCTGTCGCGCTTGTCGATCTCGAACTCCAGCCAGGCACCCCGCGAGGGGATCACCTTGCAGCCGTACAGATCCTTGTCCGAGGTCTTGTCGACACTGCGGTCGAAGTAGACCCCCGGCGAGCGGACCAGCTGGGAGACCACGACACGCTCGGTGCCGTTGATGATGAACGTCCCCTTCCCGGTCATGAGCGGGAAATCCCCCATGAACACGGTCTGGCTCTTGATCTCACCGGTGGTGTTATTGATGAACTCCGCCGTGACGAACATCGGGGCGGAGTAGGTCATGTCCTTGTCTTTGCACTCATCGACGGAGTACTTGGGCGGCTCGAACCGGTGATCCCGGAACGACAGGGACATGGTCCCGGAGAAGTCCTCGATGGGACTGATCTCCTCGAAGATCTCTTCGAGGCCCGACTGGGCCGGAACGTCCTTGCGCCCGGCCTGGCGAGCCGCCTCGACCCGCCCCTTCCACTTCTCGTTGCCGAGCAACCAGTCGAAGGACTCGGTCTGTAGAGCGAGAAGGTCAGGAACTTCGAGCGGCTCCTGAATTCGTGCGAAAGACACACGACGGGGACCGGCGGGTACGGCGAAGGCGTTGCGCGAGG
>NZ_JBNCLF010000058.1:0-946 GCF_049844535.1 Streptosporangium sp. DT93
CCGCCGGGCTACGGGCCCGCGCCGAAACCGGCGACCTGCCCTCGATCCTGCGCGGACTGGTCCGCGCACCCCGCCGCGCGACGGCCACCGGAAACCCCGGGGCCCCCGGAGGCGTGGCCGAGCTGATGACCCGGCTCGCCACCCTCACCAGGGACGAGGCGATCCGGATGCTCACCGAGCGGGTCCGCACCCACGTCGCCGCCGTCCTCGCCCACGGCAACCCCGAACAGGTCAGCGTGGACCGCGCCTTCAACCAGCTCGGCTTCGACTCCCTGACGGCCGTCGAGCTGCGCAACCGGCTCAACATCGACACCGGGCTGCGCCTGCCGCCCACCGTCGTCTTCGACCACCCCACGATCAGCTCGCTCGCCGAGTTCCTGTTCAGCACGCTCGCACCGGCGCCCCCCTCACCCGAGGAGATGCTGCGCGGCGCGCTCGAACGCGTGGGATCCATGCTCACCAGCGCCAACGGCGACGGGGAGGCCATCCGCAGCAAGCTCGTCGCCGTGCTGCAGAGCGGCCTGGCCAGATTCGGCGCGGCACCGGACGGCACCGACCGTCCCGACACGGTGGTGGACAAGATCGACTCTGCTTCCGACGAGGAGATCTTCGCCCTCATCGACAACGAACTGTGACTACATGATCGCGACCGGAAAGGCCCGACCGATGGGAACCGAGGACAAGCTCCGCGCCTACCTCAAGCGTGCGACCGTCGAGCTGGCGGAGACCCGCAGGCAACTCGCCGACGAGGAGGGCCGCCGGCACGAGCCGGTGGCGATCGTCGGGATGGCCTGCCGTTTCCCGGGCGGGGTGACCGGCCCGGACGAGCTGTGGGACCTCGTGGCCTCCGGCAAGGACGCGATCAGCGGGTTCCCCGCCGATCGGGGGTGGGACCTGGAGGGGTTGTACGACCCCGATCCCGAGGCGCCGGGCAAGGCCTACGTGC
>NZ_JBNCLF010000059.1:0-944 GCF_049844535.1 Streptosporangium sp. DT93
CTTGTCTGGGGGGAGCGGTCGAAGGTGGGGCTGGCGATTGGGACGAAGTCGTAACAAGGTAGCCGTACCGGAAGGTGCGGCTGGATCACCTCCTTTCTAAGGAGCACCGGCCCAGGTCGACCCCGCTAGCCGGGGTGATCGGGGTCCACGTCGTGTTCGTGAGCGAACGTCTCACGCTCGGCACGCTCATTAGTGGAGCACTGGCTACTCAACCGGGCCTGATCGGCCGGAACCTGCTAGTACCGCCTTCCGTGAGGAAGGAGTGGGAACGTCGGCGCTGGGGATCGTCCTGGTTGAACACACTGTTGGGTCCTGAGGAAACGGACATCAGAGCGGGCCCGCTGAGGCGGGCTTGCTGTCTGTTTGACCCTCATGCGGGGCCATCCTTCTGTCAGACCAGCTCATCTGCGCGTGTCGCGGTGGGTGGTGGTGGCGGGTCGGGTGTGGTCGCTGTTTGTTGTTTGAGATTTGCATAGTGGACGCGAGCATCTTTGTGGCCAAGTTTTTTAGGGCACACGGTGGATGCCTTGGCATCAGGAGCCGATGAAGGACGTGGGAGGCTGCGTTAAGCCCCGGGGAGTCGCCAACCAGACTTTGATCCGGGGATGTCCGAATGGGGAAACCTAGCACCAGTCATGTGGTGTTGCCTCCGCCTGAATGTATAGGGCGGTTGGTGGTAACGCGGGGAAGTGAAACATCTCAGTACCCGTAGGAAGAGAAAACAAATAGTGATTCCGTGAGTAGTGGTGAGCGAAAGCGGATCAGGCTAAACCGTAGGCGTGTGATAGCCGGCAGGCGTTGCGTTTGCGGGGTTGTGGGACCCTCTGGGAGGGGCTGCCGTTCCTCCAGACAGTAAGAAATCCAGCTGATAGTCGAAGCTTCTGGGAAGTTGCGCCGTAGACCGTGAGAGTCGGGTAGGCGAAATTGGTTGGACTGTTGGAGGG
>NZ_JBNCLF010000060.1:0-850 GCF_049844535.1 Streptosporangium sp. DT93
GTCTAAACATTACGGATGGGTCACGGGGGTGGCAGGCGGATCTTTACCCCTCGAAGTGGCTTCCGATGCCCAAGATCCACACTGTATGTTTCAGGCATTCCCTTTACTGACGCATGGAACGCAAGAAGCGTTCCACATCAGACCAAGGAGCTCCCCTTGAAGCGCATCCTCCTCCCCGCCGGTGGCGCCATCCTGGCCACCGGTCTGCTGGCCGCCGGTCTGGCCGGCACCGCCAACGCCGTTCCGGACTGGGCCTACGACACCATGGCCAAGGACGCCCCGGCCGCGGCCGAAGTGGCCGACTTCTGGCTCAAGGCCAACGGTCACACCAACAACCTCGCCAAGGCGACTCCCTACACCTGGGAGACCAAGGCCACGCCGAAGCTGAACGCCGGTGGCGGCTACACCGCCGACGGCAAGCCCGGCGCGGTCAAGCCGACCGGCGAGGAGACCAAGGCCTCCGCCAAGGTCAAGAACATCAACCTGCCGAAGACCATCGGCAAGGTGTTCTTCGTCGACGAGAAGAACGAGCTCAAGTGGTGCTCGGCCACCTCGATCCAGGGCAAGTACCGCAACCTGGTCGCCACCGCCGGTCACTGCGTCTACGACGACAAGGCTGACGCCAGCGTCATGGACAACTGGGTCTTCGTGCCCGGTTACTACCAGGGCAAGACCCCGTGGGGCATCTACGTCGGCAAGACCGCCTACACCCACTACGACTTCGCCAACTACGAGGACTACGACCGCGACTACGCGTTCGTGACCGTCTACAACGGTGTCCAGATCGGTGGCGGCACCGCCAAGGAAGTCTCCAAGGCCGACTACGACAAGTTCACCGGTCGTAAGGAAG
>NZ_JBNCLF010000061.1:0-822 GCF_049844535.1 Streptosporangium sp. DT93
GCTCACCGCACCACCAGCACCACAGCTTCACCTGAAGGGGCCCGGCAACCGCCGGGCCCCTTCAGCCGTTTCACACCGGTGAGACCTCGCGCGTGTCACGGCGACGTACGTGTCGAGAACGCCCGGCCGACTCCGTCCACCTCACCTGATGTTCAGCGAGGGACATGCCGACACCGACCGGCCACGGATCCTTCGGCCTGTACGGACTGCTGGAGCGGCTCACCGGCGACCCCGCGGTGTCGCCGAACCGGACCCGCCCGTCGCCGTGGTGCACGGCCCGCGGGCCGGCCTGGGCCTGCTGGGACCGCCGCGGGAGCGGCTGCCCGGCAACCACCGGCTGGACGCCGTCCGCGGGCATCCGCTCGACATGCGCGGCGACATCGATGCCGCCGCGGAGAGCTACCGCGTGGCCGCCGCCAGGACCGCCGGCGAGCCGGAGCGAGCTGTCTGATCGCCCGGGCGGCCGACTCGGCGGACCCCTGCCGCGTCCGTGCCCGGCTGACCCGATCCGGCCTCGCGGGACACCGTCCCGGGCCCGCGCGCGCCCCGGATCCAGAATCGACAGGGCTTTAGACGTGCCCCTCACGAAAACGGTGCCATCAATCTGATGTGATCTGCATCACATCGGACCGGTAACTCAACGTGGCGGTCATCTCACGCCACATCAGTCACTTTTACCTCATACTTACATCTATCTGCGGAAACACCCCGAACATCGATCAAGCTCGACGATCACATCACACCCGTCTAAACATTACGGATGGGTCACGGGGGTGGCAGGCGGATCTTTACCCCTCGAAGTGGCTTCCGATGCCCAAGATC
>NZ_JBNCLF010000062.1:0-785 GCF_049844535.1 Streptosporangium sp. DT93
GGGGCGCGGGTGGTGGCGTTGCGTAGTCAGATCATTGCGGGGCGGTTGGCGGGGCGGGGGGCGATGATGTCGGTGGCGTTGTCGCGGCAGGAGGCCGAGCGTCGTATTGGTGGGCGTCTTGAGATCGCGGTGGTCAACAGTCCGGGGTCGGTGGTGGTGTGTGGTGAGGCTGTGGTGGTGGAGCAGGTGCGGGCGGAGTTGGTGGCTCAGCAGGTGCGGGTGCGGGTGATTCCGGTGGATTACGCCTCGCATTCGTCGTATGTGGAGGATGTGCGTCTGGAGGTGTTGGAGGCGTTGGCGGGGGTGCGGCCGCGTGCTTCGTCGGTGGCGTTCTACTCGACGGTCAGTGGTGGTCTGGTGGATACCTCGGGTCTGGACGGGGGGTATTGGTATGCGAATCTTCGTCAGGAGGTTCGGTTCGAGGAGGCCACGCGGAGGTTGCTGGCCGATGGTGTCGGGGTGTTTGTGGAGGTGAGTCCGCATCCGGGGTTGGTGATGGCGGTTCAGGACACCGCTGATGGTGTGGGGGTGGCGGTGTCGGTGGTGGAGACGTTGCGTCGTGGTGAGGGTGGGCGGGGGCGTTTGCTGGCCTCGTTGGCGCAGGCGTTTGTGTGCGGGGTGCCGGTGGTGTTCGACTTTCCCGGGGGGCGTCGGGTGGAGGTGCCGACGTATGCCTTCCAGCGGGAGCGGTATTGGATGGTTGCGTCCTCGGCGGGGGATGTGGAGGCGGCGGGGTTGTCGGTCGTACGGCATCCACTTCTGAGCGCCGCCGTCCCCTCACCCGA
>NZ_JBNCLF010000063.1:0-758 GCF_049844535.1 Streptosporangium sp. DT93
GCGGCGGGGTGCGCGGACCAGTCCGCGCAGGATCGAGGGCAGGTCGCCGGTTTCGGCGCGGGCCCGTAGCCCGGCGGTGTCCCAGCGGGCCGCGACCACCAGCGGGTCGGGGCTGGTCAGGGCGGCGTCGAACAGTTCCAGGCCCTGCTCCACGCTCAAGGGCGCGACCCCGGCGCGTGCCAGGCGGGCCACGTCGGCCTGGGAGAGGCCGCCGGTCATGTCCGTGGCGGTGTCCCACAGTCCCCACGCGATCGACACCGCCGCCAATCCCTGCTGCCGGCGGTGGGCGGCCAGCGCGTCCAGGAACGCGTTCGCGGCGGCGTAGTTGCCCTGACCGGGGTTGCCCACCACCCCGGCCAGGGAGGAGAACAGCACGAACAACGACAGCGGACGGTCGGCGGTGAGTTCGTGCAGGTACCAGGCGGCGTCCGCCTTCGGCGCCAGTACCGCGTCCAGACGGGAGGCCGAGAGTCCCTCGACCACGGCGTCGTCCAGGATGCCGGCGGTGTGGACCACCCCGCCCAGCGACACTCCGTTCACCACCGCGGCCAGTGCGTCGCGGTCGGACACATCGCAGGCCACGACCGACACCCGGGCGCCGAGCCCCTCCAGGTCGGCCACCAGCTCGGCCGCCCCCGGAGCCGACGGGCCGCGCCGCGACAGCAGCAGCAGGTCCCGCACCCCGTGACCCGTCACCAGGTGCCGCGCCACCAGCGCACCGAGACCACCGGTGCCACCGGTCACCAGCACCGTCCCCG
>NZ_JBNCLF010000064.1:0-705 GCF_049844535.1 Streptosporangium sp. DT93
GACGCGATCATCCTGTCGCAGCGCCTGGTGCAGGACGACGTGCTGTCCTCGATCCACATCGAGGAGCACGAGGTCGACGCCCGTGACACCAAGCTGGGCCCTGAGGAGATCACCCGCGACATCCCCAACGTCTCCGAGGAGGTGCTGGCCGATCTCGACGAGCGCGGCATCATCCGCATCGGCGCCGAGGTCGTGCCCGGCGACATCCTGGTGGGCAAGGTCACGCCCAAGGGCGAGACCGAGCTCACGCCCGAGGAGCGGCTGCTGCGGGCGATCTTCGGGGAGAAGGCGCGCGAGGTGCGCGACACCTCGCTGAAGGTGCCGCACGGCGAGCAGGGCAAGGTCATCGGGGTGCGGGTGTTCTCCCGCGAGGAGGGCGACGAGCTTCCCCCCGGCGTGAACGAGCTGGTGCGCGTCTACGTGGCGCAGAAGCGGAAGATCACCGACGGTGACAAGCTCGCGGGCCGGCACGGCAACAAGGGCGTCATCTCCAAGATCCTTCCCGTGGAGGACATGCCGTTCCTGGAGGACGGCACCCCGGTCGACATCATCCTCAACCCGCTCGGCGTGCCGGGCCGGATGAACGTCGGCCAGGTGCTGGAGACCCACCTGGGCTGGATCGCCGCCCGCGGCTGGGACATCTCCGGCATCGAGGAGGCCTGGGCCGAACGCCTGCGCGACAAGGGCTTCGCCGAGGTCGACCCG
>NZ_JBNCLF010000065.1:0-650 GCF_049844535.1 Streptosporangium sp. DT93
TAGGAACTGTTCGAGGTTCGGATCATGTGGTTGAGGTGAGGAGTTTCAGCCACATGATCGAGCCCCGGAGGTGGAGTCCGGCCTCATAGCTTTCCGGGGTCTTGTCGTAGCGGGTGGCTAATCCGCGCCAGCTCTTGATCTTCTGGAAGCAGCGTTCAATGGTGTTGCGCTGCCGGTAGCGTGCTGGATCGAAGCCGACGGGCCGCCCGCCCGCTGAACCTCTCTTCGTACGGTTGGCCTGCTGGTCGGTCTTCTCCGGGATGACCGCGGTGATCTTGCGGCGGCGCAGGTAGGAGCGGTTGGCCTTGGAGGAGTAGGCCTTGTCCGCAGCCACCGCGACAGGGCGGGTCCGAGGCCGGCCGACCCGGCCGGGAATGCGGATCTTGTCCAGGACGGTGATGAACCGCGGACAGTCGCCGGCTTGACCGGGGGTGAGCACGAAGGCCAGCGGCAGCCCGGCGGTATCGACCGCAGCGTGGATTTTGCTGCTCAGCCCACCTCGGGATCGGCCGAGCCCGGCAGCCTTCGCCCGGACCTTTCGACGTCGCCGAATGAGGGCACGATCCGGCGCGGACGACGCGTCCGCGTGGCCCGCGCTGGCCGCGTCGGGTGTGACCTGCGGCGCATCACCCGCAACACCGGCGGCTGCT
>NZ_JBNCLF010000066.1:0-648 GCF_049844535.1 Streptosporangium sp. DT93
CGCGGTGAGACCGGGCCGGTTGAGGTAGCCGTGAGCCAGACCGGCCCCGGCGATATAGAGCTGACCCGATATCCCGATCGGTACCGGTCGCAGACGTTTGTCGAGAACATATGCGCGGTGATCGGGCATGGCGGTGCCGATGGGCACCGGGCCTCGCAGTGGCGTGTCGGGGCACACGTAGTTGGTGCACGCCACGGTGGTCTCGGTAGGACCGTAGGCGTGATGGAGCGTGAGCCCAGGTCGCGACCAGTGACCATGCAGCTTTTCGTCGAGCGCTTCGGCACCGACCACGAATCCGCGTAACCGGCTCTCCATGAGTTCCTGCGGATCGAGCAGGTGCATGAACGCCGGTGATACGAACGTGAACGTGACCTGTTCCGCGCGGAGCAGGTCGGTGAACGCGGCGGGGTCGGTGAAAACGGTGTGTGGTGCGCTGATGATGGTGGCGCCGGCCAGGAGGGGGGCGAAGGTGTCGAAGATGGTGGCATCGAAGGCGGGGTTAGCCGTTTGGGGGATGATGTCGGTGGCGGTGACGGCGAACTGCTCGACCGCGTTGTAGCAATAGTTATGAGCTGAGCGGTGGGAGACGAGGACGCCTTTGGGGGTGCCGGTGGAGCCGGAGGTGTAGATCAGGTAGGCGGCGTCGTC
>NZ_JBNCLF010000067.1:0-637 GCF_049844535.1 Streptosporangium sp. DT93
GGTGCCTGTTCGAGGATGACGTGGGCGTTGGTGCCACTGATCCCGAACGACGACACCCCCGCCCGGCGGGGCCCGCCCCGCTCCCGCTCGGGCCAGGCCACCGCTTCCCGCAGCAGCCGCACTCCTGAGGTGTGCCAGTCCACCAGCGGGGAGACCTCACGGGCATGCAACGTCGCCGGCAACACTCCATGCCGCAACGCCATCACCATCTTGATCACACCACCCACACCCGCCGCCGCCTGGGCATGACCGATGTTCGACTTCAACGACCCCAGCCACAACGGCGTCGAACGCCGCCCGCCCTGCCCGTAGGCGGCGATCAACGCCTGCGCCTCGATCGGATCCCCCAACCGGGTGCCGGTGCCGTGCCCCTCCACCGCGTCCACCTCACCCGCACCCACCCCCGCCCGCGCCAACGCCCGAGCGATCACCTCCTCCTGCGCCCGCCCGTTCGGCGCGGTCAACCCGTTACTGGCCCCGTCCTGGTTGACCGCCGAGCCCGCCACCACCGCCAGCACCCGATGCCCCAACGCCCGCGCCCGCGACAACCGCTCCACCGCCACCACCCCCACACCCTCCGCCCACCCCGTGCCATCGGCCCCCGCGCCGAACGCCCGGCACCGCCCATCCGCCGACA
>NZ_JBNCLF010000068.1:0-610 GCF_049844535.1 Streptosporangium sp. DT93
CGTCCCCTCACCCGAGTCGGATGGGGTGGTGTTCACGGGGAGGTTGTCGGTTCAGGCGCAGCCGTGGCTGGCGGATCATGTGGTGTTGGGGCAGGTGGTGGTGCCGGGGACGGCGTTGGTGGAGATGGTGTTGCGGGCGGGGGAGGAGGTGGGGTGTGGGGTTGTTGAGGAGTTGACGTTGCTTGCGCCTTTGGTGGTCGGGGTGCGGGGTGTGCGGGTTCAGGTTGTGGTGGACGGTCGTGTGGTGGGGGTGTTCTCGGATGGTGGTGAGGGGTGGGTCAAGCATGTGGAGGCTGTGTTGGGGGTGGAGGGGGGTGAGCCGGGGTTTGATTTGATGCAGTGGCCGCCGGTGGGGGCGGAGGTTGTGGATGTGGCTGGTTTCTATGAGGGGCTGGCGGAGGCGGGGTTGGTGTACGGGCCGGCGTTTCAGGGGGTGGGGGCGTTGTGGCGTCGGGGTGAGGAGGTGTTCGCGGAGGTTTCCGGTGCGTTGTCGGGTGAGGGGGATGGGTATGGTCTTCATCCGGCGGTGTTCGATGCCGCGCTTCACGCGGTCGCTTTGACGGGTGTGGCTCAGGGGGCGGCGATGCCGTTCGCCTGGTCCGGAGTGAGG
>NZ_JBNCLF010000069.1:0-599 GCF_049844535.1 Streptosporangium sp. DT93
TCCGACAACGACAACGCCCCCGCCACACACGCCGCCGCGATCTCCCCCTGCGAATGCCCCACCACCGCCACCGGCTCCACCCCATGCGAACGCCACACCCCCGCCAACGCCACCATCACCGCCCACACCACCGGCTGCACCACATCCACCCGATCCAACGACGGCGCACCCTCCTGCCCCCGCAACACCGCCAGCAGATCCCACTCCACAAACTCCGACAACGCCACCGCACACTCACCCACCCCAGCGGCGAACACCGGAACACTCTCCAGCAACTCAGCCGCCATCCCCACCCACTGCGACCCCTGACCAGGAAAAACAAACACCACCCCCGACCCCCCACCCCCCACGGCCGACCCGACCACCACATTGTCGGCACGCTCCCCCGCCGCCAACGCCCGCAACCCAGCCTCCAACTCCACCCGCTCACACCCCAACACCACCGCCCGATGCTCAAACACCGACCGGCACTCCACCAACGACAACCCCACATCCACCGGCCGCCCCTCAACCCCCACCAACCGCCCCGCCTGAGCACGCACCGCCCCCACCGAACGCCCCGACACCACCCAAGGAACCACCACCCCCACCGAATCCAC
>NZ_JBNCLF010000070.1:0-578 GCF_049844535.1 Streptosporangium sp. DT93
CCTTCTACGTCCTCGAGGGCTTCATCAAGGACGTCGGCAAGCTCGGCGACAACGTTGGTGGCCAGGGCTTCACCTGGAACCAGAAGGCCCAGCAGACGGTGTTCGTGTTCGGCTACCCGGCCGACGCCCACCCCGACGGCAACAAGGCCTACACCGGTGTCACGCCGAAGTGGACCTACGGCAAGACCAACGCCCAGAAGTACGTGCAGGCCGCGACCAAGACCGAAGAGCACGTCGGTCTGAAGAGCTCCTTCACCCCCGGCGCTGACGGCGGCCCCTGGCTCGCCAAGTACAGCAACGCCAAGCGTCTGGGCTACGTCAACGGTGTGACCAGCCTCTTCGGCGACCAGGACTCCAACGGTCGCTACGACCTGATCACCTCGCCGTACTTCGACGGCGAGACCGCCGCGATCTACAAGAAGGCCGAGAACGTCTGGTCCGGCTCGATCGTCAAGTAGTAGCTCCCTGACGATCACCCGAGCCTGAGCGTCCAAACCCCAGGCTCACCGCACCACCAGCACCACAGCTTCACCTGAAGGGGCCCGGCAACCGCCGGGCCCCTTCAGCCGTTTCACACC
>NZ_JBNCLF010000071.1:0-527 GCF_049844535.1 Streptosporangium sp. DT93
CTTGTCTGGGGGGAGCGGTCGAAGGTGGGGCTGGCGATTGGGACGAAGTCGTAACAAGGTAGCCGTACCGGAAGGTGCGGCTGGATCACCTCCTTTCTAAGGAGCACCGGCTCTACCTCCTCGGCCCTGGTGGTCGAAGGTGGAGTCCACGTCACGGTCAGGGACGCCTGTTTCCTGCGTGACACGCTCATTAGTGGAGCACTGGCTACTCAACCGGGCCTGATCGGCCGGAACCTGCTAGTACCGCCCCTGCTTCGGCTAGGGGAGTGGGAGCGCATGGGATCGGGGGTCGTCCTGGTTGAACACACTGTTGGGTCCTGAGGAAACGGACATCAGAGCGGGCCCGCTGAGGCGGGCTTGCTGTCTGTTTGACCCTCATGCGGGGCCGATCGTCTGTCAGACCGGTTTGTTTCGTGGTTCGTGTGGTTTTTCCGTGCGGGGCTGTGGAGCGGGTGCTGGTGGCGGGTGCGGGAGGTCGCTGTTTGTTGTTTGAGATTTGCATAGTGGACGCGAGCATCTTTGTGGCC
>NZ_JBNCLF010000072.1:0-517 GCF_049844535.1 Streptosporangium sp. DT93
CAGCACCCCCACCCCCTCCGCCCACGCCGCACCATCGGCCGACGCCGAGAACGACTTGCACCGCCCGTCCTCCGACAGCGCCCGCTGCCGCGAGAACTCCACGAACGGCACCGGCGAGGCCATGACGGTCACGCCTCCGGTGAGGGCGAGCGTGCACTCCCCGCGCCGGAGTGCCTGCACGGCCAGGTGCATGGCGACCAGCGAGGAGGAGCAGGCGGTGTCGACGGTCATGCTGGGTCCCTCGAGGCCGAGGGTGTAGGAGACGCGCCCGGACAGCACGCTGGAGGCGCTGGAGGTGAAGAGGGTGCCCTCGACGGAGCCGGGGGCGAGCTCCAGGAAGCGGGTGGAGTAGTGCTCGTACATGCATCCGGCGTAGACGCCGGTGCGGCTGCCGCGCAGCGTGGCCGGGTCGATCCCGGCCCGCTCCAGCGCCTCCCACGACGACTCCAGGAACAGACGGTGCTGCGGATCGGTCGCCAGCGCGCTGCGCGGGCTCATCCCGAAGAACGCCGCGTCG
>NZ_JBNCLF010000073.1:0-514 GCF_049844535.1 Streptosporangium sp. DT93
CCGGTGCCGGTGAAGACGGTGGTGGTCACGGCCACGCCGGTCAGGGTGGTGTTGCCGGTGTTGGCGACGAGGTAGGAGTAGGTGATGGTCTGCCCGGCCGCGACCACCGCGTTCGGTGAGGCCGTCTTCTGCAGTGCCAGGGCGGGGGCGGCGGTCAGGGTGACTGTGGCGGTGGAGGGTGCGGAGGTGACGGCGGGTCCGGTGGGGGGTGTTCCGGAGGCGGTCGCGGAGTTGGTGATGGTTCCGGCGTCGATGTCGGTCTGGGTGATGATGTGCGTTCCGTTGCAGGTCACGGACTCCTGCGGGGCCAGTGTGGTCAGGGGGCAGGTGATGGTGGCGGGTGGGCCGGAGGCGGTGGTGACGTCGGTGATGCTGACTCCGGTCAGGGTGGTGTTGCCGATGTTGACGACCGCGTAGGAGTAGGTGACCGTCTGGCCCGCCTGGGTGGCGGCGATCGGGAAGGCGGTCTTCAGCACGGCCAGCGCGGGAGCGGCGACGGCGGTGACCGTCGCGG
>NZ_JBNCLF010000074.1:0-505 GCF_049844535.1 Streptosporangium sp. DT93
CCAGGTGAAGCCCTGGCCACCAACGTTGTCGCCGAGCTTGCCGACGTCCTTGATGAAGCCCTCGAGGACGTAGAAGGCGCCCTTGAAGTACTTCTTCGCGGTGCCGGGCTTGACCCACACCTGCACGTAGTGGTGCGTGATGGTGAAGTTGCCGGCCTTGTCGATGGCCTTGCTGCCCGGGCCCTTGTAGTCCTTGTACTCGGACAGGGTGACGTGCTCGACCTCGGGCTCGCCCAGCTTGTTACCGTTGCCGGGGCCGACCTTGGCGGACTTGTACACCCACTCCTTGACCTCGAAGCGCTCGAGCACGGCGCCGGGGTGGTTCGGGCCGACGATGTCAGCCTTGGTGTTCTCACCCTCGGACCAGCAGGCGCCCAGGTTCAGGACGCACTTGTCGTACTCCTCCTTGGAGATCTCCTGCTGCTTGGCTTCCTTACGACCGGTGAACTTGTCGTAGTCGGCCTTGGAGACTTCCTTGGCGGTGCCGCCACCGATCTGGACACCG
>NZ_JBNCLF010000075.1:0-503 GCF_049844535.1 Streptosporangium sp. DT93
TGTCGGAGGACGGGCGGTGCAAGTCGTTCTCGGCGTCGGCCGATGGTGCGGCGTGGGCGGAGGGGGTGGGGGTGCTGGTGCTGGAGCGTCTGTCGCAGGCGGTGCGTAACGGTCATCGGGTGCTGGCGGTGATCCGGGGTTCGGCGGTGAACCAGGACGGTGCGAGCAACGGGATGACGGCGCCGAGTGGTCCGGCGCAGGAGCGGGTGATTCAGCAGGCGCTGGCGGATGCGTTGCTGGACACGCGGGATGTGGACGCGGTGGAGGCGCACGGGACCGGTACGCGGTTGGGGGATCCGATCGAGGCGGGTGCGTTGCTGGCGACGTACGGGCGGGGGCGTGCGGAGGATCGGCCGGTGTGGGTGGGGTCGGTGAAGTCGAACATCGGTCATACGCAGGCGGCGGCCGGGGTGGCCGGGGTGATCAAGATGGTGCAGGCGATGCGGCACGGGGTGTTGCCGCAGACGTTGCACGTGACCGAACCCACCCCCCACGTCGACTGG
>NZ_JBNCLF010000076.1:0-503 GCF_049844535.1 Streptosporangium sp. DT93
CATCCTCCGCTGGGCAAGTGGATGATCGGTGTCGGGGAGCAGTGGTTCGGCATGACCCCGTTCGGGTGGCGTTTCGCCGCCGCGGTGGTCGGGGTGGTCTCGATCCTGATCCTGGCCCGTACCGCGCGGCGGATGACGCGCTCGACGATGCTGGGCTGCCTGGCCGGGTTGCTGCTGGCGGTCGAGGGCCTGCACCTGGTGCTGTCGCGTACCGCGTTGCTGGACATCTTCCTGATGTTCTGGGTGCTGGCCGGTTTCGCCTGCCTGGTCGTCGACCGTGACCACTCCCGGGCCCGCCTGGTCGACTGGTACGAGCGCTCGCCGCTGAGTGATCGCGGCCCGCATCTGGGGGTGCGTCCCTGGCGTCTGGCCGCGGGCCTGTGCCTGGGCGCGGCGTGCGCGGTCAAGTGGTCGGGCGCCTTCTACCTGATCGCCTTCGCCGTCCTGTCGCTGGCCTGGGACGCCGGGGCCCGCCGCGCCGTCGGCCTGCGCAGACCCTACGC
>NZ_JBNCLF010000077.1:0-475 GCF_049844535.1 Streptosporangium sp. DT93
ACCCAGGTGGCGATGTCGGTGGGGGTGTAGGAGATCGGTGGTGCCATGACCAGCCGTGCGCCTGCGATCAGGGGTGCCCATACCTCGAAGGTGGAGTTGTCGAAGGGCAGGGGGGCCAGTTGGAGCAGGGTGTCGGTGTCGTTCAGGCGGAGGAAGTCGGCGCCGTGCAGGAGTTCGGTGACGTTGCGGTGCAGGGTGATGACGCCCTTGGGGCGGCCGGTGGATCCGGAGGTGAAGATCACATAACAGCCGTTGTCCGGCCCGGCGATGTCGGGCAGGTTCCCGTCGTCGTGGGGGAGGTCGACGGTGGTGAGGTCGATGCTGTGCCAGGGGCCGTCGGGGATGCGGCCGGCGGTCGCCCCGGCCGTGAGGACCAGGGGTGCGTTGACCTCGCTGAGCATGAAGTGCAGGCGTTCGGCGGGGAAGTCGGCGTCCATGGGCACGTACACCCCGCCGGCCTTCGCGACGGCCAGCA
>NZ_JBNCLF010000078.1:0-470 GCF_049844535.1 Streptosporangium sp. DT93
CGCGGTGAGACCGGGCCGGTTGAGGTAGCCGTGAGCCAGACCGGCCCCGGCGATATAGAGCTGACCCGATATCCCGACCGGTACCGGCCTCAAGCCCTTGTCGAGGACGTACACGCGGTGATCGGGCATGGCGGTGCCGATGGGCACCGGGCCTCGCAGTGGCGTGCCGGGGCACACGTAGTTGGTGCACGTCACGGTGGTCTCGGTGGGTCCGTACCCGTTGTGGAGCGCGAATCCGGGTCGCGACCAGCGGTTGGCGAGTTCGGTCGCGAGCACCGCACCGATGCAGACCATTCCCCGGAGCCCGCTGTCAGCCAGTTGTGCCGGGTTCAGCAGCGCCAGAACCGCCGGTGATACGAACGTGAACGTGACCTGTTCCGCGCGGAGCAGGTCGGTGAACGCGGCGGGGTCGGCGAAGACGGTGTGTGGTGCGCTGATGATGGTGGCGCCGGCCAGGAGGGGGGCGAAGG
>NZ_JBNCLF010000079.1:0-469 GCF_049844535.1 Streptosporangium sp. DT93
GCTGGTTCGTCACCCTCGACGCCCTCCCCCTGACCCCCCGCGCCAAGGTCGACCGCACCGCACTCCCCGCACCGCAGCCGCAACGCTCCTCGCTCGAGGACTTCGTCCCGCCGCTGCCCGGTGTGGAGGAGCAGCTCGCCGACATCTGGCGTCACGTTCTCGGCGTGGATCAGGTCGGGCGCCACGACAACTTCTTCGACCTGGGCGGCGACTCGATCCGCAGCATCCAGGTCCTCGGCCAGGCCCGCGACGCCGGACTGGCCTTCACCCTCCAGGACCAGCACCGTCACCCCACCCTGGCGGAACTCGCGGGGGTGACGCACCACGGCGGCGACCGGGCTCGGCGTCCGGTGCGCGAGCCGTTCTCGCTGCTGTCGCCCGAGGACCGCGAGCGGCTCCCCGAGGGCCTGGCCGACGCCTACCCGATGGCCGAGCTCCAGGTCGGCATGGTCTACGAGATGGAGCTCGA
>NZ_JBNCLF010000080.1:0-458 GCF_049844535.1 Streptosporangium sp. DT93
CGTGAGCGGGCCGGCTTCGAGGTCCGCGACGTGCACCCCTCCCACTACGGCCGGATGTGCCCGATCGAGACGCCGGAGGGCCCGAACATCGGCCTGATCGGCTCGCTGGCCTCCTACGGCCGCCTCAACGCCTTCGGCTTCGTGGAGACCCCCTACCGCAAGGTCGTCGAGGGCCGGGTGACCGACCAGGTCGACTACCTGACAGCCGACGAGGAGGACCGCTACGTCAAGGCGCAGGCCAACACCCCGCTCAACGCCGACGGCACGTTCGCCGACGCGCGCGTGCTGGTCCGCACCAAGGGCGGTGAGACCGAGATCGCCCGTGCCGAGGAGATCGACTACATCGACGTGTCGCCGCGCCAGATGGTGTCGGTGGCGACCGCGATGATCCCGTTCCTGGAGCACGACGACGCCAACCGGGCCCTGATGGGCTCGAACATGCAGCGCCAGTCGGTGCC
>NZ_JBNCLF010000081.1:0-435 GCF_049844535.1 Streptosporangium sp. DT93
AGGGGGTGCGTCGGGCGGGGGTGTCGTCGTTCGGGATCAGTGGGACGAATGCGCATGTGATCGTGGAGGAGGCTCCGTTGGAGGAGCCGGCGGTGGAGTCGGCTCCGGCTCCTGCTCCGGTGGCGGGTTCGGGTTCGGCTCTGGCGGTGGGTTCGGTTGAGGCCTCGGCGGTAGGGGCTTCGGTTGAGGCTTCGGCTGGGGTGGGGTCGTGGCCGGTGGGGGTTGGGGTGCCGTGGGTGGTGTCGGGTCGTGGTGTGGGGGCGGTGCGGGAGCAGGCGGGGCGGATTGCTTCGGTGGTGGGTGGGGGGTCGGTGGATGTGGTGGATGTGGGGTATTCGCTGGCGGTTACGCGTTCTGCGTTTGAGCGGCGTGCTGTGGTGGTGGCGGGGGATCGTGTGGGTGGGGTGGCGGGGTTGGTGGAGTTGGCGTCGGGTG
>NZ_JBNCLF010000082.1:0-399 GCF_049844535.1 Streptosporangium sp. DT93
GCTGTTGTTGTTGAAGTGCGACTGCAGGCCGACGCAGTCGATGGGCACGCCGCGGGCCTTGAAGTCGCGGACCATGTTGTAGACGCCCTGCGTCTTGGCCCAGCTCCAGTTGTCGATGTTGTAGTCGTTGTAGCAGAGCTTGGCGGACGGGTCGGCGGCGCGCGCGGTGCGGAAGGCGACCTCGATCCAGTCGTTGCCGGTGCGCTGGAGGTTGGAGTTGCGCCGGGCGCCGGAGTTGCCGTCGTCGAAGGCCTCGTTGACCACGTCCCAGGCGTAGATCTTGCCCTTGTAGTGGTTCATCACGCCGTTGATGTGGTTGATCATGGCCTGGCGCAGCGGGGCGCCCTCCATCGGGCGCATCCAGTTCGGCTGCTGGTTGTGCCAGGCCAGGGTGTGGCC
>NZ_JBNCLF010000083.1:0-392 GCF_049844535.1 Streptosporangium sp. DT93
GCGGTGGCGGTGTTGACGATGCTTCCGGTGTTGATGTCGGCCTGGGTGGTGACGTAGGTGTTGGTGCAGGTGGTCGACGCCTGCGGGGCGAGCGTGGTGGCGGGGCAGGTGATCGCGGTGGGCGTTCCGGTGCCCGTGAAGGCAGTCGTGGTCGCCCGTACCGCGGTCAGGGTGGTGTTGCCGGTGTTGAGGACGAGGTAGGAGTAGGTGATGGTCCGTCCGGCGGCGGCGATCGTGGTCGGCGAGGCGGTCTTGAGCAGGGCCAGGGCGGGTGCGGCGGTGGCGGTGACCGTGGCGGTGGAGGCTGCGGAGGTTATGGCGGGTCCGGTGGGTGGTGTGCCGGTGGCGGTGGCGGTGTTGACGATGCTTCCGGTGTTGATGTCGGCCTGGGT
>NZ_JBNCLF010000084.1:0-391 GCF_049844535.1 Streptosporangium sp. DT93
GGTGTTCGAGGCCGAGCGTGAGCTGCTGCCGCACCGGCGCTACCCGCTGTCGGCGCTGCAGCGCAGGCTCGGCGGCGGTGCGCTGTTCGAGGTGAACTTCGACTACAACAACTTCCACCAGTTCGGCAGGCTGGCCGACGACGGCGCGCTCGCCCCCACCGGTCCTGACATGGACGTACCCGGCGTCGCGCGGACCAACTTCCCGCTGGGAGTGTCGATCAGCCGCGAACCCGGCGCGAGCGGTCTGCGCCTCGGAATGGAGTACGACGCCCGGGAACTGGCCGCGGAACAGGTCGTGTTGCTGCGGGACTACCACCTGCGGGTGTTCGAGGCGATGGTGGCCGGCCCGGAGGCGTCGTACCGGGACGTGTCGCTGCTGGGGGACGACGAG
>NZ_JBNCLF010000085.1:0-372 GCF_049844535.1 Streptosporangium sp. DT93
CGATTGGGACGAAGTCGTAACAAGGTAGCCGTACCGGAAGGTGCGGCTGGATCACCTCCTTTCTAAGGAGCACCGGCTCTTCACGTGGTCTTCGGATCACTGGAGGGTCCACGTCGTGTTCGTGAGCGAACGTCTCACGCTCGGCACGCTCATTAGTGGAGCACTGGCTACTCGGTTCGGCGATCTTCGCTGACCGATCAGTACCGCCTCGGGCTTCGGCCGGGGGAGTGGGAACGTCGTGTCAGGGGGGTGGTCGGGGCGAACACACTGTTGGGTCCTGAGGAAACGGACACTGGGCGGGCCCGCTGAGGCGGGCTTGCTGTCTGTTTGACCCTCATGCGGGGCCGATCGTCTGTCAGACCGGCTTGCCTG
>NZ_JBNCLF010000086.1:0-360 GCF_049844535.1 Streptosporangium sp. DT93
CAGGGAGTTGCCGCCGAGGGTGAAGAAGTTGTCGTCGGCGCCGACCTGTTCCACTCCCAGTAGTTCCTGCCAGGTCGTAGCGAGCCAGCGTTCGGTGTCGGTGCGAGGCGGAAGGTGTTCGCCGGTGCGTGGTGCCGGGTCCGGGAGCGCTGCGGTGTCGAGCTTGCCGTTGGGGGTCAGTGGCAGCTCGGGAAGCGTCACGAACACGGTGGGTACCATGTAGGTCGGGAGCTGCTTGGCGAGATGCTGGCGCAGTTCGCCCGGGTCGGTGTCGCCGACGATGTAGGCGGCGAGGTAGGTGTCGTCGCGCAGGATGACGGCGCATTGGCGGATGGCGGGGTGGCCGGTGAGGGTGTGTTC
>NZ_JBNCLF010000087.1:0-352 GCF_049844535.1 Streptosporangium sp. DT93
TTACCGCCGAGCGGCTGCTGGGTGATCATCGAGTACGGGCCGGTCGACCGCGCGTGGATCTTGTCGTCGACCAGGTGGAGCAGCTTCAGGATGTAGATGTAGCCGACCGAGATCGGGTGCGGGAACGGCTCGCCGGAACGCCCGTCGAACAGCCGGGCCTTTCCGTTCGCGCCGACCATGCGCCCGCCGTCCCTGTTGCGCAGGGTGTTGTCGAGCAGGCCGATGATCTCTTCCTCGTTGGCGCCGTCGAAGACCGGGGTCGCCATGTTGGTGCGCGGGTCGACCTCGGCGAAGCCCTTGTCGCGCAGGCGTTCGGCCCAGGCCTCCTCGATGCCGGAGATGTCCCAGCCGC
>NZ_JBNCLF010000088.1:0-351 GCF_049844535.1 Streptosporangium sp. DT93
GAGGGTCAAACAGACAGCAAGCCCGCCTCAGCGGGCCCGCTCTGATGTCCGTTTCCTCAGGACCCAACAGTGTGTTCGCTCCAGCCACCCCCCTGACACGACGTTCCCACTCCCGATCACCCCGTGAAGGACGACCAGGCGGTACTGATCGGTCAGCGAAGATCGCCGAACCGAGTAGCCAGTGCTCCACTAATGAGCGTGTCACGCAGGAAACAGGCGTCCCTGACCGTGACGTGGACTCTACCTTCGACCACCAGGGCCGAGGAGGTAGAGTCGGTGCTCCTTAGAAAGGAGGTGATCCAGCCGCACCTTCCGGTACGGCTACCTTGTTACGACTTCGTCCCAATCGCC
>NZ_JBNCLF010000089.1:0-347 GCF_049844535.1 Streptosporangium sp. DT93
CCGGTGAAGGCGGTGGTGGTCACGACCACCCCGGTCAGGGTGGTGTTGCCGGTGTTGGTGACCAGGTGGGCGTAGGTGACGGTCTGGCCGGTGGTGGTGACGGCGACCGGTGTCGCGGTCTTGAGTAGGGCCAGGGTGGGAGCGGGTGGGATGGTGACCGTGGAGGTCGACGACGGGGAGGTGATGGCGGGTCCGGTGGGTGGGGTGGCGGTGGCGGTGGCGGTGTTGACGATGGTTCCGGTGTCGACGTCGGCCTGGGTGACGAGATACGTGCTGGTGCAGGTGGTCAGGTCCTGGGGGGCGAGGGTGGTGACCGGGCAGGTGATCACGGGCGGTGTGCCGGTGCC
>NZ_JBNCLF010000090.1:0-329 GCF_049844535.1 Streptosporangium sp. DT93
CCGGCGGTCACGGTGGACACGGCGTGTTCGTCGTCGTTGGTGGCGTTGCATCTGGCGGTGCAGGCGTTGCGGTCGGGGGAGTGCACGCTCGCGCTCGCCGGCGGCGTCACGGTCATGGGCAGCCCGGACACGTTCGTCTACTTCAGCGGCCAGGGCGGCCTGGCTCGGAACGGCAGGTGCAAGTCGTTCGCCGATGCCGCAGACGGTACGGCCTTGGGTGAGGGCGTGGGTGTGCTCGTGGTGGAGCGGTTGTCGGATGCTCGTCGTCGTGGTCATCGGGTGTTGGCGGTGGTTCGGGGTTCGGCGGTGAATCAGGATGGGGCGTCGAA
>NZ_JBNCLF010000091.1:0-322 GCF_049844535.1 Streptosporangium sp. DT93
AGACGAGGACGCCTTTGGGGGTGCCGGTGGAGCCGGAGGTGTAGATCAGGTAGGCGGCGTCGTCTGGTCGGATGTCGGCATCCGGTGTGGTGTGGGGGTGGTCGGCCAGCCGGGTTTGGTGTGATGGGTCGTCCAAAACCCAGGTGGCGATGTCAGGGGCGGTGTCGGTGACCGTACCGGTCAGGTCGGTGGTGGTCAGCAGGAGCGGTGCTGCGGTGTCGTGGAGTTGGAAGGCCAGGCGGGCTGGTGGGTGCTGGGGGTCCAGAGGCATCCAGGCGGCTCCGCTTTTCATCACCGCGAGCTGGGCGATGAGCAGGTGCGG
>NZ_JBNCLF010000092.1:0-319 GCF_049844535.1 Streptosporangium sp. DT93
CGGTGTCCAGATCGGTGGCGGCACCGCCAAGGAAGTCTCCAAGGCCGACTACGACAAGTTCACCGGTCGTAAGGAAGTCAAGCAGCAGGAGATCTCCAAGGAGGAGTACAAGAAGTGCGTCCTGAACCTGGGCGCCTGCTGGTCCGAGGGCAAGAACACCCAGGCCGACGTTGTCGGCCCGAACCACCCCGGCGCCGTTCTTGAGCGCGTCGAGGTCAGCGAGGGTGTCTACAAGGCCGCTCAGGTCGGCCCCGGCAACGGTAACAAGCTGGGCGAGCCCGAGGTCGAGCACGTCACCCTGTCCGAGTACAAGGACTAC
>NZ_JBNCLF010000093.1:0-309 GCF_049844535.1 Streptosporangium sp. DT93
AGGTCCTGGGGGGCGAGGGTGGTGACCGGGCAGGTGATCACGGGCGGTGTGCCGGTGCCGGAGAAGGCGATGTCGGTGACGGTCAGGCCGGTGAGGGTGGTGTTGCCGGTGTTGACCAGCAGGTAGGAGTAGGTCACGGTCCGTCCGGCGGCGGTCAGCGTGGCCGGTGAGGCGGTCTTGAGCAGGGCGAGGTTGGGTGTGGGTGCGGCGGTGACGGTGGCGGTGGACGGGCCGGAGGTGACGGCCGGTCCGGTGGGTGGTGTGCCGGTGGTGGTGGCGGTGTTGACGATGGATCCGGCGTCGATGTCG
>NZ_JBNCLF010000094.1:0-308 GCF_049844535.1 Streptosporangium sp. DT93
GGCGGTTTGTTGAGGTGGGGCCGGATGGGGTGTTGTCGGCGATGGTGGGCCAGGTGTTGGAGGAGATCGCCGAGGAAACAGCCGACGGGGCAGCGGTAGCGGCCGCTCCGGTAGTGGTCGCCCCGGTAGCGGCCGCTCCGGTAGTGGCCGGCTCGGTAGCGGAGGCGCGGTCGGCAACAGAAGCGAGCCCGGCAGCGAGCCCGGCAGCGAGCCCGGCAGCGAGTTCGGCAGCGAGTTCGGCAGGAGCGGCGGAGTCGGCAGGAGTAGCGAACCTGGTGGGGGAGGCGAACCGGGTGGCGGTGGGGCCG
>NZ_JBNCLF010000095.1:0-305 GCF_049844535.1 Streptosporangium sp. DT93
CGAGCGGATCGGTGAACGTCGCCCCCGTGTAGGGCGCCTGCCCGGAGTTGACGACGGTGACCGTGTAACCGACCGTGGATCCAGGCGCCGTCACGGTGACGTTCGCCGTCTTGCGGATGGTCAGCCGCGGCACGAGGACGGTCACGGTCACGGAGCACGCGGTGGCGGTGCCACCGGACGGGCAGGTGCTGCCGGGCGTGCTCGACACCAGCCTGCTGACCATCAGCGTGTCCCCGGGGTCGGGGTCGCGCACGGTGACCGTGTAGGCGATCGTCGCGCTCGCCCCGACCGCCAGGTCACCCGTC
>NZ_JBNCLF010000096.1:0-304 GCF_049844535.1 Streptosporangium sp. DT93
GTCTGCGGCGTGATCGCCTCGACGTCCTGGGTCGTCATCCGCTCGCGGACCACCCGCTCCATGCGGGCCAGGCCAAGACGGACCTGGTTCTGGATGAGCTCCCCGACACTGCGCAGGCGGCGGTTGCCGAAGTGGTCGATGTCGTCGACCTCCACGATCACCTCGCCCGCGGGGCCCGGCATCGAGTCCGCGCCCGCGTGAAGGCGCACGATGTACTCGACGGCGGTGACGATGTCGTCCTCGGTGAGCGTGCCCTGGGTGATCTCGGCGTCGACACCCAGCTTCTTGTTGATCTTGTATCGGC
>NZ_JBNCLF010000097.1:0-299 GCF_049844535.1 Streptosporangium sp. DT93
AGCAGCGCCAGTGCGGGGGCGGCGACGGCGGTGACGGTGGCGGTGGACGGGTCGGAGGTGACGGCCGGTCCGGTGGGTGGTGTGCCGGTGGCGGTGGCGGTGTTGACGATGGTTCCGGTGTCGATGTCGGCCTGGGTGGTGACGTAGGTGCTTGCGCAGACGGTCGAGTCCTGCGGGGCCAGGGTGGTGACCGGGCAGGTGATGGCGGTCGGCGTGCCGGTGCCGGTGAAGGCGGTGGTGGTCACGACCACCCCGGTCAGGGTGGTGTTGCCGGTGTTGGTGACCAGGTGGGCGTAGGT
>NZ_JBNCLF010000098.1:0-298 GCF_049844535.1 Streptosporangium sp. DT93
GTGGCGACGTACCAGGCGATCATGGCGATGAGGGCGGCCAGACCGGCGTACCAGATGACCGGGGTGCCGACGCCGAGCACCGCCTCGGCGCAGTCACCGGGGCCGCACCGGCCCTTGGGCGTCTGGTAGTGGAACGCCACGGGCCGGGCCAGGAGCGGCCAGGTCCACGGGTCGGACTGGTAGGGGTGCTTCTCCGCCAGCCCGGTGTGGAAGTTCAGGAGCTGGACGTGGTAGCTCAGCCAGGAGCGCAGCGAGTCGAAGACGAAGAAGCCCGGCCCCTGGGAGGTGGCCTGCGCCC
>NZ_JBNCLF010000099.1:0-298 GCF_049844535.1 Streptosporangium sp. DT93
CAGGCGTTGCTGGCGACGTATGGTCAGGGCCGGGAGCGGGGTCGGCCGTTGTGGTTGGGGTCGATCAAGTCGAACATCGGGCACACGCAGGCGGCTGCTGGGGTGGCGGGGATCATCAAGGTGGTTGAGGCGATGCGGCACGGGGTGATGCCGAAGACGTTGCATGTGGATGCGCCGTCGTCGCAGGTGGATTGGTCGATGGGTGCGGTGGAGTTGCTGGGGTCGGCGCGGGTGTGGGAGCGGGGGGAGGGGGTGCGTCGGGCGGGGGTGTCGTCGTTCGGGATCAGTGGGACGAATG
>NZ_JBNCLF010000100.1:0-294 GCF_049844535.1 Streptosporangium sp. DT93
GTCGGCCTGGGTGATGACGTAGCCGTTGGTGCAGGTGGTCGAGGCTTGCGGGGCGAGGGTGGTGACCGGGCAGGTGATGGCGGTGGGGGTGCCGGTGCCGGTGAAGGCGGTGGTGGTCGCGGCCACGCCGGTCAGGGTGGTGTTGCCGGTGTTGGTGACCAGGTAGGAGTAGGTGATGGCCTGTCCGGCGGCGGTCGCGGTGTTCGGCGAGGCGGTCTTGAGCAGCGCCAGTGCGGGGGCGGCGACGGCGGTGACGGTGGCGGTGGACGGGTCGGAGGTGACGGCCGGTCCGGT
>NZ_JBNCLF010000101.1:0-291 GCF_049844535.1 Streptosporangium sp. DT93
GGCGGCGAGGACGGCGGTGTAGTGGTCGAGGAGGCGTTCGATGCGGTCGGCGTCGAACAACTCGGTGGAGTACTCCACTGACACCCACAGGCCATCCGGAGCGTCCATCAGTTCCATCCCGACGTCGAACCGGGCGAACTGATTCGTCGCGGCCAAGGGTTCGGCTGCCGCATCGCCGAGTGTCAGATCAGCTTGGGAACTGGCCGGCTGCAATGTGAGGCTGATTTGGAACAGGGGGTTGCGTCCGGTGACGCGTTCGGGTTGCAGGGCGTCGACGATCAGGCCGAAGGG
>NZ_JBNCLF010000102.1:0-284 GCF_049844535.1 Streptosporangium sp. DT93
TACACGCCCGCCGACATCGCCGCCTGGGTCGCCGAACACGACATCACCGTGCTGCACGCGACCGCCTCCCTGTTCACTCTCCTGGTCGACCACGAACCACAGTTGTTCGACCGTCTACGCCGGTTCCTCACCGGCAGCGAGACCGTCTCCCCCCGCCACACCGCCCTCATCCTGCAGCGATATCCGCACCTGGAACTGGTCAACTGTTGGGGACCCACCGAGACCACCACCTTCTCCGTCTGCGGCCCTTATACGCGTGAGACCCTGCCCGCAGGTCCCCTGCC
>NZ_JBNCLF010000103.1:0-278 GCF_049844535.1 Streptosporangium sp. DT93
CGGCCCCACCGCCACCCGGTTCGCCTCCCCCACCAGGTTCGCTACTCCTGCCGACTCCGCCGCTCCTGCCGAACTCGTTGCCGAACTCGCTGCCGGGCTCGCTGCCGGGCTCGTTGCCGGGCTCGCTTCTGTTGCCGACCGCGCCTCCGCTACCGAGCCGGCCACTACCGGAGCGGCCGCTACCGCTGCCCCGCCGGCCGCTTCCTCGGCGATCTCCTCCAACACCTGGCCCACCATCGCCGACAACACCCCATCCGGCCCCACCTCAACAAACCGCC
>NZ_JBNCLF010000104.1:0-267 GCF_049844535.1 Streptosporangium sp. DT93
GGCCATCACCGAGGCCGCCTATGGCCCTGATCACCCCAGCGTCGCCATCGGGCTGGGTAACCTCGCGAGCAGCTTTCGGGCTCTGGGTCGGCCGGGTGAGGCGGTGCCGCTGGAGCAGCGGGCGCTGGCCATCACCGAGGCCGCCTATGGCCCTGATCACCCCGCCGTCGCCACCTTGTTGGGTAACCTCGCGAGCAGCTTTCATGCTCTGGGTCGGCCGGGTGAGGCGGTGCCGCTGGAGCAGCGGGCGCTGGCCATCACCGAGGC
>NZ_JBNCLF010000105.1:0-265 GCF_049844535.1 Streptosporangium sp. DT93
ATGGTGACCACGGGTGACGGGGAATCAGGGTTCGATTCCGGAGAGGGAGCCTGAGAAACGGCTACCACATCCAAGGAACGCAGCAGGCGCGCAAATTACCCACTCCCGACCCGGGGAGGTAGTGACGACAAATAACAATCCACGCCTCTTTCGAGGCCCTGTAATTGGAATGAGTCCACGTTAAATCCTTTAACGAGGATCCATTGGAGGGCAAGTCGGGTGCCAGCAGGCGCGGTAATTCCAGCTCCAATAGCGTATCTTAAAG
>NZ_JBNCLF010000106.1:0-263 GCF_049844535.1 Streptosporangium sp. DT93
GTGGTCCGCGAGCGGATGACGACCCAGGACGTCGAGGCGATCACGCCGCAGACCCTGATCAACATCCGCCCGGTCGTGGCGTCGACCAAGGAGTTCTTCGGCACCTCGCAGCTGTCGCAGTTCATGGACCAGACCAATCCGCTGGCCGGCCTGACGCAGAAGCGGCGCCTCAACGCGCTGGGCCCGGGTGGTCTGTCGCGTGAGCGGGCCGGCTTCGAGGTCCGCGACGTGCACCCCTCCCACTACGGCCGGATGTGCCCGAT
>NZ_JBNCLF010000107.1:0-261 GCF_049844535.1 Streptosporangium sp. DT93
CCAGGTGAAGCCCTGGCCACCAACGTTGTCGCCGAGCTTGCCGACGTCCTTGATGAAGCCCTCGAGGACGTAGAAGGTCGCCTTGAAGTACTTCTTCGCGGTGCCGGGCTTGAGCCACAGCTGCACGTAGTGGTGCGTGATGGTGAAGTTGCCGGCCTTGTCGATGGCCTTGCTGCCCTTGCCGTTGTAGTCCTTGTACTCGGACAGGGTGACGTGCTCGACCTCGGGCTCGCCCAGCTTGTTACCGTTGCCGGGGCCGAC
>NZ_JBNCLF010000108.1:0-260 GCF_049844535.1 Streptosporangium sp. DT93
GGTCAGGGCCGGGAGCGGGGTCGGCCGTTGTGGTTGGGGTCGATCAAGTCGAACATGGGGCACACGCAGGCCGCTGCGGGCGGAGCCGCCGTGATCAAGATGGTGATGGCGATGCGGCATGGGGTGATGCCGCAGACGTTGCACGTGGACGCGCCCTCGTCGCAGGTGGACTGGTCGGAGGGTGCCGTTGAGTTGTTGACGTCGGCGCGGGTGTGGGAGCGGGGGGAGGGTGTGCGTCGGGCGGGGGTGTCGTCGTTCGG
>NZ_JBNCLF010000109.1:0-257 GCF_049844535.1 Streptosporangium sp. DT93
CTGATCGCCTTCGCCGTCCTGTCGCTGGCCTGGGACGCCGGGGCCCGCCGCGCCGTCGGCCTGCGCAGACCCTACGCGGGCACGATGCACAGGGATCTGGGCGGGGCGGTCCTGTCACTGGGCCTGCTGCCCGTCGTGACCTACGTCGCCTCCTGGACCGGCTGGTTCGCCTCGCCGCTGGGCTGGGGCCGCAACTGGGCGCAGGCCACCTCCCAGGGGCCGGGCTTCTTCGTCTTCGACTCGCTGCGCTCCTGGCT
>NZ_JBNCLF010000110.1:0-255 GCF_049844535.1 Streptosporangium sp. DT93
ACGTGATCACCGCCGAGAAGGCGGGCGTGGTGGAGGAGGTCTCCGCCGACTACGTCACGGTCATGAACGACGACGGCTCGCGGACGACCTATCGGGTGGCGAAGTTCGGGCGCTCCAACCAGGGCACCTGCTTCAACCAGAAGCCGATCGTGGCCGAGGGCGACCGCGTCGAGGCCGGCCAGGTCGTGGCCGACGGGCCGTGCACCGACAGCGGTGAGATGGCGCTGGGCAAGAACCTGCTGGTGGCGTTCATGC
>NZ_JBNCLF010000111.1:0-251 GCF_049844535.1 Streptosporangium sp. DT93
GCCACGGTGGGCGTGGACGCGGGGATCACGGCGCTGGCGACGCTCTCCACCGGGGAGAAGATCGTCAACCCTCGGCACGAGCGGGCCGACCGCAAGAAACTGGCCAAGGCTCAGCGGCGCCTGGCCCGTAAGGAGAAGGGGTCGGCCAACCGGGCCAAGGCCACGCTCAAGGTGGCGCGGGTGCATGCCCGCATCGCCGACCGCAGGCGTGATCATCTGCACAAGGTCACCACGCGTCTCGTCCGTGAGAA
>NZ_JBNCLF010000112.1:0-243 GCF_049844535.1 Streptosporangium sp. DT93
TGCGCATGTGATTGTGGAGGAGGCTCCGTTGGAGGAGCCGGTGGTGGAGTCGGCTCCTGCTCCGGCTCCGGCTCCGGCTCCGGTGGCGGGTTCGGGTTCGGGTTCGGTGGCGGGATCGGCTTCGGCTTCGGCTCTGGTGCAGGCTTCTGGGGGGTCGGTTGAGGCGTCGGTGGGTGTGCCGGTGGTGTGGCCGTTGTCGGGGAAGAGTGTGGGGGCGGTGCGGGAGCAGGCGGGGCGGTTGGC
>NZ_JBNCLF010000113.1:0-243 GCF_049844535.1 Streptosporangium sp. DT93
TGGAGCGGCATGAGGCGTTGCGTACCAGGTTCGTCGAGGTGGACGGTCTGCCGCGGCAGGTGATCGACCCTCCACCGACGGCGTTCTCGCTGCCGATGGCCGAGCTCGATGGTGAGGTGGTCGAGCGGTGGGCGGCCGGTCAGGCGCACCGGCCGTTCGATCTGGCGGCCGGGCCGCTGTTTCGTGCGGCGCTGGCCCGGCTGGGGCCGCAGGAGCACGCGATCGTGCTGGTGGTCCATCACA
>NZ_JBNCLF010000114.1:0-240 GCF_049844535.1 Streptosporangium sp. DT93
TGCAGGTGGCGTGGGAGGCGCTGGAGCGGGCGGGCATCGACCCGCTGTCGCTGAGGGAGAGCGACACCGGCGTCTTCATCGGCGCGATGTACGACGACTACGCCGCCCGCCTGCGGACCGCCCCCGAGGACCTGGAGGGCATGCTGCTGGCCGGCAACGAGTCCAGTGTGGCGTCGGGGCGGATCGCGTATGTGCTGGGGGTGCGGGGGCCGGCGTTGACGGTGGACACGGCGTGTTCGT
>NZ_JBNCLF010000115.1:0-240 GCF_049844535.1 Streptosporangium sp. DT93
TCCCGGGTCCGGCGGGGTCGCCGGGCGGGGGTGTCCCGGGCACGGGGTTCCGTGGGCGGCGGGGGGGGCCGGGGTCGGTCGCGGGGGGGGGGGGGGGGGGGGGGGGGGGGGGGGGGGGGGGGGGGGGGGGGGGGGGGCGGGGGGGGGGGGCGGGGGGGGGGGGGGGGGGGGGGTGGGGGGGGGGGGGGGGGGGGGGGGGGGGGTGGTGGTCGGGGTCGGGGTGGGCGTCGGCGGCAGGGC
>NZ_JBNCLF010000116.1:0-236 GCF_049844535.1 Streptosporangium sp. DT93
GCCGGATGGGGTGTTGTCGGCGATGGTGGGCCAGGTGTTGGAGGAGATCGCCGCGGAAGCAGCCGGCGGGGCAGCGGAGGCGGGCCGGGCTGGGGTGGCGGCGAGCGCGGCAGGGGTGGAGCCGGTAGCGAGTGCGGTGACAGGTCCGGCTGCGGCTGCGGTGGAGCGGTCGGTGGTGGTGGCGATGCAGCGCAGGGATCGGGGTGAGGCGTCGGGGTTGATGGAGGCGCTGGGGC
>NZ_JBNCLF010000117.1:0-236 GCF_049844535.1 Streptosporangium sp. DT93
TGATAGGCTGGAAGTGGAAGCGCAGTAATGTGTGGAGCTGACCAGTACTAATAGGCCGAGGACTTGACCACAAAGCAACATGGCTTGGTCTGTGCAGCGCTCTGTCCCTTCGCCGGGTCCGGAGCAGCGCCAGACCAAGGTATTGCTCGCGTCCACTATGCAATTCTGAGACAGCAAACATTGTTTGTGTGTTTCATAGGGTTACGGCGGTTATGGCGAAGGGGAAACACCCGGTT
>NZ_JBNCLF010000118.1:0-231 GCF_049844535.1 Streptosporangium sp. DT93
GGCGGGTCCGGTGGGTGGTGTGCCGGTGGCGGTGGCGGTGTTGACGATGCTTCCGGTGTTGATGTCGGCCTGGGTGGCGGTGTAGGTGTTGGTGCAAGTGGTGGAGTTCTGCGGGGCCAGGGTCGTGACGGGGCAATTGATGGCGGTGGGTGTTCCGGTGCCGGTGAAGACGGTGGTGGTCACGGCCACGCCGGTCAGGGTGGTGTTGCCGGTGTTGGCGACGAGGTAGGA
>NZ_JBNCLF010000119.1:0-230 GCF_049844535.1 Streptosporangium sp. DT93
CGCCTGGGTGGCGGCGATCGGGAAGGCGGTCTTCAGCACGGCCAGCGCGGGAGCGGCGACGGCGGTGACCGTCGCGGCCGACGAAGGAGAGGTGACGGCGGGTCCGACAGGTGGCGTGCCCGAGACGGTCGCCGTGTTGGTGATGGTCCCGGCGTTGATGTCGGCCTGGGTGGTGACGTAGGTGTTCGTGCAGGTGGTCGACGCCTGCGGGGCCAGGGTCGTCACCGGGC
>NZ_JBNCLF010000120.1:0-229 GCF_049844535.1 Streptosporangium sp. DT93
CCACCCAGGCCGACATCAACGCCGGAAGCATCGTCAACACCGCGACGGCGTCGGGCACCCCGCCGTCGGGACCCGCCATCACCTCCGCGGCCTCCACCGCCACGGTCATCGCCACCGCCGCCCCGGCGCTGGCCCTGCTCAAGACCGCCTCGCCGACCACGGTCGCCGCCGCCGGACGGACCATCACCTACTCCTACCTCGTCCTCAACACCGGCAACACCACCCTGAC
>NZ_JBNCLF010000121.1:0-228 GCF_049844535.1 Streptosporangium sp. DT93
GATCCGCCAGCCACGGCTGCGCCTGAACCGACAACCTCCCCGTGAACACCACCCCATCCGACTCGGGTGAGGGGACGACCCCGCCGAGAAGCGGGTGCTCAGCCGCACCCAGTCCCAGCGAGGCGGCGTCCTCGCCCGCCGATTCGACCAACCAGTAGCGCTGGTGCTGGAAGGCGTACGTCGGCAGATCCACCCGCCGAGCCCCCGGGAAGACCGCCCGCCAATCGA
>NZ_JBNCLF010000122.1:0-224 GCF_049844535.1 Streptosporangium sp. DT93
TGCAGGATCAGCGCCGCGTGGCGGGGGGAGACGGTCTCGCTGCCGGTGAGGAACCGCCGCAGACGGTCGAACAACTGCGGCTCGTGATCCACCAGGAGGGCGAACAACGATGCCGTGACGTGCAGCACGGTGATGTCGTGCTCGGCGACCCAGGTGGCGATGTCGGTGGGGGTGTAGGAGATCGGTGGTGCCATGACCAGCCGTGCGCCTGCGATCAGGGGTGC
>NZ_JBNCLF010000123.1:0-220 GCF_049844535.1 Streptosporangium sp. DT93
GGGTGCGGGTGCGGGTGCGGGCGTGACCTCGGGTGTGGGTGTGGGTGAGGTGTTGCGGGAGGTGGTGTTCGGTGGTGGGGATGTGCAGGAGGGTGTGCAGCAGGAGGGTGTGCAGCAGGAGGGTGTGCTGGGGGAGGGGAGGTTGGGGGAGACGGGGTGGGCTCAGCCGGGGTTGTTTGCTTTTGAGGTGGCGTTGTTTCGGTTGTTGGAGGGGTGGGGG
>NZ_JBNCLF010000124.1:0-219 GCF_049844535.1 Streptosporangium sp. DT93
AATGGTGGGCGGTCGGTGGTGGTGTCGGGTGAGGCGGGGGGGGTGGGTGGGGTGGTGGAGGGCCTGCAGGGCCTGGACGGGGCGGATGGGGATGGTGTTGGGGCGGTTGGTGCTGGGGTGGATGGTGCTGGTGTTGGGGTGGAGGGTGTGGGTGGTGGGCGTCGGAGTCGGGTGTTGCGGGTGTCGCGTGCGTTTCATTCGCCGTTGATGGAGCCGATG
>NZ_JBNCLF010000125.1:0-219 GCF_049844535.1 Streptosporangium sp. DT93
ACGACGCGTCCGCGTGGCCCGCGCTGGCCGCGTCGGGTGTGACCTGCGGCGCATCACCCGCAACACCGGCGGCTGCTGCGGCAGCGGAGCCCCCTTTTCCTCGGTCAGCGCCTGCTCCAGCGCATCCAGGGTCTCTCCGGCGACCGCCAGCCCGGCCGACTCCTGATGCGCCCGCACGATCGTGGAGTCGACGCTGACCACCTCCAGCCCGACCTGCCC
>NZ_JBNCLF010000126.1:0-217 GCF_049844535.1 Streptosporangium sp. DT93
CACAGCTTCGAGGAGGGAAACCAGCGGTCCACCACCAGCAGCTCCCGCCCGTACCACTGCGCCTTGTACTCCAGCATCGTGCGCATCTGACGCCACGAGGCGTCGCTGATGGCACGGGCCAGGGTGTGGTTCCTGACCAAGTTGCGCACGGTGAGGTCTTCGATCACGACCGTTTGGTTCTCACGGACGAGACGCGTGGTGACCTTGTGCAGATGAT
>NZ_JBNCLF010000127.1:0-215 GCF_049844535.1 Streptosporangium sp. DT93
TGCGCATGTGATTGTGGAGGAGGCTCCGTTGGAGGAGCCGGTGGTGGAGTCGGCTCCTGCTCCGGCTCCGGCTCCGGTGGCGGGTTCGGGTTCGGTGGCGGGTTCGGGTTCGGCTCTGGTGGCGGGTTCGGTGCAGGTTTCTGTGGGGTCGGTTGAGGCTTCGGTGGGTGTGCCGGTGGTGTGGCCGTTGTCGGGGAAGAGTGTGGGGGCGGTGC
>NZ_JBNCLF010000128.1:0-215 GCF_049844535.1 Streptosporangium sp. DT93
TGATTCCGTGAGTAGTGGTGAGCGAAAGCGGATCAGGCTAAACCGTAGGCGTGTGATAGCCGGCAGGCGTTGCGTTTACGGGGTTGTGGGACCCTCTTACGGTTTCTGCCGAGACCGTGAACAGTAAGAAATCCATCCGATAGTCGAAGCTTCTGGGAAGTTGCGCCGTAGACCGTGAGAGTCGGGTAGGCGAAATTGGTTGGACTGTTGGAGGG
>NZ_JBNCLF010000129.1:0-214 GCF_049844535.1 Streptosporangium sp. DT93
GCCGCCGGCCTGGCCGCACCGGGCACCATCGCCGACGACATCGACATCATGTCGACCACCGAACGCCACCAGGTGCTTCACACGTGGAGCTCAACGGCCGTCGCGCCACGAGATGAGGGTCACGCCGTCGTCGCTGATGTGGTTCGTGCTTCGGGTCTGTTGCATCAGGTCACCGCCGGACACGATCCCGGCCGGGTCGCCTTCCGCTTCCACG
>NZ_JBNCLF010000130.1:0-214 GCF_049844535.1 Streptosporangium sp. DT93
GGAGCACTGGCTACTCAACCGGGCCTGATCGGCCGGAACCTGCTAGTACCGCCTTCCGTGAGGAAGGAGTGGGAACGCCGGCGCTGGGGATCGTCCTGGTTGAACACACTGTTGGGTCCTGAGGAAACGGACATCAAGGCGGGCCCGCTGAGGCGGGCTTGCTGTCTGTTTGACCCTCATGCGGGGCCGATCGTCTGTCAGACCGGCTTGCCTG
>NZ_JBNCLF010000131.1:0-213 GCF_049844535.1 Streptosporangium sp. DT93
AGGGGGTGCGTCGGGCGGGGGTGTCGTCGTTCGGGATCAGTGGGACGAATGCGCATGTGATCGTGGAGGAGGCTCCGCTGGAGGAGCCGGTGGTTTCGGTGCTGGGACCGGTGGAGCCGGTGGAGTTGGTGCAGGCTTCTGTGGGGTCGGTTGAGGCTTCGGTGGGTGTGCCGGTGGTGTGGCCGTTGTCGGGGAAGAGTGTGGGGGCGGTGC
>NZ_JBNCLF010000132.1:0-212 GCF_049844535.1 Streptosporangium sp. DT93
TGTTCGTCGTCGTTGGTGGCGTTGCATCTGGCGGTGCAGGCGTTGCGGTCGGGTGAGTGTGATCTGGCGTTGGCCGGCGGCGTCACGGTCATGGCCACCCTCGACACGTTCCTCGACTTCAGTGCCCAGGGTGGGCTGGCTCCGGACGGGCGGTGTAAGTCGTTCGCGGATGCGGCTGATGGGACGGGTTGGGGTGAGGGTGTGGGGGTGTT
>NZ_JBNCLF010000133.1:0-211 GCF_049844535.1 Streptosporangium sp. DT93
TGTGGGAGCGGGGGGAGGGTGTGCGTCGGGCGGGGGTGTCGTCGTTCGGGATCAGTGGGACGAACGCGCATGTGATCCTGGAGGAGGCTCCCCAGGAGGAGCCGGTGGAGCCGGTGGAGCCGGTACAGGTTTCTGTGGATTCGGTGGGGGTGGTGGTTCCTTGGGTGGTGTCGGGGCGTTCGGTGGGGGCGGTGCGTGCTCAGGCGGGGCG
>NZ_JBNCLF010000134.1:0-205 GCF_049844535.1 Streptosporangium sp. DT93
GGCCTGGCCGCACCGGGCACCATCGCCGACGACATCGACATCATGTCGACCACCGAACGCCACCAGGTGCTCCATGCGTGGAACCCAACGGCCGTCGCGCCATGAGAGGGAGGAGCGTAGCGGTGCATACCGTCGTCGCTGGTGTGGTTCGTGCTTCGGGTCTGTTGCATCAGGTCACCGCCGGACACGATCCCGGCCGGGTCGC
>NZ_JBNCLF010000135.1:0-203 GCF_049844535.1 Streptosporangium sp. DT93
GCCGTCGCGGTGTTGACGATGCTTCCGGCGTTGATGTCGGCCTGGGTGGTGACGTAGGTGTTCGTGCAGGTCGTCGACGCCTGCGGGGCCAGGGTCGTGACGGGGCAATTGATGGCGGTGGGGGTGCCGGTGCCGGTGAAGACGGTGGTGGTCACGGCCACGCCGGTCAGGGTGGTGTTGCCGGTGTTGGCGACGAGGTAGGA
>NZ_JBNCLF010000136.1:0-203 GCF_049844535.1 Streptosporangium sp. DT93
GCTGGGGTGATCGGGGCCATAGGCGGCCTCGGTGATGGCCAGCGCCCGCTGCTCCAGCGGCACCGCCTCACCCGGCCAACCCAGATCCCGAAAGCTGCTCGCGAGGTTACCCAGCCGAATGGCAACGCTGGGGTGATCGGGGCCATAGGCGGCCTCGGTGATGGCCAGCGCCCGCTGCTCCAGCGGCACCGCCTCACCCGGCC
>NZ_JBNCLF010000137.1:0-201 GCF_049844535.1 Streptosporangium sp. DT93
GCGGCTGCTGGGGTGGCGGGGGTCATCAAGGTGGTTGAGGCGATGCGGCATGGGGTGATGCCGAAGACGTTGAACGTTGATGTGCCGTCGTCGCAGGTGGATTGGTCGGAGGGTGCTGTTGAGCTGTTGACGTCGGCGCGGGTGTGGGAGCGGGGGGAGGGGGTGCGTCGGGCGGGGGTGTCGTCGTTCGGGATCAGTGGG
>NZ_JBNCLF010000138.1:0-201 GCF_049844535.1 Streptosporangium sp. DT93
AATGGTGGGCGGTCGGTGGTGGTGTCGGGTGAGGCGGCGGGGGTGGCTGCGGTGGTGGAGGGCCTGCAGGGCCTGGATGGCGTGGATGGCGTGGACGGCGTGGACGGGGATGGTGTTGGTGTGCAGGGTGTGGGTGGTGGGCGTCGGAGTCGGGTGTTGCGGGTGTCGCGTGCGTTTCATTCGCCGTTGATGGAGCCGATG
>NZ_JBNCLF010000139.1:0-200 GCF_049844535.1 Streptosporangium sp. DT93
AAAAGCCAGTGCATGAAGCACAACCCCGTCCTACCACCCTTGTGGTGGGGGATGGATTCCTTTGGTTGATACATCCACCGGGCCCTTCATCAGGGTTCGTGGTGGGTGCTTTCAGCTGGGTAAGGACTGTTCAGACATTGTTTGGAGAGTTTGATCCTGGCTCAGGACGAACGCTGGCGGCGTGCTTAACACATGCAAGT